>JAHHRX010000002.1 GCA_020025545.1 Oscillospiraceae bacterium | reverse complement strand
GTTAAATCTGGATAGGTTCTTGATTCAAAGATCCTATCCAGATGACAAAGTACCAGAACTTAGTGTCAAAAAATAGGAGGAAAAAGCCATGATTTACGGCTATGCCAGAGTATCCACCGCCACACAGGGACGGGATGGAAACAGTCTGGAGGATCAGGTGGCGGCCTTAGAAAAATACGGCTGCCAGAGTATTGTCCAAGAGGCATTCTCAGGAAAAACCATGGAACGCCCCAAGTTTCAATTCCTTCTGGAAACGCTTCAAGATGGGGATACATTGGTGGTCTGCAAGCTGGATCGATTTGCCCGAACCGCAATTGAAGGTGTTCAGACTGTGCGGGATTTGTTTGAACGAGGTGTGCGGGTTCACATTCTCAATATGGGATTGATTGAAAATACTCTAACAGGAAATCTAATTTTAACTGTGATGCTGGCCTTTGCAGAATACGAAAGGGGCATGATTGTGGAGCGTACCCAGACCGGAAAAGCTGTGGCCCGACAAGATCCAAACTTCCGGGACGGAAGACCAAAGAAATACACGCCGGATCAGCTGCGGCTGGCTCTGGATCTTCTGGAACAGGGAAAGACCTATAAACAGGTAACCGCATTGACGGGGATCAGCAAGAGTACATTGATTAGAGCAAAATATGTTTAAAAAGCAGAGAATCATAAGATTCTCTGCTTTTTACGTTGTAACTTGAGGCTTCTTGTTAATGAGTAAAAGAAGCCATTAATTTACTTTTTCCTGGGTGTATCCATTTTAAAGTCTTTACAAGTAGCCGATCCAGATTCATCAACCGACACCTTTGCTTCATACTTTGCGTCATATTTGTCACCAAAATCATCAATAACGGTGATTTTGCCAAAAACGTCATATGTGCCATCACCATTATCATCAATTGTGGAACAGGAGGCCAAAACAGTTTTAACACTTTCATAAGAGAACATGCACTCCACTGTTGCTTTTCCTTGCACAGCAATCCGGATGTTCTCTTTAACATCAACTTTTTCAGTCTTAGAAGAGCCGCAGGCACAAAGGGAAAATACTAAAATCACAATTAATCCGAGAGAAAAAATCTTTTTCATACTTAATTACCTCTATTTTTTATTTCTTAGTAGAAAATCTCCTTAGTTTGCTAGAATCTTGTTTTTCTTTGCTTCAAATTCTTCCTGTGTAATTACACCGGAATCCAGCAGTTCTTTGAATTTTTTTAGTTCATCTGCGTCACTATGTGACACTTCCTGCTTAATCGTAGTAGGAAGTGTTGTACGATTTTGCCGTTCGATCAGAAGGTTACTGATACATTTATGGAGTTCCTTATTGTTTGCCATCAATTTAAAGGAAAGCATACCAGAAGCAGTTGTTACCATTACGCCGTTCAAAGCACTCATACCAACTGCAGCGATAGAGTCGATTGGTAAATCAACTCTTTTTCCAAATGCTGCTCTTCCATAGACCCTTTTATCGGTAACAACAAGTTCTGTCCGTCCAATCCAGAAATAAACAATCAGGAATATTACAGCACCGCTTACAGCTGCACCAAACAATGAGGTGTCCCAATAATATTTAGGTTCCCAAATACACATGCAAATTGCAAAAATAACAATTGCAACACCGACACCCGCTGTGAGGCTCACTATAATCGCACTTTTCTTTTCGCCCTCTAATAAAGTCTTTTCTGCCATGTCTTATCCCTCTCTTTTGATTGATTATTGTAAAAAATGTTGTTATTAAATCTGCAACATTTCAAAAACTATAATAACATTTTTAAAAGTGCGTGTCAATAATATCAACATTTTTAAAATTACTAATTACTAAAATCTATGTTCTATCCTATAACATAAGGAGGCGGTTGATATGGATATAGATTTTGTAAGAGAACGTATTACGCAGTTAAGACTTCAAAAAGGTATCTCAGAATACAAAATGAGTTATGATTTAGGACACAGCCGGGGCTATATCAATAATATTTCTTCTGGAAAAACCCTTCCGTCCATGAGCGAATTTTTCGCAATTTGTGATTATTTTGAAATATCCCCTATAGAATTTTTTGACACAAAAACTAGCAATCCGAAGCTATCTCAAAATGTGCTTTCCACTATAGGACAACTAAATGAAGAAGATCTTGAATTGACGCTCTCCATTACAAAACGGCTATTACAAAAATGAAGACAGTGAAAACTGTCCTTTTTCCTTTTGGTATGTTATACTATTTGAAAAGTGAACTTCAAGGAGGCCGCCGCAATGGACGTAAAAGAAAAAGCCCACCACGGCAAACAGGTGAACCAAAAGCTGAAGCCCTATCTGGTACTGCAATACCTTCTGAAAGAAACAGACGAAAACCACACCCAGACAGCAACGGAAATTGTGGCCTATCTGGAGGACGATTGCGGCATCACCGCCGAACGCCGCTCCATCTATCGGGACATTGAGGAGATCAACAAAGCCCAGCTGGCTCTGGAGGAGGGCTGCACCATCCAGGAGGCCGAGGAAATGTTGACCGATGATGTGGACGATGACCTAAAGCTGATTGTATACAACAAGGCAAAGAAAGGCTTTTATGTGCGGCAGCGGCACTTTGATCTGACAGATATCCGGCTTCTGGCTGAGTGTGTCTACTCCACCAAATTTATTTCTGAAGGCCAGTCCAAGCGGCTTTTGGATGTAGTCTGCGATTTTGTCAGCAATCATCAGGCTGAGAAGATCCGCCACAATGCCTTCCTGACAGATCGTGTAAAAACCAATAACCGCAGCGTCCTCAAAAATATTGCCACCATCAACGAAGCTATGAGCCGCAAGATAGAGGGCCAGCCGCACGAGCCGGAGAAGATTGAGTTCAAGTATCTGAAGTACACCATTGATGATATGAGCGGACAAGCAGAACGCCGCCACGGTGAGAAATACTGCGTAAGTCCCTATCAGCTGCTGATCAGTGACGGTAACTACTACCTCCTGGCCTTTGATGACCGCTCCCGTAAAATGCGAACCTATCGTGTGGATCGCATGAAAGAGGTTGAAAGGAAGGGACAGGCCAGAGAAGGGGAAGCAGCCTTCAAGGGAATTGATCTGCACACTTACACCCAGCGGACTTTTGGAATGTTCGGCGGAGAGGAAAGGCTAGTAACGATTCGGTTCATTAATCCGCTTTTGGACGCTGCCGTGGATCGCATCGGAGCAAGGGGTAGCGTTTACCAAAAGATAGATGATACACATTTCAGCGTCACGACCAAGATTGAAGTCAGTGACCAATTTTTTGGCTGGCTTCTCTCTTTTGGTAAGCGGACAAAGCTCATTGGGCCGGATGATGTTGTGGATCAGTTCCGGGCCTACATGGATAAGATTAGAGAAATGTACTAATGCGCAGCTATGTACTATTCTTACAAAAATATAAGGAATGCTGGTGACACCATAAAATGAAAATTATCAAAAGAAATGGTACAGAGGTTGTTTTTGATATTGAGAAAATTGTAGCTGCAATATCGAAAGCGGCAGACGCAATTTATGATTCAGAAGATTTATCTGAATCAGAGCGAGAAAACTACCATAAATATGTTCGGATTTTGGCAGAATTAGATTGGCCTGCATATATAAACGGCGAACCAGTATTCCATGAGTATGTGATTGAACAGTATGAAAAATCAGGAGAAAAAGGAGTGATAGCGGCAATATATGAGTATTATGATGCCCTCCATCTTAAGAAATTAGAAGAGCAAATGGCATCATCCGAAATAATTAATCATGAAAGAATACCTCTTTTCCATGAGGCATTTCTCCTTTATCAGTTAGGTTACTATTATGGAGCTGTATCTATATTAATAACTCAGTTAATAGGGATCACAGCTGATATAGAAAAATATTTGAAAATGAGAAATACCACATACGATCCTGTCACATTGAAAAAAATCCGAGACAGATATGGATTTCAATCATCAAATGATACTTCAAGAGTAATGACAGCCGTGCTTAAAGGTGGTGAGATTGATGATGAAGAAGGAGAGTATGGGTTTTTCATGGGATATCTGCGATTCAAAATCTTTAGGACCAGAATTCCGAAGATGGAAATAAAAGAGGAACTTGCGAAACATCCAAATCGAAACCTAATCTGCCATGGAGTCCAGTTAAACTATGGCACAAAAGAACACGCTATGAGAACTATTCTGTGTGTTGATGCATTATCTTATATTGCTGAAATAATAGCGGAAAACTGCAAAGATGGCTAAAAGTTACTTAAAAGATGTTAAAAAGAAGCAAGAAACATGATCGTTTCTTGCTTCTTTGTTGTATCAGAGTTGGTTCAAATTCTTCCGCAGCGTTTCAATTCCGCTCTTGGAAATGGCAATATAATATTTCTGGGTGACATGGATATTTCCGTGGCCCATCTGATCGCACAGCAAATGTGCCGGTGTATTCATTTCTGCCATCATAGTTCCGTATGTGTGGCGGAGATTATGGTATTTGAATTGGATATTGAGCTTTGTTTTAATCTCTTTGGCATGATACTTCATGGAATTGACGGTCTGAATCTTGCCGTTCGGCAGACAATTCACAAGCTCTGTGGATAAAATTTTCTTGCCGTCCATGTCCTCAATTTGTCGCCTGTTCTGTTCCCAGAGGGCCGCAAACTGCACTTCGTCTTCTTTCCACTGCTGATTCAGCTTTTGAAGATAATTCTTCAAAACCCCGCTCATGTAGATGGTTCTTTTAGCATTTCTTGTTTTCGGCGGAACCAGTTTAATGAGGCCGTCCTGATACTGCATCTGACGATCAATCAGAATCGTTCCCGCCTTCAGATCTACATGATCCCATTTTAGGCCATAACATTCATTGATCCGGAGGCCGCAGTATCGGCCCAGAAGATAAGCAGTTTCTCCAGCTGATCCGCTGAAATACTGATCCATCTTCTGGAGTTCTTCCTGGGTGTAGGCCACAATATCCGTATCATCTTCCGTTTTAATTTTCGGCATACGGATTTTAGTATCCTTATTGACGCAAAGCTTGTTGTAAGTATCCACAGACAAATAATTGCGGGAATAGGCTTGACCGAAGATCAGATAGAACATTTTCAGAAAGCTCTCCACATACATGAAGGACAGACCTTCGTGGTAGTAAAGCTCTGCCAAGTAGTCTGTCACTTCCGCCACCGAAATATCATCCACCATTCTTTTTCCGAACCTACTGGAAATATGATTTTCCCACAAGCTGTCCTGTTTACGGATTGTTCCATAGGCTCTGTCACTACGGCCTTTGGCACAATATTCCTCATAAACATCCTGAACTGTTTTTCGGGTAACTTCTGTTTTCCGCTTCATATCCAGTCGGGCATTTGCAATGGCAGTTTCCCTTGCTTTGGTGGCGGCCCTTTTGGAAGAGAACTTGTTTCCGTCATCATCTGTGAATCTTCTGCGGGTAACACGCTTCCCATCAATTAGAATGGAGAACCGATAGCCCCAATATTCCTCATCTGTTTTGAAGATACCACTTTCCTGTTGTTTTCCCATATTTGACACCTCTGAATGGTATTCAGATGGTACACAAGGTGTAGATTTGCTTTTGAAGATGTACAATCATGGTACCGAAGATGTTAAAAAGATGCTTTAATTCGTTTGAAGTTTGACGTAATCTTGAGTAAAAGAAGCTATCCACGCCCTTGCAAATTAGCATCCGCAGGATGCGTTTTGCAAACCGTTCACGAGATGGCTCGTGACGAGGCTCGCCACGGCAAGGCTCTGAAGGGTCTGCTGGAGCGTTACTTCAAGTAAGATATTGACCTTCAGGAGGGCAGAACGCAAGTTCTGCCCTCTTTTTCTGCGGCACAGAAAAGAATGCAGAATATAATAAAATATCCGGAGAAACCAAGGCAATGCCGTGATTTCTTCGGATATTTTTTGCTTTTCAATATGTAATTTTCGGAAAAGAATATCAGTCGGCAGACTCGTCCCGGACGATTTTGCGCTTTTTGAAGGTGTCTACGAAACAAGCGAAAGCACCCAAAGCTGTGAAGAGATAGAGCAGAATCAGGTCTTTTGCGATGTCACCGCCCATTTCCAGCGCATTGATAATCTTATGGAAGTTGGCAAAAACACCTGCAAAGCTGTGGGAAATTCCCATAGAATTCAGAAACAGCGTCACATAGAGATCCTCGTATACACCGATTTCCCACGCAAAGCCTGCACGGTAGCCTATATACGGGGCGACAATGCACAGCCCAATGCACACAAGAACGCCTGCGGTGCCGATCTGACCGCCACTGAATTTCTTGTACAGGAAAACCGTGAGAAATGCCAGCAGCAGACCGCCCAAAGAGGAGATATAGCCCATCTTTGTGAACAAAGCGATTGCCGCAGCGCCTGCAACGGCTGCCAGGAGTGCGCCCAGAATACCAAGGGGAACATTTTCCGTCTGGCTGATTTCGGGGCTGGGGAAAGCGTGCTGGGCAGGAGCGGGGGTTTGTGCCGCATTTGCCGGAGCGCCGCACTCGGGGCAGAGAGACTGATCGTCCAAAAGCTGCGTGCCGCAGTTTTTGCAAAACATAATAATAATCCTCCTTATTTCCCTTTTGGTTACATAATTATATAAAATTCCCCGGAATATGTCAATCAAAGGAAACTGGGAAATGTATATAGAAAAGCGTTGGAAAATTTTACATTTACACCAATTTCCATATCCTGCCCCGCGGCAAAGGATAGCGCAAAGCCTGTCCGGGACTTCACAGATATTGCCCACTTTACACGGGGAAAAAGCTGTGATAGTATGACATTACAAAATTCCGGGAGGAATCACAATGAAAAAACTTACGACGCTGCTCCTTACCCTCTGCCTGCTGGCGGGGGTTACCGCCTGCGGAAGCATCCACCCCATTGACCAGCTCCGCGGCGGCCTTTCCAAAGAGAAAAACTGCCAGATCATTCTGACAGTGGAGGATATCCCGCTGCTGGGGCAAATCAGTGTGACGGTTCAGATGGACGGAAACAAGCAGTACCGCACAGGCGTTCTCGGGATGGGCGAAAAGTATCTGGAAACCGTGGGCGGGACGACCTACCAATATACCCATATTCTTGGGGATAAGTGGGTAAAAACCCAGATAGAGCAGGACAAAGAAGCCGGAAAATTCGAAGAGCTCATGCAGCAAGCCCAAGAGATCTTTGTGAAGGAAAACTTCAAAAAGGTAAAGGGCGAAAATCTTACCTATCGCCAGCGATCCGATGTGACCTTTGATTCTTTTCAGGATGTGACCGTCCGCTTTGAAAAGGATGCCTGTACCGTCACCGGAAAAGTGGATATGGACGGCGTGCAGGTCAGCGTGAAGCTTCTGGTAAATGAAATCGGACAGGTGTCGCTGACCTTGCCTCAGGTAAATTAAGGAGGTTTCTGTGCTGTGAAAAAGACAAGATGTCTGTGCCTTATTCTGCCGGCTGTGGCCCTCATTCTGGAGGCGCTCCCCTATGGTGCGGTGCTGAATTTCAAGCTTTACAAAGGTGAAATCATCCGGCAGACCTATTCCTATTTCAGCCTTACCCCCTTCGGCTACGCCAATTTCGGCCCCATGCTGACGGCGGTGCTCACCTGCGGCGTGGCACTGCTGGCAGTGCTGTACTGCATTTACGGCACGGACAATCTGCGCTGCATGGAAAGGGATCTGTCCCTGATTGCCGCTGCGGCATCCTTATCGCCCCTCTTCATGGGATTGGATCATTTCTCTTTTGTGGGGGGACTCATTACGCTTACATTGCTGGGACAGTGGCTGTGTCTGTGGTTTACCGGGAAGAAAAAGAGAAAAAAGTAATGAAAACGCCTGCCCTTTCGGAACGTTCCTAAGGACAGGCGATTTTTTTTATTTCGGGAATCTTCTGAGATACTGAATGCTCACCATCAGCAGGCAGGCCCAGCAGAACAGGCTTACCACCCATACCTGGGAGCAGATCATGGGGGCGGATACAAGAATGAGAAGCCAGTAAAGCACTTTTCCCGCTTCTGCCGATGCATTCATGGTCATAAAATTGAGAATCAGCACGATGACCGTGAGAATCAGGGACGCAAGGCTGAGGTTCCGCATCAGCACAAAGCGCTTTCTGTCCTTATGCTGTACGCCGTCATAAAGCAGCATGGCGGGGGGAATAAAAAATCCTAAGGATGAGAGAAACAGAAAGCCGTAAAGAGCCCCCTGAGGATGGGGAATAAAGCCCCAAACCGTGCAGACGATGTAAAGGATGCCCCATGCGATAAAAAGTTTTGTTTGTTTGCCCATAACAGTCTCCTTTTTTGGGTTGCTGACCCTATTTTACCCTATCAGGCCGGAAATGACAAGGAAAAAATACTGGACAGGATAACATAATTCTGGTATAATCATACATTATATAATACAGTCAGGGGGAGCTGGATGGTATGAGATGTCCATTTTGCGGAGACCAGGAAAGCAAGGTAGTGGATTCCCGCCGTTCTGAGGACGGCAACAGCATTCGCCGCCGCCGTGAATGTATCGCCTGCCAGCGCAGATTTACAACTTACGAGGTTGTGGAAAGTCTGCCGATCATTGTGGTAAAGCGGGACGGTACCCGGCAGAATTTCGACAGAAACAAGATCCTGAATTCCATGGTCCGTGCTTTTGATAAGCGGCAGGTGGATGTGGCAGATCTGGACCGGATCGCTCTGGAAATCGAGCAGTCCATTCAGAACACTCTGGAGCGGGAGGTCAGCACCGATAAAATCGGCGAAATGGTCATGGCCCGCCTGAAACCTCTGGATGAAGTGGCCTATATCCGATTTGCTTCGGTTTATCGCCGGTTTCAGGATGTAAACAGCTTTATTCACGAAATAAACCAGTTCCTTGAGGAAAAATAAGGAGTATGTCCTATGGAGGCACTGAAATCATTATTGCAGAATATGGACCTGGGCGCATTGCTGGGAAATCTGCTGCCGGACCTCAGCACCGTAATGGGCCGGGTGGAAATGGCGATCCGGCTGGCGGTCATGGCGGGGCCCCTGATTATGCTGGGGCTGGGACTTCTGTTCCTGCTGGCGCCTCCGAAGGAGGCAAACTACGGTCTGGGCTACCGCAGCTGGTGGGGCATGGCAAGTCTGGAAGCATGGAAATATACCCAGCGGCTGGCAGGCATGATCTGGAGCAGTCTGGGCGCTGTGCTGACCATAGTGTTTGCGTTTCTCTGTAACGGCCTGCGTGGAATGAATGGCATGGATATGGTGATTCGGGGTGCAAAATGCATATTCTGGGAGCTGATTTTCGTGGCCGCGGCCTGCATTGCCATTGATGTGATGGTTATGAAGGCCTTTGACAGGGACGGCTTCCGCCGGGAGCCCGGCCAGAAGAACAAAAAAGAACGGTAAAAAATGGCGGGGGCTGAGGGTTTGGCTCCCGCAGTTTTTATGAGCTTTTGGGACGGATGCCCCATCCCTCCCCTATTTTTATAAATTCCGCATTAACAGAACGAAAAGCTGTCATTTCCTTACCCGGAAGTGACAGCTTTTTTGTCCGCTCCCCCGCTCCGCCGATGACGGACGGTTATCCGGCATTGTTTGCGAACAGCTCGGTGATGGGGGCAAAGCGATAGCCCATTTCCTCATATTTCGTCAGCAGTTCGTCCAGAATGGCGGCGTTGGTCTGAGATGTGGAGTGCAGCAGGATCACCGCTCCGTTGTGGACCCTCGGCAGGAGCTTGGCAAAGGCCTGCTCCTTGGTGGGCTGGGCGTCGTTTTTCCAGTCTACATAGGCAAGGCTCCAGAATACCGTCTTGTACCCCAGCCGCTGGGCGGTCTTGAGGTTTTCCGTGCTGTAAATTCCCTGAGGCGGCCGGTAAAATTTGGACATCTCCCCGCCGATTTTTTCCCGGTACAGCGTCTCCAGATCCTCCAGCTCACGGCGGAAGGCCTCCGGGTCGGAAATCCTGCTCATATCGTAATGATGCATGGTGTGGTTGCCCACAGTGTGCCCCTCGGCGGCCATCCGCTTCACCAGATCCACATTTTTTTCAATGTAGTTCCCCACCAGAAAAAACACCGCCGGGGCGTTGTGTTTTTTGAGGGTGTCCAGAATTTTGGCGGTGGAACCGTTTTCGTATCCGGCATCAAATGTGAGATACAGCACCTTTTCCTCCGGATTTCCCAGATAGGCGGCATCCAGCTTTTGAAGCTGAGAAGCGGAAGCGGGCCCTACGGGAGGTGTGCCGTCCTGCCGGAAGCTGAGACCCCATGAGCCGGTTTCGGCGGTGCTGCGCAGCAGCAGATGGGCGGCGAGGCCGACTCCCAGCAAAACTGCCAGAGCAATTAAAAAAATATCCCGTTTGCGCATAAAAAATCTCCTCCTCGGGACAATCTATGTAGAGCACCGGCTGAAAATACCCAAAGCCCTGTCCGCCCTACGGGGGATTATTGAGGTACTGCGTTACCGAGCGAACCCCCCGGCGGACTTTCTTTTGCTTCGTTCGTAACGAAACGGCTCAGGCTCTGCCTGCCCTACGGGGGATTATTGGGGCAATGCGTTACCGAGTGAGCCACCCGGCGGACTTTCTTTTGCTTTGTCCGTAACGAAACGGCTCAGGCCCTGCCTGCGCAAGGGTGTCACTTTCTGGCAGGCAGAAAGTAACCAAAGACCTGCCCAAGGGGGGGGGCTTTGCACAAAGCCCCCCCCTTAGGTATCCCCCATCCTAAGATTGCAGGCGAAGCGTTTTAACACGCTGTGCGGATATGCAAGCGATATCCGCCTCCCGGCAGGCAGAACAGAAGTACTGCGCAAGAAAGTCTTCCCTGTTAGAGGTACGGTGCAGGTATCGCTGCGTACTGCAATTTCTTTGAGCGACGGCAGGCGGGCGTTGCTTGCTTGCCCGCATCAAGGTCGCAAAGAGCAACGGCTAACGGTTTCGGAGGGGATTTTTAAGGGGGCGTCTTTGTAAAAAGCCCCCTTAAATCGCATTCTTTTCGTCTCTTTCTTGGCGAAACAAGAAAGAGACAGAGAGGCCGGCAACGAATTGCCTCAAGAGCAGCCTGCTCTGCGATGGATATCCCGGCTTGCCGCACCGAAAAATCAGGCGAAACCGGAGAAAAATCCCCTAAAAACCAAAAGTTCAAAAATAATTCAAAATCCACCCCTTGACATTGTTAGCACTCTTTGGTATAGTGTGCTTAGCACTCAAGGATAAGGAGTGCTAAACGGAAAGGAGATGCAATATGGAGCTTACCGACAGAAAGAAAAAAGTCCTGCGATCCATCGTAGACCTTTATATCCGCACAGCCGAGCCCGTTGGCTCCAAGGCGATTTGTGAGCTTCCCGATCTGCATTATTCCTCCGCAACCATTCGCAACGAAATGGCAGACCTCACCGCCATGGGTTATCTGGAACAGCCCCACACCAGTGCAGGCCGCATCCCCTCCACCGCCGGCTACCGGCTGTATGTGGATGAGCTGATGAGCGATTACCGCCTCAGCATGGATGAGACCCGCTCCATCAACACCGCCATCGAGGAAAAGATGCAAAAGGTGGATCAGATGGTGGAAAAGGTGGCAAAGCTGGTTTCTCAGGCCACGGATCTTCCGGCCATCAGCGTAGCGGCCCATCATGGGGGCGCAACGGTGAAGCGGTTTGATCTTATTCTGGCAGGTGCCGGAAGCATCATTCTGGTGATGATGCTTTCCAACGACGAGGTTGCCAACAAACTCATCAAACTCCCGGTTCAGGTGAGCGAAGGGGATTTGAATGTCCTTTCCGCAGTGCTGAACGCCAGCATGGTGGAGCTTTCCCCCGAGGGATTCACACAGGCACTTATGGATCGGGTCATGCGCTCGGCAGGTGCCGCAGGCAGTTTGGTTCCGGTGATCGTGGATTTCACTGTGGAGACCCTGCGCAGGCAGGAAAAAACCGATGTGGCGGTGGCCGGTCATGTGCGACTGCTGGATCAGCCGGAATACCGGGACATTGACAAGGCCCAGAAAATGCTGTCCACGCTGGACGAGGGTGCCTTCGCGAATCTCCCTGCGGTCATGCAGAACGCCAACGGCACCAAAGTCATCGTAGGCCCGGAAAATGTGTCCGAGGAATTGAAGGATACTTCCGTGGTGATGACCAAGTTTGACATCGGCGACGGCATGCAGGGTATGATCGGCGTGGTGGGACCCACCCGTATGGATTATGCCAAAATCACCGCACGGCTCAGCTACTTTGCCGAGAGCCTCAGCAAGATGTTTGCGAAACCCGAAAAAATGCAACTACCGGAGCGAGTCTCCGAGGATGATCACAAGGAGGCCTAACCGTGGGCAAGAAAAATAAGGAAAACAAGGAAATTCCCCTGGAGGAAACGGAGGAAGCAACCGAAACGGCACAGGAGGCTGTGGAGGAAACCGTGGACCCCATGGAGGAAAAATATAACGCCGAGCATGAAGCATACCTTCGGCTGGCGGCGGAATTTGATAACTTCCGCAAGCGTACCGCCAAGGAAAAGGAACAGTCCTACACCAACGGCAGAGCCGATGCTGTGGAGAAGCTGCTTCCCGTTTATGACAATCTCGCCCGGGCTCTCAAGCAGGAGACCGAGGATCAGGCCTTCAAGAAGGGCGTGGAGATGACCATGACGGAGCTTAAAAAGATCCTGGAAGCACTGGGTGTGGAGATCTTCGGACAGGAGGGCGAAACCTTCGACCCCAACCTGCACAACGCAGTGCTTCATATCGACGACGAAAATCTGGGAGAGAATGAAATCTCTCAGGTGTTCCAGCAAGGCTTTAAGATGGGCGATAAAATCGTCCGATTTGCAATGGTCCAGGTGGCCAACTGAATTTTGTAAAATCTTTTCATTATTATAGGAGGAAATTGTTATGGGTAAGATCATTGGTATTGACTTAGGTACTACAAACTCTTGTGTCGCTGTTCTCGAAGGCGGCGAACCCGTTGTAATCGCAAATGCCGAAGGAGCCAGAACCACCCCTTCCGTGGTGGCTTTCTCCAAGACCGGTGAGCGTATGGTGGGTCAGGTGGCAAAGCGTCAGGCTGTTACCAACGCAAGCCGCACCATCAGCTCCATCAAGCGCCATATGGGCGAAAATTATCATGTTGACATTGACGGCAAGGGCTACACCCCTCAGGAAATCAGCGCTATGATCCTGCAGAAGCTGAAGGCAGACGCTGAAAGCTATCTGGGCCAGAGCGTTACCGAGGCGGTTATCACCGTTCCTGCTTACTTCTCCGACTCTCAGCGTCAGGCAACCAAGGACGCCGGCAAGATCGCAGGCCTCGATGTTAAGCGTATCGTGAACGAGCCTACCGCAGCAGCACTTGCTTACGGCCTCGACAAGGAAACCGAGCAGACCATCATGGTTTACGACCTCGGCGGCGGCACATTTGATGTGTCCATTCTGGAGATCGGCGACGGTCTGGTAGAGGTTAAGGCAACCGCAGGCGACACCCGTCTGGGCGGCGACGACTTCGACCAGCGCATCATGGATTATCTGGTTGCTGAGTTCAAGAAGGCCGAGGGCATCGACCTCACCGGCGACAAGGGCGCTATGCAGCGTCTGAAGGAAGCTGCCGAGAAGGCGAAGATCGAGCTGTCCGGCATGACCACCACCGAAGTAAACCTGCCTTATATCACCGCTAACGCAGAGGGCCCCAAGCATCTGGATGTGACCATCACCCGTGCAAAGTTCAATGAGCTGACCGCAGATCTGGTGGAGCGCACCATGAAGCCTGTCAAGCAGGCACTTTCCGATGCAGGCCTCAAGCCCAGCGACCTGAATAAGGTGCTGCTGGTTGGCGGCTCCACCCGTATTCCTGCCGTTCAGGATGCTGTTAAGAACATCACCGGCAAGGAAGGCTTCAAGGGCATCAACCCCGACGAGTGCGTGGCTGTGGGCGCTGCCATTCAGGGCGGCGTGCTCACCGGCGATGTGCAGGATATCCTGCTGCTGGATGTCACTCCCCTGTCTTTGGGCATTGAGACCATGGGCGGCGTGTTCACCAGACTGATCGACCGCAATACCACCATCCCCACCAGAAAGAGCCAGATCTTCTCCACCGCAGCTGACGGCCAGACCTCCGTTGAGGTTCATGTGCTGCAGGGCGAGCGTGAGATGGCGGCTTACAATAAGACCCTGGGCCGCTTCCAGCTCAACGGCATTGCTCCCGCACCCCGGGGCGTGCCTCAGATCGAGGTTGCCTTCGATATCGACGCCAACGGCATCGTAAAGGTTTCCGCCAAGGATCTGGGTACCGGCAAGGAGCAGAACATTTCCATCACCGCTTCCACCAACCTCAGCCAGGAGGATATCGATAAGGCTGTTCACGAGGCAGAGCAGTATGCTGCCGAGGATAAGGCCCGTAAGGACGAGGTGGACACCCACAACGCAGCAGACCAGACCGTTTATCAGACCGAAAAGGCGCTGACCGATCTCGGCGACAAGCTCTCCGCAGAGGAAAAGTCCTCCATCCAGAGCGCTGTGGATAAGCTGAAGGAAGTCAACAAGGGCACCGACATGGGAGCCATCAAGGCTGCCACCGAGGAAGTCCAGAAGGCCTTCTACGCGGTATCCGAAAAGCTGTATCAGCAGGCAAATCCCCAGGGCGGTCAGCCCGGCGCACAGGGCGGCACACAGCCCGGCAGCGACGGTGTTGTAGATGCTGACTACGAGACCGTAGACTAATATGGATCAGGCCTGAGGGACGGCGGACGCCGCCCCTCAAGTTTGCGTATTGCAAGAGGTGAGCATCAATGGCAGACAATAAACGAGATTACTACGAGGTGCTGGGCGTCCAGAAGGGTGCCAGCACCGATGAAATAAAGAAAGCCTACCGGAAACTGGCGCTTAAGTACCATCCCGACCGGAATCCGGATAACAAAGAGGCAGAAGAAAAATTCAAGGAAGCGGCTGAGGCCTACGAAATCCTTTCCGACGATGAAAAGCGCTCCCGCTATGACCAGTTCGGCTTTGCCGGTGTAGACCCCAACTTCGGGGGCGGTCAGGGCAGCGGCTTCGGCGGCGGTTTTGGCGGTTTCGGAGATTTCGGCGATCTGGGCGATATTTTCGGCTCCTTCTTCGGGGGCGGCGGCGGAGGCCGTCAGAGCCAGAATGCCCCCCGCCGGGGCGAAAATGTAGGCGCGCGGCTGGATCTGACCTTTGAAGAGGCCGCCTTCGGCTGTGAAAAGCAGGTGTCCGCTCAGCGGATCGAAAACTGCTCTGCCTGCCACGGCACCGGCTCCGCAGACGGCGTAGTGGAAACCTGTTCCTACTGCCACGGCTCCGGTCAGGTTCGCACCACCCAGAACTTCATGGGCATGACCATGCAGTCCTCTTCCGTGTGTCCCCAGTGTAACGGCCGGGGCAAGATCGTCAAGACTCCCTGTACCACCTGCCGCGGCAAGGGCAAGGTGCGCCGCACCCAGAAGATCAAGGTAAAGGTTCCTGCGGGTGTGGATAACGGCCAGTCCGTCCGTGTCCGGGGTGAGGGCTGTGTGGGCGCCAACGGCGGACCCAACGGCGATCTGCTGGTGGAAATCTACATCAAGCGCCATCCCATTTTCACCCGTCAGGATACCACCGTTTACTGCGAAGTGCCGATTTCCTTTGCACAGGCGGCGCTGGGTGCAGAAATTCAGATCCCCACGCTGGACGGCAAGGTTTCCTATGAGATCCCCGAGGGAACACAGACCGGAACCACATTTACGCTTTCCGGCAAGGGCATTCCTCAGGTGGGCAATTCCCGCCGCCGGGGTGATGAGCGGTTTACCGTGGTTGTGGAGACTCCCACGAAGCTCAGCAAGGAGCAAAAGGAACTTCTCCGGAAGCTGGACGAGGGAACCGCAGAAACACCGAAACGGAAAAAATTCTTTGAGAATCTCAAAGATTTTTTTGATTGAGTTGAAATTTAGCGATAAATCGTGTAAAATTGCTGTATTCTAAAAGAGTACAGCAATTTTTATTTAGGGAGGATACGCAATGAAACGCACAGATTACATCAGCTGGGACGAATATTTTATGGGTATCGCCATGCTGGCGGCGCGGCGGAGCAAGGACCCCAGCACTCAGGTGGGCGCCTGCATCGTGTCCAAGGACAATATCATCATTTCCACCGGCTACAACGGTATGCCCAAGGGGTGCAGCGACGATGAATTCCCCTGGAACCGGGAGGGCGAGGAGAATAAATACCCCTATGTGGTTCATGCGGAGCTGAACGCCATCTTGAATGCCAGCGGGCGGGATTTGCGGGACAGCCGGATCTATGTGGCGCTGTTTCCCTGCAACGAGTGCGCCAAGGCGATCATCCAGAGCGGCATCAGAGAAGTCATTTACCTCTCTGACAAATATGCGGACACGCCGGTGACGAAGGCCTCCAAGCGGATGCTGGATGCCGCAGGTGTGCGCTATTCCCGGCTGGAGACCGATCTGCAGAGCCTTACGCTGGACTTTATCCCCGAGGAAAACAAAGAGGGCAAGGCCTGAGGGATTTTTAACGGGCTTTCCGGAGAATGTTTTCTGACAGACAGAAAGTAACCAAAATTCCTGAAATTTCCCTGCTGTATGTGTAAAAAAACAGGACCCGCCGGAGCATTTCCGACAGGTCCTGTTTTTCTGTTTTTAAGATTTGCGGACGAAACGCTCGCCGCACTTGGGACAGGTAATGGCAATCTTACCCTTGCCCTTGGGAACACGGATGGGCTGGCGGCACTTGGGGCACTCGAAATACCGATGCTCCCGGTCCTTGATGCGATCCAGCGTCATGAGAAACCGGCGGTTCTCCTGATAGCGGCGGTAGGTATTCCGGGAGAAACACCGGAAGATCGCCCAGAACATTAAGGCATAGGAAGCAACAGCCAAAATCAGGTTGAGCGTAGGCACCCGGAAGAAAATAGACAGAAAACTGAGAATCACACCCAGACCCAGAATATACATATTAAGCTTATCCGTACCATAGCGCCCTGCCATAAAATTACGGAGCCATTGGCGAAAACCATTCATGCGCGTATCACCTTGTTCATTGGAATGTACATATTATAATGAAAAAAATTTATCGTTGCAACCGCTTTTGCAATTGTTTACGGATTGTTTATTTTTCGGGTTTTTTCCTGAAGAAAAATGTCGACCGGGGAAATTTTTCCTGCCCACAGAAAAAAAGTACCGCAGCAGATGCTGCGGCTTTTCCCTTAATAGCGAAGGCATCGGCGCAGCCGAGCCTCTGCCCGATGGAGTGTGCGGCACACGGTGCTTTTGTTGACCCCCCGCTCCTGAGCAATCTGACAAATATTCATCTGCCGGAAATAATAGGCGATGAGCGTTTCCTGCTGCAATGGGGTCAGCTCCTCACGGATCACATTCTGGATCCGGCGCAGCTGCACCTGACGGGGAAGCCGGGGACCTAAGTAGCCTTCAAAGAGTGTATTTTTCATTTCGGTAGTACCCCCTTTCATAGTAGCGGGCGGTCAGTTCTGCCAGCTCGTTCATTTGGGTCAGCATGGGGGTCAGTTCTGCGATCCGCCGCTTTATGTGCCACAGCTCGTCGGGGTCCTCTGCGGCTGCCGCCATTTGCCGCAGTTCGTGGAGCCGCTTTCGCAAAAGCACCGCCGAAGCCTCGTATCCGGGGCTGAGCTCCGCTAAGGTCATGGATTTCCTTTCTCACACCGGATGCAGTGATATCCGGGAGGATAAAGCTCGCTGCCGCACAGAGGGCAGAAGCCCCCGGGCACAGCGGCATTTTCATCTGTGTATAAGGTGGATTCCAATGGTAAATTCACACGCATCAACCTCTTTTGTAAAATTTAGGGCGGCAAGGGAAAATGTCGAAAGTGTACTGCTTATTTCGACGATAGGCTCCTGTAGCGGTGAAAACGATTTTACTACACGAATTGTGTGATGTCCGTCGAATCGTGTAGGGGTCAGGATTCTCCCATTTTTTCACCGGTGGACATGGTATACTGGGGGCATAACCAAAGAGAGGGTGGTCAAAATGTTGGGTCCGAGGATTGCGGCACTGCGGCGCTCGGCAGGGCTGAGTCAGGCACAGCTGGCGGAGGTGCTGAAAATCAGCCCCAGTGCCGTGGGAATGTACGAGCAGGGACGGCGGGAACCGGCGGTGGAGACATTGGTGGCGCTGGCCCGGATTTTCGGGGTTACCACGGATTATCTGCTGACCGGCACGGCCCAATCTGCTGCCGATGCCGAAAAGGCCGGCAATGCCTTACGCATCAGTCTGGAGTCTGCCGGTCAGCAGCTTTCCCGGCGAAAGGATGCGCCTCTTTCCCGGCAGGAGCTGGCGGTATTCTTTGCAGCGCTGCTGTCGGAGCCTTGACGGATGCCCTGCTTTTAGGGTATGATAGCCCCAAAAGCGGGAAAAGGAGGACAGGCTTTGGAGGATCGGGATACATATTTCATGCATCAGGCGCTGGAGCTGGCAAAAATGGCGGCAGCGGACGGTGAGGTGCCGGTGGGCTGTGTCATTGTGAGAGGAAATGAGATCGTTGGGCGGGGGCGGAACCGCCGGGAAACCGCAAAAACCGCATTGGGTCATGCGGAGATCGAGGCAATTTCCGAGGCCTGCGCAGCGCTGGGGGGCTGGCGGCTCTGGGAATGTACCCTCTATGTGACGCTGGAGCCGTGTCCCATGTGCGCCGGGGCCATCGTAAACGCCCGGATTCCCCGGGTGGTCTACGGCGCAAAGGATGCAAAATGCGGGGCCTGCGGCTCGGTCTGTGATCTGTTTTCCATGAATTTTAACCACCACCCCCAGGCGGAGGGGGGGATCATGGCAGAGGAATGCGAAGAACTGCTGAAAGCATTTTTTAAGCAGCTGCGTCTTTGCCTGCGATCCCGCCCCAAATGGAAGCGACCGAACAGCGTGTGAGTGCTTTCGTGGTTTTTCTCAATTTATACGAAATATCGACATATCGACGAGTACCGGGAGGGATGAAATGGATCAGCACCGTGAAAACCTTCGTTACGGCGTATGGGCACTTATTCTGGCGGCGCTGCTGTGGCTTACGGGCCCCGGTTCAGCGCCCCACAGTTTTTTGCAGCAGGGATGTATGTCGCTGCTGGTCTATCTTCAGTCCGGCCGGTGGGTTTCCCCCGCCGACGGGGCACCGCCGGAAAGCCCGGATGCGCAAACCGTCCCGACGGAAACGGGGACGGCGGCTTCTTCTTCGGAAAAACCGGCAAAGCCTCCGACCCCCTATCGGCTGACGGAAGCGGATGAAAAAGCCATTGCGGTGCAATCGATGGTGCCGTATGACCCGGATTTTGTTTCCATCCTGCGTTCGCCCCTTTCCTGGGATCTTACGGGCCCGGGGCCGAAGGTACTGATCGTCCACACCCATGCAACCGAAAGCTATACGCCCTCAGAGGGGGAAGAATATAAAGAATCCAGCGCCTATCGGACGCTGGATAATCGTTACAATATGGTTTCTGTGGGGGATGAGGTGACAAGACTTCTGGAAGCCGGGGGCATTTCGGTGCTCCACGACCGAGCCTATCACGATTATCCGTCTTACAATGGCTCCTATTCGGATTCCCGCAGATCGATTTCCTATTATCTGGAAAAATATCCCACCATTTGCATGGTGCTGGATCTGCACCGGGATGCAGTGGAGCTGGACGGGGAAAATCAGCTCTCCACCCATGCCACGGTGGACGGGGAGCCGTCTGCCCAGCTGATGATGGTGACGGGAACGGATTTCCGATGGCGGCAGCCCCACTGGCAGAAAAATCTGGGGCTGGCCCTCAAGCTGATGGCAGTGCTGGAAAAAAGAAATCCCGGTATCTGCCGCCCCACACAGCTGCGTGAAGAGCGGTTCAATCAGGATACATCCCCGGGGTGTATGCTGGTGGAAATCGGTGCCAACGGTAACACCCATACCGAGGCGCTCCGGGCGGCCGGGGCCTTGGCGCAGGGAATTCTGGATTTGGCGTACGGCACCGAAAACGGCTAAAACAGGGTGCTCCAGGAGAGCTTTTGCTCCTGAGAAGAGATCTGAGCGGTGAGACGGATGCGAAACGCCGCCCGCAGAAAGGAATCGCAATCTTCTTCTTCTGCCGAAAGCATCAGATCGCCGAATATGGTTTGCATATATTCCAGAGGTTCATGGCTGGAAAACGCCTCCAGAATATTCTGTCGCCTGTCCCATTCTGACTTGGCTTCTTCGGCAGCAGCGGCTGCTTTTTCCCAGTCCCCCGCTGTGGCGTGATCCTCCGCCTGCGCGATCTTCGATGTGACTGCCCGCTCCATGGAAACTGTGAGATACCACGGCAGCAGGCTCACCGCTAGCATCAGAATCAGCGCTCCGCACCCGATCCAAAGACGCTTCATTGCTTACCCTCCTTTGGAATATAGAGGATATGATCATTTTTATCCACCGTTAAAAGCCATGTGCCGGAAACGGTGGTTTTCTTTTCTTCCATTACCCGATGCACCCATTTTTCGTCCTTTTTTGCCAGAGAAAGGTTGTTCTTCAGCAGATATCCGTCGGAAATCAGGGTGACGGGCAAAGTGCTGTCCTTGACACGGATCCCGGCATCCTTGGCGGCGGCGGGCTGAAAACGGGCATAGGGAAACACGGAAATATTGCCGTTTGTCTCCAAAATGGCAAATTGCACACTGGCAAGATCCAGAATGTCCTTCTGCCGCAGAAGTCCCGTCAGTTCATCCAGAGTAATCCGGGTGCGGCTAAGATTTTCTTGCAAAATGTGGCCGTTTTCCACTAAAATCACAGGCTTTCCGCAAAGAAGCCGCCGCAGCGGAATGCTCCGCATGGATATGGCGGAAAGCACCAGTTCCGTGCCCAGAATGGTAAGCAGCGGCACGAGCCCCGAAAACAGCGAAACGCTTCCGTCCTGCATGGGAATGGTGGCGAGGTTTGCGGCGATGATAGCGATGACAAATTCTGCCGGCTCCATCTGCCCCACCTGCCGCTTGCCCATGAGCCGGATCACCACCAGCAGCAGCAGGTATAAAATGATGGTACGCAAATAGGCTATGATCATAAAGCCCCCCCTTTTCTTTCCATAGGATTTCACAAAAGGAAAATTCTATACAAAAAGCAAAATCCGCAGGCGAACCTGCGGATTTTACAATAAAGAAAGAGGAGAAAAAATGAAAAAGAAGAAGAGCAAACTGCAAAAATGAAAAAACGCAGTTTACATACCTCTATACTATGGTCGAAATGTGAAAAAAGAAAGGGGATAATTGTTAAGAAAGTTTGAAGTTGCGAAAAACGGCGGTTTTTTTCGAAAAGCACCGCCGGCCCCCGCGGGATTCTCCCTTTACATACCGCAGGTTTTAGGGTAAAATAGGAACACTAAAAGGAGGTGCTGCGCCTTGAAGAAAGACAGAGACAGAGAGCTGGAACGGCTGGAGAAGGAACTGCTGGCGGACGACGATCTGCTGGAAGATCTGCCGGAGGCTTTGCTGAAGGATGGCCGGGAGGAGCCTGCTCCCGCTTTTGAAGATCCCGACTGGATCAACGAGCCTCAGGAACCCATGGTCTACTGCAATTTTTCCAATGATTACGGTAGAAAAACGAAAAACACGCCGCCCCAGAAAGAAATGCAGACGAAAAAAGGGAAAAGCGCCGCAGCAAAAAAGCAGGGGGATAAAGTCCAGATCATCCTGATGGCTGTCATCAGCTTCCTGTGCCTCGGCATGATCGGCGTTGTGATTTACTGGCTGGAAGTGTTGCTCAAGTAGTATGGAAAGTCTTAAAAAGCCCGTAGGGCGCTTTGCGCCGACCCCTTCCGGGCGGATGCATCTGGGAAATGTGTTTGCCGCCCTGATGGCGTGGGCGTCGGTGCGGTCCCGGGGCGGATCGTTCGTGCTGCGGATGGAGGATCTGGACACCCAGCGGACGGCAAAGGAATATGCAGACCTCCTGCGGGAGGATCTGGAATGGCTGGGGCTTGACTGGGATCTGGAAACGCCGCCCCAGTCCCAAAGAAGTGAGGTTTATGACCGGTATTTTGCCTGCCTTGCGGAAAAAGGGCTTCTCTATCCCTGCTACTGCACCCGCAGTCAGCTCCACAGTGTCAATGCGCCCCACCTTTCCGACGGCACCTATGTCTACCCCGGCACCTGCCGGAATCTGACGGCGGCGGAGCAGGCGGCTTTCGGACGGGATCCGGCGTGGCGGGTCATGGTGCCCGATAAAATCTGGAAGCTTCATGACCTCTGCCGGGGTGACTATCAGCAGAACCTTGCCGCGGAATGCGGAGATTTTGTGGTTCGGCGGGCAGACGGTGTGTATGTCTACCAGCTGGCGGTGACGGTGGACGACGGCGAAGCCGGCGTTACCGAAGTGGTGCGGGGCATGGATCTGTTAAGCTCAGCCCCACGGCAGATGTATTTGCAGGAGCTTCTGGGGTTTTCGCATCCTGAATACGGCCACCTGCCCCTGCTGATGGCGCCGGACGGACGGCGGCTCAGCAAGCGGGACCGGGATCTGGACATGGGCGCTTTGCGCCGGCGGATGACACCGGAGAAGCTGGTGGGGAGCCTTGCCTACAGCGCAGGCCTTCTGGAGAAACAGGAGAGCATCTCCGCCGCAGAGCTGGCGACCGTGTTTTCATGGGAGAAGCTTCGCCGGGACAATATATGCCCGGAGAACCTTTTTTCGGGAAAAAGTTGCTTTTCCCCGAAAATATGATACAATGAACAAAATCATAAAGAAAGATCAAGGAGGATGCCTTATGGCACAAAAACCTGTACTTGTTGTTATGGCCGCCGGCATGGGAAGCCGGTACGGAGGACTCAAGCAGATCGATCC
This sequence comes from Oscillospiraceae bacterium, assembly GCA_020025545.1. Taxonomy (GTDB): domain Bacteria; phylum Bacillota; class Clostridia; order Oscillospirales; family Oscillospiraceae; genus Faecousia. The sequence goes on along the minus strand of JAHHRX010000002.1, from coordinate 81,849 downwards.
GGTGGGAACCCGGGGAGAGGCTATTTTGGATTTTTCCCTGTTCGATGCCCATCAGGCGGGCTTTGATACCGCCGTCATCATCATTAAAGAAGCAATCCGCAAGGATTTCATGGATACCGTAGGCAAGCGTCTGGAAAAATCTCCCATGGAGATCCGCTATGCATATCAGGAGCTGGATAAGCTCCCCGAGGGCTACACAGTTCCCGAGGGACGCACCAAGCCCTGGGGCACCTGCCACGCAGTTCTCTGCGCCCGGGAGCAGATCGGAGATGCACCGTTTGCCGTGATCAATGCCGACGATTACTACGGCAAGTCCGCATTCCGTGTCATTTATGATGCGCTGTCCAAGGCGCAGGACGGCGAGCGCTATGATTACTGCATGGTAGGCTATCAGCTGGGCAACACCGTTACGGAAAACGGAAGCGTGGCCCGGGGCATCTGCGAGACCGACAGCAACCACAACCTTACCAATGTTGTGGAGCGCACCCGCATCGAAAAGTATGCCGGCGGCATCCATTTCACCGAGGACGGCGAGAACTGGACGGATGTCCCTGCGGAAACCGTGGTTTCTATGAATATGTGGGGGTATACTCCCAGCTTCCTGAAGGAAATCGAAAATGGATTCCCTGAATTTCTGGATCAGGAAGCAAAGAAAAATCCTGCAAAGGCAGAATTTTTCCTGCCCATGCTGGTGGGACGCCTGCTGAAGGAAAACAAGGCAGCTGTCAAGGTGCTGGAATCTCCCGATAAGTGGTACGGCGTTACCTATGCTGCCGATAAGCCTCAGGTGGTGGCAGCCCTCCGGGGCATGACCGAACAGGGACTTTACCCTGACGGCCTGTGGAAATAAGAAAAAAATATTATACTTCCCATATATGGAGGTGCATACCGTGAAAACCGGAATTGTATTGGAGGGCGGCGCCTGCCGGGGCGTGTTCACATCCGGCGTTCTGGATGTGATGATGGAAAAAGGACTGCGGTTTGACTACTGCATCGGTGTCTCCGCCGGGGCGGGCAACGCAATGAATTATAAGGCGGGGCAGCACAAGCGGGTCTATCAAATCACCTCCGGCACGGATTTTAAAAGCTACTGCGGTATTAAACAGGTGCGCAAAACCGGCGGAAGCATGCTGGATCTGCGTATGCTCTACCATACCCTGAGCTACGAGGGAGATGTACCCTTCCGCTTTGCGGATTACTACCATGATCCCATGGAGTGCGAATATGTGGTGACCTGCTGTGAAACCGGAGAGGCGGAATATCTCCATGAGGAAGTCTATCAGCGGCGCCTGCAGGATATTGTTATGGCAAGCTCGTCCATGCCCGGCGTCTGCCTGCCGGTGGAGCTGAACGGAAAGCATTATCTGGACGGCGGCGTATCTGACCCCCTGCCGGTGCGCAGAGCCTTGGAGCAGGGCTGTGACCGGGTGGTGCTGGTGACGACCAAGCCGACCCGGAACATCCACCCCACGGACTATGCCAAAATGCGCCCCATCCTCTCAAAACTCTATAAGGAGCGTTATCCCCGGCTTTTCGAGCGGATGATGAACCGCAAGGAGCAGTATTTTGTCCACCTGGAGGAAGTCCATTCCCTGGAACGGGAGGGCAGGATTTTTGTGATCCGCCCGGAGGTGTGCAATATAAAAGCACTGGAAAAGGATCGGGAAAAGATGGAAGAGTACTATTTCCACGGGGATGCCGTGTGCCGCAAGCGCTGGGATGCGCTGATGGAATATCTTTCGGAAAAATAAAATACTGCGGGGTGCGGAAAAATCCCGTACCCTGCAAAAAATAACGCTCCCCTGTTTCGTGTTTAAATAGATCCGGCAAAAACGGACAATAGACAGACAGCCCCCTTGTGTAGGATCATCACTACATAAGGGGGTATTGTTATGCCAAAACCGTTTATTTCCAAAAACATGGGCGTTATGGGAAATACGCTCCGTTCCGCCGTATTTTCCGAAGGCAAACCGTGCCGGATGGAATTCTCCCCGGGACGCCGACTATGTTTACAAAAAGGCTATGATTTTTCCGGTTTCTATGGTATAATCTTTAAAATTAGTGAAATGTTTGCATTCCTAAATCTATGTTTCGACGAGGTATGATAAAATGGGACTTTTTACAAAAATGTTCGGTACCCGCTCTCAGAGAGAGCTGAAAAAAATCCAGCCGCTGGTGGATAAGATCCTCGCTCTGGAAGAAACTTACACAAACCTCTCTGAGGACGCCCTCAAGGCAAAAACCGGAGAGTTTAAGGATCGCATCGCCAAGGGGGAAACGCTGGATGATCTGCTTCCGGAGGCCTTCGCCGCCATTCGGGAAGCCGCATGGCGGGTTCTGGGCATGAAGCCCTACCCTGTCCAGCTGATCGGCGGCATCATTCTGCATCAGGGCCGTATCGCCGAAATGAAAACCGGCGAAGGTAAAACCCTTGTGGCAATCCTTCCCTGCTACCTGAACGCCCTTAACGGCAGGGGCGTCCATGTGGTCACCGTCAATGAATACCTTGCAAAGCGTGACTCCGAGTGGATGGGTAAGGTCTACCGGTATATGGGCCTTTCCGTGGGCCTCATCATTCCCGGTATGACACCGGCCCAGCGTCGGGAAAGCTACGCCGCAGATATCACCTACTGCACCAATAACGAGCTGGGCTTTGACTACCTGCGGGATAATATGGCGATTTACAAGCAGGAGCTTGTGCAGCGGGGACATGCATTTGCCATCGTGGACGAGGTGGACTCCATCCTCATCGATGAAGCCCGCACCCCTCTGATCATTTCCGGTCAGGGCGAGGATTCCAGCCAGCTTTACCAGATGGCAGATCAGTTTGTATCCACACTGCGGAAAAAGGTTTTCGCGAAAACCGACGAAAAGGAAGTGCAGGATGACTACGACTGCGACTATTTCGTGGACGAAAAGAGCCGCACCGTGTCCCTAACCGCCAGCGGCATCCGGAAGGCGGAGAAATTTTTCCATGTGGAAAATCTGGCGGATGCCGAAAATACTACCCTCACCCACCACATCAATCAGGCCATGAAGGCCCGGGGCATCATGCGCCGGGATATCGACTATGTGGTGAAGGACGGCCAGATCATCATTGTTGATGAATTTACCGGACGGCTTATGTACGGCCGCCGCTATAACGAGGGCCTGCATCAGGCAATCGAAGCCAAGGAACGGGTGCAGGTGGCCGGCGAAAGCAAGACCCTTGCCACCATCACCTTCCAGAACTTCTTCCGGCTCTACGACAAGCTCTCCGGCATGACCGGTACGGCACTGACCGAGGAAGAAGAATTTGCCGCCATTTACACCCTTGATGTGGTGGAGATCCCCACCAACCGCCCCGTGGCAAGAAAAGATCTGCCGGATGTGGTCTATAAGACCGAGGCAGGAAAGTTCCGTGCCATTGTGGAGCAGGTGAAACAGTGCCACGCCAAGGGTCAGCCCGTGCTGGTGGGCACCATTTCCATCGAAAAGAGTGAAGTCATCAGCAAGCTCCTGAAAAAAGAGGGCATCCCCCACAATGTGCTGAACGCCAAGTACCACGAAATGGAAGCCCAGATCGTGGCGCAGGCAGGTCAGTTCGGCGCCGTTACCATTGCCACCAACATGGCAGGCCGTGGTACGGATATCGTGCTGGGCGGCAACGCCGAATATATGGCGAAAAACGAACTGCAAAAGCAGGGGGTTCCGGAGGAGCTCATTGCCGAGGCGGATTCCTATGCGGAAACCGACAATGCCGAAATTCTGGCAGTCCGGGAAAAATACGAGGAGCTTCTTTCGCAGTTTAAAAATGAGATTCGGGAAAATGCCGAGAAAGTCCGTCAGGCCGGAGGCCTCTTTATCATCGGCACTGAGCGGCATGAGTCCCGCCGGATCGATAATCAGCTCCGTGGCCGTTCCGGCCGTCAGGGCGACCCCGGCGAAAGCCGCTTCTATCTGAGCCTTGAGGATGACCTTATGCGTCTGTTCGCCACCGGCCGGGTCATGAGCGTGATGGAAACGCTGGGCCTGGACGAGGATACCCCCATCGATGCAAAAATCCTTTCTGGTGCTGTGGAAAACGCCCAGAAAACCGTGGAAAGCCGCAACTTCCGCTCCAGAAAGAGCGTTCTTGAGTACGACGATGTAATGAACACCCAGCGTGAGGTGATCTACGCCCAGCGGCAGAAGGTGCTGGACGGAGAAGATCTGCGGGAGAATATCCTCACCATGCTCCGCTCCGTGGTGGACAGCACCGTCACCGATGCGCTGGCACCCTTCGGCGGCGCTGTGACCGACGAGAGCCTTGCCGCGGCAATGCCGCATTTCGACAGCATTTACTTCCCTAAGGGCTCCGTTAAGATTCCGGAAAACTGCGATGCACAGGGCCTTTGCGATGCAATTTATGAAACTGCGCTGAAATTTTACGAGAAGAAGGAAGCCGCCTATACCCCTGCGGTCATGCGGGAGCTGGAGCGCGTGATCATGCTCCGGGTGGTGGACGAATACTGGATGGACAACATCGATGCCATGGACGATCTGAAGCAGGGCATCGGCCTGCGGGCTTACGGTCAGCATGACCCGGTGATTGCCTATAAAGAGGAAGGCTATGAGATGTTCCAGGCCATGATCAATGCCATCCGGGAGGAAACCGTCCGCCGGATGTTCATGGTGCGGATCCAGCCTCAGCAGGAGGTCCGGCGTGAAAAGGTTGCCAAGGAAACCGGCACCGGCGGCACCGAACAGGGCGCTGTCCGGCAGACCCCTGTCCGCCATAAGGGCAAGAAGGTGGGCCCCAATGATCCCTGCCCCTGCGGCAGCGGAAAGAAGTATAAAAAGTGCTGCCGTGACAAGGACATTGCTGCCGGTGTGGAGCGCTACCAGTAATTTTTCGGGAGAAAATCATGGCGATCATGTATGAGAAAAAAGGAAATATCACCTGCCTGACGGCGGCGGGAATCCCGGTGCCCCATGGCTTTACCACGCGCCTCGGGGGCGTCAGCAAGGGGATATTCTCCGGTCTCAATATCGGCATCCACCGTGGGGATGACCCCGAAAATGTTCGGGAAAACTACCGGATACTGGGGGATGCCGTGGGATTTGACACCCATAAGCTGGTGCTGACCCACCAAGTCCACGGTGATACCATCCGCCGTGCGGGAAAGGCGGACTGGGGGCGTGACCTTTGGGAAACCGTGCCGGACTGCGACGGACTGATCACCGACGAGCCGGGAACGGCGCTGGTGATTTTTACCGCCGACTGCACCCCTGTTCTGCTCTATGATCCGGATACCGGGGCAGTGGGCGCCGTCCACGCCGGATGGCGGGGAACTGCCGCCGATATCGCCGGCAAGGCGGTGAAAGCAATGGCGGACAGCTTTGGCTCCGATCCGGGCCGGATTCGTGCCGCCATCGGCCCCAATATCGGTTTTTGCTGCTTTGAAACCGGCGCCGAGGTGCCGGAGGCCATGGAAAAAACCTACGGCGAAGGGGCGAAACCGTATATCCGCCCCGCCGGAAATAAATTTCATGTGGATCTCAAGGGACTCAACGCCCTGTCGCTGAAAAGAGCCGGCGTGCGCAGCATTGAGATCAGCACGGACTGCACCGTCTGCAGCTGCGATACCTTCTGGTCCCATCGGGTCACCAAAGGTCAGCGTGGCTCACAGGGCGCTGTCATCGTCTGCAAGGAGGGAAAGAAATGAAACGAATACTGCCCCTTTTGCTGGTGGTGGCGCTTGCGGCGGGACTTCTGGCGGGATGTCAGGAGGAACTGACGGAGTATACCCCTACGGGCAACGGCCTTTCCGACAGCACAGGCCCGGCGCCGACCTATCCGGGAGCGCCGGAGGAGCCTAAAATTCTGACACTGGCATATTACCCGGACCGTTCCATGAATCCTTATGAATCCATGGATTTTACCAACCGGGCACTCTTTTCTCTCATGTATCAGGGGCTTTTCAGCGTGGATCGGAACTATCAGGCACAGCCGGTGCTGTGCAAAACCTATCAGGTTTCCGACGATATGCACAGCTACACATTCTATCTGGAGGAAGCCTCCTTTTCGGACGGCACCCGGGTGACGGCAGAGGATGTGACGGCAAGTCTGGAGGCGGCAAGGAAAAGCAGCTTTTACGGCGGACGCTTCACCCACATCAAGTCTGTTTCCGTCACCGATGACGGCGGGATTCAGGTGAATCTGGATACGCCGTACGAGGATCTTCCCATACTTCTGGACATTCCCGTGGTGAAAAGCAGCCAGACCGGTGCAGCCGTTCCCATAGGAAGCGGCCCTTATGTGCTGGAAACGGAAGGTTCCGGAACGCGGCTGCGCCGGCAGTCTGCCTGGTGGTGCGATGCAGCCACGGCGGTATCGGCACCGGTTATTTCCTTACTGAAGGCCGAATCTCCCAAGCAGATCCGGGACGACTTTGATTTTTCGGATCTCAGCCTTGTGTGCGCCGACCCCGGCGCAGACGATTATGTGGATTATCCCGGCGATCAGGAAATTTGGGAAAGCGAAACGGGAATCCTCGTGTACCTGGGCTGCCGGAAGGACAGCAAGGTATTTTCCAACGAAGCGGTTCGGGCGGCGCTGACCCATGCGATTGACCGGGATGCACTGGCGGAAAAGTTCTACCACGGCTTCGCGCACAGCGCCGCGCTGCCGGCATCTCCCCTGTCGCCTTATTATAATAAGACACAGGCACAGCGCTACGGCTATGATCCCCGGAAATTCACCGATACGCTCACCGGAGCACAGATTGCAGACCCTTCCGTGACACTTTTGCTCAACAAGGACGATAACCGCCGCCTGCGGGTGGGACGGGAAATCGCCAAGATGCTGGAAGCTGCCGGACTGAAGGTTGAGCGGAAGGAACTGGATGCAGAGCGGTACCAAAAAGCTCTGAGATCCAAAGACTATGACCTCTATCTTGGCCAGACCAAGCTGTCTGCCAATATGGATCTTTCCCCTTTCTTCAAAAAAGGCGGCAGCCTCAGCTTCGGCGGCATGAGCGATACGGCACTCTACGCCATGTGTCTGGAGGCTCTGGCAAACCGGGGCAACTACCAGACGCTCCATGAAATGGTAATGACCGACGGGCGGATTTGCCCGATCCTGTTCCGCAGCTATGCGGTGTACGCCAAGCGTGGGGCTGTGAGCAATCTGAATCCCTCCCGTGACAATGTGTTCTATTACGGGGTGGAAAAGGCACCGGAGCCATCTGAAACCTAAAAAACGGGCGTGCCCCAATGGGCACGCCCTGAATTTTGCCGCTTTCACGGGATTATCCCCAAGAAAGCGGTATTTTTCCGTTTAGCAGCAGGTATTGCCGCAGCCGTTCTGGTTGCCGCAGCCGCAGCCGTAGTAGCCCTGATTGCCGCAGGTGCAGAAGAGGAGAGCCAGGATGATGATCCAGATGAAGTTGCCGCCGCAATTGTTGTTGCACATACCGTTACACATATAAATTACCTCCGGAAAGATTTTCTAAGCGGCTCGCCGCTCATTCCATGGTATTCCTCCGTACCGAAAAGGTGCATACGGCCGGCGGCACGCCCGGGCAAATTGTTGGGGCTTTTTATGGCAGTGGGCCCCGGCAGTGTTCCGCAAAAACGGACATAGCAAACGGGACGGCAAAAGAAGCCGTCCCGCTATTTTCAAAAATATTATCTTCTGCGGCTCTTGGTACGGTGATCGGAATACTGCTTGATGGAAGAGATTTTGCTGTCGGATTCGGACATGAATGCCTTGAGCTTCTCTTCAAACAGCTGATCTGCCGTCTTGGGAGCGGGGGGAGGTGTGGGAGCAGTACGGGCAGGACGATTCTGTCCGCCGTTGCGGGGGGCGGCGCTGTGGGAGTTGCCCCGGCTGCCAAACTCTCTCTGGGGCTTGGGCTCCAGACGCTTGATGGACAGGTTGACTTTGCCGTTATCCAAACCGATGACCATGACCTTCACATCCTGACCCTCGGTCAGATGCTGGCGGATATCGCTGACATAGGCGTTGGCAACCTCGGAAATATGTACCATTCCGGTATGATTGTCCGGCAGGGAGATGAATGCGCCAAAATTGGTAATAGACTTGACCTTACCTTCTAAAATTGCACCGACGGTTAACTCCATAGTTTGCTTTGCTTCCTCCAAAATATAATAGATAAATCGAATAAATCAGTCTTCCGGCTGATAGACTACCGTATCGGGATCCACAAGACCGAGGACATCCCGGGCAATCTCCTTAGCGCTTTCGGCGGAGCCGAGGCGATTGATTCGTTCGGTGAGCTCCAGCTGTTCCTGCTCCAGCCGATAGGCCTGCTCCTTCAGAGCTGCCGCCTGCATGCGGTTGTTCTGTCTGACTGCGTGCAGGACCAGAAGGGCTGCCGTAGCACACACAACTGCCGCCGCAATAACGACTTTCATCCATTTGCTGCTGCGCGTGAACACGAAGCGCTTTTGAACGGGTATGTTTCTGTTTGCCATGGCGTGATCCTCCTGCTTTGTTTCTTCTGTGATTAAGGTTATTCCATCCTATTGTACTCCATTTTTTCATATATGCAAATGATTTTTTCATAATATTTTTAATTTTGCAGGAAAATTTTTTAAGGAGCCGGACGGGAAGCCCCAGAAGATGCCAAAACTGACGGAAAACCGGCCGCAGGAGCCGTCCTGCGGTCCGCTCCCATATAACCCCGCCCAGCCCCAAACCCAGCCAGTAACCCGGCCGCAGGTCTCCCTGACAGATGCCGAAGCTTAAATAGATCCACACCGGCACCACTCCGGCAAGAAATAAAAGATCGGAAACGGCGGTGTGCTTTGGGCGCAGGGGGCGCAGAAAACCGTACCAAATCCCCAGAATGGCACCCAGTAAGCAGGCGGCGGCAAACCGCTGGGCGACAATGGCGGGGGTCATCATCGGGTGAGCCGGCGGAGCCAGCTTCCGCTCTGCCGGGGTTCCTCGTAGCTCAGAGCGGTGACGGTGCCCTCCACTGCAATATTTCCGCCGTCGGCGGAAAGGGTTTTCAGCTGGAGATCCCGGCCCTGAATTACCAGTGTCCCCAGATCCGTTCGCAGAACCGCCGTATTTTCATCAAAACTCACCACTTCTGTTACGCCGGTCATAGTGAGCTTCTGCCGCTCGCTCAGCGTAAGGCTGTGGGGCAAAAGCATCCGATCCTCACTCATGTCATCCCCTCCTAAGCCAATCCTATGCGCCTGACCCGAAAGTATACCTCAAGCCCTGTCCTATTGGGTTATTTAGGAACTGCGTTACCGAGCCACCCACCCGGCGGACTTTTTTCTGCTCTATTCGTAACGAAATGGCTCAGGCTCTGCCTGCTTTCTGGCAGGCAGAAAGTAACCAAAGACCTGCCCAAGGGGGGCTTTGCACCAAGCCGCCCCCCTTGGAGAACCCACTCCTGAGATTTCAGGCGAAGCACTTTAACACGCCATGCGGATATGCAAGCGATATCCGCCTCCCGGCAGGCAGAAAAACAGTACTGTGCAAGAAAGTTTTCCCTGTTAGAAGTACGGTGCAGCTATCGCTGCGCACTGCAATTTCTTTGAGCAACGGCAGGCGGGCATTGCTTGCTTGCCCGCATCAAGGTCGCAAAGAGCAACGGCTAACGGTTTCGGAGGGGATTTTTAAGGGGGCGTCTTTGTAAAAAGCCCCCTTAAATCGCATTCTTTTCGTCTCTTTCTTGGCGAAACAAGAAAGAGACATAAGCAAGGCTTAAACAAATTCGTTGCGAACACGAAACGCAAATTTCTGCGGGAGCCCTTTCGGCGCCACAGGGCTGCGGCTGGGAGCTGCGGATATTTTCCCTTGAGTTTTTTAGGGAAAGGTGATACCATGGTGTCGGAAACCGTAAAGGGGAGGAAAAGTTATGTCAACCGTAGTCGTCACCGGAGGCTCCCGGGGGATCGGCGCTGCCGCCGTGGAATTGTTTGCCCGCCGGGGAGATCGGGTTATTTTCTTCTATGAAAAGGATCACGCAGCCGCCAAAGCTGTGTCGGAAAAAACCGGCGCAGAGGCCGTTTGCTGCGATGTGACCCAAGGTGAAGCGGTAAAAAAAGTTTTTTCCGCCATCCCCGATGTGGATATTCTTATCTGCAACGCCGGAATCTGCCACTACGGTCTTATGAGTATGGTGCCGGAAACGGACTGGGACCGTCTGTTTGCCGTGAATGTGAAAGGCGTTTACCACTGCGTAAACGCAGCCATGCCGGCATTTTTGCGAAAGCATGCAGGTTCGGTCATCACCGTCGGTTCCATGTGGGGACAGGTAGGCGCTTCCTGCGAGGCGGCGTATTCCGCTACCAAGGGCGCGGTGATTGCCCTCACCAAAGCCCTTGCCAAGGAACTGGGCCCCAGCGGCATTCGGGTCAACTGCGTCTGCCCCGGGGTGATATTGACGGATATGTGCGGCAGCATCGATCCGCAGACCCTGAATGAAATGGCAGAGGATACCCCGGTAGGCCGCAACGGCACGCCGGAGGATGTGGCGAAAGCCATGGCATACCTTGCGGATGCGGAATTTGTCACCGGGCAGATCTTGCCTGTCAACGGCGGCTATGTAATATAGGAGGAATCGGATATGAAAATTGCACTTGCCTGCGACCACGGCGCTCTTGCGCTCAAAAATACGGTTCTTGCACATTTGCAGGAGCTGGGACATGAGGTAAAGGACTTCGGCACCTATACCGAAGCATCCTGTGACTACCCGGATTATATCTATCCCGCCGCCCGGGCGGTGGCAGCCGGAGAGTTTGACCGGGGCATTGTCATGTGTACCACCGGCATCGGCGTTTCGATTACGGCCAATAAGGTGAAAGGGATTCGCTGTGCGCTGCTGGGTGACCTTATGAGCGCAAAGCTGACCCGCCTGCACAACGACACCAACATGATGGCGCTGGGCGCAGGGGTGGTTGCCCCCATGCTGGCGCTTCAGATCGTGGATACATGGCTGGAAACACCGTTTTCGGAGGAAGATCGCCATAAGCGGCGCATTGCAAAGCTGATGGCACCGGAAAAGTGAAAAAGGAAAGCACCTTCCGAAAGAAGGTGCTTTTTCCGCAAAAAAAACCGCCCCGAGTATTCCCGGGACGGGCTGCTAGAGCCAAAAGAAATTATGTGAGAAACCTCGCGGCCTGCTGACGAAAGACCTGCCACTGTGCCGACGAACATTCTGAGCGAACGAAGGTGGGGCGCTGATAGTCCAAAGAGACCATGCCGCTGAAGCTTTTCCCGTTGACCTGCTGGAAATCATTTCCCACGGAAACGGAAAAAGGCTGGACTGTGGCCAGTGCCACAAAATCCTGAACATCTTTAAAAGAGCGAATATGGATGTAGAATTCCTGCATAATACCCCCCAAAAAGCTGTACAAAGATATGTTTATCATGTATAATGGTGACGCACTATGGGGGATAACTCCCAACCTTATGAAATTATAGCAAAGATTTGACATCTATGCAATTGACGCAATGGACGATTAACACAAACACGTATATGAAATTTTGGTGGAATTAACAATGAAATTTGCATTTTATACACTCGGATGTAAGACAAACCAGTATGAGACGCAGGCTATGGAAAAGCTTTTTGTACAGCAGGGCCATGAGATTGGAACCTTTGATGATGCCTGCGACGGATATATCATCAACACCTGTTCCGTCACGGCCGTGGCGGACAAGAAAAACCGGGCGGTGATCCGCCGGTGCCGCCGGGAGCATCCTGAGGCGGTGATTGCTGTCTGCGGCTGCTATACCCAGCACGATGCCGAAGCTGTGCGGCAGCTGGGTGCGGATGTGCTGGGCGGCAGCGGAAACCGGCAGGCCTTTGTTCAGCAGGTGCTGGAATCTGCGGCAAAGCACAGCCACATTGAAAATCTGGACAATGCCCTGAGCCGCCGGGAATTTGAGGTGCTGCCTGCCGGCGGACTGGCGGAGCGCACCAGAGCCATGCTGAAGGTGCAGGACGGGTGCGTAAACTTCTGCACCTACTGCATTATCCCCTATACCCGGGGCCCCGCCCGGTCTGCCCCTCTGGCACTGGCAGTGGAGCAGGCAAAGGAACTGGAAGAAAAAGGCTATCGGGAAATCGTGGTCACCGGCATCGAAGTTGCTTCCTGGGGCGTGGATCTGCCGGGAAAGCCTCCGGTGACGGAGCTGATCGCAGCCCTCTGCGAAGCAGTGCCCGGTATGCGGGTGCGTCTGGGCTCGCTGGAACCTAGGATCGTTACCGAGGAGTTTTGCCGAATCCTGCAAAAATATGAAAATCTCTGCCCGCAGTTCCATCTTTCCATGCAGTCCGGCTCTGACACGGTGCTTCAGCGCATGAAGCGCAAATATGACACCGCCCGGTTCTGCGAAAGCGTGAGCCTGCTGCGGCAGTATTTTCCCGGCTGCGCCATTACCACGGATATGATCGTGGCATTCCCCGGGGAAACGGAGGAAGAATTTGCCGAAAGCCTCGCCTTTATCCGCAAATGTGGGTTTGCGGATATGCATATCTTCCCCTATTCCCGCCGACCCGGCACCCCTGCGGACAAAATGCCCGGACAGCACGACAATGCCACCAAGGAAGCACGCAGCCGCGCCGCTACGGCGGTGGCGGCGGAAATGAACCGTACCTACCGGGAGAATCTGATCGGCACGGTGCAGCAGGTGCTGTTTGAGGAGCCGGACGGCGCATATGACACGGGACACGCCCTCAACTATGTGCGGGTCTATGTCCCCGGGGCGGGACGCCGCAATCTGGTGCTGCCGGTGAAAATTACGGAAATCTATCGTGACGGCGTTTTGGGCGCAGTGGAGGAATCAAATGCGTAAACTATACTATGAAGACTGCCACATGACCCGCTTTACCGCCGCCGTTACCAGCTGCGAGGAGACGGAAAAAGGGTGGCTTGTGACGCTGGATGCCACCGCTTTTTATCCCGAAGGCGGCGGACAGGCCTGCGACCTCGGCACACTGAACGGGATTGCGGTTCTGGATGTGCAGGAGCGGGGCGAGGAAGTGCTGCACCTGTGCGAAAAGCCTCTGAGCGTGGGCAGTCAGGCGGAAGGCGTCATCGACTGGCAGCGGCGGTTTGATCTGATGCAGCAGCATACCGGCGAGCACATTCTCTCCGGGCTGATCCATGCCGCCTACGGCTACCATAACACCGGCTTTCATGTCGGTGCCGATGTGATGGAGGTGGATTTCAGCGGCCCGATTGCGCCGGAGGCACTTCTGGAACTGGAAAAAAAGGCCAACGAGGCCGTTTGGAAGGATATTCCCATCGAATGCCGGATCCCCGATCCCGAGGAGCTGAAAACCGTCACCTACCGGACGAAGCGGGAACTTGCATGGCCTGTGCGGATCGTCAGAATCCCCGGCTATGACACCTGCGCCTGCTGCGGTGTCCATGTGGCACGCACCGGAGAGGTGGGCATGATCAAGATTCTGTCGGCGGTGAAATTCCGGGGCGGCATCCGTCTGGAGATGGTCTGCGGCCGCAGGGCATACGAATATATGACGGCGGTTTATGAGCAGAACCGACAGGTGAGCCAGACATTTTCCGCCAAAATTTTGGAAACCGGCGAGGCCGCCCGGAAGATAAACGATGCCCTTTCGGAGGAAAAATTCCAATCTGCGGGGCTGAAACGGCAGATTTTATGGGCGGAAGCGGAGAAATTGTCCGGCAGAAAAAATGTCCTGCACTTTATGGAGGGGCTGGACGGAGGCGACCTGCGTTTTCTGGGGGATCGGCTGGTGCAGGTCTGCAACGGCGTTTCGGCGGTGTTTTCCGGCAGCGACGAAGCCGGCTACGGCTTCTGCCTTGTCAGCCAAAATGAGGATGTCAGTCCGCTGTGTAAGGATATGCTGGAGGCCCTCGGAGGCCGTGGCGGCGGCAAGGCCGGCTTTAAGCAGGGCAGTGTCCGGGCATCCCGGGAAGCCATTGAAGGTTTCTTTCGGGAGCGTTTGGAATAAAACTTTCCCAAATGCAGTCATTTTGTTACCTGTGTCAATTATTTAAGGGGAAAAACAACTTATTTTTACAGTTCGGGGACTTTACAATGAGTGGTTCCTGTTGTATAATGAGCGTGTATGGGGCCGATAACGGCGCTGTATATAAACATCTGAATATACTGCAATGCAGTAATTTGAATGGAGGAAATTATCATGTCTGTTAAAGTTGCTATTAACGGTTTTGGTCGTATCGGCCGTCTGGCTTTCCGTCAGATGTTCGGTGCTGAGGGCTTCGAAGTTGTTGCTATCAACGACCTGACCTCTCCCAAGATGCTGGCTCACCTGCTGAAGTACGATTCCACTCAGGGCAATTACGCTGCTCAGGGTCATGTCGTCGAGGCTGGCGAGGACAACATCGTTGTCGATGGTAAGAAGATCACCATCTACGCTAAGGCTAACGCTGCTGAGCTGCCCTGGGGCGAGCTGGGTGTTGACGTTGTCCTGGAGTGCACCGGCTTCTACACCTCTAAGGCTAAGGCTCAGGCTCATATCGACGCTGGCGCTAAGAAGGTTGTTATCTCTGCTCCCGCAGGCAACGATCTGCCCACCATCGTTTACAATGTTAACCACGACATCCTGACCAAGGAAGACAACATCATCTCCGCTGCTTCCTGCACCACCAACTGCCTGGCTCCCATGGCAAAGGCTCTGAACGACCTGGCTACCGTTGAGACCGGCATTATGTGCACCATCCACGCTTACACCGGCGACCAGATGATCCTGGACGGCCCCCAGAGAAAGGGCGACCTGCGCCGCAGCCGTGCTGGCGCTGTGAACATCGTTCCCAACTCCACCGGTGCTGCTAAGGCTATCGGCCTGGTTATCCCCGAGCTGAACGGCAAGCTGATCGGCGCTGCACAGCGTGTTCCCACCCCCACCGGCTCCACCACCATCCTGAATGCAGTTGTTTCTAAGTCCGTCACTGTTGACGAGATCAACGCTGCTATGAAGGCTGCTGCTACCGAGTCCTTCGGCTACAACACCGACGAGATCGTTTCTTCCGACATCGTTGGCATGCGTTATGGCTCTCTGTTCGATGCAACTCAGACCATGGTTTGCGCTCTGCCCGACGGCAAGACTCAGGTTCAGGTTGTTTCCTGGTACGACAACGAGAACTCCTATGTTTCTCAGATGGTCCGTACCATCAAGCACTTCTCCACTCTGCTGTAATTGTAGTTTTGCTACCGAAAACCGCCATCCAGCCGGATGGCGGTTTTTTTGCATGGGAAATGCGGTTTTATGGGGCATCCACACACTTTTGATACTTGCACGGACGAAAAAAGGATGCTATAATATATCCCATCAATAAACTGGGCGGGAATGACCATTTTCGGGAAAACAGGCACTTTTTCCGGGGCTGTCCGTATATGCGGGGCCGTCCTCCGGAAAGCCCTGCCGGGCGGCATATCCTGCACCGAACCGGGCAAAACGCCGCCGGAAGTCTGAAAAATCATCCCCTGTCGGAGGTATTATGCGTAATATGAATTTTATTGTCCCTACCCTCTTTGGCCTTGAAGGTATTGCCGGTGACGAGCTTCGCCGGATGAATCTGGAAAATGTTCGTGTGGAGGATCGCCGTGTGTTCTTTACCGGCGACGAGACAGCCCTTGCAAAGGCCAATGTCTGCCTGCGCACCGGTGAGCGTGTCATGGTGGTGCTGGCGCAGTTTACCGCCAAGAGCTTTGAGGAGCTGTTTCAGGGGGTCTGCCATGCCAATTTGGAGGACTATATTCCCAAGGACGGTCAGTTCCCCGTAAAGGGTCACTGCCTGAACAGCCAGCTGATGAGCGTTTCCGACTGTCAGGCCATTATCAAAAAGGCAGCCTCCCGGCGTCTGGGGGAAAAATACGGGGTCAGCTGGCTCCCGGAGACGGGGACACTGTTCCAGCTCCATTTTACCATTCTGAACGATCAGGTCACCCTTTCTCTGGATACCTCCGGTGCGGGACTGCACAAGCGGGGCTACCGTGCGGTGAGCAACGATGCACCCCTCCATGAAACACTGGCGGCGGGCATGATCCAGCTGACCCGCTACCGGGGCAGAGACTTTTTCTGGGATCCCTTCTGCGGCTCCGGCACCATTCCCATCGAGGCGGCGCTCATTGCAAAGAACCGTGCGCCGGGTCTGAACCGGCATTTTGCCGCCGAAAACTTCCCGTGGATGCCTAAGGAAGTCTGGACGCAGGTGAAGGATGAGGCCCGCTCTAAGGAATTTAACGGCGAATACCGGATCATGGGCTCCGATAACGATCCCAGCTGTGTCTCTCTGGCCTTTGCCAACGCCCGCAAGGCAGGCGTTTCCGACTGCGTGACCTTCCGGGACGGGGATGCCACCAAAATGAGCCTGCCTGCGCCCTCTGGCATCATTGTGTGCAATCCTCCCTACGGTCAGCGGATGATGGAACAGCAGAGCGCTCAGCGGCTGTATGCGGCTTTGGGACGGCACCTGAAATTTGCCAACGAGTGGAAGAAATATGTCATCACCTCCGAGCCGGAGTTTGAACATTATTTTGGCCGCCGTGCGGACAAAAAGCGGAAATTCTACAACGGCAAAATCAAATGTGATTACTATATGTTTACGGATGACCGCCGTAAGCGCTGATTTTTTCGGGAGCGCACCCATCAGGGTGCGCTCTCTTTGTTCAAAGAAAATTAACGAACAAAGAGAGCGGAAACCCTTTTCCTTTTGGGAAACCTGTGGTAAAATGATTAAAATATAGGGTATATTTCGGAGGACGGAAAGTTGGGAAAATGCGTCATTTTCTGTGCGGCGGATTTTGATGGCCTCATCGAGCCCATCGAATCCGGGGATTTTGTGCTGGCGGCCGACGGCGGCCTTCGGCACTTGCAGAAGCTGGGCATCGAGCCGGATGGAATTCTGGGGGATTTTGATTCGCTGGGCTACGCTCCCGCCGGGGCGCAGGTGTTTCCGGTGGAGAAGGCTGACACGGATTCCATGCTGGCCGTTCGCAGGGGCATGGCGTTGGGCTACCGGGAATTTCTGCTGTACGGCGCGCTGGGCGGAGAAAGACTTGACCATACGGTGGCAAATTTCGGCGTGCTTCAGTTTCTTGCGGAGCACGGCGCAGTGGGATATCTGGCGGACAGACGGTATCTGGTGACGGTGCTGCGAAACGGACATATTTCCTTTTCCAAAGAGGCCACGGGGATTGTGTCTGTATTCTGCCTCGGTGCCGATGCCCGGGGCGTGTCCATCCGAAATTTGCAGTACCCCTTGGAAAACGGAACCCTGCAAAGCGGTTTTCCTTTGGGGGTCAGCAATCATTTTGCAGGAAAAGAAAGCGAAATTTCCGTCAAAGACGGGAATCTTCTGATAATATGGGACACGGTTAACGGATTCCCTCAGGGGAGATCCTGAAAAACGGTCTAAGGAGCGGATAAACGGTGGCGGCAAAAATAGAAAAACCCGATATGCGCGTGGATGTGGCGGTGGTGGATGCACCCCCGGAAACGGGTCTTACCATGGAGCAGGTGCTCCGGCGCAAGACCTGCGGATGGAGCAACGGCACGCCCCAAAGCGCCAACAGAACGGAAAAAGAGATCATTCTTGAAAACACGCTGACATTTTTTAACTTTGTTTTCATAGTTCTGGCTGCGATTCTGATCATCGGCGGCTCTCCTTTGAAAAATATGACCTTTTTGGTGGTCGTGGTCTGCAATACCTGCATCGGCTGCTATCAGGAAATCCGTGCCAAGCGGGCGGTTGACAAGCTGACGCTGGTGGCGGCAAAAAAAATCCGCACGGTGCGGGAAGGTGAAGTGAAGCTGGTGCGCTCCGACCTTCTGGTGCGGGATGATATTGTGGAATTTTCCGCAGGAGATCAGATCTGCGCCGACGCAACTCTGCGTACCGGCGAATTGCAGGTCAATGAATCCCTCATTACCGGCGAGGCGGATGTCATTGTGAAGCGCCCCGGGGACGAACTGAAATCCGGCAGCTTCGTGGTGGCGGGAAAAGGACGCGTTCAGCTGACCCATGTAGGACAGGATGCTTTCGCGGCAAAGCTTGCGGCAGAAGCCAAGGCAGACCCCATGGCCGCCAAATCCGAAATGATGCTCTCTCTGGATAAGCTGATCCGGGTGGTGGGCATTATGCTGATTCCCGTGGGACTGATGCTGTTTTATAAGCAGTACAGCGTTATTCAGCTGAACCTGCGCCAGAGCGTGGAGGGAACGGTGTCGGCACTGGTGGGTATGATCCCTGAGGGACTGTATCTGCTGACCAGTGTGGCGATGGCGGTGTCCGCCCTGAAGCTCACAAAGAAAAAGGTTCTGGTGCAGGACATGAACTGCATCGAAACCCTTGCCAGAGTGGATGTTCTGTGCGTGGATAAGACCGGCACCATCACGGAGTCCAGAATGGAGGCAGACAATCTGATCCCCCTCACAAACGATCCTCCGGAGCGGCTGGAGCAGATCCTTGCGGCTATCTATTCCAATGTGGAGCCGGAAAACGAAACTGCCCGGGCTATGGCGGAGCTTTACGCCGGGGAAACGAACTGGGAATGTCTGCAGCGAATCCCCTTTACCTCTCAGACCAAATGGAGTGCCGCGACCTTCCGGGGACAGGGTACATTTTTGGTGGGTGCTCCCGAATTTATGCTGGGAAGCCGCTATGAGGAATACAGAGAAACGGTGGAGGCATGGTCAGGCCGTGGCTACCGTGTGATTATGATCGCCCAGCATGCCGGAGAATTCTGTGAAACTCTGGAGCCGGGAAAGCTGCGGCCTCTGGCGCTGGCGGTGCTTACCAACCGAATCCGGGCCAATGCCCCCAAGACCTTTGAATATTTCGCCAAGCAGGGTGTGGAGGTAAAGGTCATTTCCGGCGACCACCCGGCAACGGTTTCCGATGTTGCCGGCCGTGCGGGAATCCCCAATGCGGAGGCCTATGTGGATGCCTCTCAGCTGGAAAGTGATGATGATATCTATTTTGCTGCGGCAAATTACACGGTTTTCGGCCGTGTGACCCCGGATCAGAAGAAAAAGCTGATTCACGCTCTCAAAGAGCAGGGGCACACCGTGGCCATGACCGGCGACGGCGTCAACGATGTGCTTGCCATGCGGGAATCTGACTGCGGCATCGCAATGGCGGGCGGCGCACAGGCAGCAAGCCAGATTGCGCAGCTGGTGCTGCTGAAATCCGATTTTGCCGCCATGCCCAGTATCGTGGGAGAAGGCCGCCGGGTTATCAACAATATCCAGCGCGCGGCAATCCTTTTCCTTGTGAAAAATATTTTTTCCATCGGCCTTGCGGTGTTCACATTGTTCACCGGCTGGCCCTATCCTCTGGTGCCCATGCACCTGACGCTGATTTCCTCCCTGACCATCGGCATCCCCTCCTTCTTTCTGGCAATGGAGCCCAACTACGAGCGGGTGCAGGGCAGGTTTATTACCGGCGTCCTCCGCAGAGCATTGCCGGGGGGACTTACCAATATTTTCGTAGTGCTCATGGCGCAGACATTTATGGCGGTGTTCGCCATTGCCCCGGAGCAGATCTCCACAGCCTGTGCCGCACTGCTGGCTTTTGTGGGAATGCTGGTGCTGCTGCAGGTCTGCCAGCCCTTTGACCGGTTCCGCCGGATCATCTGCATTGTTATGGGCGCAGGACTGGTGTTCTGTTTCACGGTGCTTCAAGGCTTCTTCGAGCTGAACCCCGGAGACATGAAGAGCCGTCTGGTGCTGTTTACCCTGACAATGGTGGCGGTGCTGGTGTTCATTGCCATGACCCGGCTGTTCCGTTGGGGCGAAAAGCTGTACCGAACAAAGAAAACGAAGAATAATTAAAGGAGCGGGCGCCGTGCTGACATATGAAATCAAAAAGTCCCCCGGCGTCCCTCTCTATGAGTCGCTTTACCGCCGGATACGGCAGGACATTCAATCCGGAAAGCTGCTGCCGGGGGAAAAGCTTCCCTCCAAGCGGGCACTGGCAGAAAATCTGGAGGTCAGCAGGATCACCGTGGAAACCGCCTACAATCAGCTTCTGGCGGAGGGATATATCACCTCCCGGGAGAAGGTGGGCTATTTTGTGGAAGCTGCCGAATACCGGCCGCAGGTGCGGCTTCTGCCGGAGCAGGAGCCGAAAAAGCAGGAAGAGATGCTGCTGGATCTTACCGCCAACGGCCCTGCAAAATTTCCCTTTTCCGTGTGGACAAAGCTCCAGCGGCAGGTGATTCAGAATTACGGAAAGACCCTTTTGCAGCCGCTCCACACCCAGGGGTGTCCGGAGCTTCGGCGGGCCATCGCAGGGCATCTGGCAGATTTTCGGGGGATGACCGTAAGCCCTGAAAATATCGTCATCGGAGCGGGAACGGATTTCCTTTATAATCTGCTGATCCAGCTTCTGGGGCGGGATCTGGTTTACGCCATTGAGGAGCCGGGCTACGACAAAATCCCCAAAATCTATGCCGCCGGCGGTGTCCGCTGCGTGGCGGCGCCTATGGATGAGCGGGGCGTTCTGCCGGACAGACTGGGGCAGGCCCGGGTGCTGCACATTTCCCCTTCTCACCACTTCCCTACCGGTATTGTCACGCCGGTGAAGCGGCGGCAGGAGCTGCTGAGCTGGGCGGAAAAGCAGGACGGCTACATTATCGAAGATGATTACGATTCGGAATTTCGCTTCCATACCCATCCCCTTCCTGCATTGCAGGCGCTGGATCGGCATGGAAGGGTCATCTATATGAATTCCTTTACCAAGACTCTGGCACCCTCCATCCGTGTGGGCTACATGGTGCTGCCGGATGCACTCCTGCAGGAATTTCGGAACAAGCTGGGATTTTACAGCTGTACCGTGGCGAGCTTTGAGCAGTATACGCTGGCGCAGTTCCTCAGCGAAGGACATTTTGAAAAGCATATCAACCGGATGCGAAAATTTTACCGCTCCCGCCGGGATCTGGTGGCGGCGGCGCTGGAAAAGTGCCCTTGGGCCAACCGGATGGAGATTCTCGAAAAGGATGCGGGACTGCACTTTCTGGTGAAGGTGACAACCACGCTCAGCGATGAGGCGCTGATGGCGCGCTGGCAGAGTCAGGGTGTCCGGGTGCGAACCCTCAGCAGCTATTACCGGGGCGGAACGGATGTGGCAAAGCAGGGGTATCTGGTCATTAACTACTCCGGTCTGGACGAAACAAAGCTTAGCTGTCTTCAAAATACAGATATTGGCTGATATGCCGCAGGAAATCCAGCCTGCGGTATATTTTTTCTTGCGTTTTTCGGGGAATATCGCTATAATACCCTTAGAAAGTTCCGAAGGAGGGGCCGAGATGGAGGAAAAATACAATATCTTCCGGGGATGCCTGCTGGGGCTCGCCGTGGGCGATGCCATGGGCTATACCGTAGATGACCGGTCGCTTGCCGAAATCCGGGAGGACTACGGCCCCAACGGCCTGCTGGGTTATGATCTTGCCAACGGCTATGCCGATGTGACCTCCTATACCCAGCTGGCGGCATTTGCCGCCGACGGACTGCTGATGGGTCTGACCCGCCAGCGGATGCAGGGGGACAAATCCCCTCTGATCCGCTATGTGGCGCTTGCCCTGCGGGAATGGTCCCGCAGTCAGCAATACTGCCAGCCGGAGCCAAACTACTGCTGGCTTTCTGCCGTGCCCCAACTGAAGCGGCGCAACTATATGGATTCGAGAATGCTGGACATTCTGGGCAGAGGTGCCTTCGGTACGCTGGAGAAGCGGACAATGCCCTCCGTCCATCCGGGAGCATTGACGGCGGTGGTGCCCATTGCCATGCTGGCTCCCAAGCTGGATATGGAGCAGAAGGAGCTGGATCTGCTGGGCGCAGAAACCGTGGCGCTGACCCACGGTGAGCCTCGGGCGTTCCTTTCCGGAGCGGTGCTGACCCATGCCCTTTCTCTGCTGATCCGGGACGGAAAGCGCCCTGCGGCGGAAGTCTTGCAGGACACCGTGGATGCGGTGCAGCTGCAGTTCGGCAGGGATTATTCCCAGACGACCCGTATCTGGGAGCTGCTGCAAATGGCGCAGACTTTGGCCGAGGCCCATGACATCATGCCCGCCGATGCCATGGAACGGCTGGGCTGCAAGACGGCACCGGAGGTGCTGGCGGGAGCGCTGTATGCCTGCATTACCTGCGGCGGCGATTTTGATACCGCCATGATTACGGCAGTGAACCATTCCGGCCATTCGGCGGCGGTGGGCGCCATTGTGGGAGCGGTGCTGGGCACTGTGCTGGGGCAGGAGGCTCTGCCGGAATTCTATCTGGAATGTCTGGAGCCGGCAAAGCTGCTGACGGTTTTGGCGGATGATCTTCTGCAGGGCTGTCCCATGGAGGAAGGAAGCAACCTCTTTGACGATGACTGGGATCGGAAGTATCTGCACCCCGGTATTTAGAAAAATAGAGGCTTATCCCTGCCCATTATCTGAAAAAAGGCGAAAAAATGTGGTGAAATCTTTGAAAAAGGGGTTGCAATCCTGCTTTGATAATGGTATAATCGCTCATGTAAAGATGTTTGACTTTTAGGAGAGAGGGGCGTGCCCCTCTCTCTTTTTGAATGAAAGAGGCGAATAACATGAAAGTAACAGAAGTGGTTGCCGGTTTTGCAAAGCCCATCGTAGAGTCTCTCGGCTGTGAGCTGTGGGATGTGGAATATGTGCGGGAAGGCTCCGAGCGGTTCCTGCGGCTGTATATCGACAAGCCCGACGGCAGCGTGGACATTAACGACTGCGAGGCCATTTCCCGGGCAGTGGACCCGGTGCTGGATGAAAAGGACCCCATTGCGGAATCCTATCATTTTGAGGTGTGCTCTGCCGGTTTGGAACGGAGCCTGAAGCGCCCCGGAGATTTTGAGCGGTTTATGGGAAGCCCCGTAACCGTGAAGCTCTACCGTCCCAGAAACGGCCTTAAGGAAATCCCCGGCATCCTGCGGGGCTACGAAGACGGAAAAGTTACGTTGGAAGCCGGAAAAGAAACCATTGAATTTGAAAAATCCGAAGTTGCTCTGGTGCGGCTTCGTGTGGAATTTTAACAGGAGGAAACGAACATGGCCAGAACAACCAAGAAAAAGACCGAAGCACCCAAGGTGGACATCGGTGCCGAGATCTTCGCAAGTCTGCGGGATCTGGAACAGCTCAAGGGTATCAGCGTGGACTACATGGTAGAACGGCTGAAGCAGGCGCTTACCAACGCCTATAAGAAGGATCGTGAGGATCATCGGGATATCCCTGCCGAAAATGTGGTGGTGGATCTCAACGAAAAGGGACTTGCCATGCATCTGGTAAAGACTGCTGTGGAAGATGTGGAGGATACCGCTCTGGAAATCCAGATCGATGCCGCCCGCCGCATCAACCCCAATGTGCAGCTGGGGGATACCGTAAATATTCCGGTAGATATTCAGAAGTTTGGTCGCATCGCCGCCCAGACCGCCAAGCAGGTGGTGATTCAGGGCATCCGGGAAGCCGAGCGGGGTGTGGTGTATGAATCCTATTCCAACAAGGCACAGGAGCTGCTGACCGGCACCGTGCTGCGTGTGGATCCCGAGGGAGATGTGTTCATCCGTGTGGGTCAGGGCAACGAGCAGTCCGATGCTGTCCTCCACACCAGCGAGCAGATTCCCGGCGAAAGCTATGCCCCCGGCGACCTGATCCGCGTGTATGTGCTGGGCGTGCGCAATGCCAGCCACGGTCCTCTGGTCCGTGTATCCAGAACGCACCCCAATCTGGTTCGCAGACTCTTTGAACTGGAGACCCCGGAAATTGCCGATGGTCAGGTGGAAGTCCGCAATATCGCCCGTGAGGCCGGTTCCCGTTCCAAAATGGCGGTTCATGCCATTCAGGAGGGTGTGGATCCCCTGGGCGCCTGCGTCGGCCCCAGAGGCGGCCGTGTCAGCGCCGTTGTGGATGAGCTCCACGGCGAGAAGATCGACATTGTGGTTTGGAGCGAGGATCCCTGCGAGTATGTAAAGGCTGCCCTCAGCCCCGCAGATGTGATTTCCGTTACCGAGATCAGCGGCGCCAAGGCATGCCGGGTTATCGTTCCCGACGATCAGCTGAGCCTTGCCATCGGCAAGGAAGGCCAGAACGCCCGTCTGGCAGCTCGGCTGACCGGATATAAGATTGACATTAAGCCTGCTTCTCAGGCAGAGGAGCTGACCCAGGCGGAGTAATCCGCTGAGATCGGCAGAAGGAGGGAAAGGAATGCAGAAAAAGATCCCTCAACGGCAGTGTATGGGCTGTCGGGAAAGGAAGCCCAAGCGTGATATGATCCGGGTTGTCCGCATGACGGACGGCACGGTGAATCTGGACTTCGGCGGAAAAATGAACGGCAGAGGCGCCTATGTGTGCCCCGATGTAGAATGCCTGAAAAAGGCCCGCAAGAGCCGTGCGCTGGAGCGCTGCCTGGAAACCGAGATCCCGCAGGAGGTCTATGACCGCCTGGAGAAGGAAATGGAGGCAGGCAGCCGTGGATAGAGCACTCAATTATCTGGCACTTGCCAGAAAGGCAGGCCGTGCAGAGCTGGGCGAGGAGCCCGTCGGCGCTGCGGCGAGAGCACACCATGCCCACCTGATTCTGGTGGCGGGGGATGCGTCGGAGCATACATGGCGCAGAGCGAAGAGCTTTGCGGCAGGAACCGATCAGCAATGCCTGCGTGTAAAGTTTACAAAGGACGAAATGGGTTTTGCCATCGGCAGAACCAGTCTGGCTGTGGCAGCCATTACCGATGCGGCTCTGGCCCTGTCTCTGGTGCAGGCACTGGGCGAGCCGGAAAAGAACAAAGCGGCAGAGGCTGCCCTGCAGGAGCAGGTCAACAGGATCCGCAAGCGAAATGCCGAGGAAAAGGCCCATCAGCGCAATCGGCGTCTGGGAAAGAAGTCCGTCGGCATGAAGAAGAAGGAACATTGATTTTGGAGGTGCGTATATGAGTTTAGTGAAGTATCGTTTGAAGGAGGTTGCGTCGGATTTCGGCGTGGCACCTAAGGAAATTGCGGAGATCATCTCCAAGTATTACGAAAAGCCCAAGTCCAATACGCAGGTTCTCACCGAGGAGGAACTCAACACTGTGTTTGACTACATGACCCAGCATAACCAGATCAAATCTCTGGAGCAGGTCTATGCCGTACAGCCCAAGGAAACCACCAAGGAAGCTCCCAAAGAGGCTCCCAAGGAGGAAAAGAAGGCTGCGCAGGAGCCTGCCAGAAAGACGGAAAAGCCCGCTGCCCAGCAGCCCGCCCGTCCCCAGCAGCAGGAGAAGAAGCCCAATAAGCCCGCGCAGCCCGAGCGCCGCCGGGAGCGGCGTGTGGTGGATACCTCTGCCGTGCAGGTGAACGCCGCCCGTTTTGACGACCGGGTGGATAATCTGGTTTCCGAGCGTGTTCAGAACTATGCCGGCGGCAAGCAGCGCATCGGCAAGAAGGGTCAGCAGCAGAACCGCAAGGATAATAAGTTCCGGGGCAGCAAGTCCCGCAACGAGGAGCAGGAGAAAATGCGCCGCCTTCAGATGGAGGTTGCACGGAAGGCTCCCCTTACCGTTAAGATCCCTGAGGAGATCACCGTGGGTGAGCTGGCTTCCCGGATGAAAAAGACTGCCGGTGAGGTCATCAAGCTGCTGCTGAAGAACGGCATCATGGCCGCCATCAACCAGACCATCGATTTTGATACCGCCGAATATGTGGCCACCGAAATGGGCTGCAAGGTGGAAAAGGAAATCACCATCACCATTGAGGACCGGATCATCGACGATCACGAGGATACGCCCGATGAGCTGCAGGGCCGTGCACCCGTTGTGGTTGTTATGGGCCATGTTGACCACGGCAAGACCTCCACTCTGGATGCCATCCGCCATGCCAAGGTTACCGCAGGCGAGGCCGGCGGCATCACCCAGCACATCGGCGCTTACACGGTAGAAATCAACGGCGACCCCATCACCTTCCTGGATACCCCGGGTCACGCCGCATTTACCTCCATGCGTGCCAGAGGCGCAATGTGTACCGATATTGCCATTCTGGTGGTGGCTGCGGACGACGGCATCATGCCCCAGACCGTAGAATCCATCAACCATGCCAAGGCCGCCAAGGTGCCGATCATCGTGGCTGTCAACAAGATGGATAAGCCCACCGCAAACCCCGAGCGGATCAAGCAGCAGCTGACCGAGTATGACCTGATCCCCGAGGAATGGGGCGGCGATACCATCATCTGCCCCATTTCCGCAAAGACCGGCGAGGGCCTCGACAATCTGCTGGAAATGGTTATCCTCACCGCTGAGGTGCAGGAGCTGAAGGCAAACCCCAACCGCCGCGCCAAGGGTACTGTCATCGAGGCTCGGCTGGATAAGACCCGTGGCCCCATCGCAACCCTTCTGGTGCAGAACGGCACCCTGAAGCAGGGCGATATCATCATCGCAGGTACCGCCGTGGGCCGTGTCCGTGTGATGACCAATGACAAGGGCCGCACCGTGAAAACTGCCGGCCCCTCCCAGCCTGTGGAGATCACAGGTCTTGCGGATGTTCCCTCTCCCGGTGATGAGTTCAACGCCGTTACCGACGAGCGTATGGCCCGTGAGCTGGTGGAGCAGCGCCGTCAGGCAGAAAAGGACGCCGCCGCCAACGCCATGAGCAAGGTCACTCTCGATAACCTCTTTGCCAAGATGCAGGAGGGTGAGATGAAGGAGCTGCCCCTGATCGTCAAGGCCGATGTGCAGGGCTCCGCCGAGGCACTGAAAGCTTCTCTGGAGAAGATTTCCAACGAGGAAGTCCGTGTCAGGGTTATCCACACCGGCGTGGGCGCCATCAACGAAAGCGATATTCTGCTGGCTTCCACCGCAGGCGCTATCATCGTGGGCTTCAATGTCCGCCCGGATGCCGCCGCACAGGCCAGCGGACAGAGAGCCAATGTGGATATGCGGTTCTACCGTGTTATCTACGATGCCATCGACGAGATTGAGTCCGCCATGAAGGGTATGCTGGCTCCCAAGTATGAGGAAGTGGTCATCGGCCACGCCGAGGTCCGCCAGACCTATAAGGTCAGCGCTATCGGCACCATTGCCGGCTGTATGGTTAAGGACGGCAAGGTTACCCGGGATGCACAGGTCCGCATCCTGCGGGACAATATCGTGATCCACGAGGGCCAGGTAGCCTCCCTCCAGCGGTTCAAGGATGCCGCTAAGGAAGTCACTGCCGGTTACGAATGCGGCATGAGCATTCTGAAGTTCAACGATATCAAGGAAGGCGATGTATTCGAGTGCTTCGCCATGCAGGAGATCAAGAGATGATCCTTTCGTCGCCGCACCGCTTTTGCGGCGCGGCGGCTTTTCTATTTTCTGAAATGAGGAGGATGTAGCTATGGCATCCAATCGCATCAATCGTATCAATGAAGAAATCCGCAAATCTCTGGCGGCACACCTGCGGGAGCTGAAGGATCCCCGGGTCAGCGGCACCATGATTTCCGTTACCGGCGTGGAAACTACGCCGGATCTGCGCTATGCCAAGGTATTTGTGAGTTTTTTGGAGGAAAATAAGGCAGCAGACGCCATGAAGGGGCTGAAATCTGCCTCCGGCTTCCTCCGCAGAGAGGTTGGCAACGACCTGAAGCTGCGTTACACCCCGGAGCTTGTGTGGGCACTGGATGATTCCATCGTCTACGGCGCACATCTGCTGGAGCTGATCAACTCTCTGGATACCGGCAGCGACCGGGATGAGGAAGAGGAATAATATGCAGGGGATCGTGGTGGTGGATAAGCCCCGGGACTGGACCAGTCAGGATGTGACAGCCCGGCTTCGCCGGGTGTTCGGCACCCGCAGAATCGGCCACGGGGGAACCCTTGACCCAATGGCCACGGGGGTTTTGCCGGTTTTTGTGGGCAGAGCCACCCGGGCTGTGGAATTTTTCGAACACGCCGAAAAAACCTATGAGGCAGTGCTCCGTCTGGGCGTTGCCACGGATACGGAGGACATTACCGGATCCGTGCTGGAAGAAAAGGAAGTATCCGTGACGGAGGAGGCGCTTTTGCAGGTGCTTTCCCGTTTTCGGGGAGAAATCATGCAGATTCCGCCTATGTACTCTGCCCTCAAGGTGGACGGCAGAAAGCTCTGTGACCTTGCCCGGAAGGGACAGACTGTGGAGCGAAAGCCCCGGCCCATTACGGTTTTTGAGCTGGAAATGCTGTCTTTCGACGGCATGGAAGCCAATCTGCGGGTTCGCTGCTCCAAGGGCACCTATATCCGCACCCTCTGCAAAGATATCGGCGAGGCTCTGGGCTGCGGCGGCTGCATGGCGGCGCTGCGCCGGGTGCAGGCCGGAGAATATACCATTTCCGAGGCGGTGCCCCTGCAGGAGCTGCTGGACACCGGAGAACCTCAAAAATATCTGCGGAGCGTGGACAGCGTGTTCCGCAGCTTCCCCAAGGTGCCCCTTACTGCCAAACAGGAGCAGCGCTGCCGCAACGGCAACAGCTTTTCTGTGGCGCTGGCAGAGGGAACCTATCGCGCCTATGGTGCTGACGGGGAATTTCTGGCCCTGTGCCGGGTAGAAAACGGGGTCATGTCCACCGTCAAGAGCTTTTTTGAGGTCTGACGGGGAAGTTTTGCAAATGTTGGTGAAAAAATGACAGAGAAAAAAGTATACGCCCTCGGATTTTTCGACGGGGTTCACCGGGGGCATCAGGCACTGCTGGAAAGCTGCTGCCGCCTTGCTGCGGCGGAGTCTGCCGTTCCTGCCGCCATTACCTTCGGAACCCATCCGGATCAGCTGGTCATGGGCAAAGCCCCCGAGATGCTGAATACATTGGAGGATCGGGTGACGCTTCTTAAGGAGCGGGGCATGGAATCCGTGACGGTGCTGCCCTTTGACCGCAGGCTGATGACCATGCCGTGGCAGGACTTCCTGCAGCTTCTGCTGGAGGAATATGATGCCGGCGGAATCGTCTGCGGCAACGACTTTTCCTTCGGCTACCGGGGCGAGGGAAATGCGGAAAAAATGCGCAAAGCCTGCGCCCGGCTGGGCATTCCCTGCCATGTGGTGCCGGAGCAGACCGTGGAGGGCATCCGGGTTTCCTCTACCTATATCAGGCTTTTGCTGGAGCAGGGAGACATGGACCGGGCGGTGAAATTTCTGGGGCATCCCCATATCCTCACGGGAGAGGTGGTGCAGGGGCAGCATCTGGGCCGCACCATAGGGATTCCCACGGCAAACCTTGTGCTGCCGGAAAATCTGCTGGTGCCCCGCTACGGTGTCTATGCCTGCCGGGCTGCCATGGACGGAAAGACCTATCCGGCGGTGACCAATGTGGGTATCCGCCCCACGGTGAGCGGTCAGGGCGTGACGGTGGAGCCGTGGATTCTGGATTTCGACGGCGATCTCTACGGAAAAGAAATCAGACTGAGCTTCTACCGTTTCCTCCGGCCGGAGCGAAAATTTGATTCTCTGGAGGATTTACAGAAGGAAATCCGGAAAAATGCCCTGCAAACCAGAGAATTCTTTGGGAAAAAGTGAAAGTTCCGCTTTACTTTTGGGCAAACTCATGATATGATATTCGAGCTGGCTTTGCCAGAAAATATTTTTGTACCCGCAGCCCGGTTGCAGGAGAAAGCCTAAGGGCACTTCACCGACCTGCTACTTAGCTTTGGGAAATTTTAAAAAAGGTGGAAATTACCATGATTCAGAAGGAAAAGAAGACCCAGGTTATCCTGGACAACGCTACTCACGAAGGCGACACCGGCTCTGCCGAAGTTCAGATCGCCATTCTCACCGCTCGCATCAACGAGCTGACCGATCACCTGCGTGTGCACAAGCACGACAACCATTCCCGCCGTGGCCTGCTGATGATGGTCGGTAAGCGCCGCTGCATGCTGGACTATCTGGCTAAGAAGGATATCAACCGTTACCGTGCTATCATCGCCAAGCTGGGTATCCGTAAGTAAGTTTTGAAAAGGGCGACGTTTGTCGCCCTTTTTTCAAACGCAAATCCATCGGGAGTCCCTTTAGCAGTTGAAAGTGATGCCGAAGATTCGGCACCGGTTTCAAATGCTAAACCTCCCGACCCAAAAGTAATTCAGGAGGTTATGAAATTGATTACTCGTAAGCAGTATCCCAATCATCATGTGTACGAGATGGAAATCGGAGGCCGTCCCTTTACCGTGGAAACCGGTAAGGTGGCAGAGCTTGCCAATGCCGAGTGCATCTGCCGTTACGGCGATACCGTGGTTCTCACCACCTGCACCTGCAACCCCATCCCCAAGACCGGTATTGATTACTTCCCCCTCACCATCGAGTTTGAGGAGAGAATGTACTCTGTGGGCCGCATCCCCGGCTCCTTTAACCGCCGTGAGGGCAAGCCCTCTGAGCGGGGCATCCTCAACAGCCGGATCATCGACCGGCCCATGCGTCCCCTTTTCGACGATGAGCTGCGAAACGATACCGTCGTTACCTGCACCGTCCTTGCCAACGACTACGATAACCCCGTAGAGATCGTGGCTTCTCTGGGCGCTTCCATTGCCATCGCTTCTTCCGATGTGCCCTGGAACGGACCGGTTGCCACCACCAATGTCTCCCATGTGGGTGACAAGTATATTGTGAACCCCTCCGCTGAAGAGCGTGAGGCCGGTGACTGCTTCGTCTGCATCAGCTCCACCTTCGAGAAGGTGGTCATGATCGAGACCGAGGCTGACGAGGCTCCCGAGTCCGTGGTGCTGGAGGCTATCCGCATTGCCCACGAGACCAACATGGAGATCGTCAAGTTTATCAACGGCATCGTTGCTGAAATCGGCAAGCCCAAGTTTACCTTCGAGAAGGCAGCTGTGAACCATGACCTGCTGGACGAGCTGATGGCGTACGGCCTGCCCCAGATCGAAAATGCTCTGGACACTGCCGACAAGAATATCCGTGAGGAGCGGCTCACCGCTGCCCGTCTGGACTTCCAGGAGAAGTTCGGTGATAAGTACGAGAGCTTCGCAACCGATATCGAGGTCTGCCTCTACAAGATGCAGAAGAAGGTCGTCAAGAAGTGGCTCCTGCAGGGTAAGCGTGTGGACGGCCGCGGCATGGACGAGATCCGTCCTCTGGATGCCGAAGTCGGCGTCCTGCCCAGAGTTCACGGCAGCGGCCTGTTCTCCCGTGGTCAGACGCAGGTGCTTTCCATCTGCACCCTCAATACCCTATCCGCTGCTCAGAAGCTGGACACCATCTACCCCGAGGAAAGCAAGCGCTATATCCATCACTACAACTTCCCCTCTTTCTCCACCGGTGAGGCACGGGCTGCCCGTTCCACCTCCCGTCGTGAGATCGGTCACGGCGCTCTGGCTGAAAAGGCCCTGCTGCCTGTGATCCCGTCCGTGGAGGAGTTCCCCTATGCCATCCGTGTGGTTTCCGAGGTTCTGTCCTCCAACGGCTCTACCTCTCAGGGATCCATCTGCGGCTCTACGCTGGCTCTGATGGATGCCGGCGTGCCCATCAAGCGCCCCGTGGCAGGTATTTCCTGCGGCCTGATCTCCGATCAGGAGACCGGCGAGTGGAGAACCTTTACCGACATTCAGGGTGTCGAGGATTTCCACGGCGAAATGGACTTCAAGGTTGCCGGTACTACCGAGGGTATCACCGCCATCCAGATGGACCTGAAGAACAAGGGCCTAACTATGGAAATCATCGCTGACGCTCTGGAGCGCTGCCGCAAGGCTCGTCTGGAAATCATCTCCGAGGTGATCCTGCCCTGCATCGCTGAGCCCCGTGCCGAGGTTTCCGAGTATGCTCCCAAGATGCTGAGCCTCAAGATCCCCGTTGAGAAGATCCGTGAGGTCATCGGCTCCGGCGGAAAGACCATCCAGAAGATCTGCGCCGACACCGGTGCAAAGGTGGACATCGACGACGATGGCTCCGTCTTTATCTCCGCTGTGGATTCTGCCGCTGCTTACGCTGCCAAGAAGATGGTGGACGATATCTGCTTCGTTCCCGAGGTGGGTAAGCTCTACTACGGCAAGGTTGTCCGGATCCTGCCCATCGGCGCATTCGTGGAGATTGCTCCGGGTCACGACGGCATGGTTCACATCTCCAAGCTGGAGAACCACCGCGTCGAAAAGGTTGAGGATGTGCTGAATCTGGGCGATATGACCTGGGTCAAGTTCATGGGCTTCGACGAGAAGGGCCGTGCAAACTTCAGCCGCAAGGACGCTATGAAGGAGCTTGCCGAGCAGGGCAAGTAATTCCTGAAGGGTAACATTAAAACAGCAGTCACTTTGTCGTGACTGCTGTTTTTGTTTCTATATAAGCCCCGGCACCCTTCGTTTCCGGGCGGGGCGGCGGTGTTTTTTGGTTGCAGTTACCGTAAGAATGAATTATACTATATTACGGTATGAGAGGAGGAAATCATTTCCGAAAATTTTGAGTAGAGGGGAAAAATATGGATTCTAATACATTGAACGGATCTATTCTGAACAATTCCGAAAAAAGAATGCTGAAGAGGTTCTATTTTTGCGCAAAAGCGGCAAGCGCAGTGTTGGGTGTATTTCTGGCTTTGCTGGCGCTTGCAATCTTGATTTCTTTGGGCAATGCGGTTTATTTGGAAGACAGAGCGCCGTTAGTGAAAGGCACCGCAACCGTAATGATCCTGGAGGCGATCATCCTTGTTGTGCTAACCTGCACCTATGGAATTCCGGTGATCGGGACGCAGACAAAGAAATACAAAAACCTTGTGGAAAAAGTGGTGAGTTATAAGAGGGAGAACAATCTTCGCTGGGTCACGGCAGGGGTAGCCGGACAAGCGGTGGGCAGGGGCATGTCTCACAGCGATAACGGAAGCATAAAGAAGGCGGGCAAAGCCATTCAGGGCATATTTTCGGTGCTGCTCTTTTTGAAGGTATTTCGTTTTCTGACTGTGCTGGCCGAAGATATTGCCGAGGTTATGCAAAATGCCAATGTGTCACGGCCGCATACGAAATGGTGCTCTCTCGTAATCTGGATAACACCGATCCTGGTGTTGAGTCTTTCCGTGGTTCCGGAATTTGTAGATGCCTACCAGAGCATAGAGGAGGAAAAAAGAGCTGCCAGCGTAAGCTGGCACGCATTGGAAGATTATTTTCGAAAGCAGGGCTTCACTGTGAGGGGGGAGGATCCCGATAATGGCGGTTCAGGTGAGCTTGGCTATAGCCTGTATGTGCAACCATATGCAGAGGAAATTGACCGAAATACCTATGTCAGTATCAATGTGGCAAGAGGCGGTGCGGTTGAGTCCGTAACCTACTATGTTTATCTGGATGTTAACAAGGATAAGTCTGAGAATCTGCGTAAGCTGAGCGATACGCTTTCTATGATGAATGAGCAAATCGGTGAGGCAACCCGAATCCAAAATATCCGGGTGACAGACCCGCACTTGCTGGAGATTCAGAAGCCGGTGCTGGACAGTTTTACGGCGCAATTTGAGTCGTGTTCCTATTACGAGCCATTTAAGGTGAAAGAAACCGACAAAAGCGCGGAATATTATCTGAGCATAGAATTGCGCACATATTTGGATAAAGAATTTCCGCAACACGGCTCAATGCAGGCAGTGTACTTTATATCTAACGAAGAATAGGGCATCTGGTGCGCCATACCGGAAAGAGGAATCACAATGAAAAAAGGAGCGGAGAAATCTCCGCTCCTTTTATTTCTTCTTTGAAATCATAGCTGTGCATACGGCAATTACAACGCATATCAGGAAGGTGCAAAATTGGATTTCCCGAACAATCAAATCGTCACCTAAAAAAGGATAAAAATCAAGAAATGCCCCGCAGGTTAAAGCTATCAGTACAGCAATTACCGTAACCAATATCATTTTACTTTCTTTTTTCATAAGATGCACCTCATTAAAAAACGTCTGAGAATTCTGATTCACCAGCTTGTCCTGCACCCCGGACGGTTTGATCAGCAGTCTTTCATTCTTATCAGACAGCCGTATTATCACCCCTTGCAGCCATGATTTTTCTGCCATGTATCCAAAGCTTCTTTCGTAATTACAGGGCTTCTATTTTCATTATATGCAGTTTTTTAATATTTGCAAGCGAATAGTATATATCATTTTTCGTTTCCCTCTGCCGGGTTTTCCGACGGTGCAGAGGACAGATAGGATTCCCGCTTCCGGAGGATCCGCCGGATCACCCAGAAATAAAGCGGCACGGAAATCATGGGGGCGATAATGTCGGAAATGGGTTCGGCATAGAAAATCATGGAGGCATCCGCCACCGTTGGGATCAAAAACAGCGCCGTGAAATAAACCGCCTTCCGCCAGAAGGACAGCGGCAGGGAAATCTGAACCTGCCCCATGCCGGTGAAGCAGTCCACAATGGCGTACTGCGCACCCAAGGGAATTGCCATGAGGGTACAGATGCGGATGGCACGGCAGGCGGCGGCATTCAGCTCCGGATCGGTGGTGAAAAGAGAAACAAAGACATCTCCTGCCACCCGGGCAAGAATAAAGAGAATGGCGGTGTAGCCCATGCACAGAGCCATGATGTATTTTTCCGCTTTCAGCACACGATGGGAATGGCCTGCGCCGTAATTATAGCTCAAAATGCACTGGGTACTGCCGCTGATGCCGCCCAGCGGCATGGTCACCAGAAGCATGAAGCTCTGAACGACGGTGTTGACGGTGATGAGCATATCACCCCGGGCACCGCCGTACTTCTGGAGCAGGGCGTTCATGGCAATGAGCATGATGTTGTCCGCCGCAATAATGAGAAAGGGAGTCACGCCCAGCTTCAGCACCCGAAGCATGATCCGGGAGTTGTAGCCCCCGAATGTGATGGTAATGTGGGCCTTTTTCAGCAGGAAGGTCAGCACAAATGCAGTGCTGGCGGCCTGAGAGAGGACAGTGGCCATTGCGGCGCCCCGAACGCCCAGATGAAACACAAAAATAAAGATGGGGTCCAGAATCATGTTGAGAACGGCACCTAGAATCACGGAAAACATACCGATTTTGGCATATCCCTGAGCAATCACAAACTGATAAAGTCCGACGGACAGCAGGGCGAAAATCGTACCGCTGACATAGACGGTAAAATAGGCATTCGCATAGGGAAAGGTCTGGTCACTGGCACCGAAAATGCGGAGCATGGGGCCTTTGAGAGCCAGAACAGCGGCCGTGACCAGCACCGAAATTCCCACCAGCATGGCAAAGCAGTTGGCAAGAATCCGGGATGCCTTCTCCCGGTTGTTTTCGCCCAGAGCAATGCCGATCAGCGGCGTACCGCCGACGCCCACCAGAAAAGCAAAGGCGCTGATCATGGTGACAATGGGGCCGCAGACACCAACGCCTGCCAGCGACAGATCTCCGGTGCCGGGGATATTGCCCACAAAAATCCGATCCACGATACTGTATAATACATTTACAAACTGCGCCAGCATACTGGGCAGGGCGATCCGCAAAACCAGCCGGGAAATCTTGTCCCGGCCCAGATCATTCTCCATCATCATTTTCTCTTCTTGCTCCCTAGTCAGATTTTTCGGCTCTATTATACACCGCTTTCCTGAAAAAACAAGAGGGGAAGGGACAAATGTCGCTCCTTTTGCAATAGGCGCAAAAGCGGCACGGCAGGATTGCATACAGTCCTTTGCGGCATATCGGGTGCCCATGGGACTGCATCCTTGGGTGTGACGAAAGACCGTTTTCCGCAGACTGCAAAAAAGTCCGGCACTTTCTTTGGAAAGTGCCGGATTCTTAACTTTCAGCTACCCTCCCGGGCTTAGCAGTAGAAATCCTTGATCTTCTTTGCACGGCTGGGATGGCGGAGCTTGCGGATGGCCTTGTTCTCAATCTGGCGGATCCGCTCACGGGTCACGCCGAAGATCTGACCAACCTCCTCCAGCGTGTGGGTACGGCCGTCATACATACCGAAGCGCATGCGAAGGACATCGGCTTCCCGCTCGGTGAGGGTGCCGAGAATTTCCTTGAGGGCCTCTGCCAGCAGAGCATTGGAAGTGGCATCGGCGGGGCCGGGGGTACGGTCGTCCTCCACAAAAGAACCGATGGAGGTGTCCTCTTCGTCACCCACGGGGGTATCAAGACTCAGGGTATCGGCGGCAGTGCGATTGGCTTCGATGATTTTTTCCACAGGCAGACCCAGCTCGGCGGCGATTTCCTCCACGGTGGGTTCACGGCCCAGCTCCTGCACCAGCTTGCGGTTACAGCGGGTGGCCTTGTTAATGACCTCTACCATATGCACAGGCACCCGGATGGTCCGTGCCTGATCGGCAATGGCTCTGGTGATAGCCTGTCGGATCCACCAAGTGGCATATGTAGAGAATTTGTTTCCCTTTGTCCAGTCGAATTTGTCCACAGCCCGGATCAGGCCGGTGTTGCCCTCCTGAATGAGGTCCAGAATGTGCAGGCCTCTGCCGGAATATTTCTTTGCAATGGAGACTACGAGGCGGAGATTGGCTTCTGTCAGCTTGACCTTGGCATCCTGATCGCCTTCGGCGACACGCTTGGCAAGGGCAATTTCCTCGTCAGCAGACAGCAGGCTCACCTGTCCGATTTCCTTCAGGTACATACGCACAGGATCGTCCAGATTGTATTCTGCGGCAAGGTCCACAGGGTCGATGTAGTCCTCGTCCTCAACGCCGGAAAGGTCAATGTCATCGTCAAGGCCGGCACCCAAGTCCAGATCATTTTCGATGTCCAGATCCAATTCGGAACTTACAATTTGGATGTTCATGGCTTCAAAGCGGTCATAGATATCCTCAATCTTCTCCGGAGAGAGATCCATCTTTTCCAGCAAAGCGTTCAGGTCGGTGGCTTTGATGACACCGTCCTTGCGGCCTTGGGTAATCAGGGCCTGCATTGCGGACTGCAGATCTTCCGTGCTTTTGTTAACCGTTTTTTTCGCAGTACTCATATATTGCTCCTCTTTATCTTCCTAATAAATATAAACGATTGGTGCGGTAAGACTATATATCGATTTCCCGATTTTGACAAGGGTTTATGAGAAAATTTTTTCAAAATGTGGGGATTTCGCCGTTTTTATCGTCCGCCAAACACAGTTTTCCCGATTTTTCACGAAAACATACAGTTTACTTTTTTGCAAAAATTCGGTATAATTGGGAAAATGGCGTTCCTTCGACGCAGGGACAGATTCCGTTATATGAGGTGTAACCAATGACCGAGCTTTCTAAAATCCGTAATTTTTCCATTATCGCCCACATCGACCACGGCAAATCCACTCTGGCAGACCGTCTGCTGGAGGAATGTGACGCCATAGACCAGCGTGCCATGGCAAGCCAGATCCTCGATTCCATGGAGCTGGAGCGGGAGCGTGGCATTACCATCAAAGCCACCGCCGTACAGCTTTCCTATACCGCCGACGACGGGGAAACCTATGCCCTGAACCTGATCGATACGCCGGGTCATGTGGACTTTAACTACGAAGTGTCCCGCTCTCTGGCGGCCTGCGAAGGAGCTGTGCTGGTGGTAGATGCATCTCAGGGTGTGGAGGCCCAGACACTGGCCAATACCTTCCTTGCCACCGATGCAGGACTGGAGGTCCTGCCGGTCATCAATAAAATCGACCTGCCCTCTGCCCGCCCGGAAGAGGTAAAGGCAGAAATCGAGGACATTATCTGCATTCCGGCAGAGGATGCCCCGGAAATTTCCGCGAAAAACGGCATCAACATCCATTCCGTGCTGGAAATGATCGTAAAGGAAATTCCCGCCCCCAAGGGAGACAGAAACGCACCCCTGCAGGCGCTGATTTTTGACAGTCAGTATGATCCTTACCGGGGCGTTATCGTCTATACCCGTATTAAAGAAGGCACCGTAAAGCCCGGCATGGATATTCGGATGATGGCAACCGGCGCTGTCTACCGTGTGGTGGAGGTGGGCACCATGAACCCGCTGGGACTGACACCCCGGGATTCTCTGGGTGCCGGCGAAGTAGGCTATATCACCGCCTCCATCAAGACCGTTTCCGACACACGGGTGGGCGACACCATTACCACCGTGGAAAATCCTGCCGCCGAGCCTCTGCCCGGCTACCGCCCTGTTCAGCCCATGGTCTATTCCGGCATTTATCCGGCAGACGGCGCCAAATATCAGGATCTGCGGGATGCGCTGGAAAAGCTGAAGCTGAACGATGCTTCCATGACCTATGATCTGGAAAGCTCCATTGCACTGGGCTTCGGCTTCCGATGCGGATTTTTGGGACTGCTCCATATGGAAATCATTCAGGAGCGGCTGGAACGGGAGTACAATCTGGATCTCATTACCACCGCCCCCAATGTCGTCTACCGCATTACCAAGACCGACGGGCAGGTACTCATGGTGGATAATCCCCTTGATTACCCCGACCCGGCGGAAATCGAGCTGGCGGAGGAGCCTTATGTGAAGCTGAATCTGATGGCACCGCAGGAATATGTGGGCAATATCATGGATCTTGCCACTTCCCGCCGGGGCGAATTCAAGGATATGGTCTATCTGGATGCCAACCGGGTGGAGCTGCACTATGAAATGCCCCTGAACGAGATCATCTACG
Source organism: Oscillospiraceae bacterium (assembly GCA_020025545.1). Taxonomy (GTDB): domain Bacteria; phylum Bacillota; class Clostridia; order Oscillospirales; family Oscillospiraceae; genus Faecousia. The sequence goes on along the minus strand of JAHHRX010000002.1, from coordinate 43,385 downwards.
ACTTTTTTGACGCCCTCAAGTCCCGGACGAGAGGCTACGGCTCGCTGGACTATGAGCTGATCGGCTACCGCCCCAGCCGCCTTGTGAAGCTGGATATTCTTCTGAACGGCGATGTGGTGGACGCACTGAGCTTTATTCTTTTTGCAGATAACGCCTACCCCAGAGCCAGAAAAATCTGCGAAAAGCTGAAGGACAATATCCCCCGTGCCCAGTTTGAAATTCCGGTGCAGGCCGCCATCGGCGGCAAGATCATTGCCCGGGAGACCATCAAGGCGCTGAGAAAAGACGTGCTTGCCAAGTGCTACGGCGGCGATATCACCAGAAAGAAGAAACTGCTGGAAAAGCAGAAGGAGGGCAAGAAGCGGATGCGCACCTTTGGTACGGTTTCCGTTCCTTCGGAAGCGTTTATGGCAGTGCTCAAGCTGGATGAAGATTAAAATACCTTTGCTGTTTTTGTGGGGAAAACAGAATAACCTAGGAATTCGGAGGTAAACTATGGGACTTCTGGGACGAAAAGCCAAAATACCCTTGGGCATCTATATCCATGTGCCGTTTTGCAGAAGTAAGTGCCGGTACTGCGATTTCTATTCCCTCACGGATGCAGATGACCGACTGATGGACAGCTATCTGGATGCTGTCTGCGAACATATCCGGGAAACCGGAGATCTGGCGCCGGATTATCAGGTGGACACCATTTATTTCGGCGGCGGCACCCCCAGCTTTTTCGGGGCCGACGGCATGGCGGCCATTCTGAGCATCATCCGCCGCTCTTTCGATGTGACCGCCGATGCGGAAATCACCTTCGAGGCAAACCCCGATTCCGTAACGCCCCGGCTTCTGCGGCGGCTTCGGGGAGAGGGCTTCAACCGGGTCAGTCTGGGCGTCCAGTGCGACGACGACCGTATTCTGGAAGAAATCGGCCGTCCCCATAATTTCGATCAGGCCATCACGGCAGTGGAGCGGATCCGCAAGGCGGGCTTCAAAAATCTCTCGCTGGATCTGATTTACGGTCTGCCGGAGCAGGATCTGGAAAGCTGGGAAAAAACTCTGCGGAATGTGATTTCTCTGGCACCGGAGCATATCAGCTGTTACGGCCTCAAGGTGGAGGAGGGCACGCCCCTCTATGCCTGCCAGGATATGGTGAACCTGCCGGATGACGATATGCAGGCGGATATGTACCTTGCCATGGTGGAGATCCTCCGCACCAAGGGCTACCGCCAGTATGAAATTTCCAATTTCAGCCGCCGGGGCTACGAATCCAAGCACAATCTGAAATACTGGACAGGCGGAGAATATCTGGGCTTCGGCCCCGATGCCAGCTCGGATTTTGCCGGCAAGCGCTTCTCCATCATCCGGGATTTGCAGGGCTATATCGACGGGATCCGCTCCGGCGGACAGGTGCTGCAAAACATTCAGGAGGTTCCTGCCCGGGAGCGGGCGGGGGAATATCTCATGCTGCGGCTGCGCACCACCCAGGGCATCAGCCGGGAGGAATACGAAAAGCAGTTCCTGCTGCCCTTTGCTCCCTTGGAGCAGGCGCTGGAGCTGTGCCGCCAGAGAGGACACGCCCTCGGCAGCGAAAACGGCCGCTGGCGCCTGACTCCGGAAGGGTTCCTGCTCAGCAATTCCATTATTTCCGACCTTCTCCTGCTTCAGGAGCGTTCAAAACCCCTTGCAAAAAGAAGATAAAAGCAGCAAGAGCGCCTATCCTTTTGATAGGCGCTCTTGATTGTTACCAAAACGGTGATTCCGGGGCAAATATGCGGTTATTTTCCGGGGTTCAGAATATTCTGAATCTGCCGGGTGATCGGTGAAGGGGCCTGATAATTTTTCACTGCTGCATCGGAAGTGCCGGAAACCTTGCAAAAGGTGTTTTGCTCCGTGCAAATCCAGGAATAGTGGCTGCCGTCACAGTCATATTCCACAAGGAAAATTTCGCCGCCATATTCGGGATCTTCGGAAGCTTGCTCATTGACAGCCAGTTTGGACAGCTGTTCATCGGTCAGCATGGCGCAAAGCTTCTGCTGTATTTCGGAATCTGCCTTTACCTCCGAACCGGTCAGCCCCTTTTTGATCACAACATTGGAATATTTGCTTTCCTCGGGCTTCTGAGCACAGCCGGCCGCCATGCCGGCAATCCCCAGAGCCAAAAGAATCAGCAAGAGGCTTACAATACGCTTCTGAAACATGATATTACTCCTCCATATCCCACGAAAAGAAATCGGTGAAAGAAACCTGCAATGCTTTTCTGCCGCGCGGTACTATGGGCGCCGGCAGATTTAAGAAATGCCCATCGGAACCGTCCCCTTTCTTTGCTGTATATTCATTATTGTACAGCAAACCGGACTTGTCAAGTTAATAAATTGTGTACTTTACTTTGTTTTTCCGGCGCAGACCTTAAAAACATTCCATTTTCGGAAGAGAGGATTGTATAAGAAAAGCACCAAAGAGCGGCAGAACGCCGGCCTCCGGTGCTTTCATGCTCCGGCAAAGTAGAAAAACTGTGCCGATTTTTGAAAATAACCTAAATATAGTAGCTTTTCTACAAAGCTTTGCTCTACATCTTGTGTTTCGACAGATTTCGTAAGAAAAATGTGGTATTATGCGGATGCAGCCGGGGAATGAAGCCGTACCACTGCAACGGTGGCATCGTCCTCCCCGTCCGGCTGACTGCTTTCCAGGATCTTTGCCGCCAGCTCTCCGGGCGGCGATCCCGCAGCGATCCACGCCTGGCGCATGGCATCCTCTCCGCCTGCGCCGTCGCTCAGCAGAACCAGCGTCTCTCCCCTGCGCAGGGACAGCCTCTCCACAGCCTCCCGCCTGTCACTGACAGACAGCCCCGGAGGCGGGGTGGCTGTCCCGATTTTTATAGGCTCTCCCTTTGCAAAGAGATATGACGGCGCTGCGCCCCATTTATAGAGGGTGGCTTTTCCGGTGTCCAGCCGGATTTCTGCCAGATCCATGGTGACGGCTCCCGCCCGGCCCTGCAAGGCGCAAAGACTGTTGACGCACCGCAGGGCATATTCCGTGGGATAGCCGGCGGTCAGAAGCTTTCTCAGCATATTTCCTGCCAGCTTTCCGTCCTCGGCGGCTTCGGGGCCGGTCCCCATGCCGTCACACAGAAGAATGTAATACCGGCACTCGGTGCCGGAAAACCACAGGCACCGATCTCCGTTGACCCGTTCCCGACTGGCGGAGCAGGCGGCAATTTCCGGCTGGAACCAGGGCTTCGCCGGATCCATCCGCCGGGCCAGAGAATCGGAAATGTCCTGCAAATACTCAGAAAGAAAACGGTACTGCTGGATAACCGCTTCCCGGTATTCCTGCTGACGGTCACGGTCTGCCCGGATGAGGCGCAGCTGCTCCTGACTGCGGCGCAGCTCCTGCAGAAGCCTTCCCGATTTGCGGCACAGGCTGGGCAGATCCCGGCCGTTTCCCAAGGGACGGTGCAGAAACGCGGTAGAAATGTCTGTGGGCTTTTCCTTGCAGTTTTTCCGGCAGGGGCATCCGCTGCAGGCCCGCTCCACCGCCCGAGCCACAAGGGCCTCTTCATCAATGGGCGCAGGCTCCACATCCTCCAGAATGTGTTCCGTCTGGCTGAGCACCGCGCCTGCCATTTCCAGCCGCACCTGAGCAGCTCCGGTTTCCCCCCGGCGGTGGGCAGGTTCCGTCTGCCCCGGCAGGAGCATGGCGGCAAAGCTGCCCAGAATCAGCCCCGGCAGCGGATGCAGATCCCAAACATCTCCCAGCCCCATCACCAGAAGAAATGCCGCTGCGGGGCACAGATAGCGCATCCATGGGTTCAGCTTGGGGATCATCCGTGTCATATAGGCAAGACACAGCACGGCAGTCATGGGAACGGGAGTCACACCGGCAAGATCCAGCGCCAGACCTGCAAGGGCAGCCGTGGGAAAGACCCCGGTGACGGCTAAAGTCCCCGCTGCCACATAGCCAAGACCAAAATAAGGAAAGGGCAGCACCTGAGCAAGACACAGCACCGAAAGCCCGTATACCAGCCAGTCCACTACCGTGTCCCGATGGGCTAAGGCGTAGGAAAACACCCATGTGCTGAATGCCGCAAGCCCCACCCGCAGCAGATATATAGACACCGGGGTGCTCTCGATCCTCCAATACTGAAACAGCAGCCCCGTTGCGGCGGTTATGCAGGCAGCGACGGTAGGCAGCAGCAAATGAATTTCGTCCTGCAATCGAAACAATCCCCAGAGAAGGCTTGCCGTAAGCCCCAGCGCCACCCATAGAAAGCCTTGGGTTGCCATGCTCCCCCAGAACACCCGGTATCCCAGAAGTCCGCCGGCAGCGATCAACACAGCAGGCCAGCCGGACTGCGAACAGATAAGGCCTAAGGTAATTGGCTGGAAACGGTGGGAAAGCCCCGCCGCACTGCTTAAAAAACCCGCTGTCAGATAGCCCGCCCCCTGCATCAGGATATGTACTCTGGGATCCGCCAGCCATCGCCGTAAAATCCGCTGTCCCCGCCGGATATACACCCCAATCGTCACCATCATTCGTAAACATTCCTTTCCTATAGCGATACCCCGATATTACCATGGCAGGGCAGATTATTTTGTCGGAATGGGTTTGCCGAGAAAGTTTCTTGCATCGGGCGGGAATTGCGTGTATAATAAGGAAAAGTAACTGTGTCTATTGTAAATTCAGGAAAGAGCAGGAGTAATGACCATGCTGAACAAGCTAAAAGCCGTGGCGGATCACTACGAAGAGCTGTGCGCCCGGTCGGAGCAGCCGGATTTCTATGCCGATCCGCAGAAAGCGGCGAAGCTGCTGCGGGAAAAGACGGAGCTGGAGCCCATTGTGGAAGCCTACCGCAATTATGAAGCCGCCCTTCAGGAAATGGCAGATGCCGAGGAGCTGATGGGTGACCCCGATATGAAGGAATTCTGCCAGCAGACCTATCAGGAGGCCAAGCTGCGCAGCGAAGAATTATACCGGCAGCTGCAGATTTTGCTGCTGCCCAAAGACCCCAACGACGAAAAAAGTGTCATTGTGGAGATCCGCGGCGGTGTTGGCGGCGAGGAAAGCGCTCTGTTTGCCCACAGCCTTTTCCGGATGTATTCCATGTATGCCGCCTCCAAGGGCTGGCAGGTGGAGCTTCTCAACTATAACGATACGGAGCTGGGCGGCGTGAAGGAAGCGGACTTCGTCATCAACGGCCGGGGTGCCTATTCCCGGATGAAGTACGAGTCCGGCGTTCACCGGGTCCAGCGGGTGCCGGAAACCGAATCCGGCGGGCGGGTCCATACCTCCACGGCTACGGTGGCGGTGCTTCCCGAAATGGAAGAGGTGGATGTGCAGATCAATCCTGCGGATATCGAAATGCAGGTGTTCCGGGCATCCGGCGCAGGCGGACAGCATGTTAACAAGACCAGCTCCGCCGTGCGTCTGATCCACAAGCCTACGGGGATTGTGGTGTCCTGTCAGGAAGAACGCAGTCAGATCCAGAACCGGGAGAAATGTATGCGGATGCTGGCATCCAAGCTCTATGAAATGGAGCAGGAGAAACTGGATTCCGCCGTCACCGGCATGCGCCGGAGTCAGGTGGGCAGCGGTATGCGAAACGAGCGGATCCGCACTTACAATTTTCCCCAGGGCCGGGTGACGGATCACCGGATCGGTCTGACCCTTTATAAGATCGATTCCGTGATGAACGGCGATCTGGACGAGATTATCGATGCCCTCGCCACCGCCGATCAGGCAGAAAAACTACAGAATGCGCAGTAAAGAAGGAAAAACCATGGAATTTATCACAAATTCCCCGGAGGAAACGGAAAAAGTCGGCGCTGCCCTTGCAAAGGTGCTGCCTGCCGGTACTGTCCTTGCCTACGAGGGAGATCTGGGAGCGGGAAAGACCGCTTTCACCCGGGGACTTGCCCGGGGACTGGGCTGCGGCGAGCCGGTGACCAGTCCCACCTATACCATTGTCAACGAATATCTCTCCGGGCGGCTGCCCCTGTTCCATTTTGATATGTACCGCCTGAAAAGCGCTGAGGAGCTGTGGGACATCGGATGGGACGATTATCTGGAGCGTGGCGGCGTGTGCGCCGTGGAATGGAGCGAAAATGTGGCAGAGGCCATGGAAGATGCCGTGCGCGTTAAAATTGAGAAGCTGGGAGAGAATTCCCGGCGGATTACCATAGAAGGAGGGGAAAGCCTTGCTGATGTTAGCCTTTGAAACCTCGGCAAAAGCCGCTTCGGTGGCGTTGTTCCGGGATGAGAATCTGCTGGCGGAGCAGTATCAGAATACGGGCCTGACCCACAGCCAGACCCTTATGGTCATGGCGGAGGATGTCCTGAAGCAGTGCGGCTATACGGCGCAGCAGGTGGAGGCGGTGGCTGTTGCCAACGGCCCCGGCTCTTTTACGGGCGTGCGCATCGGCGTGGCGGCGGCCAAGGGCTTTGCGTGGGGCGCAGAAGTGCCGCTTTACGGCGTTTCTACTCTGGAAGCCATGGCAAGAGGTCTGGGCGTGACAGACGGAATTGTCTGCGCTGTCATGGATGCCCGCCGCAGTCAGGTATATAACGGTATTTTTCGGTTCCGAAAGGGGCAGTATAGCCGTATTCGGGAAGACCGTGCCATTGCGCTGGCAGATCTCAAAGAGGAACTGGCGGCCCTCAGCGAGCCGGTCTATCTGGTGGGGGACGGCAGTAAGCTCTGCTATGACACCCTGAGCGGGGAAATTCCCAATCTGGTGATGCCTGCCCCTTTCCGGATGCACCAGCGGGCGGTGGGTGTCGGCCTTGCGGCCCTTGCACAGGAGCAAAGCGCCGACCCGGCGGCTCTCAGCCCCAATTATCTCCGGCTTTCTCAGGCAGAGCGGGAGAGAAACGAACGGTTAAGTAAACAAAATATGGATAAATAAAGGAGATTACCATGGAAAATGTACACATTCTGAATCATCCGCTGATCCAGCACAAGCTGGCGATCCTTCGCAACAAGAACACCGGTGTCAAGGAATTCAGAGAGCTGGTCAGTGAGATCGCAGGCCTTATGTGCTACGAAGCTACCAGAAATCTGCCCACGGAAGAGGTGCAGGTGGAGACCCCCCTCACCACGGCTACCTGCCGTGTGCTGGCAGGCAAGAAGCTGGCAATTGTTCCCATCCTCCGGGCAGGCCTCGGCATGGTGGATAGTATGGTGGATCTCATCCCCTCTGCAAAGATCGGCCATATCGGCCTCTATCGGGATCCCGAGACCCACAAGCCTGTGGAATATTACTGCAAGCTGCCCGAGGATGTGGGCAACCGTCAGGTGTTCGTGGTAGACCCCATGCTGGCAACCGGCGGCTCCGCCGTGGCGGCAATTTCCTTCCTCAAGGAGCATGGCTGCAAGCAGATCATTATGATGAACATTATTGCCTGCCCCGAGGGCGTGCAGGCTGTCCGTGAAGCCCACCCGGATGTGGAAATCTATGTGGCCGGTATGGATGAAAAGCTGAATGAAAATGCTTATATCCTGCCGGGACTCGGCGATGCCGGCGACCGGATCTTCGGAACCAAGTAAAAACAGTATGCCCATAAATGTCATACAGAGAAACGGTATTGCTTTCCGTTCTTGCCTGTATTATAAGTTCATGACAAATCCACAAATCGGAATCTGAAAGGTCACGAATATGTTTAAATTGGTAACCCAATCGGATATGATGCAGGCCGCAATCATCCATTCTGAAAGCTGGATAGAATCTCACAAGGATGTTTGTTCCGCAGAGTTTATTGCAATCCATACACCTGAACGCCAAAAGAGCTATCTTGAATCAGAAGTCGCAAAAGGGGCCCAAATCTATATGCTGATTCACGAGAAACCTGTGGGAATTGTCTCGATTTATGGCAATCTGATTGAAAATCTTTATGTTTTGCCCAGTGAGCAGAATAAAGGATACGGAACGCAATTGCTTGCTTTTGCTGTTGGAAAATGCACGCAATCACCTTTACTGTGGATTCTCAATACCAATGACGGAGCCAGACGACTCTATGAACGCAATGGGTTTAAGCCAACAGGAAATATCGTGCAGCACACTGAGGGTATGTACGAACTTGAACTTTGCCTGCGTCAAGAATAAATTCCAGTTTATCGGATGGTTTTATAACAAGAAGCGGAGTGTGTCGATTTTGATACACTCCGTTTTTGATTTCCATGTTTTCCAAATTACTTCCTTATTTTGCGTCGCAATTGGGAGGGAACCTTTTTTATCGCCCCGGGGGATAAAAAAACCGGCAGCCATTGAAAGCCGGGGCATTTTCTGCTAAAATAAAGGAAAAAAGGGCATGGCCCCAAGGACGGCGGGTGAAACGATGTATTGCAAAGAAGATCATATTGCGGTTTTTGATTCCGGTGTCGGGGGCATCAGCGTGCTGCGGCAGCTGTACAGGCTGCTCCCCGGGGAGCAGTTTGTCTACTACGGAGATTCCGCAAACGCCCCCTACGGTGCCCGTTCCACCGATGAGGTGCGGCGGCTTGCCCTTTCGGCGGCGAAAAAGATCATGGAGTGCCACCAGATAAAAGCACTGGTGGTAGCCTGCAATACGGCAACGGCGGCAGCCATCGATGACCTGCGCAGCACCTATCCGGAGTTGATCGTCATCGGCATCGAACCTGCGCTGAAGGTTGCGGCGGATTCCTTTCCGGAGGGACGCGTCGGAATTATGGCAACGGATGTAACCCTGCGGGAGGAAAAGCTCAATCGCCTGATTGGGCTTTTCCCTGCCTGCGATGTGGAAAAAATCCACGCACCCGGTCTTGTGGAGCTAGTGGAGGCGGGGAAAGGCAACTCTCCCGAGGCGGATGCCCTGCTGAGGCCTGTTTTGTCGCCGTATGCGGGAAAAATCGATGCGCTGGTGCTGGGCTGCACCCATTATCCGTTTGCGGCAAAATCCATCCGCCGGATTTTAGGCCCCAAAATCATGCTGGCGGACGGCGGCGAGGGTACTGCCCGGGAGACCAAGCGGCGGCTGGCAGAAGCGAAGCTTCTGCGAAAAGGCACAGGCGGGGTTATCTGGAAAAACAGTTTGGATGATCCCCGGATGATCCGTTTGTCCCAGAATCTGCTGAGTCAAGATTGGTAAGGGAGGCAAAAGCTATGTATAATGCGCAGACATATTTGCTGGGCGCAAATCGCTCCTGTATTCGGGAGCTTTCCGAGTTCGGCAGAAGCCGTGCCCAGGTGGTCGGCAGGGAAAATGTATTTGATTATTCGCTGGGAAATCCTTCTATCCCCACTCCGCCGCAGGTGACGGAGGCAATTTACCGTCTTCTGGCGGAAATGGATCCACAGCAGCTTCACGGATACACCACTTCCGTGGGAGATTTTGAAACCCGCAAGGCCATTGCCGATGACCTTAACAGCCGTTACGGCTCGGCGGTTTCCCCGGAGGAGCTGTTCATCGGCTGCGGTGCAGCGCCGGAGCTATGTGCGGTTTTTAAGGCGCTGGCGGTGCCGGGAGCGGAATTTTTGGCAATTGCCCCGTATTTCCCGGAATATAAGCCCTTTGTGGAGTCTGCCGGCGGTGTTTTCAAGGTAGTGCCGCCGGATGTACCCGATTTCCAGATTCCCATGGATGCGCTGGAAGCGCGGATCACACCCAACACGGCGGCGGTGATCGTCAATTCCCCCAACAATCCCTCCGGTGTTGTGTACACGGAGGAAACTCTCCGGGCCTTGGCGGCGCTCCTGACGGAAAAGGCAAAGCAATACGGTCATGCCATTTATATTGTGGCGGATGAGCCCTATCGGGAACTGACCTACGACGGCGTGGTGACGCCCTTCCTGCCCCTCATTTATCCGGATACGGTGGTGTGCTATTCCTATTCCAAGTCGTTGTCCCTGCCGGGCGAGCGAATCGGCTATGTGTATGTGCCGAAGGATGCCTGCGACGGCCGTGAGCTTTATCTGGCAATAGCGGGAGCCGCCCGGGCATCGGGTCATGTCTGCGCCCCCAGCATCTGGCAGAAGGTGATTGCGAAATGCGCCCATCTGCGGCCGGATCTTGCGGTTTATGACAAAAACCGCCGTGCTCTCTACCAAGGACTTCTGGAATGCGGCTATGAAGCGGCGAAGCCTGACGGTGCATTTTACCTCTTTGTGAAAGCTCCCGGAGGAGATGCCCGGGTATTTTCCGACCGTGCCAAGGAAAAAGACCTTCTGGTGGTGCCGGGAGACGGCTTCGGATGCCCCGGCTATTTCCGGGTTTGCTACTGCGTAAGCTACGATCAGATCCGCAGGAGCCTGCCCATATTTAAGCTTATGATGGAAGAATTTTCCCGCTAAATGATCATAACGGCAAGGAAACCCCCTGTGCAGAAATTACCTGCACAGGGGGTATTGTTATTTTGCACAAGTTAAAGTGCATGATTCTGTGAACTGTATCCATTGCATTTTTGTTGACCTATCACAATAACGGTGCTATTATTTTATATGCAATGGTACATATATAGACAGTTACAATTTGAAATAAGGAAGACGCAGCACAGTGGTGTTACAAGCCTGTTTCTTAGAGAAAAAGACGGTTTGCGTGGTGATCTATATTATCACGACTTACCGGCATCGGCGCAATCTGAAAAAATACACAGTGACCGGATGGACAGACAAAAAAACCGGCAGCTAAAAAGGAGGTGTGAACAGATAGGCGGACATTCAAAGGGAATGGCTGTGTCCTATCTTTATTTTTATATCCAGATCCCTCTGCACGGGAAGAAATACTTCGGGGATACCCGAAAAATGTGGTTCATTTATGAAAGGAAGGAACACATATGATCTTTAAGAAGATTCGGAAACCGCTTTGCCTGATGCTGTGCACAGCAGTTGCCTGCTCTGTTTTGGGCGGCTTGGCCGTTCCCTCTAAGGCAGCTGAAGAAAAGAGCGGATGCGCAATCATCCCCCTGCCTGTAGAGTATCAGGAAAGAGAGGGTAAGTTTACATTGCAGGATAGCAGCCGTTTCGTGGTTACCACCAACGAAGGGGCTGAGGATGTTCAGAGTTCCGTTGAGGTCGTTGCGGCTGAATTCAGAAAGTCCACCGGCTATCAGCTGCCGGTGCTTCAGGGCACAGCCAAGGACGGAGATATTGCGATTCGTCTGGATGCTTCCATGAAGGAAGAAGCCTACACGCTGTCTGTCGGTGCCAAGCGTGTTGAGATTGCTGCAAAGGATGCCGGCGGCGTTTATTACGCGCTGCAGTCTCTGCGTCAGATGCTGCCCGGTCAGATCGAAAGTGAAGAGGCAGTTACCGGCGTGGAATGGAGCGCTCCCTGCGCGGAAATCCGGGACGAGCCCCGCTTTAGCTACCGCAGTATTCAGCTGGATGTGGCCCGTCACTTCTTCAGTGCCGAAGAAGTCAAGCGTCAGATCGACCATATGTCTCAGTACAAGATCAACAAGCTGCATATGCACCTGGCTGACGATCAGGGCTGGAGACTGGAAATCAAGAACAGCGGCGTCAAGGACAAAGACGGCAATGTAATTGATTTTACCCCCCTGACCACAATCGGCGCTTCCACCTCCTGCACCCATAATGGTGAAAGACCCGGCTTCTACACCCAGGAGCAGTTTAAGGATATCGTGGCTTATGCCGCACTCAGAAATGTGGAAATCGTTCCTGAGTTTGATATGCCGGCACACGCATGGGCTGCACTGGTATCCATGCCGATGCTGAACTCCACTCCGGACGGCAAGCCTCATGCAGATAAGAAGTACGACAACACCAAGCCTTATCAGGGCTGGGATGTTGGCTGGGCATCTATGGAGTGCAACAATGAGAACACCTACATTTTTGTCGAAGAGGTTATCAAGCAGGTGTCTGCCCTTTGCCCCGGCAAGTACTTCCATATTGGCGGTGACGAAGCAAAGGTTACGCCCCATAATGATTATGTAAAATTTGTGCGCCGTGTGACCGATATTGCCCAGAAATACGATAAAACGCCTATCGGCTGGCAGAACTACGATCAGGTAATTGATGATAAGGAAAATACCATTACCCAGTATTGGGATAGTACCGGCAGACGGGCTACTCCCGACATCAAGTACATTGCCTCTCCTGCAAACCTGATTTATATGGATATGCAGTATGATGCGAACTGCCCTCTGGGCTTGAATTGGGCTGGCTATATTCCTGTCAATAAAGCCTACAACTGGGATCCCACCGATTTCGGTACCGAAGAACAGTTTGTCGGTATTGAAGCTCCTATCTGGACAGAGACAATGTCTGAGCCTGAGCATCTGGACTATATGTACTACCCCAGAGTACCCGGCGTAGCAGAGGTTGCGTGGTCTCAAAAGGATGCCCGCAGCTGGGATAATTACAAGAACCGTCTCCAGCAGCACGGCGACCGTCTGGACAATCTGGACATTAACTACAGAAAAGATACCATGATCTGGGAATTGCCCATTAACTTCCGTATGCCCATGGATGAGGGAACCGGCAATACCATCAAGGATGTTACCGGTAACTTCCAGGGAACACTTGTAAACGGCGTTGCTTGGGGCGAAGGCAAGTACGGCAAGGGCCTTGTCTTTAACGGCAACAGCTATGTAGACCTTAAGTACGATGATATCAACGGTGATTGGACGGTTGGTATGTGGGTCAAGCGTGAAAATTCCGGTGCAAGCAATGCTGCACTGATCGCAGGCACTGCCGGCGAAATCAAGCTGGAGCAGTGGGAAAACACCGGCAAGGTCGGCCTGACTGCTTACGGCCAAAGGGACGATACCTTTAATTATACCGCTCCTATCGGGGAGTGGGTGCATCTGGCCTTTGTCAGCGCTAACGGAGGAACCACTCTGTATGTAAACGGCGCAGAGCAGGATCGTATCAATGCAACCATCGGCGGCCCTGTCAGCCGTATCGGTGCCAACTACAAGGACGGTTTGTCAGACCGTGGCTACATGAAGGGTTCCATTGATGATCTGCAGGTTTATAACCGTGCCCTGTCCGCTGAGGAAGTGGCTAAAATGCAGGCAGATGCCTTTGGATTCGACCAGGAACTTATCTTCAACTTTAACGAGGGCAGGGACGGCACTGCCACAGATGTCAGCGGAAACCATACGCTTACCATCGGTGAAGGCGTGGTATGGACAGAAGGCAGCCATGGTACGGGCCTGAAGTTTGGCGGCACCGGTTATGTGGATCTCAACTGCCGTGATCTGGGCAAGAACTGGACAGCTTCTATGTGGGTTAACCGCGGCGAGTCCGTTCAGAGCAACGCTGTGCTTTTGTCCGGTAACGAAGGCGAAATCAAGCTGGATCAGTGGGAAAACACCGGCAAGGTAGGTATTACTGCTTTCAACGTTCAGGATGCTGCATTTGATTACTCCGCACCTATCGGTCAGTGGGTACATCTGACCTTTGTAAGCAACGAGCAGGGCACTACCCTGTATGTAAACGGTGCAGAGAAGGGTCATATCGATCTGGCGATCAATTGCCCCCTGAAGCGTATCGGCGCTAACGCCAAAGCCGGCATGGCAGATGGCGGTTACCTGAATGGCGCAATAGATGAACTGAAGATTTTCAACAAGACTATGAACGCAGAAGAGGTCAAGGCTCTGGTTGAGGCTGCCAATACCGATACCATTGAGGCTCTGACTGCAAAGCTCGAAGAAGCACTGAAGAATGCCGACCGTTATGAGCCTTCTACTCTGGAAGGCGTACAGCAGCTGGTGGATCAGGCAAAGGCTCTGGCTGCGCACGAGGTCGTAACGCCCAACGAAGCCAAGGCCATGGAAGGCGCACTTACCAAGGCTCTGGAAGGTCTGGAAGTTATTGAGCCTGTTGATAAATCTGAATTGCAGGATTTGGTTACCAGAGCAGAGGGTGCCGACCTGACCGGTTACACCGCCGAGAGCGTAGAGGCTTTCCAGGATGCTCTGGAGGCCGCTAAGGCTATCTTGGCAGACGAAACCCTCACCCAGAAGGATCAGGCCACTGTGGACGCAGCTGCTGAAAAGCTCGCGGCTGCTATTGATGGACTGACCGCCAAGCCCACTCCGAATCCTAACCCCAATCCCAATCCCGAGAATCCCGATCCCGAGAATCCCGATCCCGAGAATCCCGATCCCGAGAACCCTGCTCCCGAGAACCCCGATCCCGATCCCGAGAACCCCAACCCCGAGGATCCTGAGAACCCCACTCCCGATCCCGATGTGAAGCCCGAGCCTCCCAAGACCGGCGACAACAGCCGTATGATGCTGTGGCTCACCGTGGCTATGGCTTCTGTTGCAGGCGTTGCCTGTGCAGCTGTGGCTTTGCTGAATTCCAATAAGCGCAGAAGCATCTAAATCCTTATAAACATACGGCCATCCCTTAGGGGGTGGCCGTATGTTTCATCCCATTTCTTGAGCGGTTTGTTATTATGCACAAGAAGAAGTGCTTAATTTTGAATACTCTGCCTACTGAAATTTCGTTGTATTTTACAAAGAGAATGATATAATGATTCTAAAGTGCGGTGTGTTCGAGTGGATGCCGGATGGGCTAAAACTAAACTCTACCCGGTGAGTGCTGCTATAAGGCGCATTCGGGGGAGTTTGGCTTTTTTTCTGCGTCCGGAAACGAAATATACTGTGTTCCGTGTCTGTTTTTTGCCCAAGGCAGACGGGAACGGCAGGGTATTTTGCCATTTGGCCACCCACCAGTACTTATTGAGGCTAACACAAAAGAGAATTGGAGGAAAGCAAGCATGCGAAAACTTTTAAAGAAGTTCTGGGCCTTCGCTCTCGTCTTCGCTTTGTGCCTGTCTAACATCGGCTATGCAGCCGCTGCGGGAAGCACTACAGCGGAATTTGACGGTCCGCAGGAGTCAGGACAGCCCGTGGCCAATGCTGTGGACGGGCAGCGTGACACTTACTTTGTGATCAACAACACTGAAGTGTCCGGAAAGACCATCACAATCAATTTTAACAAAGCCCATACTGGTATGAAAATTATTTCCGGTCAGACCGGACAGTGGTCGGATGAGGTCAGCGCACCTGCCGACATTTTTGTGAAGGTGGGCGGTACATTTGTAAAGGCCGGCAGTATCAATACTCCCGGCGGCACCACGGTGGTCAAAGAATCCGAGGGTGTCTATGTTCACACCATCAGCTTCGGCGGCTACGAGACTGCTGAGGTACAGGTGCGCTTCACCGGCAAAGCTGCCGGCTGGCAGCGTATCCGGGAAATCGAGGGAACTGACAGCAATATTTCTCTGGAGAAGCTGGACGTTATCGGCCTGCCTGCGGACGGCGTGACCCTCAATGCTAAAACCACCCCCGCTCTGGTGGCTGGCGTGACTTACAGCTGGAAGATTAACGGCACTGAGGTGTCCAGCGAATCCAGCTATAGGATCAAGGCTACTGATGTGGGAGTCATTTCTCTTACTGCTACTTATGGCGGTACCACATTGTCCACTCCCGCATACCCCATCATGAAGGAGTATGCCGCAATTAAGGGTTCCTCCATTACCCATGAGGGCCTGACCCTTAATAAAAACAATGAGGACCTGGATCTGAACCTGGCCATTGATGACAAAGTCGACACCATGGCCAAAATCAACAACACCACCGACCTGAAGGGCAAGTCTGTGACGGTGAAGTACGATAAGGCTCCCGTGGGTCTGCGGATCCTTTCCGGTAACCCCGGTGACAAGCTCACTGCGCCTGTGGATGTATACCTGTCCACGGATGGCAGCAGCTGGAGCGAGTCTCCTGTTGCCAGCATCACTGCCGACCAGATCAGGGAAGACGGAGAGATCCGTGTACACGAAGTACTCTTTGCAAATGAGGGCGGCGCCTGCTATGTGAAGCTGCTCTTTGCGGACAACTCCCCCGCCGGCTGGTCCCGTGTCCGTGAGATCTACGGCCTCGATGGCGTTGCAAAAGAGGAGCCCGGCGCGGAAAACGTCAATCTGGCGTTGGATGCAACCGCATCCGCTTCCGGCAGTGAGAACGCCAGCTTCCTTGCCGGCAATGCCAATGACGGCGATTATGTCTCTCGCTGGGGCAGTCAGCTTATGACAGATGCAAACGGCCCCCAGTGGCTGCAGCTGGACTTCGGTTCTCCCAAGACCTTCAATCAGGTCAAGCTGTTCTGGGAGCGCGCAGCCGGTAAGGATTACAGGCTGCAGTACTCCGACAACGCAAATGAATGGAAGGACATTGTCCATGTCACCGACGGTGCTTCCGGCGAGGTCAGATCCCTCGGTTTTGCACCTGTCACTGCCCGCTATGTCCGGGTCATTGCTACTGAGAACTACCCTGAGGTCTGGGATACCGTTTCTCTTTATGAGATGGAAGTATACAACAACAGCTGGGATGTCATCCGTGACACGACTGTTGAGCAGCTGAATGCCGCTCAGAAGTGGAGCGCACTGACACAGGATGTTTCTCTGCCGCTGGTCAGCGGCTGCGGTGCTCAGGTTTCCTGGAGTGAGGATTCTGAGTATCTGACCGTAAACAATGGCACTTTGAAGGTTACCTTGCCTGAAACTACCCATAGGACGAACCTTACTGCTACCATCACCTACGGTGAAAATACCTACACCCATACGATTCCTGTCTGCATCCTTTCCGAGCGGGATATGAACAACACCTATGATCTCAATCCCAATCCCCAAAAGCTGGAGATGAAGTATGATATCATTGACTTCGGCAATGTGAAGGTGTACTACGAATCCGGTGTCAGCCAGATCACCCGTAACCGTGTGGCGGAGATCATGAAAAAGCACGGCGTGACGCTGACTGTGGTCGATCGCTACGAGGAGTGCAACCTTGCGCTTGGTATTAAGGGTTCCGGCGGCAGCGTAGATGCTAACACCGAGGGCTACTCCAAGGACCTGTTTAACTCTGGGGATAACAAGTTTGATATCCACTATATGGACATCAACGTCAATGGCCGTGTAACCATTCTGGGTCAGCACGATGATGCTGTTTATTATGCACTTGCTACCCTGGATGCCGCTATGGAGAAGGTTGAGGGTCAGAAGCTGACCTGCGCCACCATTGAGGACTATGCCAATATGCAGTACCGTGGCGTGGTTGAAGGTTTCTATGGCAAAGTGTACACTGTCGAGGATATCCTGAGCATCTTCGATTATATGGAAGCCAACAAGATGAATACCTTCGTCTATGGCCCCAAGGGCGACCCCTATCACTTGGGCAACTGGCGTGATGACTATCCTACCCAGATCACCGATGAGCAGCGCTTCTTCGGTCAGATGACGCAGGATGATATGCGTAATATCGCTGCCGCCGCCGCTGCCAACAATATCAATTTTGTATGGTCCATCCACCCCGCTATGCAGAACGGTATCAATTTCACCGACCGCAATAGCGTGAACAGGGGTATCGAGGACATTATGAAGAAGTTTGACCACATGTACAATCTGGGCATCCGCCAGTTCGGCGTATTTGTGGACGACATCAACCTGAACGTTGCTCTGCAGGGCTCTGAAAATCAGGGCTACATGATTGCTGAGCTTCAGCGACGGCTGGAAGCAAAGTACAACACCGAAGACGCTAAGGCAGAAGACTGTGTAGGCGGTACCTTCTACGTACCCAGCTTCTACGGTCTGGACTTTGGTACCCATGCACAGCTGCAGCAGAATCTGGGTGCCTTCAAGAGACACAATGAGGGCAACAATGTTATTATGATGATGACCGGTGCCGGCTGCTGGTCCGCCATTACCAACAATTCCCTGAATCGCATCAAGGAATATACCGGCAAGAAGCCCGTTATGTGGTGGAACTACCCTGTCAACGATAACATCGATGACCAGCTGTACATGAACCGTCTTGACGCTGCCTACGGTGTCGATCTGGATGTGGTGGACGGTCTGGGTATTCTGTCCAATCCCATGAATCAGGCTGAGGCCAGCAAGGTTTCTCTGTACGGCGTGGCGGACTACACCTGGAACACCGCTAACTTTAATGTCTATGAAAGCTGGGTAAAGTCCTTTGGCACTTACACCAGTGATCCCGCTCTCCAGGATGCTCTGCTTGTTTTCGCAACTTATGCTTCCAAGAATCAGGACTTCTCCGGCATCAACAATCTCTTTGAAGCATATAAGAACGATCCCACTCAGTATCAGCCGATTCTGGACAAGATGACTGAGATCGTCGATGCCTGCCAGCGCATTCTTGCTCTGAAGGGCAACTCCGACAAGAAGCTTTCCAATCTGGAAGAGGAAATCCGCCCCTGGGTGCATCGTCTTAACGATACTGCTCAGATCATCATCCATTCCCTTCAGGCTCGCCATGGCGAAAATAGCCAGCGGTTTACGAATATGATGGATGCCGTGCACCTCTACAACGGTATCGATTCTCTGGATAAGTACAAGACCGAGAGCCTGGAAGGTCAGGGCACCTCCCAGTCCAGGAGCAACTACATCGTAACCCCCGGCCATAAGTACATTCTTCCCTTTGCCCGTTACATTATCGGGCAGGCTTCCGATAACTTCTTCCCCGCTGACAAGGGACCCTTTGTCTTCACTGACAGCAATATTGAAGGCTGGACCTTGACCAAGACCGGTAATGCCTTTGCTGCAACCACCGATGAGGTCGTTACTCTGGCGCCCGGCGCTTATGTCCAGTTCGATCTGGCGACACTGGCACAGCTGGCTTCCGTAAACGGTCTGACGGATCTGAAGGCCCAGGTTTCTCTGGACGGCAAGACCTGGACTGATTTTCAGGTAGGTGCCCAGGCACGCTATGTGCGTGTGCCCAACACTACGGATGAAGAAATCTCTGTGGATCTGGATCAGATTTCCATTGCAGCACAGGTGGTCAGCGTGTCGTCTATCACCTCCAGCGCCAATGCATATCAGTCCTACCAGTACCCCTTCCGCAATGTCGTTGACCACAACTTTAACACCTTCGTGTGGCTGGAGAGCCAGGCTGAAGGCACCAGCCTCACCATGAACTACGACAGCCTCACCGCCCTCAACCGTATCGAATTCGGTACCACTACCGACGGCGACCGTCTGGTGGGTAAGGTAATGTTTGAGTACCAGAACGCTCAGGGCGAATGGATTGCTGTGGGCACCGTTGACACCGACGATTTCAGCAACGGCAATACCGCAATTGATTTTGATTTGGTGCAGGCAAAGGCCATTCGTGCTACCATCACCGAGTCTCGCAGCACCAACTGGCTGAAGGTCACTGAGTTCCACGGCCTCTCCACTGCCCGCAAGTCTGTGGTAACCGTTAACGGTGTGGGAGAAGATAAGCTCTGTGACAAGGATCTGATGACCTTTGTCAATCTGACCGGCTCCGGTGAAATTGTTTTCAATGTCTATGAGAGCATCAAGGCCAATGACCTGACTATGTACAACGCAAAGGGCAACTGGGATGGTGTTAAGGTGTACGCCGTCACTGCAGATGGCGAGACCCTGCTGAATTTCGATGCCGCGCAAAGCAATAAGGGCTGCCGTGTCTATTCTGCAGGCCATCTCAAGGGCGTAACTGCCTTCCGGATTACCTATGACAACGGCATCTACCTCAACGAGATCAACACCGCAGGCGATCGTTTTGTAGCACTCAACATCTATGGCATCCCGGAACAGGTGGAGGCAGCGAAGGCTGCTGCCGCTAAGGGCGGCTACACTGCCGAGAGTGTGGAAGCACTCAATCAGGCAATTGCCGCAGTAGAGGCTTTGCTGAAGGACAATGCTCTGGGCGAGCCTGTTGCAAAGGAAACCATGAATGCTGCCGTTGAGGCTATGAACAAGGCTGTGGAGGGTCTGGTAGCTGAAAAGCCTGCTGACAAGCCCGCCGACAAGACTCTGCTGGAGCAGGCGATTGCCGAGGCTGAGGGTAAGGATCTGACCGGTTACACTGCCGAGAGCGTAGAGGCTTTCCAGAATGCTCTGGAGGCTGCTAAGGCTATCCTGGCAGACGAAACCCTCACCCAGAAGGATCAGGCCACAGTGGACGCAGCTGCTGAAAAGCTCGCGGCTGCTATTGACGGACTGACTGCCAAGCCCGCTCCGAATCCTAACCCCGATCCCGAGAACCCCGATCCCGAGAATCCCGATCCTGAGAATCCCGATCCTGAGAATCCCGATCCCGAGAATCCCGATCCCGAGAACCCCGATCCCGAGAATCCCGATCCCGAGAACCCCACTCCCGAGAATCCTGAGACCCCCACTCCCGATCCCGATGTGAAGCCCGAGCCTCCCAAGACCGGCGACAACAGCCGTATGATGCTGTGGCTCACCGTAGCTATGGCTTCTGTTGCAGGCGTTGCCTGTGCAGCTGTGGCTTTGCTCAATTCCAATAAGCGCAGAAGCATCTAAATCCTTATAAAGATACGGCCATCCCTTAGGGGATGGCCGTATTTTATGCCTTTCTGAAACCCAATCATTTCGGACAAACAAAAAAGCGAGTGAAACGCCTGTTTCACTCGCTTTTGCTGCTTATTTGTTATCTCCCGGTGATGCGCTCCAGCAGGGAACGCTTCTGGCGCTCGTCCAGAGCAGCTACCGTTTCCCGCAGAAGCTGGTTCCATTCCCGGGCGGTCATGTGGCCGTCCATACCCGTGGTGAGGTAGGTGCATTGCGGGAGCTTACGGTTTCCAAACCGCCGGGCAAAGCCTCTGTCTGCATGCAGTGCCATGGCATAGGGCGCCAGACGGTAGAAGTAATCGGGATTGAGGGTGAGGTTTTGCTGCAATTCTTTGACGGGGGCGGTGAGCATATATTTCCGAAGCCCCAGCAGATCCGACTGAAGCTGCTTGCCTGCATCTGTGCGCCGCCCGCCGTAGGCTCCGGCAAATCCTGCCAGAATCTGGGTGAGGATCACGAAAACTGCCACATTCCACTCCCCTGCCCGGGCGCTGAAGAAAATCCACAGAACGCTGCACACGGCGGCGGTGAGCCAATGCCGGCGGCTGCGCAGGTGGAAGGTATAGCAGCAGGACTGAATGAGCCATGCGGTGGCATATCCGGCGGCACCCAATGTGATGGACAGAAAAATCTGCCAGAAGGTATCCGCCGCAAAGGCGTAAGCCATGGAAATGCCGCCGAAAAGACCGATTCCGGCCGAAATAGCCCGGAAAACCTTGGAATTACCGGATCCGGTGCGATAGTAACTCCGGGCGTTGGGCACATAGCGTGCGGCCTTTCTGGCCAGACGGGCATAGTGGAAGCCTGTGCCGTCTACGATCCGGCGGCCGCCGAAAAGATTCTTAAAGAAACGGCACTCAAATTCACTGCGCTCGTTGCCCATATCCATCCGCTTATGCAGAAGCACTCTGCCGCTGTCCTCCTGCTGAATCAGCAGGTAACCCATCTGTGCCCAGGACAGGACCATCATGGTGAAATCCACGCCCTGCCCCGTGAGACGGCAGCCCACTTCACCGGCGGAAAGACCGACAGGCTCCTGTGCTTTGCGGCTGCCTCTGGCGGGAGCGCTCCGGAGAAATACCAGCCAGTAGGCAAGTGCCAGCAGGGCGCACAGCCCCATGGCAATATCGTCAAAGCTCAGTGACCATTGCTTTGTCACCGGCTGCGGAAACATACTTTCTGTGACCTCCAAGGTCATGGTGATGCTTTCCTGATCCTTGAGAGACTCCCGAAAGCTGCCGGAAATCACATTGCCTTCCACGGTACAGTCCATGAGGGATTCAATGGACTCCGTGTGGTATGTGCTGGTGAATTTCGGCTGGGATTCCACTTCTGCGGGCAGGGTGATGGAAAAATGCATCTGCTCAATGGGAAATGAGAACCCGGACAGCAGCGGCACGGTCAGCAGCAGCTTGCCGCTGCGCTGCTTGGTGACGGCATCCGGCAGAGAATACCGCAGCTGGAAAGTCTGCGTGCCGATGCCGCCAATGCTTTTGGAGAGATCCACCCAGCGCAGAGAATTCCGCCGGGCGGTTTTTGCGCTGCCGCCGTTTACTGTGATGTCCCGGGCTGCCTCCGGCAGGGGGAACTGGAGATTGGAAGTCTCGCTGTCCAGCTGCAGCGTCACAGTCAAAGAAAAATCGCAGGTGCCGTTGGAGGAAAAAACGCTGTCGCTTTTGAGATCCGTTACGGAACCGGCAGCAGAAACTGCCGTAGTCAGCATCAGACAGCAAAGCAAAATCAAGATAAACCGCCGCACGGCAGTACCTCCTTTTGATGTTATGTTATCCTGCAATTTTACCATGAAAAACAGGAAAATGCAAGGCAGCCCCCGAATTTTGACAGTAAAAAACTTCCGGGCGGAATGCCCGGAAGTTTTGCTTATGCGCAGGCGTCTTCTTTCACGATCACAAAACCGTCGACCAGATTGGCGCTCACCAGCTGACCCTTTACGGAAATGCTCCGCTCCATCAGGTCCGTCAGGACAATGCAGTCGTCCTTCATGTCGATCCGCATGACATTTTTCATAATGATGGCGTCGTCACTGCGGGTATTCCTATAAACGGTGGAAAGACACATAATAAAAGATCTCCTTACTGTAAACTGCTCAGCACAGCGCTGAGGCGCAGGTTGCCCTTCTCAAAATCGGAAACGGCAGCCATGACCTGCTCGTATGCAACATGATTTCCCGCCTTTTCCAGCTGGGAAGCCAGCTCTGCCAGCTCTCTTGCGTGGGCGGCGTTATGGCCAACCATGTATTTCATGAGAGCGGTCAGTTCTTCCATGGGGGTGTGCTCACAGGTGCCGGCGCAGCCTGCACAGCTGCCGCTGCAATCATGAGAATGCTCGTGGGCATGCTCGTGCGTATGCTCGTGGGTATGCACAGTGCCGTCGGCGTGTGTGTGCGCATGTGTGTGGGGGTTTTCGCCCACATGATCGTGATGGATATGCATGGTGATTCGCTCCTTATATACTTTATATCTGCATTATACCTATAAAGCTTGGAACTGTCAAAGGGAATCTGCAAAAAAACCGGAGGCAGGGGGATCTGCCTCCGGGAAATGCTTATTTGTCTTTTACGGGAGACACCTTAAAATCGGTGACTTCGCCGCTCTTTTCGTTTTTGGTAAAGGTGGCGCTGGCAACCTTCACAAGGGAGTGGTACTTGTCCTTCTTGGGGCCGCTCTTGGAGTATCCCCAGAGGGTATCCTCGGTGTATTCGGCATCCACTGCCTGACCGGCGGCAAATGCTTTCTCGTCCAGCACATAAACCGCTACAGTGTAGTCGGTTTCCTTCTCAAAAAGACCGCGGTAGGCGCTGTCTACTACGCAGAAAACCTTCTGATCGTCCCATTCATCGGTTTTTCCCAAAACCAGATCCTTCATGGACTTGTTCATTTCCACACGCTCTTCTTTGGTATAGTCAGCGGAGCGTGAGGTGCCCTGAGAACCGTAACGGTAGTTGAGATAGGCAACTGCGCTGCCGGAGCCCAGCACAAACAGACAAACCAGAGCGGCAACCTGCCGGGCGGTGAATTTCAAAGTGGCTTCCGTGTCATAGATCAGACGGGCGCGGCGAACCACAGGCAGCAGCACCTTCAAAAACAGGGTGACAACCACGGATTCAATGGGGAAAAATGCCAGATTCTTAAAAATACGGGCCACGGTGAAAATGCCGGTGATCTGCTTTTTGGCAGCTTCGGGGTTGCCCAGGTACATATACTGCCAGGAGAACAGCAAGGTCTGCAAAACAACATTCACCAAGAAGCAGATGCAGAACCGAGCCACCACCACGCGCCATGCAGAGAGCTTTGTCCGGTAGAGAAGCAGGGCGTAGATTACGGAGCTGGCGATCTCTGTCAGCATGAAGGGCAGAAAATAGTCGCCGGTGGGGAACAGCATGAAGCCGACGGTATCGGAAATAATGGCGGTAGGGATGGCCACAACAGGTCCGAAGATCATGGCGCCCAGAGCATTTGCCAGCATGGCGGCAGAAATACCCAGCTGGGGAGCCAGATAGATGGTAGCAGGCTTCAGTGCGATGCGCAATGCCGTCAAAAGAGCGGCGATTACCAGTATCCGGACATCCTTCATTTCGCCGGCAGCGTCACGCCAGTAGGCCTTGGAGAAAGGATGGGGATAGAGATTGTCGCTAGTGTGTTTTCTGTACATATCAATAAATCCTCCTTTTTTGCAGCGTTGGTGACCCAGTTTTCTGCATTCCCGGCGCTGAAAAACAAAAACCCTGACGGAAAAGCCGTCAGGGAGCATTTTTCAGTCATAGAGGGAAAGGCAGCGTATAACAGCCGACCAATCGCCCGACCGAGTAACGTTGCTACATAAAGGAGGCAAATCCCATATGCAACAGCGGGTGCGGTAACCCCATCGCGGAACGAAGTCCTTCGTCTGCCAGACAACTCCCCATTTTGGCAGCACTTCACGCGGGATTCCTACTCTGTTCGCCCATATCATACACGAAAAAAAAGAGAATGTAAATAGAATTTTTAAAAATAATTTCATATTTTGGAAGAAACAGCCGTAAAAAGGAAAAGTAAAAGAAGGGGCACAGCAGGTCTTAACTGGCCGGCGGCAGCATATATAATGTATATGCGCCTGCTTGCCGGTGGAAAAAAGACGGTGGGAGCCAAACTGGAAATCAGGCAGCAAGCCACTGAAAATCACCCAAAGAAAAGTCTGCAATCAAGACCCAAGCATGGGAATTTTGCGGTGTTTTGATAAAAATAGTGTGCGGCAGGGAAACACTTGTTTCTGTATTTTGTACACAGCTCGCGGATTCTGAAAGTCTGAAAAACCAAAATAGCCTGTTTTTGAAACAATCAAATTGCTGTTTTAGAAGATTGTATTTTGCACCAAAGACGGTTGTCCGTAGCATGAAAAAACTGGAAAATCGGGAATTTGCCGTCAATTCCACCGAAAACAAAGCGAAAACATATATTTAACTTGAACACTATGCATAAAAAAATAAAAAATAATTGACTTTTTTCCCTGTGGATAGTAGAATATTACTAAATTTATTCATGCTTTTAAGGGTAAAAATGAATGCCATGAGTAAATTTTAAAATGCAAGGAGGAACAAAAAATGAAAAAGTTATTAGCACTAACTTTGGCGCTCCTTATGGTTATGGGCATCTTCGCCGGCTGTAACTCCAGCGATGAGCCTGCCACAGAAGGCCCTGATGACCAGAAGAACGCCTCCTACACCTACAACGAAGGTTTGGTTACAATGCCTTCCAACTGGAATCTTTGCACTTACAGAACCACCGATGATAATTATCCTATGGATTTTATCACCACCGGTCTGTATTCCTTCATCTATAATGATGAGCTCAACCCGGTTGAAGGCAAGGATCCCTACACGGGCTACAAGATCATTCCTGAGATGGCTGCCGACTTCCCTGTGGATGTTACCGAGCAGGTCAAGAAGGATCATCCTGAGTTCAAGATTCCCGAATCTGCAACCAAGGGCTTTGCTTACACCATTGACCTTAATAAGAACGCCTGCTGGGAAAATGGTACTCCCATCAATGCAGATACTTATGTAGAGTCCATGAAGATCCTCCTGGATCCCAAGCTGGACAACTACCGTGCAGTTGACCGTTACACCGGCCAGTTTGTGATTGCCGGTGCTGAGATGTATGCTAACGCCGGTCACACCAAGCCCCTGTCCCTGAACAATGTCAAGGCCAACACCGGTGCTGCTGATCTGCAGGCTGTTATCGATGCCTATCCCGATGCACATGGTTTCGTCGACTGGAAATACTCCTTCGGTGCTCAGTATGACTTCGAGAAGTACCCCTGGAAGTCCGGCGAACCCGTTAAGAAGGAAGGCTTCTGCATCAAGCCTGAGGATGACGCCGGCCCTGTTGAACTGCCCCTGAGCGTTAAGGACACCTGTGAGTTCTTCTTGAAGGCCTGCCAGGTGATGGGTCAGACCGAGGAGCAGGCTAAGAGCTTTATTCCCGATGAGGTTTCTCTCAACTACACCTATCCTTCTGACGCAAAGTTTGAAAATGTGGGTCTTTACAAGAGCGGCGACTACCAGATCACTCTGGTTCTGGGCCAGTCTCTGGCAGGCTTCAACCTGCTGTACAGCCTGGGCAGCCCCTGGCTGGTGGAGCCTGAGCTCTACAAGTCCACTATCAAGGAAAGCGACGGCGTTTATACTTCCAATTACTGCACCAGCGTAGAGACCACCCTTTCCTATGGCCCCTATAAGCTGACTTCCTTCCAGAGCGATAAGGCTATGCGTTTTGAGCGCAACGACAAGTGGTACGGCTATACCGACGGTAAGCATGTCTACAAGGATCCTCAGGACGGTAAGACCTACACCATGTACCAGACCACTGCAATCGACGCTCAGAAGGTTCCTGAGGCTGCTACTCAGAAGCTGATGTTCCTGAAGGGCCAGCTGATGACCTACGGTCTGCAGGCCGAGGATTTCGCAAGCTACCGTAATTCCGAGTATGCATTTGCATCTCCTCAGGAGACTCTGTTCTTCCTGATCCTCAATGGCAATAAGGATGCAATTGCAAAGCGTGAGGCAGATCCCAAGTTCGACAAGAAGACCACCGATCTGGAAACCATGACCCTGCTGAACTTCCGCAAGGCCATTGCCGTTACTTATGATAAGGAGCTGTTTGCAGCTACCACTTCCCCGGCTCGTTCCGGCGGCTACGGCATCATCGGTACTCCTTACATCTATGACCCCGATACCGGCGCCCGTTACCGTGACACCGATCAGGCCAAGAAGGTTCTGTGTGACTTCTACAGCGTAGATGTTTCCAAGTTCTCTTCTCTGGACGAGGCTGTTAAGTCCATCACCGGTTATGACCCCGCTGCTGCTAAGGAACTGTACGCCAAGGCCTTTGAAGATGCTCTGGCTGCCGGCTACATCACCGATAACGATAAGGACGGCAAGTCCGATCAGGTTGTTACCATTGAGTACTGCATCAGCACTGACAGCGACTTTATGACCAAAACTGTTGACTACCTCAACGAGAAGGTAAACGAAGTTACCGTCGGTACACCGTTCGATGGCAAGATTAAGTTCGTTAAGTCTGCTCCTTACGGCAATGACTGGGATAAGAAGATCAAGACCGGTATGGCTGACACTGTTCTGGCCGGCTGGCAGGGCTCCCTGCTGAACCCCTTCAGCCTGACTCGGCTGTATACCGATCCTGCTTACCAGTATGACGCAGCATGGTTCAATTCCGCAGCTGTTGAGCTGACAGTCAATGTTCCTGTTGACGGAAAGAAGACCGATGTCACCATGCCTCTGAACAAGTGGTCCGATGCTCTGAACGGTAAAACCGTTAATGTTGACGGCAAGGATTACAACTTCGGCGAGGGCCAGGTTGATATCGAAAGCCGTCTGGATATTCTGGCAGCTATCGAAGGCGCGATTCTGAATACCTACAACTATCTGCCCATGCTGCAGAATGCAGGTATGACCCTGCTGAGCCAGAAGGCATACTACGTTGTTAAGGAATACAATCCCATCATGAAGCGCGGCGGTATTGCCTACCTGAAGTACAACTACAATGACGCAGAATGGACTAACTACGTCAATGAGCAGGGCGGAGAGCTCAAGTACTAAAATTTCCCCGAGTTGCTGAGACATATGTTTGATGGCTCAGCGTTCCCAAGTTGCGTACTGTAGCAGGGGGTTATCCCCTGCTACAGTTTCCGCGTTTCTTAATTGATACCACACTTTCCCTTAGAGAGAGAAAAGGCTGTCTTTGAGGGCACATTGGGCAGATGCGACCCCTGCGGGGAGTTTTTTGTCCGTAGGAGGTTTGTCATGTTTAAGTACATTTCACAAAGAATTTTGTACATGCTGCTGGTATTCTTAATCATTACCTGCATGTGCTTTATACTGATTCGTATGCTTCCGCCTACGATTCTGCCCCCCGGAGATCCTCATGCTGCAATCATTGAGGCACGACGGGAGGCTTTGGGCTATAATAAACCCTATATGGTTCAGTTTGGCATTTTCCTGAAAAATGTCGTCACAAAGTTTGACTGGGGCGTCAGTGATGTGCTGTACAGCGGTCAGAATGTTACTGACATCTTCTTTTCCAAGGTTCCTGCTACCGTTATCGTTAACTTCTATTCTATAATTTTGAGTATTCCGTTGGGCATCGGTCTGGGCATTTTTGCTGCTCTGAAAAAGAACACCTGGATCGACTACACCATTTCCACCCTTACCATGGTGGTTATCTCTGTTCCCAACTTTGTATATGCCTTCCTGATCCAGTATTTCCTCAGCTATAAGCTGGGCTGGTTCCCGTTCCTGATGAAACCGGGTACGGACTGGTTCAGCCCTGCAATGTTCGTCAGTATGCTTCCGGCTGTGCTTTCGCTGTCCTTCAGCGTAATTGCCGGATTTACGAGAACCACTCGTGCGGAGCTGACGGAGGTCCTGACCAGTGAGTTTATGCTTCTGGCACGGACCAAGGGCCTGACGAAGGCGCAGGCAACGGTGCGCCATGCACTGAAAAACTGCCTCGTTGTTGTTGTTCCGGCTATCTTTGGTCAGTTTATCGGTGTCCTCGGAGGCAGCCTGATCATTGAAAAGATCTTCGCCATTCCCGGCGTAGGCGGACTGACCCTGGCTGCAATCAATGCACAGGACTATCCCATCTTTATGCTGGTCACCTGCTTCTACACTGCCATTGGTTTGGCAGCCAGCCTTGTGGTCGATATCAGCTACGGCTTTATTGATCCTCGTATCAGAATGGGGTCGAAGAAATGATGAATAATAAAGAATTTGAACATATCCCGCAGGAGAAATTTAAGTTTGTCCAGATGGATGCGCACCTGCACGATCAGAAATTTGAAACCAAGGCAAGAAGCTTCTTTGCCGATGCCATGCTCCGTTTCAGCAAGAACAAATCCTCTGTGGTTGCAGCATGGATTTTGCTGTTTTTGATTATCTTTGCCATTGTGGCTCCTGTTATTACGCCTTATCAAATTACAGACAAGGATAAGCGCTATACCAATGCCCCTGCCTATGTCCACGGTATTTCCAAGCTGGGCCTCGGCATTATGGACGGCGGCGTAAAGCGCCCGAGTTTGAATGAAGCCTCTGTCAATGCACTCAAAGGCATTGCACAGGAAACCGGTTATGATCCTATTATCAAAGTGCTGGGTACAACCAGTACCACGGTGAAGGAGCGCGGCCAGCTGGTAACGAAATACTACCATACGCTTAACGTTAACTATTACTACGAAAAGGGTATTGTATACAGCGTTTTTTCTCACGACGAGTTTGAGAGAATTCAGGCATGGCAGGACGAAACCGGTATTCAGGTTATCTACCCCTATGTCGATGAAGCAATTGCCGACGGCAATGCAAACATCTGGTATGAGGTTGACAGCAAGGGTGCTGCCAAGCTGGACAAGGACGGCAATTTCGTGCCTGTTTACTCTACCAACAAGGCCATCGAGGGCAGCCCTTACCATTCCCAGCGGATCCCCGGAGACAATGGTGACTATATTTACTCTGTATCCAAGTCCGGCTCCGTCCAGTGCCGGGTCAACTACTATAACTATTACTGGTATTTGAACGGACACGAGCCTATGTATGTGTTTGGTACAAACACCATGGGTCAGGACCTCTTTACCGCCATTGGTATCGGCGCACGGTTCTCTCTGCTGTTTGCTCTGGTGGTTTCCGTTATTAACCTCACCATCGGTGCGGTTTACGGCGCTGTTCAGGGCTACTACGGCGGCTGGGTGGATATGTTCCTGGACCGTATCTGCGATATCCTTTCCGGCATCCCCTTTATTGTCGTGGCAACACTGTTCCAGCTGCATCTGGCACAGAAAGTGGGTATTGTGCCCTCGTTCCTGTTTGCCTTCGTGCTGACAGGCTGGATCGGAATGGCTGCCCTGACCCGTAAGCAGTTCTACCGCTTCAAGAGTCAGGAATTTGTCATGGCTGCCCGTACTCTGGGCGCATCCGACAGCCGTCTGATGTTCAAGCATATTTTCCCCAACGCAATTGGCACCATTATCACGAGCTGTGCTCTGATTATTCCCGGCACCATCAATTCCGAGACTTCCATGACCTATCTTGGCATTGTTAACCTGACCGATTTTGCCGGCACTACCATTGGTACTCTGCTGAGTCAGGGCAACGCGGCTGTTGTACAGGCACCTCATGCACTGTTCTGGCCCAGCCTGTTCATTGCCTTGCTGATGATTTGCTTTAACCTGTTTGGCAACGGTCTGCGTGATGCCTTTAACCCGTCTACGAGAGGAGTCGAAGATTGATGGAAACAAAACTGCAAGTGAAAAATCTCCGCATTTCCTTCCGTACCAATGACGGTAAGGTTCAGGCAGTGCGTGGTATTAATTTTGATCTGGCGAAAGGTGAGACCCTCGCCATTGTGGGCGAATCCGGCTCCGGTAAGTCCGTTACTTCCAAGGCAATTCTGGGCATTCAGGCTGCCAATGCAATCACCGAGTCCGGCGAGATCATCTATGACGGCAAGGATCTGCTTAAAATTTCCGAAGATGAGTTCCATAAGATCCGCGGCGATAAAATTGCCATGATCTTTCAGGATCCCATGTCCAGCCTGAACCCCATTGTTAAGATCGGCAAGCAGCTGACTGAGGCCATGATCCTCAAGGGCAAGGCCAGACAGCGGGAAAGCCGTGATAATTTCAATACCTACCTTAAGAACCTCAACAAGGCTATGATCGAGGCCAATGCCAAGGGCGACAGCGCCAAGGCGGCTGAAATCAACACCATGTGCAAGCAGTTCGATAAGTTCGAATTCAAGCACACCAAGCTGCAGGCCGAGTACAACAATGCGTTTGATGCCGCCAAGGAAGTCATTCCCATGATCGACACGGTGGGCTTCGAGCTGGAGAAGAAAGCCGCTAAGGATGCTACCGACCGTCTGGACGACATTGCAAAGCTGGCTCAGTATTCCGTCAGCGAGTATGTGGTAAAGACACATGCAGAGGAGATGAAGCGCCTTTCTGAGAGTGTGCTTCCCCAGTATAAGCTCGGCCAGAAGAAGGGGGATTATCAGGAGCTGATTGCTACCCTGTACCGCATCCGTGACATTGCCAAGGAAGCTGTCCAGAAGCCCGTTCCCAACTTCTTCCGTATGGGCTACTATCTGACCTTCAGCGACAAGCCCCTGCCGGATATGCCTGTTGATCAGCTGAATGACTACCTGCGCAAGTATCTGGACGATAATTTCATGATGTCCTTTATTGCTAAGGCAAAGGCTGCCCGTGAGTATACTGCCCGCGTGTCTTATGACAATATGCGCACCGCAGTGGAAACCCTGCGTTCCAACCTGCCGGTGTTCCAGAAGGAAAAGCTCGACAAGAAAGAGGTTGTGGCGGCATCCAAGGAAATGGCTCAGGCTGTTGCAGCTGCCGTCGATCCTCTGGCAATCGTCAAGGACGGCCTCTCCTATACCTTTGCACCCAGCATCAAGAGCGAGGTTGGCATCTACTTTGGCGCCATCCATAAGAACGCTATGGCAATACGGGCCTATAATAAGGACAAGGCTAAGCATGACCGTCTGGTAGCAAAGGGCAAGAAACCCGATTGGGAGGTTGCCGCCGCTGCTGTTGTGGATCAGGAGCTGGTGAAGCAGAATATTGTTAATGTCATCAACCGTATGATTGGGCATTATGAGCAGCTGCTGGCTTCTGCCGATCAGCGCAACTATGATGAGGAAACCGTTGATTCTATCGACTATCTGATGGAAAACGCCTCCGGCGTGGTGGAAAAGGTTACCCGCCGCACCGCTAAGGAGCGTGCAATCCGCCTTATGACCGAGGTTGGTATCGCCGAGCCGCACAAGCGCTACAATCAGTATCCCTTTGAGTTCTCCGGCGGTATGCGTCAGCGTATCGTGATTGCAATTGCGCTGGCGGCAAACCCAGATATTCTGATCTGTGACGAGCCTACCACCGCATTGGATGTTACCATTCAGTCCCAGATTCTGGAGCTGATTAACAATCTGAAGAAGGAACGCCAGCTGTCCGTTATCTTTATCACCCATGATCTGGGAGTTGTGGCAAACATGGCAGACCGTGTGGCTGTTATGTATGCCGGTAAGATCGTGGAATACGGCACCGTAGATGATATTTTCTACCATGCTGCCCATCCCTACACTTGGGCACTGCTGTCCTCCATGCCGGATCTTGACACCAACGATAAGCTGGATGCCATCCCCGGTACACCCCCCAATATGATTTACCCGCCTGTTGGTGACGCATTTGCACCCAGAAACAAATACGCGATGCAGATCGATTTTGAGAAGCAGCCGCCTATGTTTAAGATCACCGACAGCCACTATGCAGCTACCTGGCTGCTCCATCCGGACGCACCGAAGGTTGAAATGCCCAAGGTCATCCGGGAACGCATTGCCAGAATGGAGAAGAAGAGAGGTGAAGACCATGCCGAATAATAATGATGAAACCCTGCTGCGAGTAGAGCACCTGTGCCAGTATTTTGGCAGCAACAAGGCAGTTGACGATGTCAGCTTTGAAATCAAGCGCGGCGAGGTCTTCGGCCTCGTAGGCGAGTCCGGCTGCGGTAAAACCACAACAGGCCGCTCCATCATTAAGCTCTACAACATTACCGGCGGTGATATCTACTTTAAGGGTGTCCGCATTGCAGCCGGTAAGCTCACCTATCAGAAGGCGATTGCTGAGGCCAAGGAAAACTATGAAAAGGAATCCAAGGCACATCCCGAAAAGGCAGCAGAGCTGAAGGCTCAGATGGAAGAAACCATTGCGCAGCAGAAGAAGCTCATGGCGGAAGCCATGCACGATCAGAAAAACTGCGACAAGGAATATTCCAGACAGCGTGTGGCAGAGTTGAATGCAAAATACCAGCCCCTGCTGGAAAAGGCACAGGGCAAGGAAAAGGAAACGCTCACCGCTGAGTATAAAAACGAACTGCGCAAGGCAAAAAAGACTAAGCTGGTGACCCAGATCCAGATGATCTTTCAGGATCCCATTGCCTCTCTTGACCCCCGTATGACCGTTAAGGAGATCATCTCCGAGGGTCTGGTGATTCAGGGCGAGCGGGATAAGAAGGTCATTGACGAAAAGGTCTATGAAATGCTGGAGCTGGTTGGTCTGGTTCGTGAGCATGCAGGCCGCTACCCCCACGAGTTTTCCGGCGGTCAGCGCCAGAGAATCGGCGTGGCCCGTTCCATTATTATGAACCCGGAGCTCATTATTGCGGACGAGCCTGTTTCCGCTCTGGACGTTTCTGTTCAGGCGCAGGTCATTAACCTGCTGAATGAGCTGCGTGAAAAGTTCGGCCTTACCATTTTGTTCATTGCCCATGACCTGTCCGTCGTTAAGTACTTCTCCGACCGAATCGGCGTTATGTACTACGGCAAGATGGTTGAGCTGGCATCTTCCGATGAACTGTTCCGCAATCCGCTCCATCCCTATACCCGGTCTCTTCTGTCCGCCATTCCCCTGCCGGACCCCATCTACGAGAAGAACAGAAAGCGTATTGTTTACAATCCGCTGGCTGCCCATGATTATTCTGTGGATAAGCCCAGCTTCCGGGAAGTCGCACCGGGACACTTTGTTCAGTGCAACGATGCAGAGTTTGAGCAGTATCAGAAAATGCTGAAGTAAGCCATGAAGGACGGAACAAAAACACGCATCACCGATTTTGTGCTGGGCGCTGTGATTGCCGGAGTTGTGATCTTTGCAAACCGTGGGATGGATTATTCCCTCAGCCAGCGGCTTTGCGACGGCTGCTTTGTGGCAGGTGGCCTGCTGCTGGGTACCGGCGGACTGCGGTTCTGCAAAAATCAGGGCGCTTTTGATATGATCACCTATGGCGCTTCCACGGCATTTTATACCGCATTTCCTGCGGCACAAAGCATGGAGCGCCGGGGCGAGGACTTCATTGCCTATCGGGAGAGAAAACACCGCAAGGACAAGCCCTGCGCAGATTTGGTGATTTCCGGATGTGCCTATCTGGCGCTGGCACTGATATGCCTGCTGATTTATTATCTACGGTGAGTGGCTAAGGATCACCGGAAAAAGCTCAAAAGAAAACACCCGGGTGCGTTCCTGATGGGAATGCACCCGGGTTTGTGTTTACAGTACCATAAAAATGCCCGGAGAAATCCGGGCATTTTTTGCATATTTTATTCCGCAACAAGGGTCACTATGCTTTCCACATGGGCGCAGCGGGGAAAAAGATCGGCGGCAAGGGCATTTTTGAGCCGGTAGCCCCGCTCCTTCAGGAGCTTCACATCCCGGGCAAGAGTTGCCGGATCGCAGGAAACATACACGATTCGACGGGGGTGCATCCGGGCGAGCGCCTCAATGCAGTCGGCATTTAAGCCCTTCCGAGGGGGATCGACCACGGCCACATCCATATTTCTGCCCTGCTTTTCCAGCTCCAGCGCTGCCTGTCCGGCATCGCCGCAGAAAAATTCCGCATTTTCGATGCCGTTGCGTCTGGCGTTGTCCTTGGCGTCCTCCACTGCCTGAGGAATCACCTCCACGCCGATGACCTGCCCTGCGGCAGAAGCCATGGCGAGGGTGATGGTGCCCACACCGCAGTAAAGATCCAGCACCGTGTCTGCCTTGGTGATCTCTGCCTGACGGATGGCGGCTTCATAGAGCCGCTGGGCCTGATGGTGGTTCACCTGATAGAAAGAACGGGGGGACAGCCGGAAATTCAGTCCGCAGAGGGTGTCCTCAATATAGCCCGGGCCGTAAAGGGTGATGAATTCATCCCCCAGCACAGCGTTGCCCTTTTTGGTGTTGACGGAGAGCACCAGAGTCAAAAAGCCCGGGATCTTTTGCAGCCGCCCCACAAGCTCCGGCACATGGGGCAGCTTGCGGCCGTTTACCGCAAGGCAGACAAGAATCTGCCGGGAAACTGCCCCCCGGCGGACATAAATATGCCGCAGAAGCCCCGTATGGGACAGCTCATCGTATACGGGTACGCCATACTGGTTTACATAATCTATAACGGCATCCTTGACAGCATCGGTTTCCTCCGGCAAAATAAGACACCGCTGATTTTCCACAACGCTGTGGGTGCCTCTGCGGAAAAATCCGGCGTAGGCTTTCCCTTTTTCCGTGGACACCGGATACTGGGCTTTGTTCCGGTAGCTGTGCCAGTCCGGAGCTTCCAGAATGGGCAGACTTTCCAGATCTTCGCCGCCGATGCGGTTTAAGCAGCAGCGAACCCGCTCTGCTTTCAGCCGCGCTTCCTCGGCATAGTCCATGTGGTGAAAATCACAGCCGCCGCAGAGCTTGGCCACGGGACAGGGGCGGTTCTGCCGATGGGGGGAACGCTCCAAAATCTGCGTGATTTTTCCGGCTGCCCAGGTTTTCTGCGCCTTTTCAATCCGCACCAGACACTTTTCTCCCACAATGGCGTTGGGGATAAATACAGCGCAGCCCTCTATTTTTGCAATGCCCTGACCTTCAGTGGTGTAGTCGCAGATCACGGCCTCATAAATCTGATTTTTGCTTAGCATACTGGCTCCTCCCCGGATTTTTCCGGTAATTTCAGATACTTTATCATACCATAAAAATCCGCCCAGGTAAAGGGAGGGTTGAAAAACCAATGAAAACTGATATGATAGGGTCAGAACGGAGGAAAACACTATGGATTATGTAAACTGCAACCTGTGTCCCCGATGCTGCGGCGTGGATCGCACCGCAGGACAGCGGGGATTTTGCGGATGCCCGGATGTGGCGCTGGTGGCAAAAACCATGCTTCACAAGTGGGAGGAGCCGGTGCTGGCGGGAAACGGCGGCAGCGGCGCCATATTTTTCGGCGGCTGTACTCTGGGATGCCGCTACTGCCAGAACAGCGCCATCAGCGGCGGCCCTGTGGGAAAACCCACGGATTCCGCACAGCTGCGGCAGATCATGGAGGAGCTGATGGCGCAGGGGGCGGAAAACATCGATCTTGTGACACCCACACATTTTCTGCCTACCATTTTGCCGGCGCTGACCCCAAAACCTGAGGTGCCGGTGGTCTATAACTGCGGCGGCTATGAGCGGGTGGAGACTTTGCGGCAATTAGAGGGAAAGGTCGATATTTATTTGCCGGATCTCAAATATGCGGATGTGGCGCTGGGACGGAACCTTTCCGATGCCGGGGATTATTTCGGCGTAGCGGCCTGCGCTATCCGGGAGATGGTGCGGCAGGTGGGCGCCCCGCAATGGGAGGGCCAGCGGCTCAAAAAGGGCGTCATCATTCGGCATCTGATTTTGCCGGGGTGTGTGGAGAACTCTCTCAAAGTTCTGGACTGGATCGGCGAAACCTTTGCCCCCGGGGAAGTTCTGGTGAGTCTCATGCGGCAGTATACCCCTATGGGGGGATTGCCTGCGCCCTTTGACCGGAGGATCACAGACGAAGAATATGACGCGGTTCTCAGCTGGATGTACCTCAACGATCTGGAAGGATTTACGCAGGAAGCCGAAGCGGCGGACAGGGGATTTATACCGGATTTCTGAAAGAGTTGCGTTTTTTACGGAAAAAATCCCGCAGTTGTAACATTTTCCAAGAATCCCCCTGAGGGGGATGGAAAATTCAGGTAGAAATGGGCGTTTCCACAATTGACATTTAATAACGTAATATGTAAAATATTATCGATATACTATGCACTCTTGTACAGCGGGAGTGCGTTGTTTTGATATTCAAGTTTTAGGAGGAAATCACTTTGAAGGATTGGGCAACTTTAACTACTGTCGAGGAGATGGAAGCTGTCACCAACTCTCTGCTGGAAAACGGCAAGAAGGTGGGCGCTGACACCTGGCAGCAGCGGGTCAAGAATCAGACCCCCCATTGCGGATTTGGCGAGGCAGGTACCTGCTGCCGTATTTGCTCTATGGGCCCCTGCCGCATTACCCCCAAGAGCCCCAGAGGCATCTGCGGCTGCGATGTCCACGGCATCGTCGCCCGTAACTATCTGCGTTTTACCGTTGGCGGTACCGCAGCACACTCTGACCATGGCCGTGAAATCATGCACACCCTGCACCAGACCAGCCCTGACGGTAACTACCAGATCAAGGATCCGGAAAAGCTGATCCGCATTGCTAAGGAGTGGGGCGTGGAGACCGAAGGCAAGGATATCTACGATCTGGCTCACGAAATGGCAGAGGTTGGCCTGATGGAATATGGTATTCCCTTCGGAACTCAGAAATTTGCAAAGCGTCCTCCTCAGCATACACAGGATCTGTGGGATGCAGCCGGTATTACTCCCCGTGCTATCGACAGAGAGGTTGCCACAGCTATGCACATGACCCACATGGGCTGTTCTTCTCTGGCTGAGGCGCTGATCCGTCAGTCCCTCCGTGCAGGCCTCTCTGACGGTTGGGGCGGCTCCATGATGGGTACAGAATTCTCCGATGTCATGTTCGGTACTCCTAAGCCGGTTGACACCACCGCCAATATCGGCGTTATGGAGAAGGATATGGTCAATATCATCATCCATGGACATGATCCCTCCCTGTCTGAGATGGTTGTTCATTACGCACAGGACCCGGAAATGATCGCTCTGGCTAAGAGCTTCGGTGCCAAGGGCATCAATGTTGCCGGTGTCTGCTGCACCTCCAACGAGGTTGCCATGCGTCACGGTATTCCCATGGCAGGTAACTTCCTGAATCAGGAAAATGTGGTACTTACCGGCGCCTGCGAGGCCATTGTTGTAGATATTCAGTGTATCTTCCCGGCTCTCGGACCCCTCAGCAAGTGTTTCCACACCAAGTTCATCACCACTTCCCCCATTGCCCGTATGCCCGACTCCGAATTCATCCAGTTTGATGTGGAGTCCGCAGGCGAGAAGGCAAAGGCTATCGTGAAGATGGCTATTGAGAACTACCAGAACCGTAACTGGGATCTGGTGAACATCCCCGCTCAGAAGCAGAATGCCCGCGTCGGCTACTCTGTGGAAGCCATCAAGAAGGTTCTCGATACGGTTGCCAACTCTCAGGTTGACGAGTTCGGCACGACCAAGCCTCTCATTGAGTGTATCCATTCCGGCGTTCTCCGTGGTGCTGCGGCTTTTGTCGGCTGTAACAACCCCAAGGTTCGCCAGGATGCTGCGCACATCGGTCTGATGAAGAAGCTGCTGGAAAATGATGTTATCATCATCGTTTCCGGCTGTTCCGCTCAGGCTGCGGCCAAGGCAGGTCTGATGGACCCCGAGAAGGCTAAGGAATACTGCGGCGCAGGTCTTAAGAGAGTCTGCGAGCTGGCAAATATTCCTCCCGTGCTGCACATGGGCTCCTGCGTGGATATCTCCCGTATGATGGTTCTGGCTTCCGATATTGCCAAGGACTGGGGCATCAACATCTCCCAGATTCCTCTGGTTGGCTGCGCTCCCGAATGGATGAGTGAGAAGGCCGTTTCCATCGGTAACTATGTTGTTGCCACCGGTATTGAGACCTTCCTGGGTGTCGATCCTTACTCCAAGGGCTCCAGCGAGGTTACTGAGCTGCTGCAGGGCGAACATGGCATCAATGATTGGGTTGAGGCGAAGTTCGTTGTCGATACCGATATTGACAGTCTGGGCGATAAGATGCTGGAGTGCATCGAGGCCAAGCGTGCCGCTCTGGGAATCTAAGAAAAAGAGGTCCTTTTCCCATGAAAGTTGCGATTACCGGCAAGGGCGGCGTCGGAAAAACCACCCTTGCCTCCACTCTGGCAAGACTTTACGCCGATGAAGGCCGCACCGTTCTGGCTGCGGATGTGGACCCGGATGCCAATCTGGGTCTGGCGCTGGGCCTCAGCCAAGAGCAAGTCGATGAGATCATCCCCATTTCCAAAATGCGTACGCTGGTGGAAGAACGCACCGGTGCCAACGAAGCGAACCGCTTCTTTAAGCTGAACCCTTATGTAGCGGACATCCCCGAAAAGTTTTCCAAGGATATCAACGGCGTCAAGCTGCTGGTGATGGGAACCGTGGATGTGGGCGGCAGCGGATGTGTTTGTCCGGAGCATGTGATGCTCAAGGCCATCCTCAGCACCCTCACCTATCGCAAGGACGATGTGGTGGTCATGGACATGGAGGCAGGACTGGAGCACCTCGGAAGAGGTACGGCAGCCAATATGGATCAGTTTATTGTGGTGATCGAGCCCGGTGCCCGCTCCGTCCAGACTTACCGCAATGTGAAGCGGCTGGCTGCAGATCTGGGAGTGAAGCGTGTGCGTGTGGTGGCCAATAAGGTGCGTGATGAGCAGGACGAGGCTTTCATCCGCAGCACCATCCCGGCAGAGGATCTTCTGGGATGCATCCACTACAATGCGGAAGTGATCGATGCGGATCGACAGGGAAAATCCCCTTACGACTTCAGCCCCACGGCAATCGAAGAAATCCGGAAAATTAAGGCGATCCTTGATCGTGATGATATTTAGGAGGAAATACCGTGACACTATTTGAAAGAGTTTTTGGCGGTAACGATTATAACTACGCTCGTACCGTAGCCGCCATTGATGAGGCTATTGCCACCTACGGCGAAGCCGAGGCTGTGTCCTTCCCCGGCACTGCCTACAGCCTGCCCTGCTACTACGCAGTGACCGGCGTTAAGATCACCAATCTGGGCGAGATGAAGGCCGCTATGGCTACCATCAAGGAGAAGATGACCCGGAACAACCGCCTGTATGATGCCTTTGAGTCCGGCATTGCTTCCGCTCTGTGTGCGGAATTTTTGGAGGCTCTTAAGTACCTGCATGGCGCTGAGCCCTACACCGAGCCGGAAATGGGTC
Source organism: Oscillospiraceae bacterium (assembly GCA_020025545.1). Classification (GTDB taxonomy): domain Bacteria; phylum Bacillota; class Clostridia; order Oscillospirales; family Oscillospiraceae; genus Faecousia. The sequence continues at coordinate 3,781 of JAHHRX010000002.1, read as the reverse complement.
ACCTGACCGACGCTTTCGTTCGTAATCTGGGTGTTCCCCTGGTTACCGGCGATATCCCCGGCGTAGCTGTTATCATCGGCGGCGCGGAAGATCCCGCTGAGACCGTTGAGCTGGTCAAGTCCTACCAGAATCAGGGTATTCTGGTTTCCCTCACCGGCGACTGCATCAAGCATGTCCACGATGCAGGCATGAAGACCGGCGAGAATGTCCGTGTTGTGCCTCTGGGCTATGAGATGCAGTCTGTCATCCATGTGGTTTCCGTTGCTCTGCGTGCTGCGCTGATCTTCGGCAACATCACCCCCGGCGACTTCAAGGCGCTCTCCAAGTATACCATGGATCGTATCCGTGCATTTGTGAATGCTTACAAGCCCCTGTCCGACGAGATCGTTTCCTACGGCGCAGGCGCTATCTGCCTGGGCTTCCCCGTTATTTCCAACGAGACCGAGAATATGTTCCGTGTTCCCAAGAGCCTGATCCAGCAGCTGGACACCTCCAAGTGGAACGCAACCTCTCTGGAGGCCCGGGACATCAAGCTGAAGATCACCAAGATCGATATTCCCGTTTCCTTTGCTACCGCATTTGAAGGCGAAATCATCCGCCGGGGCGATATGCAAGTGGAAGTGGACGGCTCCCGTGTGGACTGCTTCGAGCTGGTTCGTACTGTTGAGCCTTCCGAAATCGAAGATCACAGAATCACGGTTGTAGGCCCCGAAATCGAGGAGATCCCCGTAGGTTCCAAGATTTCCCTCAGCTACACCGTGTATGTGGCAGGCAAGGCTATGCAGCCTGACTTTGAGTCCGTTATGGAGCGTAAGTTCCACTCCTGGCTCAACTGCATCGAGGGCGTTATGCACACCGGTCAGCGTGACATGATCCGTATCCGTATCAGCAAGGCTGACTTTGAGGCAGGCTTCAAGTTCCGTCATCTGGGCGAAGTGCTGTACGCGAAGCTCAAGAGCGACTTTGAGGCTGTTGTCGATAAGTGCGAAGTCAAGATCGTTGTGGATGCCGAGATGAACAAGGATCTGCGTGCGCAGTGCAACGAAGTGTTCAACAAGCGTGACGACCGTCTGAAATCCATGACCGACGAGTCCGTGCCTGTTTACTACACCTGTATCCTCTGTCAGGCATTCTCCCCCAGCCATGTGTGTATCGTTACGCCCGAGCGTCTGGGTCTTTGCGGTGCCGTGTCTTGGCTGGATGCCAAGGCCACCAATGAGCTGGATCCTGAGGGTCCCTGCCAGATCGTTCCCAAGGAGCGCTGCATCGATGAGAAGCTGGGCCGCTTTGAGGATGTTGACGAGGCTGTCTGCAAGTATTCTCACGGTGCTCTGGAGCATGTTACTCTGTACTCCCTGTTCCAGGATCCCATGACCTCCTGCGGCTGCTTCGAGTGTATCTGCGGCGTGGAGCCCTGCTCCATGGGTGTTGTGATCACCTGCCGTGAGCATGCCGGCATGACACCTCTGGGCATGAGCTTCTCCGAAATGGCTTCCATGACCGGCGGCGGCGTTCAGACCCCCGGCTTTATGGGCCACGGCAAGCAGTTCATCTCCTCCAAGAAGTTCATCGCAGCGGAAGGCGGCCCCGGCCGTATCGTTTGGATGCCCAAGGAACTGAAGGATCAGGTTCGCGAGCGTCTGGATGCTACCGCTTTGGAGCTGTACGGCGTGGAGAACTTTACCGACATGGTAGCCGACGAGACCGTCTGCACGGAGGATCCCGAGCAGCTGCTGGAGTTCCTGGGCAATGTAGGTCACCCGGTTCTGTCCATGGAGCCCTTCGATATGTAATTTTTCCCGCTGGGGAAATATATAGGCAAAGGGAGCGGCTTGCCGCTCCCTTTTTTTAAGTTTTCCTCAGGTTCTTCCTGACAGGGGTTGTGAAACAGAAGCAAATGGTGTAAAATAAATCACGATTACCAGAAACGGAGGGCGCAGTATGGCCTTTGACAACGAAGAATTCAATAAACGCCGCCAGCAGCGGATGGAACAGCGGAAAGAGCGCATGAAGCGAAAGCGGCGGCTGAACATCATCGTGCTGATTGCCGCGGTATGTCTGGTTCTGTGTGTGTCGCTGGTGATGGCGGTGAAGCTGGGATGGATCGCTCCCCGGGAGCCACAGTCTGCGGATGCACCCCAGACGAATGTGCCGCCCGCCCAAACCGGTTTGCCCCAGACCGGTCCGGCAGCCACAGATGCCCAAGGGAATACGGTCATTCATTTTGTCGCCGGCGGCGATGTGAATGTGACTCCGGTTACCGTTGCCGCAGGTAAAGGAGAAAACGGCCTTGACTATACGGCTGTTTTTCAGGATGTGCTGCCCGTTTTTGCCGATGCGGATGTAGCGGCGGTGAATCTGGAGGGGATCCTCTACGGTGACCAGCCCAACGCCGCTCCCACGGAGCTGATCGGCAGCCTCAGAAAACTGGGTGTGGATATGGTTCAGATGGCAAATTCCCATTCCATTTCCCAAGGCATCCTCGGCTTGCAGGCATCCCTGCAGACCCTTCGGGATCAGGGACTTGAGCCTCTGGGCGCTTATCCCAGCAATGAGGCTTTCGAGAAATCCGGGGGCTATGTTATGTGGGATGTGCACGGGGTGCGTGTTGCGTTTGTGGGATTTACCAAGGGCATGGACGGCATGGGGCTTCCCGCAGGCAGTGAACACTGCGTGAACCTGCTGTATAAGGACTACAACAGCACTTATCAGAAGGTGGATGCCGACGGTATCCGTAGGGTGCTTCAGGCGGCAGAAGCCGCTAAGCCCGATATTACCATTGCCTTGGTTCACTGGGGCAGTGAATATAACCAGCAGATCAGCACCACGCAGGAGAAAATCACCCGGATCATGCAGGAGGAGGGAGTGGACGCCATCATCGGCACCCATTCCCATTATGTGCAGAAAATGGAGTTTGACCCGGAAAATGGAACATTCGTTGCATATTCTCTGGGGGATTTCTTGGGAAATGCAGAAAAAGCCGGAACAAACTATTCCGTGATTCTGGATCTTGAGATCACCAAGGACGCTGCCACCGGCAAGGCGAAAATCACCAATTATTCTTATGTTCCGGTTTTTGCCGAGAAGCCCAATGAGGACGGCAGCGGAATGCGGCTTCTGCGGATTCGGGAGGCCATGGAGGGCTACGAGTGCAATTTTATCCACAAGGTTTCTGAGGAAACCTACAACGCTATGAAAGCGGCGCTTGAGAAGATTGAAAAGACCATGGACTCCGGCAAAAAATAAGACGATATCAATGTAAACAGGGCGTACCCTTTTTGCGTACATTGCATAAGGAAGCGTTTTGCCAAAAGGTTTTCGGATCTCGTCCTTACGGTTGCACGGTTCTCCTAATGAGTTCCAAAAACAGGAGGAATTATGAGTAAATACATGTCAGTAGAAGAAGCATACAATGCCGGATTTTCGGCAGGACACGATGCCGGCTATCAGAAGGGCCTGCTCGATAGTGATGTATATATCGTGGATGACTGCAGTTGTGTTTCACATGCGAAGGTATTTGGACTGAGGGGCAGTATTCGGCGAGCCAAGTTTCCTATGTCAATTGATACCGAATCCCTCAACGAGGAACTTACAAACGGCATTACGGCGCTTGCCCAGAGCGAGCGCGGTGCAGGACATGATAACTGGCTGAACGGCATTATTGTGCAGTTCGATTTTAAGTTTTCCAACAAAGGCTGGGTTGAGGCGGAGCGATACCATTTCCTTGACTTTGTCAGCTCTCAGAGCACAATGCACCGAATTACGAAGTTTGATCTCGACG
>JAHHRX010000019.1 GCA_020025545.1 Oscillospiraceae bacterium | reverse complement strand
ATCGTTGACCAGCACATTTTCCGGAATATTTCTCTAACGGATCAAGTTCAAACTATGATTAAATTTCTTCTCCACTCATATAAGCCTTGAGCATGGCTGCATACTGAGCAGGGGCTTCTGTAATATAGGTACAATGGCCTCTGCCCGGCCACACCACGAGTTTGGCTTGTGGAAATTTGCAAGGACAAACCTTTTTCGCAAGCTTCAGATCGTCATCCTTTTCTCCATAGGCAAAGATCGTGTTTTTCTGTTGCTCTGCGCTGAGTGTCGGGAGATTGACATGGGCACAGTCATGGACTACATTTACAAGACTGTTTTCAGATATTCCAATCATCTGACTTGCCATGATTTGTTTAACCTTTTCGCCGTAAAGCTGGGCCATCTTCTTTACTGAGATCTCTGGCTTTCGTTGCGCTATACGATGTTTTGCCAGCATAATACGCTTCATCATGAAATTCTGGAAGCTGGCGTTGGTGTGCATGCTGGCCCCTTCAAAGAAGAGCCGATTGATCTGTATATCAGGGTCATGCAGCAGCTCCATTAAAACCGCTGCACCCATAGATGCTCCGAATGCCAGCTGAATTTCGCGGATATTCTGCTCCTTGATATATGCCGAAAGCTGCTGAGCCTCTTTTGAGGCACTTTCATAATCAGTGTCTGATGCTTCTCCGTGCCCGGAAAAGTCAGGAATGATATATCGAAAGGTGTTTCCCATAGGCTCTGCCAGGAGTTCCTGCATCATCTGTGCGGTGGCCAGCATGGGATGAAGCAGAAGAACTACATTGTTCTGTTCCGTGTGAATATCATGAATCTTCATTATCTTTCCTCCTTACTTTTGTCTGTTCGATATATTCCGATATGTTGAATGTAATTATAGCATATAAACCGAAAGGCAGCAGAAGAAATTTCCTCTGCCGCATTCCGTTACGCCGTCGCGCTCAGCACAGAAAACTGCCGTGTATGATATAAACCACACACGGCGGTTTTTTCTATGTTTGCTTTCTTTGTCAAAAGGACTGCTTTGCGTAGGCGGACTCACACCGTTCCAGATAAAAGTTAACTGTAACTGAGCAGGATTCCGGGGAAAACTTCATAAGCCAGAATCTGTCCGTTACCGGTTTCATTTTCAAAAAATAAAAGCACTCCGGAATCTTGCGTATGATCCATCAAGCATTCTCCTCACCGTATTAGTTAACACTCAAGTATTTTGCGCACCTATTATATTTTATCAACACTTATGTGTCTTAAAATTTGTATGGAAGCGCAGGCTGCCATCAAGAACAAGTAACACCTCTGTGCTTACGATAAGCTGAGCGGATAACAAATCACAAAAAACGGTGACACCGCCTTGCGTCGGTGTGACTGTTTTCTTTTAAGGACTTATTGTATGCACCGGTGGATCATTTCCAGCAGTTCGCCCTGCTTCAGCTGGCACATCCGATGGACAAAGCTGCGCACATCCTCCTGAAGCCCGTTTTCCAGCCAATTCATCACCAGCCCAAAGCACACGCACTTCACATAAGTAATGATCACATCCCGATCCTCCGCCGAAAGCTCTTTACTCTCAGGAATTCCGTCTATAAAGGTGGTAACAGCGTATTCGCATACCCTCCACTGGTACTGTTCGAAAATATCCCGATTTACCGACCGAAAAATATGCAGCACCGCCCGGCGGTTTTCCAGAGAAAAACTCACAATGGCATCAAGACATTCCTCAATGGAATGGATTTCCGGATTTTCCAGTACGATTCTGTTCGCATCTTCACGGGCAATACTCTCCAGCAGCTGGGGAATATCCTGAAAATGGTAGTAAAATGTATTGCGGTTAATGCCGCACTCGTCCACAATATCCCGGACAGAAATCTGCTTCAACGGCTTTTCATTCAGAAGCTTGATAAAAGCACTGCGGATCGCCTTTTTTGTAAAATCTGCCATAAGGTTCTCCTTCCCCGTATTTTGATTTCATTATAAAGCATCCTCCGCAAAATGCAACTGCAATTTCCTTTTTCTCACCGCTATCAAAGAGCCTCTTTGCACAATCTCAGGAAATGATGGCATACTGCATTTTTGCATTGCAAACTGATCTTCTAGCTTAGTAATGCGGTGGACAAACCACTTCCATGGTATTGCCGGGGGCTTTTTCATATACGAAAGTATTTTTATTTACCACCGGCACCGCCGTTGGTTTTCTTGATACAAACAAAAAAGAACGGGCATTTGCCCGTTCTTTTCATTGGAGTTTAGTCCTTTTTGTCGCCCTCCAGGAAGCTTGCCAGCTTGCCTTCCATCTCCTTGATGTCGGCAACGCGGGTAAGGTTCTCATAATCGGCATACTTCTTGATATCCCAGTTATCGGGGTTACCGTCGTAGATTTCGCCCACAGCAGTCACAGCTGCCTTCAGAATAGCGTCATCGGAAACTTCCACAGCCACGAACTTCACATTGGAAAACTCGCCGGCCAGATCCAGAACCACGGAAGCGTAGCTGCTGCCTGCAACCACAACCACATTGGCACCGTTTACGATAGCGGTACGCAGAGTTTCCTTGCGGCGGACATTGTTTTCTCCCGCCAGCTTATAGGTAGCCAGCTTAGCGTCCTTTTCCTCAGTCCACTTCTGCACAGCTTCCCGAACAGTCTTGTTGATTTCGGCATGTGCAGTGGTATCTTCATCCTCGATCATAGCAATCTGCAGCTTTTCCTTGGGGTCGGCAGGCTTGGTGGGCTCAGTATTGGTGGTCGGGGTGGTGGTTTCTGCGTTGTTGCCGCCCGCACAGCCTGCAAACAGGCCAACGACGGTCAGACAAGCCAGCAGCAATGCCAGCATCTTTTTCATGTTTCATTCCTCCAAATAATTTGGTGCTTAATAGTTTATAACCTTTGCTATTCTCTCATAGAAGTGTGAACAAATCAACTCTTTTTTGAGAAAAAGTTATTTTTGCAGTGTGTTCCGAGAACAAAGCCCCTTGGGGAGAGATATTCCCTTACTGCATGTGCTTTTTGGCGCTGAAAGAACAGGGCAGCAGCTGCGCGAGGGTCATTTCCTCATGGGTGCCGTTGGGGCCCACCATGTAGATCATAAAATCATCCTCGCAGAATTCCCGCATGACCTGACGGCACACGCCGCAGGGAGGGAAGAAACCGGAAATTTCTCCATCCTTGCCGCCGCAGACGGCAATGGCGGTAAAGTCCCTGTGTCCGTCATAGACAGCCTTAAAAATTGCTGTGCGCTCGGCGCAGACAGAGGGGCCAAAAGCAGCATTTTCAATATTGCAGCCCTGATAAACAGAGCCGTCAGCGCAAAGCACTGCCGCCCCCACCTTAAATCCCGAATAAGGGGAATAGGCGTGGCGCATGGCCTCCACGGCCATTTCCATCAATTTCTCAGAAGTCATAGCCCATTTCCTCCTGAAAGGATCTGATCGGCAAAGCTCTTGCCGGGAGTCTCCAGTTCTACCCCCAGGAGCTGCGCAATGGTGGCAGCAATGTCTGCAAAGCAGGCACGGGTGCCGATGCTGCCGGGCTTCACAGACTCACCCAGCACCAGCAGGGGCACATACTCACGGGTATGGTCGGTGGTAGCGGTGTAGGAGGGATCGCAGCCGTGGTCGGCGGTGATCATCACCACATCATCGGGGCCCAGTTTGGCCATCAGCTTGGGCAGGAACTGGTCAAACTCATTCAGCGCTCTGGCATAGCCGTCGATGTCACGGCGGTGACCGTAGAGCATATCAAAGTCCACAAGGTTTACAAAGCACAGGCCGTGAAAATCCCGATCGGCATAGTGCAGCGTGTGGTTCATTCCGTCGGTGTTGGACTGATTGTACACATGCTCAGTGGTTCCCCGTCCGGCAAAGATATCAAAAATCTTGCCGACAGCGATGGAATCCAGACCCGCAGCCTTCACGGCATCCATAATGGTAGCCTTGGGCGGCTCCAAAGAGAAGTCATGGCGGTTGGAGGTACGGGTAAAGCTGCCGGGGGTGCCGATGAAGGGACGGGCGATGACACGGCCTACGCCGTGCTTGCCCTGCAGAATATTTCTTGCAATGCGGCAATATCGATACAGCTCCTCCGGCGGAACCACATCTTCGTGAGCGGCAATCTGGAACACCGAGTCGGCGGAGGTATAGACAATCAGGTCGCCGGTCTTCATGTGCTCTTCGCCGAATTTTTCAATGACAGCGGTGCCGGACCAGGGAGCATTGGCAAGAATGCCTCTGCCGGTCTGCTCCCGGAAGGGCTTCAGCACTTCCTCGGGGAAGCCGTTGGGATAGGTGGGCATGGGCTCCGCAGATACGATACCCGCAATTTCCCAGTGACCGATGGTCGTGTCCTTGCCCATGGAAGCCTCTGCCAGCTTGCCGTAGGCACCGGTGGGATGTTCTACCCGGGGCAGGAATTCCTCATCGGAAATCATACCGATGCCGGCATTTATCATGTTGGGAATATTCAGTTCCGCGGAAGTGGAACAGGCCTTCAGGGTATTCACATTGTAGTCACCGAACTTTGCTGCATCCGGCAGCTCACCGATACCGCAGGAGTCCAAAACAATCAAAAATACGCGTTTCATAATCATTTCACCTCATTGTGATAGGGATAATAAGGGAGGGCTTGTGCCCTCCCCCGTTCATATATTAGCGGTTTTCCATGGCAACGGCAACATCCAGCGCTACCTTCATCATGGTAGTGAAGGAATTTTGCCGTTCCTCAGCAGTGGTTGCATCACCCTTGATAATGTGGTCGGAAATTGTGCAGATGCACAGGGCACGCTTGCCGTAGCGGGCGGCGTTCATATAAAGGGCAGCCGCTTCCATCTCAACTGCCATGACGCCCATCTTCTTGAGGGCGTACACGCTGTCAAGGCCTTCGGGAACACCTTCGTGGTCGCCGTAGAAGGCATCGGAGGAGTTGATGTTGCCCACATGGTACCGGGCACCGTTAGCCTCAGCAGCCTTTACGGCTTCAGAAACCAGTTCCCAGGAAGCAATGGGGGCAAAGGTTCCGGGGAAGTGGAACTGATGTGCGAAATTGGAATCGGTGCAGGCACCCTGACCGATAACCAGATCGTAGAGGTTGATGTTCTCCTGCAGGGCGCCGGCAGAACCGACACGGATGATGTTCTCCACACCGTAGCCGTTGTAAAGCTCGTGAGAGTAGATGCCGATTGCGGGCATGCCCATACCGGAAGCCATGACGGACACCTTCACGCCCTTATAGTATCCGGTGTAGCCCTGTACGCCACGGACATTGTTCACAAGGACGGGGCTTTCAAAGAAAGTTTCCGCAATAAATTTTGCACGCAGAGGATCACCGGGCATCAGAACGGTCTTACCGAAATCACCCAGCTTTGCGCTGTTATGAGGGGTAGGTGTACTCAGCATAGTAAATTCTCCTTTATTGATTTGGCAGGCTTAATAGCTGCCGTCGTTTTCTGCTTCCCGGCCGGCCTCCAGTGCCTTAGCCAGCTTCACCACACGGGAAGTGCCCAGACGGGATGCGCCCAGCTCAATGAACTTCTGTGCATCATCCAGACTGGAAATGCCGCCGGCGGCCTTGATCTTCACATGGGGTGCTACATACTTTGCAAATATCTCCACATCGTGGAAGGTTGCTCCGGCGGTGGAGAAGCCGGTAGAAGTCTTGATATAGTCGGCACCGGAATCGGACACGACCTTGCACATGGCGATCTTCTCATCGTCCGTCAGCAGGCAGGTTTCAATGATGACCTTCAGGAGCTTGCCCTTGCAGGCAGCCTTGACTGCGGCAATCTCTTCCCGGACGGCATCGTAGTTGCCTTCCTTGACCCAGCCGATATTGATGACCATATCCACCTCATCCGCGCCGTTGTCCACAGCATCGGAAGCCATGAAGCATTTGGCTGCGGTGGTGTCGTAGCCGTTGGGGAAGCCAATCACAGTACAGATCGGGAGCCGGTCACCTGCATACGCCTTTGCCTGTTTTACAAAGCAGGCAGGAATGCAGACGGATGCCACATGATATTTCATGCCGTCGTCACAGATGCCCTTAATATCCTCCCAGGTAGCAGTCTGTTTCAGCAGAGTGTGGTCACATTTTGCAAGCATTTCAGATAGTTCCATAATTAACTCTCCTTTTTATTTTGAGCCGTGAAGCGCAATCACCTTACGCTCCCGGATGCCGTTTACATAACATTTATGGCACATGGCGATGTAGCTGTCATTTCCGCCAAGCACCACCTGTGCGCCCTCGGTAATAATATGCCCCTGAGAATCGATTCGGGCATTCACCGTTGCCTTTGCGCCGCAGTCACAGATGGTTTTGATTTCCTGAATGGTGTCCGCTACCTCCATCAGGCGACGACTTCCGGGAAACAGCTGCGTTTTGAAATCTGTGCGCAGGCCAAAGCAGATGGTCGGCACATCGTAATCATCCACAATGGCATGCAGCTGGTCAATCTGCATGGGTGTGAGGAACTGGCACTCGTCCACAATAATCACATCGCAGCAGCCCTTTTTGCTCTCCTCAAACCGTTTCAGAATGTTTTCCTCAGGATCTATCACATCCACACGGGCTTCCAGACCGATGCGGCTCCGGAGGATCTGTGCACCATCCCGGGTGTCTGCGCTGGGTTTGATCAGCCAGACCTGCATATTTTTTTCCTCGTAGTTATACTTTGTAATCAGTGCCTGAGCGGTTTTGCTCGAGCCCATGGCACCGTACTTGAAATAGAGCTTTGCCATTGTGCGTCCCCTTTCAGTCCGTCTCGTAATTGTATCAAATGTTTTTTCAGATTGCAATAGATTTTTGCGCACATTTCACAATTGTTTACGCATTTCTCTTGCTTTTTCCTCGTTTTTCCCAAATAAGCCCCCGCATTGCTGAGAGCGGGGGCTTAATTCAGCTGTTTTGGAGCTGCTGTTTATGATATTGGAGGGTGTAAAGGCTGTAATACCTGCCCTTTTGGTGCAGGAGCTGCTGGTGGCTGCCCTGCTCCACGATCTTGCCGTGGGACAGCACGATAATATTGTCAGCGTGCTGCACGGTGGACAGCCGGTGCGCAACGATCAGCATGGTGCCGATGTTCTTCATTTTTTCCAGAGAATCCTGAATCAGCAGCTCCGTCTCCGTGTCGATATTGGCGGTGGCCTCGTCCAGAATCATCACCGAGGGATGGTGGATAATGGTACGGGCGAAGCTCAAAAGCTGCCGCTGACCCACGGAGAAGTTGTTGCCCCGCTCACGAACCACCTCGTCGAGGCCGTTTTCCAGCTTGTTGATGAAGCTGTCGGCATTCACATAGCGGCAGGCCTCCATCACTTCCTCATCGGTGACATTCTCCTTACGCAGAACAATGTTGCTGCGGATATCCCCTGAGAACAGGAACACATCCTGAAGCATCTGGCCAAAGTGCCGGCGCAGAGATGCTGTCTTGATCTTACGGATGTCAATGCCGTCAATGAGGATCTGTCCCTTCTGAATGTCGTAATTGCGGCAGATGAGGGACAAAATGGTGGTCTTGCCGGAGCCGGTGGAGCCAACAAACGCCACATTCTGCTTGGGCAGCACATGGAAGGAAACTCCCTTCAGCACCCATTCGCCGGGATTGTAGGCAAACCACACATCTTTGAATTCAATTTCGCCGCGAATCTCCTCCAGCTCTATGGCATCGGGATCATCCTTTAGCTCCAGCGGCATATCCAGAATGGTGAAAATCTTTTCCGCCGAAGCAAAGGATCGCTGGAGCATATCGAACTGCTCTGCCAACGTCTGTATGGGGTTAAAGAACCGGGAGATATACATATAGAAGGAAACCACCACACTGCCCGTAATGGTCTGCCCCATAAAGGCGGTATCCTCGATATATCCCTTGGCGCCCAGATAAAACAGGCACATGGTGGAGCTGATATAGAGCATATAGATCATGGGGCGGAAAACGCCGAAAACAAAGGTTCGCTGATACTTTGCTTTTTCCAGTTTCTTGCTCCGCACCAGAAAATCATCCATTTTCTGCTGTTCCTGATTAAAAATCTGGGTCACCTTGATGCCGGAGAGATTTTCCGACAGATAGGTGTTGATATCCGTGGTAGCGGTGCTGACCGCCCGGTGTGCCCGGCGGGAAAACTGACGGAAAATCACAGTAAACAGCACCACAAAGGGCACAAAGCACAAAACCATCAGCGTCAGCACATAGTTGAGCATCAGCATAGCCATCAGAACGCCTACCACCACCAGCGTGTTTTTCGCCAGTGTCACCATGATATTGGTAAACATAAAGGAAATGGAGTTGGGGTCATTGGTGACACGGGTCACCAGTTTCCCCACGGGGATCTGGCTCAGCTGTTCATGGGAAAGCTGTTCGATATGGGTAAATACATCCAGCCGGATCTGGGACAGGATCTTCTGCCCGTATTTTTGCAGGATCATGGCCTGAAAATAGGAGCAGATCAGGGAAATCACCAGCACTCCCGCATAAATTGCCACCAGCTTGAACAGATAGCTCATTTCAAAGGGGTCTTTGATCGTGGACTGGATATGTCCGATCAGCAACGGGGAAACAAGGTCATAGCCGATGGAAAACAGCATAACCACAAACACCAGCGCAAATTTCCCGTAGTAAGGCTTTGCGTACTTCACAAGCCTCCGGATGATTTCACCGTCGGACATGGTGCGCTCTTTATCTGCCAGATGCTCGGTTTTCTTTTTGAGCAGCACATAGGCAAGGAGGAACACACCGGTAAGCACGCCGATAATGGCCCCTACGATCAAAACAGGCACATACTCATGCATTTTCCCCGCCTCCTTCCTCTTCCAGCTTTTGCAAATCTACCATCTTGCGATAGGATGGGCAGGTTTCATAAAGCTCGGTATGGGGTCCCACTGCCGCCAGACGGCCATCTTCCACAAAGAGGATCTTATCCATGCTCTTAATGGTGGAAATTCGGTGGGCAATCAAAATAGTGGTCTTTCCCTCACGGGTAGTGCGCAGATTGGCAAGAATATTGGACTCCGTTTTGGTGTCCACGGCGGAAACGCTGTCGTCCAGAATCAGGATGGGAGCATCCTTCAGCAGGGCTCTGGCAATGGAAATCCGCTGTTTCTGACCGCCGGAAACCGTCACGCCCCGCTCGCCCAGCACCGTGTCGTAGCCATGGCTGAACTGCCGAATATTGTCATCCACATCCGCAAGGCGGGCGGCCTCGGCGATGTTCTCCTGTCTGCCGTCCTCCACGCCGAAGGCAATGTTATTTTCAATGGTGTCGGAAAACAGGAAGTTATCCTGCGGCACATAGGCACAGTTTTCCCGCACGGAGCGGATCGCAATGTCGTTGACATCCTGCCCGTCGATGAAGATCGTGCCGTCCGGCACATTATAGAGCCGGAGGATCAGATCCACCAGCGTGGTCTTGCCGGAGCCGGTTTTTCCCACCAGACCCACATTTTCACCGGCATGGATGGTAAAGGAGATGTTGCTGAGCACATCGTCTTCCCCGTCCGGGTAGCGGAAGGTGATATCTCTGAACTCGATATCCCCATGGATCTCGGCAGGAATCTTTACATTTTCCCGATCTTTTACATCGATCGGTGCATCCAGAAGCTCTCCCAGCCGTTTGAGCGAGGCTTTGCCACGGGAGGTCATGTCGATCAGCTCGGAAACGGCCATGATGGGCCAAACCACAGCATTAAAGTAGCCGATAAATTCCAGAAGCTGGCCCGCATCAAACTTTCCCTGATACACAAGATAGCCGCCGTAGCCCACAATGACGCAGACCACGCTTTCCACAAACAGCGTCACCAGAATCCGCAGAAGCACGGAGGCCTTGGTGTGATCCATATTGGCTTCCTCATTGGCATTGTTCAGCTTCCGAAAGGCCATCAGCTCCTTGGCTTCCTTTACGAAAGCCTTGATTACCGCAATACCGGAGAAGCTCTCCTGCGCAAAATCCGACAGATTGGAAAATGCCTGCTGACGGATATCCCATTTCTTTTCCATGTAGGCTCCCACAACGGTAGCGGCGGCCATCAGAAACCCCATGGGTATCAGCGTCAGTAAGGTCAGAACATAATCCATTTTCCACATATTCCAAACTGCCAGTGCGCCCATCATCACCGCGTCAAAGAACATCATAATGCCCCAGCCGAAGCAGTCCTGCACGGTGTCCAGATCGTTGGTAAACAGGCTCATCAGATCGCCGATCTTGTTAACCTGATAATACTGCTGGCTGAGATCCTTGGCATGGCTGAACATTTCGTTGCGCAGATCTGCCTCCAGCTTTACAGCGGAGCCGAAAAAGCAGATTCGCCATAGGAACCGTCCGAAAACGACAAACAGCAAAATTGCCACCATGGGCATACATATCTTATCCAGCAGAAAATCCATATCAAAAGGCACCATCGTGCCATTGAGTGCTACCTGTCCCGTGTCAATGCCGTTAATCAACATACGGTAGAGCTTCGGAATGATCAGCTGGAGATAGTCAACGCCCATCAGCGTCACAAGACCCGTCAGAAGCCATCCGCTGTACTTGAGATAATAGCGGTTAATATGCTTGCCGAATACCATACGCTTCCCCTCTTTCTATGATTGAAATATTGCGTTATTATATCATATTATTTTTTCTTTGGCAACCGCCGAACCGAAAAAGAAGCAGCTGCAATAATGCAGCCGCTTCTTGGAAAACCGCAGAGAAATACTCTTTTTTATGACCGTTTTATGTTTGATTTGTTCGTTTTATCCTTCCTGCACCAGGGGGCAGGTCCGCCGGCAGATCCGCCGGGGCGTCCCACAGGAAGGCGGCTAAATATCAGCCGAACTTCGGCAGGAATTTCTCGTCAAGCGGGGCGTTGTAAGTCATATGGGCCTGCAGCTGGCGCAAAAGCTCCGGGTAGAGCTCCACCGCCTGCTCATAAAGCTCCATAAGCTTTTCATCGTACCGGCGGCACTTGGGGCTGGGCTCCGAGGGCATCACCAGTCCGCCGATATTGGGTCCCATGCAGGAAAGTCCCTTCCTGATCATATTGCGTCTTGCGCCCTCCGGTGTGGCAAGGAGTTTTCTGCACCACGCCATATTGCGGACGCTCTGCCGAATGCCTCTGGCAGAGGCCGGCCAGTAGAATTTTGCCACCGTTTCACTTTCTCCGGGGGTGAGCTGAAGATGCTGGGTCAAATTCTGGGATTCCGGAGGAATCTTTCCGTCCTTTTCCAGAAGGAAACGGTCAAACTCCGCCTCAATCTCCGTATGTGCTGCCGCCCCCGACGCGGTGATCTCATCGATATAGGGGTGGCACACGGAATCCAGCGCATAGTGAGCCAATACACCGTAGAGATAGGCAAGGGACGCCTCGGACTTTTCCAGTCTTGCCACACGGCAAACCCGCTGGAAAAACTCCTGTCCCGTCTGGCTGTGGCACTTATTGCCCAGACGGCCGGTAGCGGTATCAAACAGCACATTGTAATAAAAGAAAATATCAGGGCCATGCTGCCCCACATCATAGAGCCGCCGGAAACGCTGGACAGTCCGGCGCACATCGGCAGGAAGGCCGGAAATCAGATTGACCCCCATGCGGTAATGGGCGTAATTGTCAGGCATACTATCCCTCCCGTTTACATTATTTATATTTTATAATACACCCATCTCCATGTTTTGGCTAGATGTTTTCCGAAATTTTTCGAATATTGTCCACCGAAAGGGCGGAAAATTTTTCTTGACATGGCGAAAAACCAATGCTATATTAACTGTACTAGCACAGTTAGTACAGTTAGGAGGTACAGCCATGCTAACCCTAGACTATCGGGATGCAAGACCCATCTATACCCAGATCTGCGACGGGATTCAGGAGCAGATTCTCTCCGGTGTGATGGTCTCCGGGGACAAACTGCCCTCAGTACGGGATCTTGCCACCCAGCTCACCATTAACCCAAACACCATTCAGCGCTCCTACCGTCAGCTGGAATTGGACGGTTGGATTGTTTCCGTGCCCGGAAAGGGCAGTTTTGTCAGCGGTATCCCCCTTTCTCTCGGCGAAAACTACAACGCCCTGTGGAAACAGCTGGACGACATTGTGGCGCAGCTTTCCGCCATGGGCATAACCCGGGAGGAAATCATCCGTAAAATCGGGCAAGGAGGTAATTAAAATGCTTGAAATGCAGAATGTAACCAAGACCTTCGGCACCTTTAAGGCGCTGGATGATCTTTCCATGAATATCCCCAAGGGCGCTGTCTACGGTCTTGTAGGCCCCAACGGCGCCGGCAAATCCACTGCCATCCGCCACCTTACCGGTGTCTACCGCCCGGACTGCGGCAGTATTACCATGGACGGTCAGCCTATCTATGAAAATTCCCAGCTGAAACAGCGGATCGGCTACATCCCCGACGATATTTTCTACTTTCCCTCCGCAAGCCTTGAGGATATGAAGAAATACTATCAGGGCATCTATAAAAACTTTGACGGCGAGCTGTTTAACCGGCTCTATGAAGTGTTCCACCTGCCGAAAAAATCCCCCATCCGCCGTTTTTCCAAGGGTATGCAGAAGCAGGCGGCTTTCCACCTTACCATCTGCACCCGTCCCGATGTGATGATCCTGGATGAGCCGGTGGACGGTCTGGATCCGGTAATGCGGCGGCAGGTCTGGAGCCTCATCCTGTCAGAGGTTGCCCAGCACGAAACCACCGTCCTCATTTCCTCTCACAACCTGCGGGAGCTGGAGGATATCTGCGACCATGTAGGCATTATGGATCACGGCAAAATGCTCATTGAGCGAAGCCTTGCGGATATGCAGGGCAACACCGTGAAGATTCAGATGGTCGGCAGTACCCCTGAGGGTCTGAATGTTCTCCACGAAAGTCAGTCCGGGCGGCTGAAAACTCTGGTTGTCCGGGGCTCTGCAGAGAAAGTCGCTGAGCAGCTCCGGGCGGTAAATCCTGTATATTTCGATGTTCTGCCCCTTTCTCTGGAAGAAATCTTTATTTACGAATTGGGAGGTGTTAACTATGAAGTTAAAAACATTGTCCTGTGATATGACCACTGTCAAAAAGGATATTACGCGGTTCTTCCCCATCTGGGGCATCTACCTCGTTCTCGGCATTCTTACGGTGCTGACCGCCACCTCACACACACAGCCCGGAGATATTGCCCATAGTTTAAGCAGAGCTTTAAAGCCCACAGTTGTCTTTACATTCCTCTACGCCGCCGTTTCCGCACAGCTTCTCTTCGGAGATCTCTACAACAGCCGGATGTGCAATGCCCTCCATGCCATGCCCCTGCGCCGGGAGCGCTGGTTCGCTGATCATTTGCTGTCCGGTTTCCTCTTCTTCCTGATTCCCTCTTTGGTGCTGTCTGTGCTGCTTGCCTCCCAGCTGGGTACTTTCTGGTATCTGGGGTTTGCATGGCTGGGTGCGCTGAGCCTTCAGTATCTGTTCTTCTTCGGGCTTGCCGTGTTTTCCGTATTCTGCGCCGGAAACCGTCTGGGAATGATTGCCATCTACGGCATTATCAATTTCTTCTCACCGCTGGTGCAGCTGTTCGCAAATTCCATATACCGGCCGCTTCTCTACGGTCTTAGTGAGAGAATGGCTCTGAAAACGCTCCTGTGCCCGTTTGCCCATCTGTTGTCCTTTGACGACTACTGGAAAATCCGTATGCATGATTTTTCCAGAGACTTTGCCTTCGACGGCTTTACCGAAAACTGGAATTACCTTTGGATCGTCGCCGCAATCGGTGTGGTACTGCTGGCTCTGGCGCTGCTGCTCTACCGCCGCCGTGCGCTGGAGGATGCCGGTGAATTCATCACCTTTAAGCCCATTGCTCCCCTGTTTCTCATTATTTACACCCTCTGCTGGAGCATTTTCTTCACCCTGTTCTCCTCCATGTTCGGTGTGACATCTCCGGAAAACGGTCAGCTGGCATCCATTGCCATGATGACACTGGGCGCTGTCATCGGTTTCTTTACCGGGCAGATGTTCCTGCGGCGTACCGTCAGCGTCTTTAAGCCCAAAATAATTGCCGGCGGTGCCGTGCTGATCGTGGCATTTCTCGCTTCCCTGCTGATTACCAAGGCAGACCCCGCAGGGATCACCACCTGGGTTCCCCGGAAAGATCAGGTAAAGTCCGTAACCTTCTCTTCCTCCACTTATCTCCGCCCGGACAGTCCGCAATTTACCGATCCGGAGGATATTCAAAAGGTCATCGATATTCACCATATACTGGTGAACAGCGAGCATCTGAGCGCAGGAAGCCCCCGGGTATATACCGTCGCCACCTTCTCGTATACCATGGCCGACGGCAGTGAAAAGGTTCGCCAGTACTACATTCCCCGCAACAGCAGCGCCGCTGAAGAATTTACCAAGCTGGCGAGCCACCCGAAGGTAGTATTCGGCTACGAAACCACATGGGAGCTCTTCACAAAACAGGTGCGCACGATCATTACTCCAAACGGTCAGAGCCTGCCTGCCAAGGATGCGCGCTCCCTGCTGGAAGCGCTCCGTGCCGACTGCGAGGCCGGGCATATGTCTGACATATACGATGCGCACGGTGACCGCTATTTTGAGTCTTTCCAGATATTCATTGAATACTATGATATGTCTTCTCCCTCCACCGGAACCTCTGACATTGCGATTTACCCGGATGCGGCAAACACCATAGCCTGGCTGAAAGCCCACAATATGCTGGATCCCCGTCTTTCCGATACCGAAAAATTAGGATAACAAAAAACTCCGGGTGCGCTGTCAATGCAGCACACCCGGAATCTATGGCGCTGTACGCCTCCCCCATAGTAATTCCGTCCAGCCTCTGCCTGTCCATCCGATTATTTGGGGATGGTAATGGTCACCACGATCTCGTTTTCCGTGTCCCGGCGCTCAGACACCGCCGGAATGCCGGAAAGCTGAATCCGCTGGAGAGACTGGCTGAGGCTGTTGAGAAATGCCCCCATATTTACCCGCCGATTCTTCTTATTTTCCCCGGTCAGTAGGTTTTCGATGTACTTTTCTGCTCTTGCCACGCTCATTCCCAGCCGGGAAATCACGGCAATGGCGGAAAGCTTCTCCGCATCTGTCGGGAGCTTCAGCAGTGCCCGGGCGTGCCGCTCCGTAAGTTCGCTTTTTTCGATGGCCGCCAGCACTGCCGGGGAATGGCGCAGAATCCGCAGCTTGTTGGCAATGGCGCTCTGGCTTTTTCCAAGCAGCCTTGCCGCCTGCTCCTGACTCATAGACCACTGCTCCATGAGCTTTGCGATGCCTGCCGCCTCTTCCAGAAAGCTCAGATCCTGCCGCTGCAAATTTTCCAGCATGGCAGCCATGGACGATTCCCTGTCATCCATATTCATTACGATGCAGGGGATCTCGGTAAGCTCTGCCAGCTGCGCCGCCCGGAGCCGCCGCTCTCCGGCAATCAGCTCATAGCCCGTCCCCGATCGGCGGACAGACAGGGGCTGCAGGATTCCGTGAAGCCGAATGGAATCCGCCAATTCTACCAGATCCTCCTCCCGAAATGTCTTTCGGGGCTGGGAGGGGTTGGGCTTGATGGCTCTTGCGGGAAGAAATACCACCCGCCCGGTCTCCATATATGTGCGTAATTTCTGACATTGCATAACGCCTGCCTCCTTCTTGTCGCTGGCTTCATTTTACAGGGTGGGAAATGGGAAAGCCCACGAAAAGGTGCCCCGCTTGTTTGGAAAAGTGCGACAGCATTCGCTGTCGGAAAACCATGCAGGGGCAGAAAGTTTAACATAGTTTAATAACTTTTACACCTTTTTATGTTGCCATGCCCATCGATTTATGTTATAATAGGTAAAATTTGACTTACAGGTGATGATATGTTTCAAAAATATCTGCTGGTTTTCTTTGTTTCCATGGTACCAATTCTAGAGCTTCGGGGCGCCATTCCTATTGCTGTAAGTATGGGCCTCGATTATTTTTCTTCCCTCGCCATCTGCGTTCTGGGAAATATGCTGCCCGTTCCCGTCATTTATTTCTTTGCCCGGAAATGCTTGGTCTGGGGCGCAGATAAAAAGTACATTGGCCCCACCTTTCAGAAGATTCTGAAAAAAGGTGAAAAAGCAGGTCAAAAGCTGACCCAGAAGGCCGGACGGAACGGACTTGCCGTTGCGCTTTTGTTGTTTGTGGGCATTCCCATTCCCGGCACCGGAGCATGGATGGGAACACTGGCCGCAAGCTTTCTGGATATGGGCATCAAGACAACTGCTATTTCTGTTTCGCTGGGAGTTGTTTTGGCAGGTTTCATTATGGGACTTGCCAGCACCGGCGTACTTCATATCTTCGGATTATAACCGCAGGAGGTAACGGATATGTCTGATTGTCTTTTCTGTAAAATCTGCGCCGGGGAAATCCCCTCCGCAAAGGTATATGAGGATGAACTGGTTTACGCCTTCCGGGACATTGCGCCGCAGGCACCCACCCATATTCTGGTGATTCCGAAAAACCACATTCCCTCTGTAGACGGCATCACCGCCGAAAACAGTGCTGTGGTTGCCCACATTTTTGAGGTGATCCCCGCCATCGCCGCCGCTGAAAATCTGACAGGCGGCTACCGGGTGGTAAGCAACTGCGGTGCCGATGCCGGGCAGACCGTCCCCCACCTGCATTTCCACATTCTGGGCGGCGAAACGCTGAATCCCAAAATGGCTTGACTTTTTGACTTTTTTCGATATAATATCCATGGTCGCATAACAATTTCGTCTTCGGGGGGCCGACAGCAGTCGGCTGAGAGTAGGCTTGGTGCCTTGACCCGTGAACCTGATACGGTTAATACCGTCGGAGGGAAAGATGCACATATGAAGTACTTCGTATCGCATTGCACCTTGACGGGTTTGCAATGCGATACTTTTTTTCAGGAGGTTTCCTATGTCCTCGAAAACTAAAAAACTGACAGAGAGCGCCATGCTGATAGCCGTTGCCATTGTGCTGGAGCTCGTATCCAAATCTTTCATCCCCGAACTGCCCTTCGGCGGTCAGATTACTCTGGTGAGCATGCTCCCCATCGTGCTGATTTCTTACCGCCACGGTGTAAAGTGGGGTCTGCTGTGCGGTGTTGCCTACGCCTTCATTGAAATGGCTCTGGGCGCACATACCGTCATAGCTGCCTTCCAGCCCGGCTACTTTGGTGACGGTGTGATGCTCGTCAATGCTCTGCTTATGTGCCTGCTGGACTATCTGGTTGCCTTTACCGTTCTGGGCCTCGGCGGCATTTTCCGCAACAAAATTCAGAACCCCGGCATCTCTCTGATGTGCGGCTCTCTGGTAGCTCTGGGGCTTCGTTATCTGGCACATTTTTGCTCCGGTTACATTCTGTTCTCCGGCTACGCTGAGTGGTTCTTCACACAGGATGGTTTCCCCGCATGGGGCGCTTCTCTGGTGGCAAACCTGAGCCCCAATGCCCTCGGTGCTGTGTACAGTCTGATTTACAACGGTTTCTATATGATTCCGGAAATTATCATTACTGCCATTGTAGCCTTCCTGCTGGCAAAGGTTCCCAAGATTGTCGTCAAGGTCAATTGATTTTCCCGTTTCTAGCCGGGTCTCCTGTGAGACCCGGTTTTATTTTTTACAAAAACATAGTAAAACGGCAGCAAGTGTGGTAGAATAGGGCCAACATTCGCAGAGCCGCCGTCTCTCGGCCTTTCCCCTGCGCAGGCATTATGAATGAAAGGACCCAGAATTCTATGTTTATCTTACTTGGCATTTTCCTGTCTTTTGCGCTCACCCTTGCCGAAATTCGGCTGTTTCCTGTCAGCAAATCGTCCCGCTGGCGGATGGGGCTCAAAAATGCTCTGCTGGTCACTGTTTTTTCGATTGCAGTGATGAAATATATTTTCGGCTTTCCCCGCTTTCTGCTTGCCCGGCAGTATGGTGTCATAGGCGCCGCCCTGTTTATCGGCGTTGGCACAGCGGTGGGTCTGTCGGTGCTGGGTGTCAAAGCCCTCATTGTTAAAAAGATGGCTTTCCTGGCAGAAAAGCCCGAAAAGGAGCGGAAAAAGACCTCTCTCAAGGTTACCGCTGTCGTGCTCTTTATGCTGGGCTGCCTGATCATCTTTCTGACCCAGTGGGCAATCGCTGAGTTCGGCAATCTGTCTGCCGATCAGCTGCTTTTTCTGATGTTCTCACCGGCCGCAGGTACCCCCGCAGCGGATATCATCAATGCCTTTGAAGGTCCGGTGTTTCTGTCCACCCTGCTGACCACCGTCTTCGGCCTCTTTGTTTTTTCAGATTTCCGTCTTGTTGTGCACTTCAAGGCCAAGGAAACCACCGTATTCAACGACTTCATCCATCGGATCGTCAGCATCTGCGCCGCCTCCGTCCTGCTGGTCGGCGGACTCATTTACGCAATGGATCGGTTCCATGTGCCGGCAATTATCGGCTCCTATTTGAACACCTCCGATATTATCGACTCCCATTTTGTGGATCCTCACGATGCAAATCTCCGTTTCCCGGAGAAAAAGCGGAATCTGATCCACATCTATCTGGAATCCGTAGAAAACAGCTATATGTCCAAGGAACTGGGCGGCTTTATGCATGTGGACATGATTCCGGAGCTGACCCAGCTTGCCCGGGAGGGATACAGCTTCTCCCATCTGGATCACCAGTTCGGCGGCCCCACCCCTGCCATCGGCACCACCTGGTCTGTGGCGTCCATGGTAAATATGTCCACAGGACTGCCCATGAAAGCTCCCAACAACCCCAACGACTACGGCACCCCCGGCAATTTCCTCCCCGGCGCTTATGCTCTGGGTGATATTCTGGCAGAACAGGGCTATGAGCAAACCCTCATGTTCGGCGCCGATGCCGACTTCGGCGGCCTTACCTATTTTTACCAGACCCACGGCGACTTCAAAATCATGGACTACAAGTACGCCAAGAAAAACGGTCTCATTCCTCCCAACTATCTGGTGTGGTGGGGCTTTGAGGACGACAAACTTTTCGAATTTGCAAAGGACGAGATCACCCGCCTGAGCCAAACCGGCAAGCCCTTCAATTTTACCATGGAAACCGCCGACACCCACCGGCCCGACGGCTATCTCAGCCCTCTGGCGTCTACGCCCCATGAAAATCAGTATGCCAATGTGGTGTCTTACAGCTCTCAGGAAGTCTATAAGTTCGTCCGCTGGATCCAGGAGCAGCCCTTCTATGAAAACACCACCGTCATTATCATCGGCGACCATCTGAGCATGGAAAGCAATTTCTTCAAATTCTACAATTTTGATGACAGCTTCCAGCGTTCCCAGTACAATGTGATTCTGAATCCCGACCCCAGCGTAGCCACCCGGGACAAGGACATTCTTTTTAACCGTGTCTGGGCAAACTTCGACATGTTCCCCACCATTCTCTCCAGTCTGGGTGTTCAGTACGACGGTAGCCGGCTGGGCATCGGCACGGATCTTTTCTCCGGCGACAAGACCCTGTTCGAGGAGCTGGGCGTGGAATATGTGAATCAGGAACTGGAAAAAGGCAGTCCCCTTTTCAACTCACAAATCCTGCGGAAGCCCCAAAAACCCTGAATTTTTCCGGCACCCCTCCCATTTTCGGAGGCGGTGCCGGATATTTTTTGTTCTTTGGGGAAAAATGCATTGCAGGAGTCATTGACAGGGCAGAAAAATTTGGTATAATAAAAATACCCCTAGGGGGTATAAGGAGATGAATCTATGGGTTGCTGCTGTCAGAAAAAGACCGTCAGAGATGACGAACAGAAGAAAAAACTTACGAATCGCCTGTCCCGGCTGGAGGGACAGATCCGGGGCATCCGGGGCATGATTGAAAACGACGCCTATTGTACCGATATTCTGATGCAGAGCGCCGCTGCCGCCGCTGCTATCAACGCATTTAACCGTGAATTACTGAACAGCCACATCCGTGGCTGTGTCGCAGAGGATATCCGTAAGGGAAACGACGAAGTGATTGACGATCTGATGGGTACGCTCTATAAACTTATGAAGTAGGTGAAGTGATGAAGCAATACGATATTACCGGCATGAGCTGCGCTGCCTGCTCTGCCCGTGTGGAAAAGGCGGTATCGTCCCTTCCGGGGGTGGAAAGCTGCTCCGTGAGCCTGCTGACCAACTCCATGGGCGTTGAGGGAAGTGCCTCTCCCGAAGAGATCATCGCCGCCGTAGAAAATGCCGGATACGGGGCCGCCGAAAAATCCGCTTCCGCCGCATCCTCCGCTCCCAATCCCGAGGATGCCCTCAAGGACCGGGATACCCCGGTGCTTCGGAAACGGCTGTTTGCCTCTCTGGGCTTTTTGATCGTGCTGATGTATTTCTCCATGGGACATATGTGGGGGCTGCCCATGCCCGGGGTCATCGAGGAAAATCCGGTGGCATTGGGTCTGATCCAGCTGCTGCTGTCCGCCGCCGTGATGATCGTCAACCAGAAATTCTTCATCAGCGGCTTGAAAGGCGTCCTCCACAAAGCACCCAATATGGATACGCTGGTGGCAATGGGCTCCTCTGCCGCATTCCTTTACAGCACCGCCGCCCTCTTCCGCATGAGCCACTATCAGGCCATGGGCCAGATGGCCGAAGCACATCACATGGTCCATGAATTCTATTTTGAAGCCGCCGCCATGATCCTCGCCCTCATTACCGTGGGCAAAATGCTGGAGGCCCGCTCCAAGGGAAAAACCACCGACGCCCTCAGGAGCCTTATGAAGCTGGCTCCCAAAACCGCCACCGTCATCCGTAACGGCAAGGAAACAGAGGTCCCCATTGAGCAGGTGCATAAGGGCGATATTTTCACCGTCCGCCCCGGCGAGCATATTCCCGTGGACGGTGTGATTTTGGAAGGGGAAGCCGCTGTTGACGAAAGCGCTCTCACCGGCGAAAGCATCCCCGTGGATAAGGCCGCCGGAGACGGCGTTTCCGCCGCCACCGTGAACCGCTCCGGATTTCTGCGCTGTGAAGCCACCCGTGTCGGGCAGGACACCACCCTCTCCCAGATTATTCAGATGGTGAGCGATGCCGCCGCCACCAAGGCCCCCATTGCCAAGGTGGCAGACAAGGTTTCCGGCGTGTTCGTCCCCGCCGTTATCAGTATCGCTTTGGTGACCATCGTCTGCTGGCTTCTGGCAGGCCACTCCTTCGGCTTTGCCATTGCCCGTGGCATTTCCGTGCTGGTCATCAGCTGTCCCTGTGCTCTGGGACTTGCTACCCCCGTCGCCATTATGGTAGGCAACGGCAAGGGTGCCAAAAACGGCATTCTCTTCAAAACCGCCGTCTCTCTGGAAGAGGCGGGCAAAATGGATGTGGTGGTGCTCGACAAGACCGGCACCATCACCCAGGGCACTCCCGCCGTCACCGATATGCTCCCCGCCGAGGGCGTGACGGAGCAGGCGCTTCTGGTTTATGCCCTGGCGCTGGAGAAAAAGAGTGAGCACCCCCTGGCTAAGGCAATTGTTGCCAAAGCCGGACAGCTGGGTGTGGAAGCCCCCGATGCGCAGCAGTTTAAGATTCTCCCCGGCAACGGTCTTACCGCCGTGCTGGACGGGAAGGTGCTGCTGGGAGGCAGCCTCAAGTTTATTGCATCTCAAGTAACCCTTTCCGACCATATTCGCCGGGAAGCGCAGTCCCTTGCCGAGGCCGGAAAAACGCCGCTTCTTTTCCTCTATGACGGAAAACTGCTGGGCATCATCGCCGTAGCAGACATCATCCGGCAGGACAGTCCCGAGGCCATCCGCCAGCTGCAAAACATGGGCATCCGTGTGGTAATGCTTACCGGTGACAATGCCCGCACCGCCAGCGCCATCGGCAAGCTTGCCGGCGTGGATGAGGTCATCGCCGATGTGCTCCCCGACGGCAAGGAAGCCGTTGTCCGCCGCCTTCAGTCTCAGGGGAAGGTAGCCATGGTGGGTGACGGCATCAACGATGCCCCCGCTCTGACCCGTGCCGACATCGGCATTGCCATCGGTGCCGGTGCTGATGTGGCTGTGGATGCCGCAGACATCGTACTGATGAAGAGCCGTCTGCTGGATGTGCCCGCCGCCATCCGCCTCAGCCGCCGCACCCTGCGAAATATTCACGAAAACCTGTTCTGGGCATTTTTCTACAATGCCATCGGCATTCCCCTTGCCGCCGGTGCTTTCATTTTCCTGAATGGCTGGGAGATGAACCCTATGTTTGGTGCCGCTGCCATGAGCCTTTCCAGCTTCTGCGTGGTGTCCAACGCCCTGCGGCTGAACCTTGTGAATATCTTCGATTCCAAACGGGATAAGAAGATCCATCATAAACACCATGAAAATCAAATTCAGGAGGAAAAAACCATGAAGAAAACCATGCATATTGAAGGTATGATGTGCCCCCACTGCGAAGGCAGAGTCAAGAACGCTCTGGAAGGTCTTGAAAATGTTGCTTCCGCCGAAGTCAGCCACAAGGACGGCACCGCCGTTGTGACCCTCACCGCTGAGGTCAGCAGCGAAGTGCTCACCAAAGCCGTTACCGATCAGGGCTACACCGTTACCTCCGTGGAGGGCTAAGATTTTCCCGTTCCCGGCTCCTGACGAGCCGGGAATTTTTTACCCATAGGCAAACCGGGATTTTTGTGGTAAAATAAGCTATTATGCGTGATTTTACCCAAGGAGGCCCTTATGCTTTTATCCGCAGAACATCTTTCCATCAACTTCGGTATGCGCCAGCTGCTGAGCGATGTAAATTTCTATCTCACCGAAGGGGACAAAACCGGCATCATCGGCATCAACGGCACCGGTAAATCCACCTTCTTAAAGGTTCTCGCCGGAGCCGCCGAGCCGGACGAGGGCACCGTCACCCGCAATCCCAATGTCCGCATCAGCTATCTGCCCCAAAACCCCAAAATGGAGGACAATGCCACCATTTTGGAGCAGGTATTCGCCCATCTGCCCGAGGATTTTCGGATGATTAACGAATACGAGGCCAAGGCCATGCTGAACAAGCTGGGGCTTTGTGACTGCGAACGTCGGATCGGCACTCTCTCCGGCGGACAGCGCAAGCGTGTGGCGCTGGCGGCGGCTCTCATTCAGCCGGCAGATGTACTGATTCTGGACGAGCCAACCAACCATCTGGATGCCGCCATGACCGCATGGCTGGAGCAGTGGCTTGCCCGGTTCAAGGGCGGGCTCATTATGGTGACCCACGACCGGTATTTTCTGGAACGGGTGGTGAACCACATTACGGAGCTTTCCCGGGGAAAGCTCTACCATTACGAAGCCAACTATTCCAAATATCTGGAGCTGAAACAGCAGCGGCAGGAAATGGCAGAGGCCAGCGAGCGCAAGCGCCAGTCCATTCTCCGGGTGGAGCGGGAGTGGATACTCCGTGGCTGTCCTGCCAGAACCACAAAGTCCAAGGAACGAATCCAGCGTTACGAAAATCTTCTGGATCAGGATGCCCCCGAATACGACGACACCCTCCAGCTTTCCGCTGCTTTCAGCCGTCTTGGAAAAAAGACGGTGGATCTGCAAAATGTGTCCGTTTCCTTTGACGGGCGGCCCATTATTCAGGATTTTTCCAATGTTCTCCTGCGTCGGGACCGCATCGGCATTGTAGGCAGAAACGGCGCCGGCAAATCCACCCTGCTGAATCTGATTGCCGGGGTACTGCCCCCGGACAGCGGCACCGTGGACATGGGCTCCACAGTCAAAATCGGCTACTTCACACAGGAAGGCCGGGAGCTGGATCTCAGCCAGCGGGTCTATGACTTCATTCACGACATTGCCTCGGAGCTGCGCACCAGCGAAGGCACCTTCACCGCCACCCAGATGATGGAACGGTTCATGTTCCCCAAGGATCTGCAGTCCGTGCCCATCGGTAAGCTCTCCGGCGGTGAACGGCGCCGGCTGTATCTGCTGTCGGTGCTGATGGCATCCCCAAACCTTTTGCTGCTGGATGAACCCACCAACGATCTGGACATTATGACCCTGTCCATTCTGGAGGACTATCTGCAGGAGTTCCCCGGCCCGGTTCTGGCTGTCTCCCACGACCGCTTTTTCCTGGACAAACTGGCTCAAAGCATTTGGGAGGTGGACGGAAACGGCCATGTGCTGCGCTACACCGGCAACTGGTCTGACTGGGAAAAGAAGCAGAAAAGTGCTCCCCCGGAGGAATCCCGTGACGAAAAGCCCAAGCCCTCCCAGCGCCCCAAGTCCCGAAAGCTGAAGTTTTCCTACAAGGAACAGCGGGATTGGGAAACGATTGAGACGGATATTGCCGAATTGGAGGAAAAAATATCCCGCTGCGAGTCACAGCAGTCCGCCTGCGGCAGCGACTATGTAAAGCTTCAGGAATTGCAGCAGGAGCAGGCGGATCTGCAGCGTCAGCTGGACGAAAAAACCGAACGCTGGCTCTACCTCACCGACCTCAAGGAAAAAATCGATGCCCAGTGAAAATGGACATATCATACAAAAGCCGATGACCGGAAGGGGCGTTTTCCTTTCGGTCATCGGCTTTTATCTGGTAAAAAAATGAAGAATTTTCTTTATTTTCCGGATACGATATGATATATTGGCTCTGTCGAACAGTTTCATAATATTCACTGCCGACACATTTTTACGGAGGAATGTGATATGAAATTAGAAATTAACAATGTGCGAAAGTCATTTGGCACAAAACAGGTATTGAAGGGCGTCTCCCTGACAGCAGAAAGCGGAAAAGCTTTCGGTCTGCTGGGTCGAAACGGTGCCGGCAAAACAACATCCATCCGGATCCTGATGGATGTTTTCCCCGCTGACAGCGGCGAAGTTTTGTTTGACGGCAAACCCATTGACTATAGCAAAATTCAGTTTGGATACCTGCCGGAAGAAAGAGGACTGTACCCCAAAAAGAAGATCATTGACCAGCTGATTTATTTTGCACAGCTGAAAGGGCTGAGCCACAGAGATGCCGCAGCCTCTGCGGACTATTGGCTGGAGCGGCTGGGAATGACGGAGTACCGCAGCAAGCGTCTGGATACCCTGTCAAAGGGCAATCAGCAGAAAATTCAGCTCATTACCGCACTGGCCCACGATCCCCAGATTGTGATTCTGGATGAGCCTTTCTCAGGACTGGACCCGGTGAACGCAATGCTGCTGAAGGATGTGGTAAAAGAGGAAATTGCCAAGGGCAAAATCGTTCTGTTTTCCAGTCATCAGATGAATTACATTGAGGAATTCTGCGACAGCATTGCCATTCTGAACGACGGGCAAATTGTCCTTTCCGGTGACCTGCGCACCATCAAGAGAAACTATCCCCGCAATCGTCTGCTTGTCCGCTCCGAGCAGCAGGAAGAAATCAAAGCCGCCCTCGGCAGCTGCTGCACGGAAGACGACAACGGCGCACTGCTCATCACTCTGCAATCCCCCGCCGAAAAGCAGGCCGTGATGCAAAATCTCACCGACCGTTTTGACATAGATGAAATCAAAGTTTTTGAACCCTCTTTGAATGATATTTTTGTCGAGTACGCCGGGGCACAGAAATAAGGAGGCAGCGGTATGAAGCAATTTTCAACGATTCTCAAATATGAACTAAAGAACTATTTTACCAATAAAGTTTTCGTAGGTGTCACGGTGTTTCTCGTTCTGGCAATTGCGGTTGCCATGTTCTTTCCGAGAATCACCCAGACATTGGGCAGCGGTGAAACAGACGAAGTCATGGACCCCACAAGCCTGCCCACCATGCTGGTGGTAAGCGATTCCGCAGAAAACGAAGCGCTGCTGGCAGAATCCTTTTCCGCCGCTTTTCCCGGGTATCGTGTGGTCCTGTCGGAGGACAGCACCGAAACCATCCAGGGTAAAATTGCATCCGGCGAAGCGGAGTGTGCCTTTGTGATGAAAAGCCTCACCGAATATACATATTATGTAAACAATCTTTCCATGTACGACAACAATACCGGCGTGGCCGATACGGTGCTGCAAAATGTCTACCGGATCAGCTCCATGATCGGCAGCGGCATGAGCCCCGAGGAAGCCCAGAATGTGATTTCCGTTCAAATCGAGCATGAGACCGAAAATCTGGGGAAAGATCAGGCTCAGAACTTTTTCTACACCTATATTATGATTTTTACCCTGTACATGGTCATTATTCTCTACGGCCAGATGGTTGCAATGAATGTGGCAACCGAGAAAAGCTCCCGTGCCATGGAGCTGCTGATTACCAGCGCCAAGCCTGTCAGCATGATGTTCGGTAAGGTCATTGCCTCCTGCATCGCCGGTCTGATACAGCTGGTGGCTGTCTTCGGAACAGCCCTGCTGTGCTACAATCTGAACACGACCTATCTGGCTGACAATGCCGTGATTTCTTCCATTTTCGATATGCCTGTGGACCTGTTCGTCTATATGCTTGTTTTCTTCGTCCTCGGCTTCTTCATCTATGCGTTTATGTACGGCGCCATCGGCTCCACTGCCTCCAAACTGGAGGACATCAACACCTCGTCCATGCCCATCACCGTGGTATTCGTGATTGCATTTTTGGTGGTCATTTTCTCCATGTCCTCCGGCAATGTGGACACCCTTCTGATGAAGGTATGCTCCTTCGTCCCCTTCACCTCCCCCATGGCCATGTTTACACGGCTGGCAATGAGCACCGTGCCGGTATATGAGATTGCCATTTCCATTGGCATTTTAATTGGTTCTGTCATCGGAATCGGTTTCATTTCCGCAAAAATCTACCGCATGGGCGTTCTGCTCTACGGCACCCCCCCCAAGCTGGGAGCTATTCTGAAGGCAATCAGAAACTCCTGAAAAGGTTAATCCCGCAGATTCAAGGAGAATGGAAGCATGGTAAAAATACTGTTTGTCTGTCACGGCAACATTTGCAGAAGCCCCATGGCGGAATATGTCATGAAGGATCTGGCGGCAAAGGCCGGGAAATCCGCAGAATTTCAAATTGATTCTGCGGCAGTCTCCCGGGAGGAATTGGGAAACGGTGTCTATCCTCCTGCCCGGCGGGAGCTTATGCGCCACGGCATCCCCTGCGACGGTCACACCGCCCGTCAGATCACAAAAGCAGATCTTGCATACTATGACCGGATCTACTATATGGACAGCAGCAACGCCTTCTATCTGCGGCAGATGTTCGGCGATGCCGCCCAAAAATGCCGTTCTCTCCTATGTCGGGATGTGGCAGATCCTTGGTATACCGGTGATTTTAACAAAACATGGGATGATGTTTTGGAAGGATGCACAAAAATTCTGGAGGAATTGGCATAATGGACAGAGATGACCTTTCCCGGCAGCTGGCAGAGCTTCCCCTCTATGCCTACGAGTTTATCGACCCGGAAAAGCTGGAATTTACGCCCCGGGTCCGCTGGATCTGTGAGCATGAGTGCCCCATGTACGGAAAAACTTGGGCCTGTCCCCCGGGTGTGGGGACTGTGGAAGCCTGCAAGGCCCGGTGTGGTGCATACAGCGCCTGTCTGCTGATTGCCACCATTGCAGAGGTCACGGACATTGCAGATATATCCGCCACCCTCGCCACCCGCCCGGAGCATGAGGCCATCACCAATCAGGTGGGCGACAGGATGCGCGCACTGGGGGTACAGCCCTATATTCTATCCACCGAGGCCTGCACCCTCTGTCCCCGGTGCGCCTATCTGGACGGAGAGCCCTGCCGTTTTCCGGAAAAAATGCATCCCTGTATCGAAAGCCACGGCATTAACATTCTTTCCATACTGGATGATATGGGGCTGTCCTTTCAATATGGAGAAAACATCGTCACATGGTTTTCCCTGCTCTTTTACAACGACTGAAGCTGCGTGCCCATTTGCCTGCACAGCATAACAGCATAAAAAGTAAACAGGACACACCGAAAGCGTTTTGTTTCAGCATTGCAAAAAATGAAAATTCCGAGGAAGGTTCCAAAACGAACCAACCTCGGAATTTTTTATTCCATATCTTATCAAAGCACTTTTCCACCGTTAACGGTCAGCCGGAATTGTGCTCCCAATACTTCTGCCGCGCCTCGGCACATCATCATACGGCCAAGGAAAATATCAAAATATTCGTACATGGAACACATGGCGGTATCAATCTGCAGATTCAGGGAAATTTTTCGCTCCGCAGAATCCACCTTCAGGCTCGATCCTGTAACCGCATAATTCACTCTGTCGTGAATATCAAATTTATCTTTTTCCTTATTTCTTACTCTGTTTCTTCGTACATCGGATTTATCTGCCAAAATAATGGCTGCGGAAACAGTATCCTTTGCGCCTCCTGTAGATTCATCGTGATTGCCGATTGCCGAAATCACAATCATTCGGTCTTCAAGGGGCATATCCGTCTCTCTCAGGATCGTATTGGCAAGAATTGCGCCGCTCTCTGCATGGTGCGTTCTGTTGACGGCGTTTCCGATATCGTGCATCACACCGGCTATCTTAGCCATTTCCTGTTCATGCTCGGAATATCCCAAAGACTTCAGAATATGAGCAGCCCGATCAGCAACCAATGTGCAGTGTGCTATGGAATGATCCGTGAAGCCGAGAACCCCAAGGTTCCGGTTTCCTTTTTCCAGAAGTGCCAATACTTCCGGATTCTTTCTAATTTCTTCGTATGTCATAGCTTTTTCACCTGCGATTCGTCCTTACTGTTGCGGAAGGGT
This sequence comes from Oscillospiraceae bacterium, assembly GCA_020025545.1. Taxonomy (GTDB): domain Bacteria; phylum Bacillota; class Clostridia; order Oscillospirales; family Oscillospiraceae; genus Faecousia. The sequence continues at coordinate 10,009 of JAHHRX010000019.1, read as the reverse complement.
CACTGGAAGCGTCACTGTGATCGTTGTGCCGATACCTTCTTTACTGCACAGCTCTATCGTTCCCTGATGATACTGTACCACATGCTTCACAATGGAAAGTCCCAAACCGGTGCCTCCGGATTGCTTGGAATGACTCTTATCCACACGATAGAAACGCTCAAACACTCTGCTCTGCTGATCTTCCGGAATTCCCACTCCGGTATCCTTGACCGTGATGATTCCTTTATTGTCCGCCTGTCCGATCACGACTTCCACACGGCCATTCGGAACATTATATTTTATGGCATTGTCGCAGAGATTATAGAGCATTTCAAAAAGAAGCCGGTTTACGCCAAAAACGGTTGCTTCTCCCGAGACCGTCATGGAAATATTCTTGAGAGCTGCCGAATCCTGAAGCACGGAAAGCACTTCCCCGGCAAGAGCAGGCAGGTTCACCTGCTCCATGGGCATGGTTTCGCCTTCATCAAGCTGAGACAGACGAATAATATCGTCGATGAGATTTACCAGTCTGCGGGACTCTTTTCGAATATTTCTTGCAAATCTCGGGGTATCCTCCGGTTTCATCAAACCGTTTTCAATCAGCTCCGCACTTCCGATAATGGACTGCAGAGGTGTTTTCAGCTCGTGAGAGACATTGGCAGTAAATTCCTGCCTGCATCGCTCGGCAGAGGCCTGCTCTGTCACATCAAAGGCAAGCAGTACACAGCCAAGGTTATGCTCCTCTGATGTTGTTCTGCTGATATTGATCTGATATTCTCTTCCGTTGCGGTGAATGCGCAGTCCTTCATGTCCGTTAATCTGCGCATTGCGAATGGCTTCGGACAGTTCACTGCTGCGGTCCACCGTCAGGAAGTCCTGACCGACACAAAATTCTCCGGTTTTGAAAATGGCCTTCGCCGCCGGATTGATGCTCATAATGGTTCCTTTGTCGTTAAGAAGCACAAGTCCTTCTTCCATCTGCGCAATAACCTGATTGAACTCATCCTTTTTCCATTGCAGCTCTTTAATCTGAGAATCGATCTGTTTATGCTGCGAGTGAATCCGGTGGAGTAAAGGTGCCAGTTCCTCGTAGGTGTCATTTTCCATAGGATGCTCCAAATCCAGATGGTTAAACGGCTTTACGATATTTTTTGCCATTCTGGTTGCCAGTATCAGCGAGAGAACTGCGGCGAGAATAAAGATGATAATGATTTGCTGCAGCATTCCCAATACAAGAAACACCGAAGTAATATGACTGACGGAAATACGCAGAACAGAGCCATCCTTCAGCCGCATAGCCTCATATAATGTCTTTTCGGTCAGTGTGGATGAGTATCGGGAACTGCTGCCTGCACCGGTTTTCATGGCTTCCTGCACTTCTTCGCGTCCCATATGGTTTTCCATCTCAGCGGTATCTACATCTGTGTCGTAAAGGACATCTCCTTCCGGAGTGATCCATGTCAGACGATATCGATCCGATGTCAATTTTTCCAGATAAGAAATGCCCAGCTTCTCGGTTGCAGCAGCTGCAATTTCCAGTTCATCTCTGAGTTCATCCTGCTGAACCGTGTCAAAATAGCTGCTCATGCTTCCCGTAATGATAAGCAAGGTCACCAACAATACGGATACCGACGCAATAAAGACAGAACGGAAAATTTTACTTGTCATTGTGAACCTCCCAGCGGTAGCCCACGTTCCGAACCGTTTCTATATACTTCCCGGCATCACCAAGTTTCATTCTCAGTGTCCGGATGTGCATATCCAGGGTGCGGCTGTCACCCATGTAGTCCATATTCCACACCTGCGAAAAAAGCTGCTCACGGGTAAAAGCAATACCGGGATGGGCCATAAAAATCCGAAGAAGTTCAAACTCCTTATATGTCAGATTCACACGCTGCCGATCCACAGCTGCGGTGCGTTCATCCAGATTGATGGATACACTGCCATTTTCAAGGATATGGGGATTATCCGATGGCTGGCATCTGCGCAGCACAGCTTTGATTCTTGAAACCATTTCCATCATGCCAAACGGTTTCACAAGATAATCGTCAGCCCCTAAGTCAAGGCTTTGGATTTTGTCATATTCCTCACCTTTGGCAGTGGCCATAATCACCGGAATCCGATAGAGCTCTGCATTTTTCCGCATTTTTTTCAGCAATTCGATTCCATCCATTCCGGGAAGCATCACATCCAGAATAACCAGATCCGGACGCTCATTTTGAAGTGCCTCCCAGAAAGAAGTCCCATCCTCGAATCCCCGGGCTTCAAATCCTGTGGAATTTAATGTGTATAATTCAATCTCTCTTATGCTGGTATCGTCTTCTACGCACCAAATCATCAGGACTGTCCCTCCATGTCTCCGGTCACCGAATAAATAACCCACTGTGCGATATTGACAGCGTGATCTCCGATGCGCTCCAGATATTTGGAAACCATTAAAAGGTCAAGGGCGACTTCCCCCTGCTGAGGATTTTTCGCAATCGTATCAATGAGAGATTCCTTCATATTCTGGAAGAACTCGTCCACGATATCGTCCTGTGCAATGACTTCTCTGGCCAGTACGACATCTTTCTTGACAAAAGCATCAATGCTCTGATTTACCATCTGGATGGTAGCCTGCGCCATGCTTCTGATCAAATCAGAATTGTGCATGGGATGATTACTGATAAACGGAATGATTTCGGCAATATCTTCCGCCTGGTCACCAATGCGCTCGATATCCGTAACCATTTTGAGGGCTGCCGAAATCTGTCTGAGATCTCTTGCCACCGGCTGCTGCTGAAGAAGGAGCTTCACGCAGAGCGCCTCGATCTCACGCTCTGACTGATCAATTCCTCTGCCGTCAGCCACGACCTGACCGGCAAGATCCGTATCGCTATTGAGCAGTGCATGGGATGCCTTTGCTATGAGCTTCTCACACATTGCGCCCATCTCGATCATCTTTTTATTGAGTAGATCCAGTTGTTCGTCAAATCTGCTTCTCATTATCCAAACCTCCCCGTAATATAATCCTCTGTGCGTTTATCCTTCGGATGTGAGAACAGGCCCTCGGTAGTTTGGTATTCAATCAGATCGCCCAGCAGGAAAAATGCCGTGTTATCCGAAATCCGAACCGCCTGCTGCATATTATGCGTTACCATCACGATTGTGTATTTCTTTTTGAGCTCAATTGCCAGATCTTCAATGTGCGAGGTGGAAATCGGGTCCAGTGCAGAGGTGGGCTCATCCATCAGCAGCACCTTTGGTTCTACTGCCAAGGCTCTTGCAATGCATAATCTCTGCTGTTGTCCGCCGGACAGCCCCAGCGCATTTTTCTTAAGTCTGTCCTTCACCTCATCCCAGATGGCAGCACTCTTCAGGGATTCCTCCACGATTTCGTCCAGCTTTGCACGATTTCTGATTCCGTGTGTCCGGGGGCCATAGGCTACATTATCGTAAATACTCATAGGAAACGGATTCGGCTTTTGAAATACCATTCCGACTTCCTTTCGCAGCTGGTTCTCATTCCAGTCAAAAATATTCTTTTCTGCATACAGGACTTCTCCCGTAATTTTCACATTCGGTATCAGATCATTCATCCGGTTCAGTGTCTTTAAAAATGTGGATTTACCGCATCCGGAAGGCCCGATCAAAGCCGTTATCTGCTTTTCAGGGATGCCGATGGAAATATTATTTAAGGCCTGATGGTCACCATACCACAGACACATATCCTTTACTTTTATTATATCACTCATAGACTTCTCCTTTTCTGATAGTAAGACTGTACCAAGGATGCAGACAGGTTGATCAGAACCGTCAGGATCATCAGGATAGAAGCGATTGCAAAGGCAACTTCAAATTCTCCGCTTTCCTTGGCATAGACATAGAGGGAAACCGTCAGGGTCGCCCCCGAGTTTACCATACCCTCAAAAAATCCGCTCAGTGTATGGGCAAACCCCGCTGTATAAAATAATGCTGCGGTTTCGCCCATAATGCGGCCAACGGACAGAATACACCCCGTGATAATTCCGTCCACGCAGCCCGGCAGAACGACCGTCCGGATCACACGCCATTTTCCCGAGCCCAAACCAAATGCACCTTCCCGATAACTCTGGGGCACCGTTTTAAGACTTTCCTGCGTTGTCCGCATAATGGTGGGCAGATTCATGATTACCAAAGTCAGGCTGCCGGCCAGCAGGGAGGTTTCCAATTGAAAAAACTCACAGAAAAAAATCATGCCGACCAGACCGTAGATAATAGAAGGAATGCCGGATAAAGTTTCGGAAGTATATTCAATGATGCTCACCAGCCTGTGGTTGGTGGCATACTCAGTCAGGTAAATTGCAGCACCGACGCCGATTGGCAGCACAATCAGCAGCGTGGAGATAACAATGTAAACCGTGTTCAGGATGTCCGGCAGAATGCCGATGGTGCCCTTCAGCCGGCTGGGTTTCGTCGTCAGCAGTTCCCAGCTGATGTTGGGGATACCCTTTGCCATAATATATACAATGAGGAACACTACGAGAATGCTGATGATCGCAACGGATATCAGCATGAGTCCCTTTATTATTCTATCATAGATTTTGCGTTTTGTAGATATTTTTTCTGTTTTCATCCTTATTCCTCCTTATCCTTTTTAATAAAGAAGTTGAGAACCGCATTGATCAGCATAATAAAGAGGAACAGTACGAGCGCAATGGAGAATAGTGCCTGACGCTGCAGGCCTTCTCCGGCATAAGACATCTCGCTGGCTACTGCGGTTGTCAGGAAGCGAACACTCTGCAGCAGCGAGGGCATATTGGGAGCATTTCCGGCTACCATCATTACAGCAGTGGCTTCGCCGATGGCTCTGCCAACGCCCAGTACGATTGCTGCAGCAATTCCGCTCTTTGCAGCCGGTACGGAAACCCGGAAATAAGTTTCCACAGGGGTAGCACCCAGTGCCAGAGAGGCATCCTCATATTCCCGGGGGACAGCATCCAGAGCCGTGATCGACACCTTGATGATAGAAGGCAGGATCATCACCGTCAGCACCAGAATTGCCGCCAAAAGACTTGCACCGTCAGCAATATTTAAAATATTACGGATTCCCGGAACAAGAACCAGCATGCCCACCAAGCCGTAGACCACAGAAGGAATTCCCGCCAGCAGACTGACTGCGGATGTGATCACGGACTTGACCTTCGGGGAGGCCATTTTTGACAGATAAACGGATGCAAAAAATCCAATGGGCACTCCCAGTACAATTGCACCGGCAGTACCATAAATACTAGACAGAATAAAAGGAAGAATGCCGAACTGCGGGTTTGTTGAATGGGTGGAAGCCCAGACTTTCCCGAACATGAACTTAAAAAAGCCAATTTCAGCGATTGCCGGGATGCCCGAAATGATAAGGTAAATGGAAATCAGCAAGACAAATCCGACTGTCACAAGACCCATCAATAAAAAAATCCCATGAATGGTATTTTCCAGCAAATTGTGTTTGCGCTGCATAAAATTATCCTTTCTTCAAAACGGCGGCTTCCCTTACATGGAAGCCGCCGTTTCCTTATGATTCTTTAGTTTGCCGACACAACACCTGCGGAGGCAATCAGGTCATTTACCTCAGGAGAGGTAACGTAGTCGAAGAATTCCTGCGCAGTCTTGCTGAGCTTTTTGTCTTTCATCGTGACCAGCACGAAGGGACGCTGCACACTGTAGCTGCCATCTTTTACCGTTGCCTCAGTGGGTGCAACACCGTTGACCGTCAGAGCCTTTATATTGTCTTTAACGGCGGACAGGGAAGCGTAGCCGATTGCATTGGGGTTCTGAGAAACCGTGGTAATCACATCGCCGGTAGATGTCAGTTCCTGACGGTACTTGCAGGTATCTTTGGTTTTCGTGATCGTTTCAAATCCATCACGGGTACCGGAGCCTGCTTCGCGTCCAATCAGAACGATCTCCCGATCCTCGCCGCCTACATCCTTCCAGTTTGTGATTTCGCCGGTGTACATCTTGGCGATCTGCTCCACAGAGAGATCGGCCACCGGATTCTCGGGATTTACAATGATTGCAATGCCGTCATAGGCAAGGACGGTGCCTACCAGGCCACTGGATTCTTCCTCCTCTTTCAGCGCTCTGCTGGAAAGACCGATATCGCATCTGCCTTCCTTGACAGCAGTGATGCCGGAGCCGGAGCCGGTGGGATTGTAGGTGAACTTAACATCCTTGTTGTTCTCAACAAAGGCTTCACCCAAAATATTGATGACTTTCTCCATAGAAGTAGATCCGTCTGTAGAAACAGCAGCTGCCTCTTTCTTTCCGCAGCCAACCAAAGCTGCTAACATCACAAGTACCAAAGTAAGCGCTAAAACCTTTTTCATAGCAATTTTCCTTTCATCTGTGTGCTCATTTCGTATCAACTGTCTTGTTGTTACAAGTTCATTTTAGATTTCCAATGTGAAATCAAAAATACATGCTATGTAAAATAAATGTCAAATTTCTCCATATAGGGGCTGCAGCTTTTGCGCTGTCTGGCCCCGCAGGCAGACGGTAACAGCCCGGGCAAGGACTTTGTCCGCCCCTATGAGAGGGGGCCTTGCTATGCCGGCAAAAAATAATATTCGCCGATGACTTTCTGATAAAAAATACGGTACAGCCCCGAAACAGAACTGTACCGTATCTTTTAAAAAGCTTCCTGATGGCTGCCCCTTGGCACGCCGTTTTTCTTTACAATTTTACAGGCTGCTGAATGCCACGGCGGTCTGCGCGGCAACTTTTGCGTTGTTGCAGACAAGGCGGATATTGGATGTCAGGGAATCGCCGCCGGTCAGTTCTGCCACTCTTGCCAGCAGAAAAGGTGTCGTTGCTTTGCCGTGGATCCCCTTTTCGTTGCACTCGGCAATGGCACGGTCAATGGCACTGTTGATTTCCTCCGGAGGCATTGCATATTCCTCAGGGATGGGGTTCGCCACCAGAATGCCGCCCTTCATCCCCAGATCCTGCTGTGCCTTAAATACGGCGGCCAGTTCCTCGGGGGTATCCACCCGGTAATCCACGCCGAAGCCGGATCGGCGGGTATAGAATGCAGGAAGCTCCTCGGTGCCGTAGCCGATCACAGGAACGCCCTTGGTTTCCAGATATTCCAGTGTCAGCCCCAGATCCAGAATGGACTTTGCGCCGGCGCAGACCACCATCACCGGTGTCTGACCCAGTTCTTCCAGATCCGCAGAGATATCCATAGTTGTCTCGGCGCCCCGATGGACACCGCCGATGCCGCCGGTGGCAAATATACGGATCCCTGCCATGTGAGCAATGATCATGGTGGTTGTCACGGTGGTAGCACCGTCTTCTCCACGGGCACACAGCACCGCCAGATCCCGCCGGGATGCCTTGGTGATGGCCTGCCCCTTCTTACCGAAATATTCAATTTCCTCAGCAGTCAGACCCGCCTTCAGCCGTCCGCCGATAATGGCGATGGTAGCAGGAACTGCACCGTTTTGTCGAATGATTTGCTCCACGCTGAGAGCCGTTTCCACATTCTGGGGGTAGGGCATGCCATGGGATATGATGGTGGATTCCAGAGCTACCACGGGTCTGCCTTCTGCGACAGCCGCCGCAACCTCGGGATTCACATCCAGATATTTATTAAGAAGCATAGTCGTCCTCCTTTGTATTGCGCTGATTCTATTTTATCGGGAGCGCTTCATTTTCGCAAGTCTAATTTTCGTTTTCCATAGCCGCTGTGACTAAAATCCCCAGATTTTTCGCATATATACCGGGGAAATCGGAAATTGGCAGAGGATTTTTTCCTTTTCCCACCTCAACAGTGTAACCCGGACGGCGGAAAAAGTTGATAAACCAATCCTTGAACCCCGCAAACGCCGACAGAAACGGTACTTCCGCCAAAGTATAGCCGCTGACCTGCGCCAGCCGCTCCCCCAATGCCTTCGCGCCGATGACGAAAACATCCCGGTACTGCCAGTAGATTTCCTCCCCCTGAGCATGGAACGCAACCATCCGCTCCGGATTCACAGCCTCGGTATATCCCGCCAATGTCCGGGTTTCGATCTGGTCAAGGGGCGCCTTGCCCACATAGTCCCGGGGGCCGGGGCGTGTGTAGCCCTGAGAAAACTTATTTTCCCTTGCCTGAAGCCATCCGGCAGGGTAATTGAGGTTCAGATCCACTCCTAAAAGGTTGGCCTTCCAGCCCTCCGGGAATGGAATTTGGGGATAATTTTCCGCCAGCCGCCGGGCTTCTTCATACTGCTCCTCCCCCGGCCGGATGCTTCCCGTCACCAGGTCCACCCCGTCGGGGTTCACCATGGGAACCATATAAATGGTGGCTGTTGACGCCAGATCTGCGGCGCTGACACCGTAAATTTTTCCGCCGGATTCCAGTGCCTCTGCAAAATCCTCCGCAAATTTCAGAAGAATCGGCACCGCAATCCACTCGTTGGCATGATGCCCCGCCGTGTACAGCATCCTGCGGGGGCCATTGCCCAGTACCAGTGTCCGAATCGGACGGCCGTAGGCAGTTTTTGTCAGTTCTTCGCTCCGCAGAAAGGGATATCGCTTTGTCAGCGCCCGAATCGTTGCGATATTCCTTTCCGCCGTCATGGGTACATCGGTTTGTACGATAGACATAGATGCATCACCTCCCTTCATTCTATGCCGGTGCGCGGTGTGGAATGTTGACAGCACCGGAAAACTATGCTATAAGAAAAGAAAACCCCCCGCCGGGGGAGAAAGTGAAGGTAATTCATATGCTGGAAGTATGTGTGGACAGTTTGGCATCGGCACGAAATGCCATTGAGGGCGGTGCTGACCGTCTGGAGCTTTGCGCAGGACTGGCAGTGGGCGGGCTCACCCCTTACACGGCGCTTCTGCGGCAGATCCGGCAGGAATCCTGCATTCCCATTCGCTGTCTTATGCGTCACCGCCCGGGCGACTTTCTCTATGACAGCGACGAAATCCGGCTTCTCTGCGACCAGATCCGGGAGCTTTCCGCCGAGGGCGCCGACGGCTTTGTGATTGGCTGTCTCACTGCCGAGGGAGAACTGGACACCGAGAAAACCGGCTGGATGGCAGAGGCCTGCGGTGGCAAGGGCGTGACCCTTCATCGGTGCATTGATGTATCCCGTGACCCGGTGAAAACTTATCTTGCCGCCCAAACTCTGGGCATCGACACGGTGCTGACCAGCGGCGGAGCCGCCTCCTGCAAGGCAGGAACGGAGACCATCGGCCGGCTTCTGAAACTTCGGGATGCACACCACGGCCCGGAGGTACTGATCGGCGCCGGGGTCAATGCGGATGTCATCCGGGATTTTCGGAAGAAATTTCCCAACGCCACCGCTTTTCACATGAGCGGCAAGCGGGAGATTGACAGCGGTATGCGCTACCGCCGGAACGGTGTGCCCATGGGGCTTCCCGGCCTGGATGAATTTCACATTCAGCAGACAGATCCCATGGCCGTCGCCGCCGCCCGGCAGGCTCTCATGGCCTGATTGGTCTTCCCCGACGAAATGCAGAAGGCATGAAAAAGGAAGGGCGTACCCGACAGCGGCGCCGGATAAGGAAGCATTCAGAAAACACAGAAATCAAAAACGGAGTGTATCGACATTCGACACACTCCGTTTTTTGTTATATAACTGCCTGATAAATTAGAACAAGCCAAAGGGCTTATGAACTATTCTGCAACGATCCATCAGGCGTATCATACCACATTACATCCGGTAATCAGCTCACTGTGCAGCAGCGTTTCAATCCACTTGCAGAATGCGACCCATTCAGGAAGGCGATGGTTCTTCCTCTGGTGGTATATCGTTTTCAGCTGTCTGTAATTCGTTGTCATCCCTGCGGTAATCTCGAACCCAGCCGGATTGTTATAGAGAATCTCAAGGTACTTTCTTTTCTTATCTTCCTGAGGCGCGTTAAATTCGCACAATTCGTTGTACTCCGCAACCTTCTCCTTGACAATCTCTACGATTCTCTTGTCTACATATGTGTTGTATGCCTCGTCGAGATCAAACTTCGTAATTCGGTGCATTGTGCTCTGAGAGCTGACAAAGTC
>JAHHRX010000018.1 GCA_020025545.1 Oscillospiraceae bacterium | reverse complement strand
CAGTACGACAACTGGCGGTATCATTACCCGGAATTTGACGCCACCCAAAAACGGGAGAAGGTCATGTCCCAGGGGTTGAGTGATATGTTGACAGAAGAGCTAAAGAATGGAGGATTATAACACATTTGTCCGGAACAACAAAATAACCTTATGGGAGAAGTAACAACGGGAGGGGCTGTCATGCCGTTATCATTAGAAACTTTAATCACTGAAAAAAATTATACTGAACGATGGTATCCCGCTTCGATTCCATCCTACCAAAACAACTGGATTTTAGATTATGCAGTTCCGAATACAGGAGCTCTTGCTAAAAATCTTTCTTACAACATTCAATATATTGAATTTTTAGAAAAGGAATTCAGCGAGCTGAATGTATCTTCTGTCATATACACAATGTTGGTCAAAACTTATGTAATCACTTCAATGTCAATACTTGAAGGTGTTTTTTCTAATATCGTGCATTCTAATGGCTGGTGGAAAACATCAAAATTAGAAAGTTTGGGTATCACTACATCAAACAAGACAAACTTCTCATGCGGACAAATTATTGTACGAACGGAACTTTTCCAAGAAGTTGATGAGTTTGATTTACGAATGAATTTAGATGATTTTATCAAGATCCTAAATAAGCACCATAGCGCTTTAGAAATCGATCATTTGATTTATCCCGCCCTTAATCGTTTACGTGATTTGCGTAATCGGGTTCATTTGCAAAAAGCAGAGACCGACACCGACCACGACTATAATGCCTTTGACTACACCGTAAAAAAAGAAATGGGGCACATCCTTTACGATATATTGAGTTCACCCAAAATTTCCAGATCACCACAGTTATTCGATTTTTTGTCCGTAAATAACTAAAAAAAGAGCTAACCGGTTTAACAAAACCAGTTAGCTCTTTTTCTATCAATAATGAAAATTTGTTGCCATTTCGTTGCCACGAAGCTCCGAAATCGCTACTTTTCCGGCTCTTGAACCGGGAAAGTCAGGTTATGAGATCATTCCCACTCAATGGTGCCGGTGGGCTTGGGGGTGAGGTCAAAGAGGACACGGTTAACGCCGGGGACCTCATTTGTGATACGCTGGGTAATATGCTGCAGCAGGGGGAAGGGGACATTTTCGACACTGGCGGTCATGGCATCAATGGTATTGACCGCACGAATGATAACACACCATTCGTCTGCCCGCTTATTATCCCGGACGCCTACGCTCTTAATATCAGGAATAGCGGTGAAATACTGCCAGACCTTGCCTTCCAGACCATTCTTGGCAAACTCCTCACGCAGGATAGCATCAGATTCACGGACTGCCTCCAGACGATCCCGGGTGATTGCACCCAGACAGCGGACTCCCAGGCCGGGGCCGGGGAAGGGCTGACGGAATACCATGGAGTGGGGCAGGCCCAAAGCCAGACCACAGGCACGGACCTCATCCTTAAAGAGCATCTTGAGGGGCTCAACCAGTGTGAACTGCAGATCCTCGGGAAGTCCGCCTACATTGTGGTGAGACTTAACGGCTTTTACGGTCTTGGTACCGGATTCGATAATGTCGGGGTAGATGGTACCCTGTGCCAGAAACTCAATTCCGCTCAATTTCCGGGCTTCTTCTTCGAACACACGGATGAACTCGGCACCGATAATCTTACGCTTCTTTTCAGGCTCGGAGACACCGGCCAGCTTATCCAGGAAACGATCGGTGGCATCCACATAGACGAGATTTGCACCCATTTCTTCCCGGAACACTTTTATAACCTGCTCGGGTTCGCCCTTGCGGAGCAGGCCGTGGTTCACATGAACACAGGTGAGCTGAGCACCGATAGCTTTGATGAGCAAAGCGGCAACTACGGAAGAATCCACGCCGCCGGACAGAGCCAGCAGCACTTTCTTATCGCCGACAGTCTGACGGATCAGCTCCACCTGATCGGAAATGAAGTTTTCCATATTCCAGTTGGGCTCAGCGCCACAGGTGTCAAATACGAAGCTGCGCAGCTGACGGTCGCCATCTTCGCCCACGGCGAGGGGGGCGCTGCCCTTATGGTCAAGGGCCAAAATCGGAAGACCGCAGTTATAAATATGCTTGCCGGCATCAATCTCCTGACCGTCTACGACACGATTGCGTCCGCCGTTCAGAATAATGCCCTTTACTCCGGGCAATGCGGAAAGTGTCTCTTGGGAAATGTCGTGGGGGTGGATCTCGGAATAAACACCGAGGGATCGGATTTTTCGTGCCAGCGCAGGATTTTCCTCGCTGCCAAGGTCGAGAATAAGGATCATGTCTTGCTTCATAAATGTTCCTCACTTTCCATGGTGTCAGAGTGTTTTTAGTTAATAACGCTATTATAAATGATGTTTTTAGGGATTGCAATAAAGGAAATGCATCGCTCAAAAATATTAGCATCTATGAGCGTAAATATACAAAAAAATCGCTTAGAAATGGTAATTATCAACAAAGCACCGGATGACATCTTTTCGAAGGAAATGACGATACAGGCGGTTGATTTTCAGTCGTTTTATATGTATAATAGCCGCAAAACAGATGTTATACATATTGATTGCATTTTTCCACTGCCTGACGGCGGAGCAAAAAATTTGGCTGCATTATACCGGCTTGTCCTGCATTTGTGGTATAATACGCCTATCTGCAATTGTAACGGAGGAATTAAACGATGGGCATTGTTGTAATCGGCGCAGTATTTGTAGATATTAAAGGATACCCGGAAGGAGCCTTCATCCCGACGGGGCGGAATGCAGGCAGAATTGAGCAGATCCACGGCGGCGTAGCCCGCAATGTGGTGGAGGATGTGGCAAACTGTGAGCTTCGCCCCACACTTGTCAGCCTGCTGGACGAGTCGGGTATTAGTAATGATGTTCTGAGAAAGTTAAAGAGCCACAAGGTCAATACCGATTATATCCGCGTTACCCCCAACGGTATGGGAACATGGCTGGCGGTTTTCGGAAATGACGGAGATGTATACGCCTCGGTTTCCAAACGCCCGGATCTCAGCCCGATTGCGGATATACTGGATGAAAAGGGCGACGAGATCTTTGCGGATGCAGACAGCATCATCATTGAAATCGACTTGGAAAAAGAAATCGTGAAGCGTGTCTTCAAGTTGGCAGAAAAGTACCACAAGGATGTCTATGCGGTGGTTTCCAACATGAGCATTGCTCTGGAACGCAGAGATTTTTTGCAAAGCGTTGCCTGTTTCGTATGTAACCAGCAGGAGGCGGGAATACTGTTTTCCAATGACTATTCCGATCTTTCCCCGGCGCAGATGCAGCAGGTGCTGGCTATGAAGGTACCCCACGCCAGAATTCCCCGGATGATTGTTACCATGGGCGTTCAGGGCGCAGTATATGCAGATATGCAGGGTGACAGCGGTTACTGTCCTGCCAGAAAGGTGGCAGTGAATGATACCACCGGAGCAGGAGACGCATTCTGTGCCGGTGCGGCAATCGGTCTTACCTACGGCAAAAACCTGCAGCAGGCCTGTGAGATCGGATCCCATCTGGCAGCATCCGTTGTGGCAACTGCGGAGAATGTCTGCCCCCGGTTCCTGCCTCGAGAGCTTGGCCTTGATATTGATGTGGTAGATTGATGCATGATCGGGGAGATATTTTCATCTCCCCGGTTCGTTTTATGGGGGAAACAAAATGACATATAAAAGAATTTTGACAATGCAGGATATCTCCTGCGCAGGGCAATGCTCTATGACTGTGGCACTGCCGATTTTATCTGTCTGCGGACATGAAACCTGTATTCTGCCGTCGGCGGTGCTTTCTACCCATTCCGGTGGCTTTGACGGATATACTTTTCGGGATCTTACGCAGGAAATCCCCGGAATCTGTAGCCATTGGAAGCGTGAGGGAATTGCATTTGACGGTATTTATACGGGTTATCTCGGGTCCGGAGAGCAAATCCGGCTGGCAGCGGAAATCTTTGATACGATGGCAAATCCGGGATGTGCCAGGATTGTGGATCCGGCTATGGCTGACAACGGAAAACTGTACAGAGGCTTTGACGATAGCTATGTGGCGGATATGCGGGAGCTGTGCACGCATGCAGATGTGCTGATTCCCAATTTAACAGAGGCCTGCCTTCTGACCGGTGAAGCATATCGGGAGGACTATCCGCAGGAAGAGATCCAGATAATTTTGGAAAAACTAAGCCGAATTTGTGATTTTATCGTGCTGACCGGTGTGGGCGGCAAGGCAGGACAAACCGGCGTGACTGTTTATCGCAACGGAAAGCTCTGGCAGTATTCCCATCCGAAGATTGCCAGAAGCTATCACGGAACCGGGGATATTTTTGCTTCGGCATTTGTTGGGGCATGGATGCAGGAGAAAACGGTGGAGGAAGCAGTGAAAATTGCTGCGGACTTTACGGCGCTTGCCATTCAAAACACGTATGAGAACCCTGCCCATTGGTACGGGGTGAAATTTGAGACAGCACTTCCGACTTTGGTGAAAATGTTGTTTGATACAAAAGAAAATTCCCGAAATTGATAAAAAATACTTTTAATTTGGCGAATTATGTATTATAATGGGCTGGAAATAAATTGGGTAATCCATAGGAAAAGAGGTTTGTGAGTTTGAGCGAGAAACGTGCAAGAAAACAGAACAATGTTCTGATAAATGCAATCATTGTCTGCGCTGTTGTGCTCACGATGCTGGTAATCGGTGCCTTCTTTGTGCCTCATGTCAATATTGAGGCATCACTGAACGGCGATAAAACCATGATTGTGGAGTATGGCACAGAGTTTACCGACCCCGGTGCAAATGCTGTAAAGGACGGACAACCACTTGCTGTCGAGGCAGAGGGGACAGTGGATGTAAACAAGCTGGGAGAGTATACCATCACCTATTATGTACAGGCAAATCGCCGCGTGGAGGTAGAAAACCGCACGGTTAAGGTGGTAGACACCACAAAGCCTGTCATTACACTGCATACAACTCCCGGGTATGTACTTCTGCCGGGAGCAGCCTATCAGGAAGAAGGCTTCACGGCAACGGACAACTATGACGGCGACATCACCGACAGGGTCCAGCGTCAGGAAGAAGCTGAGCGTATCAGCTATACCGTGACGGATTCCTCCGGAAACACGGTAACTGTGTACCGTGACCTTGTTTACGGCGATGAGGTAGCGCCTGTCATCACTTTGGAAGGTGAAACTGAAATCAAGCTCAAGGCGGGCGAAAGCTATCAGGAGCCCGGCTTCAAGGCAAACGACAATTGTGACGGTGATATTACCGACAAGGTAGCCGTGAACGGCACGGTAGATACCAACAGGGGAGGCACCTATACCATTACCTACACCGTTACAGATGCCCACGGCAACACGACTGAGGTGACCAGAAAGGTAACCGTGGAGGGAGAAAGCAAAGTCATTTATCTGACCTTTGACGATGGCCCCGGTCCCTATACGGAAAAACTGCTGGAAGTTCTCAAAAAGTACAATGCAAAGGCAACCTTCTTTGTTGTGAACACGAAATATGTGGATCTGCTTCCCAAGATTGCAGCAGACGGCCACGCAATCGGCGTACATACGCTGACGCACGATTATAAAAAGCTGTATGCCAGCGATGAGGCATTCTTTCAGGATTTTGACGCTATGCGCCAAATTATCCATGATAAGACCGGCATTTGGACAACCCTTATGCGTTTCCCCGGCGGCAGCTCCAATGCCATCAGCAAAAATTACAGCCCCGGCATTATGACCCGTCTTACCAAGGCAGTTACGGAAAAGGGCTATCAGTACTTTGACTGGAATGCGGACAGCATGGACGCAGGCGGTGCCAAGACAGCAGACGATGTGTACCGTAATGCCATTAAGAGTATCGGCAATCACAAAACAGCAGTGCTGCTCCAGCACGACATTAAGAGCTTCAGCGTGGATGCTGTTGAGCGGATCATCATTTGGGGACAGGAACACGGATATACTTTCCAGGCTCTGACCCCCAGCAGTCCCACTTGCCATCACAGAGTCAATAACTAAAAGAAAAGACCGCAGCGGCTGCTGCGGCCTTTTTGCGTATGTTTACTTGAGAACATCAATGGTAAAGCCCTTTGCACGGAAGCCGTCAATGGCGTCAGGAAGGAGGGCGGCATTTGTAAGAGACTGTGCGTGGAGCAGATAGATAGCACCGGAATGTGCCTTGTCCAGCACTTTTTTCAGAGATTCCGGAATGTCTGGCTGCTTTTCGGGGTCCCAGTCACGGTGGGCAAAGCTCCAATGGACGGTCTCATAACCCAGACTTTGCGTCAGCGCCAAAGTACGGGTAGAGAATGCGCCCTCCGGAGGACGGAACAGGTGCATCTTGTAGCCGAAGTTTTCCTGAACATAGTTATGTACAGATGTAATTTCAGAAACCATCTCATCGACGGTGAGGGTTGGCATGGCTTTGTGATGATGGGTATGATTGCCGACAGTGTGGCCCTCGTTAATCATTCGCCTGACCAGCTGCGGGCTGGTTTTACAGAAGCCTAAGGTCACGAAGAAAGTACCCTTGACACCTTTTTCCTTCAGAACGTCCAGAATCATCTCTGTGACGGATACGCCTTCGGGCGTCTTGTAGTCATAGCCGCAGTCAAAGGTCAGATAAATCCTGCCGTTGTCCGGGGCGATGAAATGGGCATCGTATTTGCCGAAGCGCTTTTGCTCATCCAGTGCATATTCGGGCCGGTTATTGAATTGCGGACGGTTGGGGCCGGGGCCGTAGCCACGCTGCTCATTTTCCATGGCTTCCAGCTGATTGCGTGTGTACAGCTTACCGATGCGCTCGTCGCCCGGCTCTGTCGGCACTTCCGTCGGAGGAACCGTCGGTGCTTCCGTCGGAGGAACCGTCGGTGGTTGTGTAGGTTCAGCGGTGGCCTCCGTGGGGACCGCAGTAGGGGAGAATGCAGTCTCTGTTTCCGGGGGCGCAGTGCCGGGAGATGTAGTGGCTGGTGTCGTTTCGGCGGGGGGCTGATGCGTACATCCGGGTAGGATTGTCGTGCATAAAAGCAGTACGGACAGAAAAACGGTAAAGATTCTTCTTTTCATAGTTGCTGCCTCCTTTTCTGTATTTTAAGGGATGAAATTTGAAAATTCAAGGGAAATTGCGAAGAAAACCGAATGCTTTTTTGCAGCATGGGAAAATTCGGCGGAAAGTCAATCAGATTCAAAGAATTCCTTGCTTTTCTTTCATTTTTGGAGTAAAATAAAATGATTCTTTTTATACATTTTAGAATGAGGTTATACTGTGTATCTAAAATCATTGGAAGTGCAGGGCTTTAAGTCCTTCCCGGATAAAACACTCATCCGCTTTGGCGATGATATCACCGCCATCGTGGGACCGAATGGCTCCGGTAAATCGAATATTTCAGATGCCATCCTCTGGGTAATGGGCGAGCAGAGCAGTAAGACTCTCCGAGGCGCAAAAATGGAGGATGTCATCTTCGGCGGCACCCAAAAGCGCAGTCCGGTGGGATTTGCAGAGGCAACTTTGACACTGGATAATTCTGACCGGGCGCTTATGTACGATGCCGACGAGGTCATGGTCACCCGCCGCTACTATCGCTCCGGCGACAGCGAATACTATATCAACCGTCAGTCTGCAAGGCTCCGGGATATCAATGAGATGTTCATGGATACCGGTCTGGGTCATGAGGGCTACTCCAATATCGGACAGGGACGCATCGACGAGATTCTGTCCCTGAAGAGCGGAGACCGACGGGAAATCTTTGAAGAGGCAGCAGGTATCTCCAAGTATCGGCATCGGAAAGAGGAAACCGAGCGGAAACTGGCGCATACGGAAGATAACCTTCTGCGCATCGGTGATAAGGTTTCAGAACTGGAAATGCAGCTGGAACCCCTGAAAGCCCAGTCGGAAAAGGCAAAACGCTATTTGGAGCTGAAAGAAGAACTCAAAGGCGTAGAAGTTGCTGTCTGGATGGAAACGCTCGATAAACTCTCTGCTGCTGCGCAAAAAGCAGAGGAGGACTATAATTCGGCATCCTTTGTATTGCAGCAGGCGCACGATGAGCTGGACCGGCTCTATGCACAGGCGGAGGATCTGGGGCAGACCTTGCGGCAGAAGGACGGGGAACTGGAAACAGCCCGTCAGAAGGTCAATATGCTGGAGGCGCTCCATCAGCAGCTGGATGGCCAGATGGCTGTTCTCAAAAGTAATGTGGAAAACAACAATGCCAATGTGGAGCGCATTGAAAACGAATTGCAGGGCGAGGCAGACCGCAGCGGCGGTGTTGTCAGTCAGATAGAGCAGGCAGAGGAGCGTATACGCAGGATCAGTGGTGAGCTGACGGAGAAGAAGCAGATTCTGGAGGGCTTGCAGCAGGAGCTGACCGTTATGACCGCCAATGCCCAAGGCATGACCCGGCAGTTTCTGGAGCTGCGGGGAAAAGAAACTTCTCTGGCGGCGGAAATTGCCGGACGGGAAGCGGACACCGGCGGTCTGCAGGATAGCATGAAGGAAACTTCCCAGCGGATGGAGCAGCTTCAGGCTGACCTTGCGGCAGGTGCCGGCCGAAAGCAACAGGCAGAGAACGCCCTGAATGAATGCCGCAGCCGGCTGCGCAAGGCGCAGGAGGATGTGGCTGCAGCGGGCAATACCATCAGCGGTTATACGCTGCGGCAGAATACCCGTATTGGGCGGCGCAAGGAGATTGCCGAAAAGCTCAAGGCACTGAGCAGCAGGCTGGACAGTGTTTCCGCCAAGGCTCGTGTGTTCCGGGCGATGGAGCGGGATTTTGAAAGCTACAATAAATCCGTCCGTATGGTGATGCAGGAGGCCCAGCGGGGGAATCTGCGGAATATCCACGGGCCGGTTTCCCGGCTGATCCGCACGGAAAACAGCTATGCGGTGGCCATTGAGATCGCTTTGGGTGCCGCCATGCAGCAAATCATTGTGGGCAGTGAGCAGGATGGCAAGGCAGCGATTTCCTACTTAAAACGAACCGGCGGCGGACGCGCCACCTTCCTGCCGCTTTCCAGCATTCAGGCAAAGAGCCTGAATGAAACGGGACTTAATCAGTTCCGGGGCTTTGTGGGGATTGCGGCCGACCTTGTAAGCTGCGACGGACAGTATAAGGCGGTAATTTCCAATCTCTTAGGCAGAACGGTAATCGTGCAGGATATGGATGCTGCGATTGCCATGGCAAATCACTACCGCAACCGATTTAAGATTGTCACGCTGGACGGACAGGTTATGAACCCCGGCGGTTCCATGACCGGCGGCAGCATTAACAGAGAATCCGGCATCCTTTCCCGGGCCAATGAGCTGGAAAAGCTTACGGAAGAGGAAAAAGACCTGCAGCAGAAAAAGCTTGTGACGGAGGCCGAGCTTCAGGAAGCCCAGCGCCTTGCAGATCAGGTGGAATTCCAGCTTGGCACTGCAAAAGATCAGCTCCGTGAGGCGGAAGATCAGGTGCTGCGTCTGCAGGGAGAGGAAAAACAGCATGAAATTCTGCTCAATGCCATATTGGAGGCGGAGGCATCCGCCGGCAGAGAGCTGGAGACGCTTAACCGCCGGGATCAATCCGACCGGGAGCGTTTGGCGGCCAATCAGGCAAAGATTCAGGTTTACACTGCGCAGCTGGCATCCACCCGGGAGAGCATTGCTTCTCTGGAAGGCAGCCAAAGCGAGACTGCAGCAGCCACCGGCAATCTGACGGACCGGATGACGGCACTGAAAACCGAAACGGCGGCTCTGGAAGCGGAGAAGTCAACGGCCCGGGCGCATATCGAAGACCTTAAAGGACTGCGCAGCGCCATGGAGGGCGACCGTGCCAACAAGCTGAAACTGATTGAGGATATTCGCTCCGAAACACAGCGTCTGGAGACGGAAATTGAATTTCTTCGCCAGCGGCAGCTGGAAAATGATGAGCAGGCACAAAAGGAAAAGCAGGAATTGCAGACTGTGATGACCAGCCGTGCCGAGGCGGAAGCCTCCAAAACCAGATGCGAGCGGGACGGGCAGGAAAAGAACAAAGACATCCTTAACATGGAGCGTGCCTGTGCACTGCTGGAACAGAAGAAGCTCACGACATCTCTGGAAGAAAAGCAGATTATAGACAAGCTGTGGGATTCCTACGGGCTGACACCGGGGACCGCCGGAGAACATAAGGGCGAGATTGAATCCGTCGCTGCCGGAAACCGCCGTGTGTCGGAACTGAAACGGAAGATCACCATGCTGGGCACTCCCAATCTGGGTGCCATTGAGGAATATGCCCGGGTCAACGAGCGATATACCTATCTGGCGGAGCAGCGGGACGATGTGCTTACCTCCAAGCGGGAGCTTGAGAGCATCATCCGGGATATCACCAAGGAAATGACCACAATTTTTGTTGAGGAATTCCAAAAGATAAATCACCATTTCGGCCGTGTGTTTGAAGAAATGTTCGGCGGCGGCAAGGGACAGCTTATTTTGGAGGATCCGGAGGAGCCGCTTACCTGCGGCATTGAAATCCGTGTACAGCCCCCCGGAAAACAGGTCAAGACCATAACGCTGCTGTCCGGCGGTGAAAAGGCGTTTGTTGCGATTGCGCTCTATTTTGCGATTCTGATGGTACGGCCGACACCTTTCTGTATGCTGGATGAGATCGATGCGGCACTGGATGACCGAAATGTTGAGCGATTTGCAAACTACCTGCATAATCTCAGCGAAAAGACCCAGTTTATTGTTATTACCCACCGTAGAGGCACTATGGAAGCATCCGATGTGCTGTACGGTGTTACGATGCAGGAACAGGGCGTCAGCAAGCTGCTGCGGCTGGACCTGAATCAGATGGAAGAATATCTCGGTATTGTAGAGTAAGGAGCAAATATGGGATTTTTTGAAAAGATCAAAGCCGGTCTTACCAAGACCAGAAATGCCCTCAGTGATTCTCTGGGCAGTGTGTTCAGCGGATTCAGCGAAATCAACGATGATTTTTATGATGAGCTGGAAGAAAGCCTGATCCTTGCGGATCTGGGGGTGGATACAGCGGTGAAAGCCTCCGAGCGGCTGCGCAGAACCGTAAAGGAACGGCATCTGAAGACCACGGAAGAGGCCAAGCAGGCCCTGAAAGAAATTCTTGTGGATATGCTGAATGTTGGAGATACCCAGCTCAAAATGGACACTGTACCCAGCGTAGTTCTGGTGATCGGTGTAAACGGCGTGGGCAAGACCACAACCATCGGCAAGATCGCCACGCAGCTGGGAAAACAGGGGAAAAAGGTGATGCTGGTGGCGGGAGATACTTTCCGTGCAGCTGCCGCTGATCAGCTGGAGATCTGGGCAGGCCGCAGCGGTGCGGATATTGTCCGCCAGCACGAGGGCGCAGACCCTGCCTCTGTGGTGTTTGACGGTATTCAGGCCGCTAAGGCACGGCAGTCTGATGTGATTCTCATTGACACTGCCGGACGGCTCCACAATAAGCAGAACCTGATGAACGAGCTGAATAAAATCAGCCGTATTGTGGAGCGGGAGCTGCCAGACAGCTCCAGAGAGGTTCTGCTGGTGCTGGACGGCACCACCGGTCAGAACGGACTTATTCAGGCAAAACAGTTCAAGGAAATTGCCGGTGTTACAGCCGTGGCACTGACCAAGCTGGACGGTACTGCCAAGGGCGGTATCGTAATCGCTGTTTCCGATGCGCTGCAAATTCCGGTGAAATTCATCGGTGTGGGCGAGCAGGCCGACGATCTGATGCCCTTCGTAGCCAGAGATTTTGTGGATGCACTTCTGTGAGGATAAGAAAATGAAAGTAGTTCTTGCAAGTAAAAATCCCCATAAACTTGTGGAAATCAGCAAAATAACCGAACAATTTGGCATCGAGCTGGTGCTTCAGTCCCAGTTGGGTCTGGATATTGATGTAGAGGAAACCGGCACTACATTTGAGGAAAATTCTTTCATCAAGGCAGAGGCGGTTATGAAGGCCACGGGGCTTCCTGCTTTGGCGGATGATTCCGGTATTGCGGTGGAGGCTCTCAACGGGGAGCCCGGGATTTATTCTGCCCGTTACGGCTTTGATGAAAGCCTTGACGATTTCGGCAGGCTGAAGCTCCTCCTGAAAAATACGGAAAATGTGCCGGACGATCAGCGGCAGGCAAAATTTGTCTGTGTCATCACTATGGTGACCCCGGAGGGCAAGACAATTCAGGCCCGTGGAGAAGTCCACGGTATGCTCCTGCGTGAGCCGGTAGGGGAGAATGGATTCGGATATGATCCGATTTTCTACTATCCGCCTTTCAAAAAAGCCTTTGCCCAGCTGACAGCGGAGGAAAAGAACCGGGTCTCTCACCGTGCACAGGCGCTTAAACGATTCTATCAGAAACTCAAGGAGGCAGATTATGCTGACAAGTAAGGAAAGAGCCCAGCTGCGGGCTCAGGCAAATACATTGGAAACCACTTTGATTGTGGGCAAGGGCGGCGTTACCGACGGCGTGATTGCTGAGGCGGAAAATATTCTCACTGCCCGGGAGCTGGTGAAGGGCAAGGTGCTGGAAGGCGCCATGATGACCCCAAGAGAGGTCAGCGATGCCATCTGTGAAGCCACCGGCGCTGAAGGCGTTGCGGTGATCGGCACCAAATTCGTTATCTACCGTTTCAGTGAAAAGTGCCAGCAGGAGCGCAATCAGTCCGGCAGAGCAAAACGAAAGACTGTGTCTGCGGCTAAAGCGGACCCCGTCCGTAAGGGCATCCGTGCCCGCCGTCACGCTGCAAAAATGCAGCGTGAGGAAAGAAATCAGTATTTCCGCCAGCAGGCTATTGAAAAGGCCATTGAGCGCAGCCGGGAAAAGCAGCTGCGAGGCGAAGACTGACTGTTCCATAAGTAAAAAATATTATCAGTAGAAATTTGGATAGGGGGAGAAATTGTCAATGGAACGAATCGGCATCTATTGCAGCATCTTTCAGCCGCCCCGTATGGATCGGCTGGCAAAGGCATCTGAGGCGGCAAAGCGCCTTGGGCTGAATCGACTGATACTACTGCCCCTTCCCGGGCGGAAAGATCCCGGCGCACCTGAATTGTGCCAACAGATGGAAATGCTCCGTATGGCGGCAAAGACTGTGGACAGCTGCACGGTCACAACGGAAGCAGCCGGTCTTGCCGAAGCCGCTGTGCGCATAGAAACGGAGTGCCCCGGAGGAAAGCTTTTCCTGCTGACGGAGCCGTGGGACGAAGATAAGATCGAACCTTTGAGTGCGCACTGGCACCGGCAGGTGCTGCCGCAGGATGAAGAGGTTCCGCAGGAACAGCTGCGCCGATTGGCGGCATTCCGCTGCGCGCGTCCGTTGTTGCCGGCAGCTATAGCCGATTATATCGAGGAAAACCGTCTCTATGGATTTTCGGATGAATATCGGCACCTTTCCATGGATCGCTTGGAGCAGGTGGTGGTTTCTCTGCTGAAACCCAATCGGGTGGCCCATGTGCTGGGATGCCGGGATACTGCGGTGAAGCTCGCAAAGCGGTGGGGAGCGAATGAAGTGGATGCTTCCCGTGCCGGCATCCTGCATGATATCACCAAAGCGTTGGACGGTCCGCTACAATTGACTTTGTGCCGTGGATATGGTATATTGTTAGATGCATTTTTTACACAAAATCCGAAAACACTCCATGCCCTCACCGGCAGTTTGGTGGCGGATCGTGTTTTCGGTGAAAATCCTGCGGTGGTGGAAGCAATTCGGCATCACACCACCGGCAAGGCCGATATGAACCTGCTGGAAAAGATTATTTATGTGGCAGATTATATGGAGCCCAACCGGGATTTTTCCGGCGTTGAGAAGCTGCGGCAGTTGGCCTTTGAGGATATTGACGAAGCCCTCAAACTGGGCCTTACCATGACTATGGATATGCTGCGCCGGGAAAACAGACAGATTTCCAATGAATCGCTGGAAGCCCTTGCATGGCTGCAGCGAAGCAAATGACCCTTCATATCAGAAAGGAACGATTAACGATATGCTTACTGCAAAAGAAGTAGCTTACGAGGTTACGAAAACTTTGGATGCCAAAAAGGGCATGGATATCAAGCTGCTGAAAATTGACAAGGTATCGAGCCTTGCAGACTACTTTATTATCTGCACCGGTACCTCCAACACCCATGTAAAGACCCTTTGCGACTACGCCGAATACACGCTGGAACAGCTGGGTGAGACCATGCTGAGCAGGGAGGGGCATCGGGGCAACGCCTGGGAGCTGCTGGACTTCGGTTCCGTCGTTGTCCATGTTTTTACGGAGGAAGCACGGAAATTCTACGATCTGGAGCGCCTGTGGGCAGATGCAGAGCAGATCAATCTTCAGGATATCATTACAGAATAATTTACGCTTGAGAGAGGTGCGTTTCCATGAAATATGATTTTACAGCCATTGAGTCCAAATGGCAGAAAATCTGGGAAGAGAAAAATCTCTATGCCGCAGTCAACGGCAGCGAAAAGGAAAAATTCTACGCATTGGTAGAGTTTCCTTATCCTTCTGCGGCCGGCTTGCATGTGGGTCACCCCAGACCCTACACTGCCATGGACATTATTGCCCGTAAGAAGAGAATGGATGGCAAGAATGTGCTGTTTCCTATGGGGTATGACGCTTTCGGACTGCCCACGGAAAACTTTGCCATCAAAAATCATATTCATCCCCGGATCGTTACGGAGAACAATATCAAAAACTTCCGCCGCCAGCTGAAGGCGCTGGGTTACAGCTTCGACTGGGATCGGGAGATCAATACCACGGATCCCAAGTACTTTAAGTGGACCCAGTGGATTTTCCTGCAGCTTTACAAGAACGGTCTTGCCTATAAGGCAAAAATGCCGGTTAACTGGTGTACCAGCTGTAAGTGTGTCCTTGCCAACGAAGAAGTGGTAGAGGGCGTATGTGAGCGCTGCGGCGCACCAGTCATCCGCAAGGAAAAGAGCCAGTGGATGCTCCGCATCACTAAGTACGCAGACCGTCTCATTGACGATTTGGAGGATGTGGACTTTGTTGACCGGGTGAAGGCTCAGCAGACCAACTGGATTGGCCGCAGCCACGGCGCTGAGGTAAAGTTCCGGTCTACCCTGGGGGATGAGATCCTTGTTTACACTACCCGCCCCGATACACTTTTCGGTGCAACCTATATGGTTTTGTCTCCGGAACACGCACTCATCGAAAAGTGGATGGATAAGCTGGGCAATGTCGAAGAAATCAAGGCCTATCAGGCTTTGGCTGCTTCCAAGTCCGATTTGGAGCGGACAGAGCTTAACAAGGAAAAGACCGGCGTAAAGCTTGACGGCGTTATGGGTATCAACCCCGTAAACGGCAAGGAGATTCCCATTTTCATTTCCGACTATGTGCTTTCCACTTATGGCACCGGCGCTATTATGGCAGTTCCCGCGCATGATGACCGTGACTGGGCCTTTGCAAAGGCTTTTGGCTGCGACATTGTGGAGGTGGTTGCTGGCGGCAATGTGGAAGAAGCTGCATTTACGTTGAAGGATGATACCGGCATCATGGTAAATTCCGGCTTCCTCAATGGCATGACTGTGAAGGAAGCCATTCCTGCCATGACCAAGTGGCTGGAGGAGCAGGGAATTGGCGAAGCCAAGACCAACTTCAAACTCCGTGACTGGGTGTTCTCCCGCCAGCGTTACTGGGGCGAGCCGATTCCCATTATCCATTGCCCCAAGTGCGGCACCGTTCCTCTGCCTGAGGATCAGCTGCCCCTGCTTCTGCCGGAGGTGGAAAGCTATGAGCCTACCGACGACGGCGAAAGCCCGCTGTCTGCCATTACCGACTGGGTGAACACTACCTGCCCCTGCTGCGGCGGCCCTGCCAAGCGGGAGACGGACACCATGCCCCAGTGGGCAGGTTCCTCCTGGTATTACCTGCGGTATATGGATCCTCACAATGACGAGGCACTGGCTTCCAAGGAAGCGCTGGAATACTGGAGCCCTGTGGATTGGTACAACGGAGGTATGGAGCATACCACACTGCACCTGCTGTACAGCCGGTTCTGGCACAAGTTCCTCTATGACATCGGCGTGGTTCCCACCAAAGAGCCCTACGCAAAGCGCACCAGCCATGGCATGATTTTGGGCGAAAATCCTCACTATATCGGTAATTTTGATAAGCAGGAAGATAAGGATGCCATGATTGCCAAGTATGGCGCGGATGCACTGCGTCCCGCTGTCAAGATGTCCAAGTCTTTGGGCAATGTGGTAAACCCGGACGATGTGATCCGGGAATACGGCGCTGATACCATGCGGCTCTATGTCATGTTTATCGGTGACTTCGAAAAGGCTGCGACTTGGTCGCCCAATGCGGTAAAGGGCTGCAAGCGCTTCCTGGACCGTGTTTGGAATATGGCAGAGCGGGTAACAGATCAGGAAACTGAGTATTCTCATGCCAATATGTCCGCTATGCATAAGACCATCAAGAAGGTAACCGAGGATATCGATAATCTGAAGCCCAACACCGCCATTGCAGCCTTGATGGCTCTGCTGAACCAGATTGATAAAAATGCAAATCTGGCAGAACTCAGAACCTTTATCACCCTGCTTTCTCCCTTCGCACCCCATATCTGCGACGAAATCTGGGAGAACAAGGGCTTTGAGGGAATTTGCTCCGTGTCTGCATGGCCTGCTTACAGTGAGGAAAAGTGCAGGGACAGCGAAATTACCATGGCTGTTCAGGTCAACGGTAAAATGCGCGGCACTGTGGTCATGGAAGCAGATCTCGACAACGATACTGTGGTTGCCAATGCAGTGGCGGACGAAAAAATCGCCCGGTTCCTGGAAAAGCAGGGCGGCAGCATCGTAAAAACCATTGTGGTCAAAAATAAACTTGTCAATTTGATCGTAAAGTAAGATTTTAGGAATAATTTATAGAAAATCCTGAAAACACGCTTGACAATCAGGAACATAATGTTTATAATGTACCAAGCCAGTATGTGGCCCTGAAAGCATCCCGGATTTAGCCGGATGCCATCGGAGGGAGGGAAAACAATGTCTGAAATTCGCGTTAAGGAAAACGAAACTCTGGAGAGCGCTCTGCGTCGTTTCAAGCGTAGCTGTGCCAAGGAGGGCGTTATCGCAGAAGTTAAGAAGCGCGAGCATTACGTCAGCCCCAGCCTGAAGCGTAAGCAGAAGTCTGAAGCTGCCCGTAAGAACAAGAGAAAGTTCTACTAATATCCCTCTTGATTCATGCTCAAAACCGCTCTGCATTTGCAGAGCGGTTTTTGTTATGCCCATTTCGCACCCAGTTCCTGAAAAAGTCCCACACTGTTCGTGACTCCGAAATCTGTGACAGCATTGAAAAGTGCCCGAAGATCCTCCGGAGTTCTGCGCAGGGTGAAAAGAATGCTTTCCGGCTTCTCCTCTATCCGGTAGTGGCAGAACAGTGCTTTTTCTTCGTGGGGATAGGCTCCGCTGAGACCCTGCGGAAATTCAGCCTTGCGATTCCCGCCTGCACTCAGCTCAAGTGTTACGCTGTCCCGGGCGGCTTCCAGCCAGATATTCTGCCCGGCATAAGCACAGAGATACTCCTGAGGGCTTTGATCCGGGGGAATCGGCGGCAGAAAAATGGGGAAGCTTCCGCCATTATGCCACTGCTTTGATACGATCACAGGGCAGGGAAGCGCCCCAAGCGCCTTGATGAGCTTGTCACCCTCTGGGGCCTTGGGACGCTGAAAGTCCAGCAAAAGTCCGCTGCAATTCCGGGGCAATGCTTTTTTCAGCTCTGCAGCAATACGATCTGGGTCATGGCCGCCGAAGGGAATGGAATCGTCTAAGATAACCAGACTGTTTGGGGGCATTGCCGGGGGAAGATCCCGCAGTCCTGTTCCTGCCGGGTCAAAGTGACAGGCCATCCATCCAAGGCGGCGGGGCAGATGCTTGCAGGCGGCGATTTCTGATGCCGTCATAGCCAGATATAATGGAATTTCCATGGACAAATGGCGCCTCCTGTGATATACTTTTGTCATAATCTATGAAAGTAAGGTTTCTCTTATGTCTTTTATTCCGGTACCCAAAATTATGGCGGATGCGCTGACGGAGATTACCCCGGAATTTTTGGAAAGCCGGGGAATCCGCCTGCTGATGCTGGATTTTGACAATACCATCGTTCCCTATACCACCAATGAGCCCACGGACAAAATGCGCCGGTGGCTGGAGCATATGCGTGCCTCTTCGGTGCAGCTATGCGTTGTGTCCAACAGCAAGCGAGACAGGGTAAAGATTTTTTGCGAAAAGTACAATCTAAACTGTATTACCCATGCAAAAAAGCCGTTTTCCAAGGGGATTTCCCAGTGCCTGCGGCAATATGGCATTCCGGCTGAAAACTGCGCTTTGGCGGGAGACCAGATTTACACGGATGTTTTGGGAGCCAACTGCGCCGGGGTCCAGTCGGTTCTGGTAAAGGCTATTTATAATCATAATTTTTGGTTGAAGGCACGCCATGCGCTGGAATTGCCATTCATTTTTATTGCTAGAAAAAGGAGTATCATCGTATGAAAAACCTCGAAAAATTTCTGTCCCTGCTGGATGGGGATGTAAACGGTCTGCTGCTGACCTCCCGTTACAGCCGCCATTACGGTGCTGAGTTTGACATTGCTGAGGGTGCAGCTGTTGTAAGCAAGGCTGGCTGCCGCTACTTTACCGATAGCCGTTACATTGAATCCGCTGAAAACGGCATCTGCGGTTTTGAAGTGAAGATGGTCGGCAACGGTGCAAGCTACTATGACCTTATCAATGAGGCCATTCGGGATTTTGGAATTACCGGCCTGGGCTTTGAGGAAAACTATATGTCCGTTGCGGAATTCATGGGCTATGAGAAGTACCTAAATGCCACGCTGATCCCCATGAATGCCGGGATTAATGGTTTCCGCGGCACGAAGGAGGACTACGAGCTGGATCTCATGCGTAAGGCGCAGCAGATCGCAGACGCAGCCTTTATGGAAGTGCTCCCCAAGATCAAGGCGGGCATGACTGAACTGGAATTGCAGGCAGAGCTGATTTACTGCATGTATAAAAACGGTGCACAGGGACTTTCCTTTGATCCCATCGTAGTTTCCGGCCCTAACAGCAGTATGCCGCATGGTGTTGCCGGTGAGCGTAAGCTCCGGGATGGTGACTTTATTACCATGGACTTCGGCGTTATCTATCAGGGCTATTGCTCCGATACCACCCGCACGGTGGCGCTGGGCTATGCTACCGAGGAAATGAAGAAGGTCTATAACACCGTCCTTGCGGCACAGCTGGCAGGCATTGCCGCAACTAAGGCAGGGGTCTCCGGTGCTGATATCGACAGCGCTGCCCGAAAGGTGATTACCGATGCCGGATACGGCGAATATTTCGGACATGGCTACGGCCACAGCGTGGGTCTTGAGATCCACGAGGCCCCCAATGCCAACGCTTCCAACCATGCGCCGATGAAGGCCGGTGTGGTCTGCTCTGCCGAGCCGGGCATCTATCTGCCGGGTAAATTCGGCGTAAGAATCGAAGATGTGGTCATTGTAACCGAGAATGGATGCGAGGATATTACCAATATTCCCAAGAATTTGACAATCGTTTGAGAATTTCCAATTTTACACTTGAAAAATTTGAAAATTTCGGTTAAAATATAGCAGCTATCATATTAAGAAAAACTGACTCCCCCTGAGGGGAAAGTATTAGGAGGACAATCAAATGATTTCTGCAGGTGAATTTAGAAACGGCGTTACCTTTGACATGGATGGCAAGGTCATGCAGGTTATCGAATTCCAGCATGTTAAGCCCGGTAAGGGTGCAGCATTTGTCCGTGTGAAGATGAAGAATGTCATCACCGGCGGTGTGACCGAGACCAGCTTTAACCCCAGCGCAAAGTACCCCACCGCTTTTGTTGAGCGCAAGAAGATGGAGTACTCCTATAACGACGGTGAGCTTTACTATTTTATGGACCCCGAGACCTATGAGCTGGTGCCCATTGAGAAGAATGTGCTGGACGATTCCTTCAATTTCGTTAAGGAGAACGACACTTGCACCATTATGAGCTACAAGGGCTCCGTATTTGGTGTTGAAGCCCCCCGTTTTGTTGACCTGACTGTCACCGCTACCGAGCCCGGCTTTGCAGGCAACACCGCTACCAATGTGACCAAGCCCGCTACCGTTGAGACCGGCGCTGAGATCAAGGTGCCCCTGTTCATCAACGAGGGCGACATGATCCAGATCGATACCACCACCGGCGAATATCTGGGTCGTTCCAAGGCTTAATCGATTTTGCTGCGCCCCATGGGCGAAAGGAGAATTACTATGACGATTTCTGAAAAGTCCGCTTATCTTAAGGGCCTGATGGACGGCCTGAAGCTGAACACTGAATCCGACGAAGGCAAGATGATTTCTGCCATTGTTGATCTTTTGGGAGATGTGACCCGGAAGCTTACCGATGTTGAGGATACCACCATTGCGATTTCTGACGAACTGGACGAAATCGAAGATGATCTCGATGCCATTGAGGACTACATCATGGATGACGATGATGCGTACGATGACGACGAGGATGAGTACGATGAGGATGACGACGAGTACAGCGACGAAGGCTACGACTTCGGCGATGAGGACTCCACCATCTACGAGGTGACCTGCGCCTGCGGCGAAGTGATTGACTTCGACGAGGAAACGCTGGAAGCCGGTTCCATCATTTGCCCCAACTGCGGCGAGACGCTTGAGTTTTCCGTAGATGAGGACGAAGAGGATTGATTCCTCGGAAATAACAGACAGCCGCAGGATTTCGGGGCGTCCCATGATTGATTATTTC
The DNA here is from genome assembly GCA_020025545.1 of Oscillospiraceae bacterium. Lineage (GTDB taxonomy): Bacteria > Bacillota > Clostridia > Oscillospirales > Oscillospiraceae > Faecousia. The sequence continues at coordinate 20,313 of JAHHRX010000018.1, read as the reverse complement.
CAATAAGGTTGTGGGAGTCTGCACTTTATGACCACCCCAATGCGGTCTGATGTGATTTATTTACAGTTTACAAAAGAGCGGAGTGTATCGGAATTCGATGCAGTCCGCTTTTTTGCATGACTGCCTTCTGTGGCGTTAGCATTGTTCTTCGGCTTTTTTATGGAAACAGGTACCGCGCCGTGAGAGATGCCATGAAAAAACCCGTAAGGTCTGCAATCAACGCCGCAGGGATCGTATAGCGGGTTTTATGGATTCCGGCGGCTCCGAAATAGACGCTGATGGTATAGAATGTAGTCTCTGTGGAGCCCAGCATAATGGCTGCTGTGCGCCCGATGAGGGAGTCCGGCCCGTAAGTTCCCATGAGCTCTGCGCCGACTGCCAAAGCGGCGCTGCCGCTTAATGGGCGGATCAGAACCAGAATTGCGGTTTCCGGGGGAATCCCGAAAAAGCGGAACACCGGCCCAAGAATCCGCCCGATTTCTTCTACAGCCCCGGAGCTGCGCAGCATGGAGACGGCAGTCATCAGCATTACCATGGACGGCACCAGCGACAAAAGAATCTTCAGCCCGTCGGAGGCACCGGTCAGCAGATGGGTGTATACATCCTCCTTTTTTCGCAGCGCAACCACTGAGGCCACCAGCAGAAGGATGGGAACCAGATAGTCAACCATCCCCTGCCGCCTTTCCCAGAAGCCATGCTGCCAGCAGCCCCATTCCTGCGGAGGCAAGGCTTGTGATCCAGACCGCAGGCAGAATGTCAAAAGGGGAGACGGCTCCGAGACTTGCCCGAACTGCTGCTACATTGCCGGGAATCAGCTGAATGGACGCGGTGTTTAAAACAATCAGCCTGCACAGCTCGTCGGTGGCGATATGCGGCCTGGCCGGATTCCGCAGCGCTTTTGCGGCTTGGATACCCATGGGAGTTGCGGCGTTGCCAAGGCCCAAAAGATTTGCGCAGACGTTGGCACTTAGCGGCCCGGAAACCTTCGGATCGCTGCGGCTGGAAGGGAAGATCCTCCCGAGAACGGGCCGGAGAAATTTTGCGAGCTTTTCGGAAATTCCGGATTTTTCCATCAGATTTCCTACGCCGTTCCATAGACAGATGGAACCGGCCATAGACACCACCAATGCCGCCCCTGCGGCGGCTCCTTTGGGAACGGCGGCACCCAAAGCACTGCCGTTTCCGGTGACAGCGGCGCAGACAATACTCACTGCCAGTATGCCTGTCCAGATCCATGCCATAACCAAGAAGCATCACCTCGTCCTATGTGTATGCGCAGACGGGGACGAAATGAATATAAAAATGCGACAGCCTGCGCTGTCGCATTTTTTTCAGCCGCTGAGTGCGGCCTCATATACCACATTTTTGGGCAGATCCAATTCTTTGGCGGTCTGCCTGACGGCATCCTTCCGGGAAATGCCGTCTGCCATTAGCTGTGCCACCCGAGCAGCGGCATCCTCCGGCGTTGCTTCGGACTGTTTGGGAGGCTCGGCACCTGCAAGCACCAACACAAATTCGCCTTTGGGGGTGTCTTGGGTGTATTTTGTCACGGCTTCCCCCAGAGTTGTACGGACGACTTCCTCATGGAGCTTCGTAAGCTCCCGGCAAAGACTGATGGAACGCCCATCCCCAAATACCGCCGCCATATCCGTGAGAGTGGACAGCAGCTTGTGGGGGGCTTCGTAGAAAACCATGGTGCGCTGCTCGTTGACAAGAGACTCCAAATGCTCTCTGCGGCTCTTTTTTGCAGTGGAAAGGAAGCCCTCAAAGCAAAATCGCCCGGTGCTTTGTCCGGAAATGCTGAGGGCGGTGATCACGGCGCAGGGGCCGGGAATGGCGCAGACGGTAATGCCGGCTTCGGCACACTGCTTCACCAGATCTTCGCCGGGGTCAGAAATAGCGGGGCTTCCGGCATCGGAAACCAACACGCAGGTTTCTCCCGCAAGAATGCGATCCACAATTACGCTGCCTTTGGAGGCTTTGTTGTGCTCGTAGTAGCTAATCAGGGGCTTTTTGATGCCCAGATGGTTCAGCAGCTTGACAGATACCCGGGTATCTTCCGCTGCAATAAAGTCGGCAAGTTCCAGCGTTTCCCGGCAGCGGGTGGATATGTCACCCAAATTGCCGATGGGGGTGGGAACCAGATAAAGCATTCCGGCCATAATATGTCCTCCTAAAGATGATAAACGCTTCGGTAATACTGCGTAGGGGAGCCGTCGGAAGAAAACAGGGCTTCTTCCTCCCAGATAAGCCCCGGCTTTCCGCCCTTGCGGCAGCTCACTAAAATGAGACTCACAGGACTGGCGGGGTCGTGACGGATGGTTCGAAGCCGCTTTGGCTCCAGATGAACCGCTGCGGCAGCGGCACAAATCTCAGCCAGCCGTTCCGGTTTTTGCACAAGGAAAAAATCACCGCCGAATTTCAGAAGCCTTGCAGCAGCTTCCATGAGCTCCCGGGTGGAGCAGGTATCCGTCCGCCGTGCGTCCGGAACGGTGCGGCTGGCGGGGCCGCCGGTGAAATAGGGGGGATTGGAGACACAGCATTGAAAGCTGCCGGCGTCAAACTCCGTGGGGATCGACCGAAGGTCGGCGCATATACTTTCCATACGGGCAGAAAGACCATTGCGGGCAATGTTTTTTTCTGCCCCCAAATGTGCTGCTTCGTTCCGCTCAAAGCCCACAACGGTGCAGTTTGGATCGGCACTGCACAGCAAAATTCCCAAAGTGCCGCAGCCGGAGCCCAGATCTGCGACCCTGGCTCCCCTTGGAAGCCTGACAAAGTTGCTGAGCAGGATGGAATCGGTACTGAGGGGGAAAGCGCCGCTTGGAATCTCCAATGTAAAGCCGCCGGGTAAGTATTCCATAGTTACCTCCATAAAAAATCAGCCTGTGCAGGCCGATTAAGCCTGCGCAGACTGACTGCGGATTCAAAAGAATCAGCCTTCCTCGATAGCTTCAACGGGGCAGTTGTCAGCACAGGTGCCGCAGCTGACACAGACATCAGCATCGATGACGTACTTGTCTTCGCCTTCGGAAATAGCCTCAACGGGGCAGCTGTCAGCACAGGAACCGCACTTGACGCAAGCATCAGTAATATTGTAAGCCATGATTTTCCCTCCAATACATGTTGTTATGCATCTGCATATGTGCTCGAATGCAACTCTATTCTAGCATGTATTTTGAAAAATGCAATTCCTTTTTTTATACTCGTATATTTTTTTATTTCCGTGGCGACACTTTTGGGGCGAAGGGAGGGAATAGAATGTACTTTACACGGGAGGCGGAGAAACTGGTATTGGAGGCGGCTGCTCAGTCGCAAAAGCTGGGGCACAGTTATGTGGGCAGCGAGCATATCCTGCTGGCACTGGCTCTGAGAGGCGGAGGGGCAGGAAATATTCTGGCATACTGCGGCGTACCGGCTGATGTACTGACAATTCTGACGGTTCGGCTTCAAGGCAGCGGCGAGCCCGGACTTCCGCTACCTCAGGGACTTACAAAAGCTGCAAAGACCATCCTGCGCAGAGCGGGACGGGAGGCCAAGATATTGGGACATCGGCAGGTAGGCAGCCTCCATATTCTGCTGGCCCTGCTTCGCAGCAGAGGTACCGGCGCCCAGACGGTTTTAAAAGCAGCGGCGGCAGACCAGAACGAAATATTTACACAGGCACTCAAACGCTTACAGCGGGAGGCGGAAACGCCTCTTCCATTGCAAAAGGAGGGATATTCTATGAAACTGTTAGAACAATTCAGCGAGGATCTGGTGCAGAAGGCGGCAGCGATGGAGCCGGTAATCGGCAGGGATCGGGAAATTGACATGGTAATCGGTATTCTCTGCAGAAAGAATAAAAACAATCCTGCGCTGATCGGGGAACCGGGGGTGGGAAAAACCGCCATTGCAGAGGGACTTGCGCAGCGAATTGCGCAGGGAAATGTACCGCCCCAATTGAAGGATAAGCGCCTTGTGAGTCTCAATATGTCTCATCTGGTGGCCGGCACCAAATATCGGGGAGAATTTGAAGAACGCCTTCGGGATGTACTGTCGGAAATTCGCTTCAGCGGCGATGTAATTTTATTTATTGATGAAATGCACACCATTGTGGGAGCCGGGGCGGCAGAGGGTGCTATCGATGCAGCAAATATTCTGAAGCCTGCTTTGGGGCGGGGAGAATTGCAGGTACTGGGAGCTACTACCATAGCGGAATACCATAAATTTATCGAAAAGGATCCGGCGCTGGAGCGGCGCTTCCGGCCGGTTATGGTGGAAGAGCCGGAAAAACAGGCGGCGCTGGAGATTCTGTTTGCTCTGCGTCCGGGACTGGAACAGCACCACCATCTGCGGATCACCGATGATGCCGTCCGGGAGGCGGTAAGGCTGTCTGTGCGGTATCTGCCGGATCTTTATCTTCCGGACAAAGCTATCGATCTGCTTGATGAGGGAGCATCCTATGCGCACATGACCCAGCTGCGCCACAGCGGACAGAACCCCTGTGTGGAGCTGAAGGAACAGTTAAACGAAGCTGTGCGGGAGAGTCAGTTTGAAAAAGCGGCGCAGCTGCGGGACAAAATGCAGAAAATGGCTGCCAAAAACGAGGGGCTCCAGCGGCCACGGGCGGTGTCTGCGGCGGATGTGGCATGGGCGGTGTCTGCCCGGACGGGAATCCCGGTGGGACGGCTCACTGCCGATCAGCGCCAGCGACTGTTACAGCTGGAGCAAACCTTGTCGGAAAGTGTTATGGGTCAGCAGGAGGCGGTGCATACTGTGGCAGAGGCGGTGCGCCGGGGATTTTCAGGCATCCGGGATTGCAGCCGCCCGGTAGCCTGTATGCTCTTTACCGGTCCCACAGGGGTGGGCAAGACGGAACTGTGCCGCGCACTGGCAGAAGAAATGTATGGCAGCCGGGATGCCATGATTCGTTTGGATATGACGGAATATATGGAAAAGCAGTCGGTGTCCCGACTGATCGGTGCGGCCCCCGGATATGTGGGATATGAAGAAGGCGGAAAGCTCACTGAGGCTGTCCGCCGTCGTCCCTATTGTCTGGTACTGCTGGATGAGCTGGAAAAAGCCCATCCGGATGTAATCGGAATTTTGCTTCAGATTATGGAGGATGGTGTCCTCACGGAATCCACCGGGCGGCGTGTCAGCTTTAAAAATGCCATCGTTGTGATGACCTCCAACACCGGCGGCGACATTCGCGGGGAGGGGTTGGGATTTCAGCCGGAGGGCAATGCGCAAATGCGGGAGACCTGCCTCGAAAAGACATTTGCCCCGGAATTTTTGGGACGGATTGACCGCATCGTGGCCTTTAAACCGCTTCACCGGCCCCAGCTGGAGCAGATTGCTCAAAAGTATATCGCCCAGCTGCAGCAGCGGATGACGGCACTGGGTACGGAACTTACGCTTCCGGAAGAACTTCCCGGGTATCTTTCCGGTCGGTGCAGGGTTAAGGACGGCGCCCGTGACTTGCGTCGGCTGGTGCAGAACGAAGTGGAAGGTCCTCTGGCAGAATTCCTGCTCCGCTCCGGAAAAAAGATGCCCCGGATTCTGGGAAGTCTGGAAAAAGACGGGATGCATTATGCTTGCTGATTTAGAACAAGTGTTTGAAAATTGGGAATTCACGGTGTTTTTAAAGAAAAATGCGAAAATATGAAGAATAAAGATTGATTTTTTTGCAAATTCGTATTATACTGTCTCTAAGTGGAGCAAAAGGGTAGTAAAGTGGAGAAAAATGGAGGAGATGACAACGATGATCGGTAAATATCAGGCAAAGCTGGACGACAAGAACCGTCTTTTCGTGCCGGCGAAGCTGCGTCAGGAGCTTGGCTCTGACTTTTACGTTACGCTGGGCGTCAATTGCGGCCATCGCTGTCTCACCGTCTACACCGCTGCCGACTGGCAGGTTCTCAGCGATAACTACAACTCCCTTCCTATTTCTCAAAAGGGCGCTGCGACCAGTCTCATTTTTATGAACGCTGCACAGTGCGAGCCGGATAAACAGTATCGTTTCGGCCTGACCCAGTTTTTGCTGGACTATGCAGGCATTCAAAAAGAAGTTATGATCGTCGGCAGAGCCGGTCAGGCGGAGATTTGGGACAGCGAAGAATTTGCTGCCTTCGAGAGAGAGAATCTCACCCCCGACAAGCTGCTGGCGTCTTTGGAGGCAATCGGGCTATGACGGAATTTCATCATGTTTCTGTATTGCTGGAGGAGTGCCTGGATGGGCTTAACATCCGTCCCGACGGTATTTATGTAGATGGCACTCTGGGCGGTGCCGGGCACTCGGCAAGAATCGCCCAGCGCCTTACAACCGGCAGATTAATCGGTATTGACCGGGATCCGGTAGCCCTTAAGGCAGCCGGGGAACGGCTGGCGCCGTTCGGTGACCGGGTGACACTGGTACATTCCAATTTCTGCCAGATCGGTAATGTTTTGGACGATTTGGGAATTGCGGGTGTGGATGGAATTTTGCTGGATCTCGGCGTTTCCTCTCCGCAGCTGGACGATGGACAGCGGGGCTTTTCCTATATGGTGGATGCGCCCCTTGATATGCGCATGGATAACGGGGACCGCCTTACGGCAGAAACCATCGTAAACACCTGGTCTTACGAGCAGCTGCGGCGAATCCTCTTTGACTACGGTGAGGAGCGCTATGCGCCCCAGATTGCCCATGCCATTTGCCGCAGAAGGGAAGAAACTCCCATTCAGACCACCCTGGAGCTGGTGGACATTATCCGCTCGGCAATGCCGGCAGCGGCGCTGCGTGAAAAGCAGCATCCGGCGAAGCGAAGCTTTCAGGCTATCCGCATTGCCGTCAATGACGAATTAGGCGCCGTCCGTCAGGTGATGGACGCAGCGATCCCCAAGCTGAACCCCGGCGGTCGGCTGGCGATCATTACCTTCCATTCTTTGGAAGACCGTATTGTAAAAAATGGCATGGCAGAGGCAGCCAAGGGATGCACCTGCCCGCCCAGCTTCCCGGTTTGCGTCTGCGGAAAAAAGCCGCAGGTGAAGATCATTACCAGAAAGCCCATTGTTTCCGGGCAGGCGGAGCTGGATGCCAACCCCAGAGCACGGAGCGCAAAGCTCAGAGTGTGCGAGAAAATCTGACAACATTACTAAGGAGCGATTGTTGTGTCGAAAAGACCGGATGTTCAATATATCAACAGCTATGTATCGGGAACCATGGCTTACAAAATGGAGGCAGCTCCTGTACAAAAGAAGGCCAGACTTCCGAAGCTGAAGAAGCCCAAAACTGAACTGGTCCGGATTCATCCCGCAGCGCTGCTGGGCATCGCCGTAGCAGCAGTTTTGCTGGTGATGCTGGCAGTCGGTGTTTTTCAGCTGGTGCAGGAGAACAAGGAGGCTGCCCGTCTGCAGGCATATGTTCAGGAGCTGCAGCAGGAAAATGCACAGTTGCAGCAGAAATATTCCGAAGGTTATGACGAGGAGGAGATCCGCGAGATCGCTTTGGCCATGGGCATGATTCCCAAGGAGGATGCCCGGCAGGTTGCGGTGCCGGTCATGGTGGCGCAGAAGCCCAACGAGACTTCTGTATGGAGTGATTTTTGCGCATTTCTTGCAGGGCTTTTTGCATAATATGCCTGCCGGCCAATATGATTAGGATAGAGCTGCAATGGGCGGCGAGGGTTTCCCTTGCTGCCCATTGATAGCATAAGCCAATCAGAAAGGCCGGTGTCATATGGCAAAACGGAAAGAAAGGCAGGAATATTCCCGGATCCGGGGAGATTCCGGTCAGCATCGCCGGATCCTTTGGGTCATGGCGGTGCTGGGGCTGGCGGCATTCGTGCCCATAGCCTGCCAGCTGTATTATTTGATGATTACCAATTTTGAGTACTATCGAAACCTTGCGCTGCGCAATCAGACCAGAACCACTTATGTGACAGCGGATCGGGGAACCATCTACGACCGCAACATGAATATCATGGCAATTTCCCAGGGAACCGAAAATGTCTATCTGGATCCCCATGAGCTGAAGCAGTCCAAGGCAGATATGGAGCTTGTGGGCAGGGGACTGGGGGAAATCCTCCATGAGGATCCTGAGTGGATTCGCAGTCAGGGTGCTGACCTAAAAAAGCGCTATAAACAGGTGGGTACCCAAATATCCCGGGAGGATGGGGCCAAGATCCGCAAGTTTATTAACGATAACCACATCAGCGGCATTCATTTGGAGCCGAATTCCAAGCGGGCATATCCTTATGGAACGCTGGCATCTCAGATCATCGGCTTTACCAACGCCTCCAACACCGGATGCGAAGGCGTCGAGGCTGCCTATAACCGCTACTTGGAGGGAATCCCCGGAAAGGTCATTACCACCAAGGGAAACAACGAAATGGATATGCCGTACTCCTACGAAAAATATGTGGAATCCATCCCCGGCTGTGATATAATCCTGACCATAGATACTACGGTACAGGCCTGCTTAGAAAAGCAGATGCGTGCGGCTATCGCAAAATACGATGTGCAAAACGGCGCTTTTGGCATCGTCATGAGTGTAAAAACCGGACAAATCCTTGCTATGGCCAATCTTGACGGTTACGACCCCAACCAGTATTTGGAGATTGGAAATCCAATGGTCAAGCAGGAGCTGGAGCAGATGAAGCTGGCAGCCATGACAAATCCCCAGGGCAGCGATGCCTATAAAACAGGCCTCGCAGCCTATGAGAAGGCACTGACGGAGGCACGGCTCAAACAGTGGCGTAACCGATGCATTTCCGACGGGTATGAGCCGGGTTCCACCTTCAAGGTACTGACCATGGCGGCGGCGCTGGACTGTGGTGCCATTGATCTTAATACCAATTTCTACTGCAGAGGCTCCGAGCATATCCCCGGACGCTCCCAGCTGCTGCACTGTTGGCGTCATCAGGGACATGGAGCGGAAAAAACACCTCAGGCGCTGCAGAATTCCTGCAACATTGCCTTTGCACATATTGCCCTCAAGCTGGGGGGCGAACGGTTTTATGATTATGTACAGCGCTTCGGCATTATGGAAAAAACAGGAATCGATCTGGCAGGAGAGAGCAAGGGTGTTTTCTTTTCCAAGGACCTGATCGTAAATACCGATAAATGGGGAACTGCATCCCTCACCTCCGGTTCCTTTGGCCAGACCTTTAAGCTGACGCCCATGCAGCTGGTGCGTGCCATTGCTTCAGTGGTAAACGGCGGGAATCTTTTGGAGCCGTACCTTGTATCCGAGGCGGTGGATGCGGAAGGAAAAACTGTCCTCAAACAGGAGCCTACGGTGATACGCCAGACCATCAACCCGGAAACCTCCAAGACGATGTGCAGTCTTCTGGAATCCGTAGTTACTGAGGGAACGGCAAAAAATGCAGCGGTAGCCGGATTTTCCATAGGCGGAAAGACCGGTACCAGCGAAAAAATAGATGTATTAGACGAAAACGGCAGACCGACTCTGGACAAAATCGTATCATTTGTAGGGGTTGCACCCATGGACGATCCGGAGTATATTGTACTGGTTGCGCTGGACACACCTTCCCGCACTACCGGAATCCATATTTCCGGCGGTGTTATGGCAGCTCCCACGGTGGGAGCGGTTATGGGAGATATTCTCCCGTATCTGGCAGTGAAACAGAATTTTACGCCCGAAGATGCCGCAGGGCAGATTGTTGTTGTGGAGGATCTTCACGGCATGACAGCCAAGGAAGCGGAAAAGCTTCTGAAGGATAAGGGCTTAAAATATAAAATAACAGGGGACGGGGAAACGATCACGGGACAGATTCCCGCGGCCGGTACCGGCGTTCCCGGAAACAGCGAAATACTGCTCTATTTGGGAGAAATGCCGCCGGAGCAGGAAACGGAGGTCCCCGATTTTGTGGGGATGAACCGGGAACAGGCGGAGGAAACGGCTGAAAATCTGGGGCTTTTCCTGCAAATAGCAGGAAATCCAGAGAAAAACCAACGTGTCACTGTTACGGAGCAGAGCATTCCGGCGGGTACAAAGGTTTCCGAGGGGACTACGGTAAGGCTTCAATTTGCCGATACCGAGGCCGCTGATTAGAAAGGCGGGCAACTGTATGAAATTAAAGCAACTGCTGCGCGATGTTCCCGTTCTGGAGTTTACGGCGGATATGGAACAGGATATTGACAATGTTGTCTGTGATTCCCGCAAGGCGACTGCCGGGTCTCTTTTCCTTGCGGTCAGCGGCTTTTCTTGTGACGGAAACCAATTTATTTCCATGGCCATGGCAAAGGGAGCCACGGCAGTGGTAACTGCCAGACAACCTGCGGAAAAAGTCCCCTATGTGCTGGTGGAATCCGACCGAATGGCAATGGCACTGATTGCCTGCAATTTTTACAGCCATCCTGCAAAGGATATGACAATCATCGGGGTGACCGGCACCAACGGCAAGACCTCCACCACACGGATGCTGAAGCAGGTGCTGGAAAAAACAACGGGAGCAAAAGTGGGACTGATCGGTACCATGGAAAACATGGTGGGAGATCAGGTGATTCCGACTGAACGCACCACGCCGGAAAGTCTTGAATTGCAGGGGCTTCTTTCTCGAATGCGTTCTGCCGGATGCAGCTATGTGGTAATGGAAGTTTCTTCTCATGCCATTGCATTGGAGCGGATCGGCGGCATTCATTTTGACGTGGCTGCCTTTACCAATCTGACTCAGGATCATCTGGATTTCCACAAAACGATGGAAAACTACTGCATGACCAAGGCGAAGCTGTTTCGGCGCTGCGATCGGGCAGTGATCAGCCGGGACAATGCTTATTTTGAAGTGATCCGCAATGCGGCACCGGAGCAGATGCTCACTACCTCTGTTGGCGGGGATGCCCAACTCACCGCTGGGGATATTTCCCTGCGGACGGACGGCGTCAGTTTCACGGCAAATTACAGGGATTGGAAAATTCCGGTGCAGGTACAGATCCCCGGTAGATTCACGGTATGCAATGCGCTTACTGTTCTGGGGATTGCATTGCAGCTGGGGGTGCCGCTGGAAGATGCAGCCAAAGCGCTGACGGATGTTCGCGGAGCACGGGGGCGGGCGGAGAGAATCCCCACACCGGAAAAACCATACACGGTGCTGCTGGACTATGCACATACGCCGGACGGTCTGGAAAATATATTATGCTCTGCCAGAAATTTCTGCACCGGACGGCTTATCATTCTTTTTGGGTGCGGCGGAGACAGAGATCCCGGAAAACGCCCGATTATGGGAGAAATTGCTGCCAGATTGGCAGATTTTGTGGTAATAACTTCGGATAATCCCCGAACCGAGGAACCGATGGCAATTATTTGCGATATTGTGTCAGGCATCTCCACAAATCACAAAAACTATGTTATAATAGAAGATCGCAGGCAGGCAATTCGCTATGCTATGGACATTGCCGGAAAAAATGATATTATTGTATTAGCAGGCAAGGGACATGAAACCTATCAGGAAATCAACGGTGTGAAATATCACTTAGATGAACGGGAAGAGGTTGCTGCTTACCTAAAGGAAACGAGGTAATTATATGGCAAGAATTTCACTGGAACAGGCCGCCAAGTGGTGCGGCGGAAAAATAGAACCTAAATACGCAGATGTTACATTTTGGGGGGCCACCAACGATACCCGGAATTTGAAGCCGGGTCAGCTCTTTGTTGCACTGCAAGGACTGCGGGACGGACACGAATTTATTCCGCAGGCATTTCAGAACGGTGCGGCGGCGGTGCTGTGCACCCATTGCGATGGGGATTATCCTGCAATTGTGGTTGAGGATACCCGCAAAGCGCTGGGCGACATTGCCCGGGGGGAGCGGCTGCGCATCGGCATGAAGGTAGTCGGCGTGACCGGCTCGGTGGGCAAGAGTACCACCAAGGAAATGATTGCGGCTGTGCTGCAGACCAAGTACAAGGTCAGTAAAACCCCGGTCAATCACAATAACGACATTGGTATGCCTATGTCGATTCTCGCCATGCCGGAGGATACCGAGGTAGCGGTGCTGGAAATGGGCATGGATCATTTTCGGGAGATTGCATATCTTTCGTCCATTGCTCAGCCGGATATTGCGGTGATCCTCAATATCGGTACCATGCACATTGAGCATCTTGGCACCCAAGAGGGCATTCTCCGGGCAAAGCTGGAGATTCTTGAGGGGATGAAACCCGAAGGAAAACTGATTCTGAACGGCGATGATCAGCTTCTGTGGAATGTTTGTTCTCAGCTGGATCGGAAGCCGGAGTATTTCGGCATTGCCAACACGGATTGCGGCGTTCTGGGCGGACAGGTATCTCTTTTGGAGGACGGCGTTTCCTTTGAAGTAAGCTATGGCCAAGAGAAATTCCCTGTGCAGCTTGCCATAGAAGGTGAGCATTTTGTTCTTGATGCGCTGGCGGCTGTGTCGGCAGGCGTTCAGATGGGCGTTTCTGCCCGGCAGATTCAGAAAGCGCTGGAAGACTTCCAGAATATGCAGGGACGGCAGGAAATCTATGAAGCAAAGGGCTTCACGATCATTGATGACTGTTATAATGCAGGCCCTGAATCTATGGCGGCAGCGCTGCGTGTGCTTGGCAGAAAGCCCGGCAGACATGTGGCGGTCCTTGGGGATATGCTGGAGCTGGGTACCCGTGCGCAGGCGGAGCATTACCGGATCGGCCGTATTGCCGCTGAAAATGCGGAGATTATTCTGGCTTACGGCAGCAATAGCAGCCGTGTTATCAGCGGAGCTGTTACCGGCGGCATGAGCGATTCCAGAGCAAAGGCTTTTGAAAATATGGATGCGCTGGTTACTACGCTGAAGCGGCTGGCAAAACCCGGTGACTGTATTTTGGTGAAAGGCAGCCATGGAATGCACATGGAAACGGCACTGAAGCTTTTCCTGACGGATGAAACATAAGTGGAGGATAGAGATATGACAAGAATCTTAATTACAGCTTTAGCAGGCTGCGTGTTGTCCGGCTTGATCGGATTTCTGATTTTGCCGGTGCTGCGGGCCCTCAAGGCAGGTCAGTCTGTCCGGGATATCGGACCTACCTGGCACAACTACAAGGCGGGCACTCCTTTGATGGGCGGACTCATGTTTATTTTCGCCCTCATGATCTGCCTGCTGGTAAGCATTCCCACCATGGCGGATTACTCGGTGTTTTATGTGCTGGCGCTGGCGCTTTGTTTCGGCCTTGTGGGATTTCTGGATGATTTCTGCAAGGTGAAGTTCAAGCGGGATCTGGGGCTTACAGCCGTGCAGAAAATTCTGCTGCAGCTGGCAGTATCCGCCATTTTCCTCTATGTTATTTATAAAAAGGGCATCATGACCAGCGATCTCTACATTCCCTTTGTAAATGTAACGATCTACATCCATCCGCTGGCCTTTATTTTCTTTGCCATGTTTGTAATGGTGGGCTGCGTCAATGCGGTAAACCTGACCGATGGCATCGATGGCCTTTCCAGCTCCGTGACGCTGCCGGTCATGATCTTTTTTGCTGCTGCTGCTTATAAGATGGGCAGAGGGGATCTGGCGCTGATGCCTGCGGCTCTGGTGGGCGGCCTCATTGCCTATCTGTTCTACAACTGGCACCCTGCAAAGGTGTTTATGGGCGACACCGGCTCCCTGTTTCTGGGCGGTGTGGTGTGCGGACTGGCGTTTGCGCTGGATATGCCGCTGATTTTGATTCTTGTGGGATTTGTATACATCGTCGAGACGCTTTCTGATATTATTCAGGTCGCTTATTTCAAGGTGACCCATGGCAAGCGCTTCTTTAAGATGGCACCCATCCACCATCATTTTGAGATGTGCGGCTGGAAGGAAACCAAGATTGTTTTGGTATTTGCCACCGTTTCCGCCATTATGTGCGTTGTGGCATGGTTCGGCATTGCCGGACGGATCGGATGATTTCTTAGTCGAAAGGAGAACCTTATGGCAGCAGGGAAAACTCTGTATGCCAAAGAGGACCGCCGCCGAAAATCGGCCGGCGAAACTGTGGATATCCCCTTCCTTGTGCTTGTGCTGCTGCTGTTGGGCGTTGGGCTTACCATGCTGTACAGTGCCAGCTCTGCACAAAGCCAGTATGACACCGGCTATACGATTTCCACCCGATATTTACAGCGGCAGGCAGCCTGCGCCGCCATCGGACTGGTGTGTATGGCGATTTTCAGCCGGATGCCTTCCGGAACATGGCTGCGGTTTGCCTGGCCGCTTTATGCGATAAGCATCGTGCTGCTCCTGTCCGTTTTGGTGGTAGGGCAGTCAGTGAATGGCGCAAAGCGGTGGATCAATATTGCCGGAATTCAGTTTCAGCCTTCCGAAATTGCTAAATTTACGCTGATTGTCCTGTTTGCAAGGCTCACAAAGGGTTTTGGTCAGGATGCGCAAAAATTTCGATACGGCGTTATGGGATTTGGAAGTGCCCTTATGGGCATTCTCGTTCCGCTGGCGCTTGAGAAACACCTCTCCGCTATTATGCTGATGGGTATGGTAGCAGTGGTGATGATGTATGTTGCCGGGACAAATCCCAAATGGCTGCTGGCGGGTGCTGCCGCAGCAGCTGCATTTGTTGCAGTTTATGTCATGTTCATGGGCTATGCAGGGGACAGAGTTACCGCATGGCTCCACCCGGAATCAGATCCGGGAGACACAGGCTATCAGATTTTACAGTCCCTTTATGCCATCGGCTCCGGCGGTGTATTCGGACTGGGCTTTGGAAAAAGCCGACAGAAGTATTTATATCTTCCGTTTCAGTATAACGACTATATTTTTGCGGTAATCTGCGAAGAACTCGGGATCGTCGGCGCAATCGGAATTATCCTTCTGTTTGCGGCGTTGATCCTGCGTGGGTACTGGATCGCCCTCCATGCGGAGGACCGGTTTTCCACCGTCCTCTGTGCGGGTCTTGTGACTCTGATTGCTCTGCAAACGATATTAAATCTCTGCGTTGTGACGAATCTGCTTCCTTCTACGGGAATCGCCCTGCCGTTTTTCTCTTACGGCGGCACGGCGCTGGCGGTGAATCTGGGAGAGATGGGGATTGTCCTCAGCATCTCACGACAACGGGAGAAGACAAAAAAACAGGAGGTTTCCTTATGAAAGTGATTTTTACCTGCGGCGGTACCGGCGGTCATATTAACCCCGCCATCGCAGTAGCAAATATTATGCGGGAGCGGCATCCCGACTGCGAAATCCTATTTATCGGTGCTAAGGGCCATATGGAGGAACAGCTGGTTCCCAAGGCGGGATATGAACTCAAATGCCTGAATATTTCCGGCCTTTCCAGAGAAAAGAGCTTTGAAGGCATCCGTGAGAATCTGAAAACACTTTCCCTTACCCGAAAAGCCGTGAAGGTGTGCAAAAAGATTATCCGTGAATTTGCCCCTGATGTGATTGTGGGCACCGGCGGATATGCCTGCTTCCCGGCGCTGATGGCGGGCAGTAAAATGGGAATTCCCACCTGTGTCCACGAAAGCAATGCAATGCCGGGCCTTACTACCCGTATCCTTGCAGACCGGGTGGACCGTGTCCTGGTTGCATTCGAGGAGAGTGCCAAGCACTACAAGCACCCTGAGCGCATCGAAGTGGTGGGCATGCCGGTGCGAAAGGAATTTATTTTTAACAACAAGGCCGAGGCGAAAAAGGAACTGGGACTGGATAACGATCCCCGTCCGCTGGTGGTGTCTGCTTTCGGAAGTCTTGGCGCAGATGTCATGAACGAGGCTGTTGCAGGGCTCTTTAAGCTGGAGCAGGATGCCGGTTTCCCGTTCCGGCACATTCATGCAACCGGAAAAATCGGCTGGGAATGGATGCCGGAAAAGGTAGCTTCCTACGGCGTGAACCTCAAAAAAGCCGAGGCTGTCGATATGCGGGAATATATTTACAATATGCCCACCGTTATGGCTGCGGCGGATGTGTTTATCAGCCGTGCAGGTGCTTCCAGCTGTAACGAGATCGGTGCTTCCGGCACGCCTGCTATTTTGATCCCGTCTCCCAATGTAACTGACAACCATCAGGAAAAGAACGCCCGGGTGCTGTCTGACCAGGGAGGAGCAACGCTCATCCTTGAAAAGGACTGCACAGCACAGAAGCTCTACGAGCAGATCAATGCAATTCTCGGAGACAGTGCCAAAATGGAAAGCATGAGCACAGCTCTGCGCAAGCTGGTCATTTTGGACTCTGCGGACCGTATCTGCGATATTCTGGAGCAGATGGCGGCAAAGCGGCAGAAGTGATCTCAGTTTAGGAGGCAATGTCTTATGGACAGAAACGAAAGAGAAAGGAAGCGGGCACCCGGAAGTCGCCGACGGCCGGATGCACCCAATCAGCGGCCGGCAGCACGGAAAAGCCCCGATGGGAAACGGTACGCTTCCCCGGCAATGAGAGGACGCAGAACTGCTCACGGCAGCGAACGCAGATCATCCCCGCCCCCCAGTCAGCAGCCACCGGTACAGGATGTGGTCTATCTGCCTCCCAAGCCGTTTAACCGCAACCGCCTTTTGCTGCGACTGGTTACAATTACGGCAGTTGTCATTGCCATTTTCTTGGCAAGTTCTGTATTTTTTAAGGTGGGCGAGGGAAAAATTCTGGTTTCCGGCACCAATAAATATACGGCATGGGATGTTTGTAAGGCATCCGGTATCCGCCCCGGGGACAACCTCCTGACATTTGGGCAGGCGAAAGCCGCCGGACGCATACAGAAAGCTTTGCCATATGTGAAAAGCATCCGCATAGGTATAAAGCTGCCGAATACGGTCAATATAGAAGTCGAAGAGCTGGAAGTTACCTATGCGGTGAAGGCGCAGGACGAGAGCTGGTGGCTTCTGAGCGCTGACGGAAGGGTAGTGGACCGGGCAACGGCTGGATTTGAGACAAAACGGACGCAGCTGCTTGGCGTGAGTATTCAGAATCCCGAAATCGGTCAGAAAGCACAGGCGTTGCGTGATCCGCAGGCCGCAACCGACGGGGAGGGGAATCCTGTTCCCGTGACGGTAACAGCGGAACAGAAACTCGCAACGGCGCTTAGCATAGCCGAATGTCTGGAACTTAACGGAATTATCGGAGATGCGGCTAGTATCGATGTGACTGATTTCGGCAACCTGCAGCTTTGGTACGGCCAACGATATCAGGTTAAATTGGGGGATAACAGTCAGATTTCCTATAAGATCAGCTGTATGGAAGGGGTCATCAGCCAGATGGATCCCCACCAGAGCGGTGTCCTCGATGTAACCTTTACTACCTATCCCAATGATGTCGGGTACACGCCGTTTCATTAGATGCGAAAAAACCTGAAATCTTTGCCGAAAAAAACGAAATATATATTGACCTAAATGAATTTTCAAGATAGAATATAAGAGTACTGTTGTAAATTGAAGCGGTATGGCTTCGGCTTACCGCAAAACGATACATAGGAGGAAAATTTATGTCCGAACTTTTTCAGGATCGTGTTGTGAAAATTAAAGTGATTGGTGTCGGCGGCGCCGGCAACAATGTCATTAATCGTATGATCGAATCCGGCGTGGAAGGTGTCGAGTTTATCGTTGTCAATACCGATAAGCAGGACCTTAACAAGTCTGTCTGCAAGAACAAGGTGCAGATCGGCGAGAAGCTGACCGGCGGCATGGGTGCAGGCTCTAAGCCCGAGATCGGCAAGAAGTCTGCTGAGGAAAGCCGTGCCCAGATCGCTAAGATTCTGGAAGGCACCGACATGGTATTCATCACCGCCGGTATGGGCGGCGGCACCGGCACCGGCGCTGCTCCTGTGGTGGCAGATCTGGCCCGTGAGGCAGGCATTCTTACTGTCGGCGTTGTGACCAAGCCCTTCAAGTTTGAGGGCGCAAACCGTATGCGTCAGGCAGAGGCCGGTATTGCTGACCTGTCCGAGAAGGTTGACTCTCTGATCATCATTCCCAATGACCGTCTGAAGTATGTTACCGATCAGAAGATTACCTTTGCCAACGCTTTCGGCATCGCTGACGATGTTCTGAAGCAGGCCGTTCTTTCCATTTCTGAGCTGGTTGGTTACTCTGACCGGGTCATCATCAATCTGGACTTCGCTGACGTTTCCGCAGTTATGAAGGATGCAGGCCGTGCGCATATGGGCGTTGGCACAGCTTCCGGCCGTGAGAAGGCAGAGCAGGCAGCTCTGGCTGCTATTAACAGCCCTCTGCTGGAGACTTCCATCAACGGCGCTACCGGCGTGCTGGTCAATGTGACCGGTTCTTCCGAGCTGACCCTTGACGATGTGGAGACTGCTGCCGGTATCGTTCAGGAGAACGCTAACCCCGAGGCAAACATCATCTTTGGCGCAACATCTTCCGATGAGTTCGAGGATGAGATGCGCGTAACTGTTATCGCCACCGGCTTCGAGCAGAAGCGGGACAACACGCCTGCAGAAGAGGCTCCTAAGGCTGCCCCGATTGCTGACAAGTCTGTGGATATCGGAGACATCGACGAGATCTTCAATATCTTCAAGCGCTAAAAGACCCATTCATGCATCCCGGGCTTTCCAGCCCGGGATGTTTTTTAGGAGGCGGCTATGAACGCATACAAGGCTCTGGCATCAAGTTATGACAGACTTACAAACGATGTTGACTACCAGGGGGTAGTGGACTTCTATTATGAGATCCTCAGAAGGGAAGGACTCAGCCCGAAATCTGCGGTGGATCTGGGCTGCGGTACCGGTTCAGTGACCTGCCTGCTGGCAGAGCGGGGCCTCCGTGTGGTTGGCGTGGACATGGCAGAGGATATGCTGACAGTGGCTGACGAAAAAGCTCAGACACTTAAAAATCCGCCCGTATTCGTTCACCAGAAGATGCAGCATCTGCGCCTTCCCCGGGCGGTGGATATGGCAGTGTGCGCTCTTGACAGTCTTGACTATATCCTTGACCCTCATGACTGCGCTGAAGCAATTCGCCGGGTCTACAAGGCGCTGAATCCCGGCGGTATCTTTATTTTCGATGTAAACACGCCGGAAAAACTCCGTGCCATGGATTCACAGATTTTTCTGGACGAGGACGACAATGTTTACTGCGTCTGGCGGGGAGAATTTGACGAAGACAGCAATATTTGTTCCTATGGTATGGATATTTTCCAGAGGGAAGGAAAAATATGGAAGCGCTCCTTTGAGGAGCATCGGGAGTATGCCTATTCCCGGCAGCAGCTGACGCAGTATCTGAAGGCTGCGGGCTTTACACATATCGAGGTATATGCGGACAGAGAATTTGTGCAGCCCCGGGAAGGGGAGCAGCGCATCTACTTCAAAGCTAGGAAGGGGAAAATCAAATGAAGGATTACTTAGTGCGGGGCATGAGCATGGACGGCTTTGTGAAGGTTGTAGCCATTCGCTCCACCGAGACTGTCCGGAGGGGCGCCCAGATACAGGGAACCACACCCAACGCCACAGCGGCTTTTGGACGGGCTCTGACGGCTGCATCCATGATGGGCAATATGCAGAAAGTGGAAAATGGGTCTATGACCTTGCAGATTCGGGGAGGCGGCCCGATCGGTACCATTACGGTGGTGTCCGATTCTGTCGGCAATGTCCGTGGATGTGTAACCGAGCCTCATGTGCCGCTGGTGGAAAAATATCCGGGAAAGCTGGATGTGGGTGCTGCCGTTGGCACTGACGGAACATTGACTGTTATTCGGGATCTGCAGATGAAAGAGCCTTATATCGGTTCTGTGCAGTTGGTATCCGGCGAAATCGGCGACGATGTTACGGCATACTTTGCCCAGAGTGAGCAGACCCCTACGGCCTGCGCATTGGGGGTTTTGGTAGATCGTGACCAAAGCGTTAAGGTTGCGGGCGGTTATATTGTGCAGCTGCTCCCGGGCGCACCGGATGAAGTCATCGACATGCTAGAGCAGGGAATCCGGCAGGCTGGTGCTGTTACCAAAATGCTGGAGGATGGTCTTACACCGGAGGATATTCTGGGACAGGTAATGGGCAGCCTCGGTGTCGTCTTTATGGAGACTACAGAAGTTGCCTATAAGTGTTATTGTTCTCGGGAACGAGTCACAGCGGCCCTGATCAGCCTGGGGCGTAAGGAGCTGGAGGATATCCGCGATGAGGGAAAAACTTTCCCTGTGGAATGTCAGTTTTGTGACAGTATTTATGAATTTACGCCGGAAGATATTGACGAAATTTTGAAGAAAGTATAAAATTCCCTGTAAAAATTTGCAAATTCCCCACTTTTTAAGTGATAAAAATTTATGAGCAAAATAATGAAAAAATTGCTTGACAAAGTGGGGTATTCTGTGTATAATAAAACACGTCGCTGAGGTAAACGCCTCTCCGATGAACCCTTGGGAGCATAGCTCAGCTGGGAGAGCACATGCCTTACAAGCATGGGGTCACAG
>JAHHRX010000017.1 GCA_020025545.1 Oscillospiraceae bacterium | reverse complement strand
TGGCTCAGATTCGTCAGCTGGCAGGTATGCGTGGTCTGATGGCGGATACCGCCGGCCGTACCATTGAGATCCCTGTTAAGGCCAACTTCCGTGAGGGTCTGTCTGTTCTGGAATACTTCATTTCCTCCAGAGGTGCTCGTAAGGGCATGACCGATACCGCTCTGCGTACCGCTGACTCCGGTTACCTGACCCGCCGAATGGTCGATGTTTCTCAGGATGTTATCATTCGTGAGCATGACTGCCACACTACCCATGGCATTTGGGTCGGCGCTGTTCGGGATAAGAACGGCGATGTGGTGGATACCTTCGGCAACCGTATCCGCGGCCGTTACCCGGTGAACGATGTTGTGCATCCCGTCACCGGCGAGGTGCTCCACTCCAAGGATGTCATGATGATGCCCGAGGATGCCGAGAAGTTTGAGAAGGCCGGTATCGATAAGGTCTATATCCGCACCATTCTGGGCTGCCGCGCAAGAAGCGGTGTCTGCGCAAAGTGCTACGGCATGAACCTGGCTACTTCCAAGGAAGTGGATCTGGGCGAAGCAGTCGGCATTATCGCTGCACAGTCCATCGGTGAGCCCGGTACTCAGCTGACCATGCGTACCTTCCACTCCGGCGGCGTTGCAGGTGACGATATCACGCAGGGTCTTCCCAGAGTTGAAGAACTGTTCGAGTCCCGCCGTCCCAAGAAGATGGCACAGATCTCCGAGATTACCGGTAGGGTCGCCATTGACAATACCCACCGTACTGCACTTCGCAGCATCACGGTTACTGCTGATGATGGTGAGGTCAAGGAATATCATGTTCCTTACTCTGTGGGCCTGAAGGTCAGCGACGGTAAAATGGTCCAGAAGGGCGAACCCATCACCGACGGTGCACTCTATCCTCAGGATGTTCTGCGTATTTCCGGCGTGGAAGCCGTTCAGGATTATCTGGTTCAGTCTGTTCAGGCTGTGTACCGTCAGCAAGGCGTTGAAATCAATGATAAGCACATTGAAGTTATCATCCGCCAGATGATGCGTAAGGTGCACGTGGAAGATCCCGGCGACAGCACGCTGCTGGTGGGCACCGTCATCGATACTTTCGAGTTCGAGGATGCCAACGCAGAGGTGCAGGCGCGGATTGATGCCGGTGAAACCGACCTCAAGCTGGCAGTTGCTTCCCCGATGCTGCTGGGTATCACCAAGGCATCTCTCGCAACGGATTCCTTCCTGTCTGCTGCATCCTTCCAGGAAACCACCAAGGTTCTGACTGATGCTGCTATCCGCGGCAAGGTCGACCATCTGGTAGGCCTGAAGGAGAATGTCATCATCGGTAAGCTGATCCCCGCAGGTTCCGGCCTGATGGCATATCGGGACTATAAGCCCGGTGCTACTCCAGAGCCGCATCCTGCACAGGAAGCTGAAGAGACAGCCGAGAATTAAATCCATCGGCCGCTGCCACAAGGCAGCGGCCGAGTTTTACCATCCTCGGGGGAAATGGGCGTAAGTGTAGAATTTTTTCTATAAAATTTGTTGACTTTTTCGAAAAAATGCGTATAATAAATAACCGTATGGATACTCAAAATTGTATGAAGACCATAGATCAAAGTGTATTCGCCCGAATAAAAGGGCATAAGGTAGTTGTCGGCGCGAAACAGCTCAAAAAAGTGCTGTCTTCCGGCGCTGCCGGTGAGGTTTTTTTGGCAAAAAATGCAGATCCCGCTCTGACCGGACCGTTGGAGGCTTTGTGCCTGATTAATGGAGTTGCCTGCACATGGGTCGCTGATATGGCGGACCTTGGATGTGCCTGCGGGATCGATGTGGGAGCAGCGGCTGCTGCTGTCATCGATTAGCTTGATTCTTTCGGATTTATCCGTAGAATAAATACCCGCCGCAAGGCGAGAATAAAAGAAAGGAGAAAATTGATGCCTACTTTTAATCAGCTCGTTAAGAATGGCCGTCAGCAGGTCACTTACAAGTCCACTTCCCCTGCTCTGCAGAGAGGACTCAACACTCTGAAGAACGAGGCTACTAGTCTGCCTTCCCCTCAGAAGCGTGGTGTTTGCACTGCTGTTCGTACCACTACCCCCAAGAAGCCTAACTCTGCACTGCGTAAGATCGCTCGTGTTCGCCTGACCAATGGTATGGAAGTTTCCGCTTACATCCCCGGTGTTGGCCACAACCTGCAGGAGCACTCCGTGGTTCTGATCCGTGGCGGTCGTGTTAAGGACCTTCCCGGTGTTCGTTACCACATCGTTCGCGGCACTCTGGATACCCAGGGCGTTCAGAACCGTATGCAGGCTCGTTCCAAGTATGGTGCAAAGCGGCCCAAGGCTGGCAAGAAGAAGTAATTTTCTTTTGCCCCAATCAATTTGAATTTATCCCACGCCCGTTCGCAAGGCATGGCCTTGCCATAGCGTTTTTATATATGGTATAAAAACCTCTGGCCAGGCACAACGAAAGAAACTCACTTTCGAGTACCGATGAAATCATTATATTATGAAGGAGGGAAGCAAAGTGCCCAGAAGAGGTAATGTTCCCAAGAGAGAGGTCCTTCCGGATCCTAATTATAACTCCGTTCTGGTTACCAAGCTCGTAAACAGCGTCATGCTGGATGGCAAGAAGGGTGTTGCCCAGAAAGTCGTCTATGGCGCATTTGAAATTGTCGAGAATAAGACCGGCAAGAATGGCCTGGAAGTGTTCCAGCAGGCTATGGAAAACATCATGCCCGCAGTGGAGCTGAAGGCTCGCCGTGTCGGTGGCGCAACTTATCAGGTGCCTATCGAAGTTCGTGCTGATCGCCGTCAGACCCTCGGTCTGCGCTGGATCACCCTGTACAGCCGCAATCGTAGCGAAAACACCATGAAGGAGCGGCTTGCTGCTGAAATTATGGACGCTGCCAACAATACCGGCGCATCCGTAAAGAAGCGTGAAGATGTCCACAAAATGGCTGAAGCCAACAAGGCTTTCGCTCATTTCCGTTGGTAATGAAGGAGATACAACACAATGCCTAGACAGTATTCTCTGGAAAATACCCGTAACTTTGGCATCATGGCTCACATCGATGCCGGTAAAACCACCACTACCGAGCGTATCCTTTTCTACACCGGCAAGAATTACAAGATCGGTGAGACCCATGACGGCTCTGCTACCATGGACTGGATGGCTCAGGAGCAGGAGCGCGGTATTACCATTACTTCCGCAGCTACTACCTGTTTTTGGAAGGGCTGCCGTTTGAATATCATTGATACCCCGGGCCACGTTGACTTTACCGTAGAAGTCGAGCGTTCTCTGCGTGTTCTGGACGGTGCAGTTACCGTTCTGTGCGCAAAGGGCGGCGTTGAGCCTCAGACCGAGACCGTTTGGCGTCAGGCCGATGAGTACAAGGTTCCCCGTATGATCTATGTTAATAAGATGGATATTATGGGTGCAAACTTCTATCGTGTTCTGGAAATGATCGCCGATCGTCTGAAGTGTAATGCAGTGCCCATTCAGCTGCCTATCGGCTCTGAAGCATTCTTCAAGGGCAATGTTGACCTGATTACCATGAAGGCTAACATCTATTATGATGACCTTGGTAAGGATGTCCGTATTGAGGATATCCCTGAGGATATGGTCGACATCTGCGAAGAGTACCACGAGAAGCTGATGGATGCAGTCTCCACCTTCGATGATGACATTGCTATGATGTATCTGGAAGGCGAAGAGGTTCCCATTGATATGATCAAGAAGGCCATCCGTAAGGCTACCATTGCCAACGAGATGGTTCCCGTGGTCTGCGGTACTTCTTACAAGAACAAGGGTGTTCAGCAGGTTCTGGACGCTGTTGTTGACTATATGCCCAGCCCCCTCGACAAGAAGGGTATCAAGGGCATCAACCCCGAGACTGAGGAAGAGGATTTCCGCCCCGCATCCGATGAGGCTCCCTTCTCCGCTCTGGCATTCAAGATTGCTACCGACCCCTATGTCGGCAAGCTGTGCTTCTTCCGTGTGTACTCCGGTACTCTGGACAAGGGCACTACCGTCCTGAACTGCACCAAGGGCACCAAGGAGCGTCTGGGCCGTATCCTGCAGATGCACTCTAATCACCGTGAAGACATCGATACTGTCTATGCCGGTGATATCGCAGCTGCTGTCGGCGTGAAGAACACCACCACCGGTGATACCTTCTGCGATGAGGAGCATCCCATCATCCTCGAGTCCATGGTTTTCCCCGAGCCTGTTATCAGCGTCGCCATCGAGCCCAAGACCAAGGCCGGTCAGGAGAAGATGGGCATTGCACTGGCAAAGCTGGCTGAAGAAGACCCCACTTTCCGGACCTACACCGATCAGGAAACCGGCCAGACCATCATCGCCGGCATGGGCGAGCTGCATCTGGAAATCATTGTTGACCGCCTGCTCCGTGAGTTCAAGGTGGAAGCCAATGTCGGTGCACCTCAGGTTGCCTATAAGGAAACCATCCGCCAGAGTGTTGAGCAGGATACGAAGTATGCTCGTCAGTCCGGTGGTAAGGGTCAGTACGGTCATGTTAAGATCCGCGTCGAGCCCAACGAGCCCGGCAAGGGTTACGAATTTGTCAACGCTATTGTCGGCGGTGCGATTCCCAAGGAATATATTCCTGCTGTCGATGCCGGTATTCAGGGCGCTATGCAGGCCGGTGTTCTGGCAGGCTATCCCGTTGTTGACGTAAAGGTTACCCTGTTTGACGGTTCTTACCACGAGGTTGACTCTTCCGAAATGGCATTTAAGATTGCTGGTTCTATGGCATTTAAGGAAGCCTGCCGCAAGGCAAATCCTGCCATTCTGGAGCCCATTATGAAGGTTTCCATCAACGTTCCTGACGAATACATGGGCGTTGTTATCGGCGACGTTACCGCTCGCCGCGGTAACATTCTGGGTCAGATCACCAGAACCGGTTCCGTTCAGGTCGATGCCAATGTGCCTCTGGCTGAAATGTTCGGCTACGCTACTGACCTGCGTTCCAAGACCCAGGGCCGTGGCCAGTACTCCATGGAGCCCAGCCACAACAGCGAGCTGCCCAAGTCCAAGACTGAGGAAATTGTCAAAGCACGGAGCAAGGCATAATTTTTCAAAAATATATCTTGTATTTGTCCGTAGTTTGGTGTACAATGTCCCTATGAACGTGTAAAACCGTTATAAAACTTCCAATTCATTTTTCACTAACAGGAGGAAAATTTCAAATGGCAAAGCAGAAATTTGAAAGAAACAAGCCCCATGTTAACATCGGCACCATCGGCCATGTTGACCACGGCAAGACCACTCTGACCGCAGCTATCACCAAGTACCTCGCCCTGCAGGGCTACGCTGATTTCGAGGACTATGCTTCCATCGATAAGGCTCCCGAAGAGAAGGCACGTGGTATCACGATTAACACCGCTCACGTTGAGTATGAGACTGACAACCGTCACTACGCTCACGTTGACTGCCCGGGCCACGCCGACTATATCAAGAACATGATCACCGGTGCTGCTCAGATGGACGGCGCTATTCTGGTTATCGCTTCTACCGACGGCCCCATGGCTCAGACTCGTGAGCACCTGCTGCTGGCTCGTCAGGTTGGCGTTCCCGCAATCGTTGTCTTCATGAACAAGGCTGACCTGGTTGACGACGAAGAGCTGCTGGAGCTGGTTGAGATGGAGATCCGTGAGACTCTGTCCTTCTACGAGTTCCCCGGCGACGACATTCCTATCATCAAGGGTTCCGCTCTGAACGCTCTGATCTCCGAGTCCAACGACAAGGAAGCTCCCGAGTATGCTTGCATCAAGGAGCTGATGGCTGCTGTTGATGAGTATATCCCCACTCCCGACCGTAAGGCTGACCAGCCCTTCCTGATGCCCGTTGAGGACGTCTTCACCATTTCCGGCCGTGGTACTGTTGCTACCGGTCGTGTTGAGCGTGGCGTCGTCAAGAAGAACGAGAACGTTGAAATCGTTGGTCTGCGTGAAGACAAGCTGACCACCGTTGTTACCGACATCGAGATGTTCCACAAGCTGCTGGACTACGCTGAAGCTGGCGACAACATCGGCGCTCTGCTGCGTGGTATCGACAAGAAGAACATCGAGCGTGGCCAGGTTCTCTGCAAGCCCGGTTCCATTCATCCTCACACCAAGTTTGCCGGCCAGGTTTACGTCCTGTCCAAGGAAGAAGGCGGCCGTCATACTCCTTTCTTTAACAACTATCGTCCTCAGTTCTACTTCCGTACTACTGACGTTACCGGTATCATCAATCTGCCCGAGGGCGTTGAGATGTGCATGCCCGGCGATAACGTTGTTATGAACGTTGAGCTGATCACCCCCATCGCTATCGAGAAGGGCCTGCGTTTCGCTATCCGTGAAGGCGGCCGTACTGTCGGTTCCGGTGTTGTTACTGAGGTTGCTGAATAATCAGTTTCTTCTGTAACTGTGCTTAGCACGCTGCAACTGTAAAGAAGGGTCATCGGATTTTCCGATGACCCTTTTGTTATGCCCAAACTATGGCTATATAGCAAAAGCACCGCTATTTTAGCGGTGCTTTTGCTACGATCGGATCTATAAGCCGGGTTCTGTCTTGACAGCCATCTATCTAGTTCCGCAATTGCTCACGGAATCCAGCCACCTCTTGGGGACGGCCGGGCCGGCCTGATGTCCCACACACGGTGTTGCTCCGAATAGAGTTTACATCATAAAACCCATGTCTCCATGGGCTGGGTGCGCTCTTACCGCACCTTTTCACCCTTACCTTGCTCACAAGGAGCTGCGGCGGTATCTCTCTGTTGCACTTGTCCTAAGGTCACCCTCGGCGGGCGTTACCCGTTATTCTTGCCCTGTGGAGCCCGGACTTTCCTCATCTGGGACCTTTCGGTTCCCATCCGCGGCTGTCCGATCCGGTCGCTGAAATATTGTACAGCATATATAGCCAATTGTCAAATCCCTTGCAAATTCTTTTGGTTCGGGATATACTATAAGAGAATCTTGTGGATGAGGATGATGTGTTATGGACGCATTTACTGAGTATTTTGAATCCCTCCGGGGAAAACGAATTGCTGTGCTGGGGCTTGGCGTCAGCAACCGGCCGCTGGTTCGGCTCCTGCTGAAATTTGGCTGTAATGTACTGGGCTGCGACCGGACCGAGCGGGAAAAGCTGGATGATGAAGTTCTGGAGCTGGAAAAACTGGGCTGCCATCTCAGCGTCGGCGATGGTTATCTCGACCATGTTACTGCGGATTTGGTGTTCCGCACTCCCGGCATGCACCCGGAAAAGCCTAAGCTGCAGCGGCTGCGTCAGGGCGGCGCTGAGGTTACCAGCGAAATGGAGGTATTTTTTGAGGTCTGCCCTTGCAATATGATTGCGGTCACCGGTTCTGACGGAAAGACCACCACAACCACGCTGATCTGTGAAATGCTGAAGGCAGCCGGAAAAACCGTGTTTTTGGGTGGAAATATCGGAACGCCTCTGCTGCCGCTGGTCCCTCAAATGCAGGATAGTGACTACGCAGTGGTGGAGCTCAGCTCCTTCCAGCTGATGGATATGCATAGAAGCCCGGCCCGTGCGGTGATTACCAATCTGGCACCTAACCATTTGGATGTCCATAAGGATATGGCAGAATATGTGGAAGCTAAGAAAAATATCTACCGTTTCCAAGACCGGGACGGTCTGCTGATCGTAAATGGCGACAATGCGCTTACGAAAGATCTCACGGGCAACGGTACCACCCGTACCTTTACCCGGCTGGGGAATTCTCCCGATTTGTGCCTGCGGGATGGCTTTATTTGTCGTCATGGGGAGAAAATACTGAATATCAGGGACATTTTGCTCCCGGGCGTCCATAATGTGGAGAATTATATGGCTGCCATTTTGGCGGTGGAGGGAATTGTCAGCGACGATGCCATCCGACAGGTTGCCCGTAATTTCGGCGGCGTAGAGCATCGCATTGAGCTGGTGCGCATCAAGGACGGCATCCGCTATTATAATGATTCCATTGCATCCAGCCCCAGCCGCACGATGGCCGGCCTGCGGAGTTTCACGGAAAAGGTGATTCTGATTGCCGGCGGCTACGACAAGAATCTTGAATATGACGAGCTGGGCGCGGAAATTTGCCGGCATGTGAAAAAACTGTACCTGAACGGTGCAACATCGGAAAAAATCCGTAAAGCGGTAGAAAATGCGCCTGACTACAGGGTCGGCGCACCGGAAATTGTAGAATGTGCGGACTTAAAAAGTGCAGTTATGGCTGCGGTTCAGGGAGCACACGCTGGAGATGTGGTGCTGATGAGCCCTGCCAGCGCCTCTTTTGATCAGTTCAAAGATTTTATGGTTCGGGGCGATTACTTCAAGAAAATGATTATGGAGATGTAAATATGGCTATTTCCCAATTTACACGGCAGGTGCGTAAGGCGCTTCCGTTGCAATACTGTGCGGCGGTGATCGTAGCCGCAGGCTCTGCCTCCCGGATGGGCGGCATTGATAAAGTTATGGCGCAG
This sequence comes from Oscillospiraceae bacterium, assembly GCA_020025545.1. GTDB lineage: Bacteria > Bacillota > Clostridia > Oscillospirales > Oscillospiraceae > Faecousia. The sequence continues at coordinate 33,317 of JAHHRX010000017.1, read as the reverse complement.
CTCGACGGTGAGCCTATGATTGTGCGGACGGTTCGGACCTTTCAGAACTGTGATGCCATTCGGGAAATCGTAATCGTGACCAGGGAAGACCTGGTTGTTCCCATCGGGGAACTCTGCCGCGGCTTTGACAAGGTTCAGGCGGTGATGATCGGCGGAAGCAGCCGTCAGGAATCTGTAGAAATGGGACTTGCGGCTCTTTCCTCCAAGGCAAAACTGGCAGCCATCCATGACGGGGCCCGCCCTCTGATCAGTTGGCAGGTTATCGACCGGGTGGTGCGCGCAGCCCATACCTACGGTGCGGCGGCACCTGCGGTTCCGGTAAAGGATACCATCAAGGTAGTTGCCGGCGGCATCGTCAGCAGCACGCCGGATCGCAGCACCTTGCAGGCGGTTCAGACACCGCAGGTCTTTGACGTTGATTTGCTTCGCGGGGCTTTGCAAAAGGCAAGGCAGGAAAATGCCCAGCTGACGGATGACTGCTCGGCTGTGGAGCGGATGGGAATGTCCGTGAAAATTGTGGAGGGGGACGAAAAGAATCTGAAGGTCACCACGCCCATGGATCTCAAAATCGCACAAATGCTGTTGGAGGAAGAAAAATGAGAATTGGACACGGTTACGATGTGCATAAACTGGCAGCGGGCAGAGAGCTCATTCTGGGGGGCGTAAAGATTCCCTATGAGCTGGGACTGGACGGCCATTCCGATGCAGATGTGCTGCTCCATGCCGTTTCCGATGCCTTGCTGGGCGCAGCGGGTCTGGGAGATATTGGCAGACATTTTCCGGATACCGACCCTCAGTATAAGGGGGCAGATTCCCTTGTATTGCTGGAAAATGTAACGGAAAAAGTGCATTCCGCCGGATTTCGGGTGGGGAATATCGATGTTACCATGATTGCCCAAAAGCCGAAGCTGAAGGACTATATCGAAGCGATGCGCTGTAATATTGCAAAAGCCACCGGTGCAGATGTGAGCCGGATCAATGTAAAGGCCACGACCGAGGAGCATTTGGGCTTCACGGGAACCGGCGAGGGCATGGCCTGCCACGCCGTCTGTCTGCTGGAAGAATAATTATCAGCCGCCCTGCCGGGAAACCGGAGGGGCGGCTTTTGCGCACCCCTCCCGGATGCACCGTCAGACGGTTTTCGGCATAAATTGTGCCGGGAGGGATTTTTATGAGAAACGATTGGCTTATCACATTTCGTTCCATCACGTTTGCCCAGCGGGGGGAAAGACTTCTGGGACGAATGGGAATCACGGCAGCCATACAGCGCACGCCCAAGGCATTGGCAGAGCGGGGGTGCAGCTACAGCCTGCGGATTCGGGAAAATGATGGGGCAGATGCGGTAGAAATTTTGCGGAAATATCAGCTGCCATTTCTGAAAATCTACATTCTGGAAAACGATGATGCACAGGAGCAGATTTTATGATTTATCTGGATAACGGTGCAACATCTCTGTATAAGCCTCCGTCCGTGAAAAAGGCTATGCTTTGGGCCATGGAAAACTGTGGCAATCCCGGCAGAGGGGGGTACCCGACCGCAATGGCAGCAGCGGAAACGGTGTACAGATGCCGGGAAACAGCGGCGGAGCTGTTTGACTGTATGCCTGAACAGGTAGTACTGACACCGGGATGCACCTTTGGCCTTAATATGGCAATCCGAACGCTGGTAGCCCCCGGAGACCGGGTAGTCATCACCGGATTTGAACACAATGCGGTGACCCGTCCGCTGCACATTCTGGGAGCAAAGGTGACAGTTGCCGGAAGGAAGCTGTTTCGCTGGGATGAAATGCTGGAAAACTGGGAAAAACAGCTGAATCATGGGGCAGATGCCGCTGTATTTACCCATGTATCCAATGTGTTCGGCTACATCCTGCCGGTGGAGGAAATGGCCGATATGTGCCGAAAGCGGGGGATTCCGTTTATCATGGATGCAGCGCAGTCAGCGGGGGTGCTGCCGGTGAGTCTGAAAAAACTGGGTGCGGATTTTATTGCGATACCGGGGCACAAGGGATTGCTGGGCCCGCAAGGCACGGGAATTTTGCTTTGCGGGAGGCTTCCGAAGCCGCTGACGGCGGGGGGAACGGGAAGCGAGTCCGAAAATCAGTTCATGCCGGATTTCCTGCCGGACATAGGAGAGGCGGGGACACCCAATGTTCCGGGGATTGCCGGACTGGGGGCGGCGATGGACTTTATCTGCGGCGAGGGGACAAAGCGAATCTTTCGGGTAGAACATGAAGCCATGGCCTGCTGTGCGGAGGGACTTCGGAAAATGGGAGTTCGGGTCTTTGCCGGGGAGCATCAGGCGGCAACGGTTTCTTTCCTTCCGGCGGGAGATTGCGAAGAAACGGCGAGGGCGCTGGCAGAGCGGGGAATCGCTCTTCGGGCGGGGCTTCACTGTGCACCGCTGGCCCATGAAAGCGCAGGGACTCTAAAGACGGGAACGGTGCGTGTAAGCTTTGGCCGGGATGCATCTTTTGCTCAGGTTGAGCGGTTTTTGGAGGAATTACAGGGGGTATTCTAAAATTTTTTATGAAATTCTATTGCTATCACAAGTCAAATCCGCTATAATAGTACAGATAATAGCCTTTGTATACGGACTTCACGGAAGCGGAGTCTGCAAGGACAAAACGGAGTGGGAGTGGAGCTATGGATTCAGTTCAGGAGCTTTTTCAGCAAATTACCAATATGCGTTGGTCAGACTGTCTGGATATTATAATTGTAGCATATTTGCTCTATCGGCTTTTCCCTTTGATTCGCACTACCGGTACGAACCGGGTTGCAAAAGCCATTTTGACAATTATTTTTTTGGCATGGGTCACAAAAATTTTAGAGCTGTACACCCTTAGCTTCATATTTGACCAGTTCCTGCGTGTCGGACTTATTGCGTTGGTGGTGCTGTTCCAGCCGGAGCTGCGGCGGATGCTGGATCACCTTGGCAATGTAAAGCTGAAGAAGCTGTTCGGCGGCGAAAAGCCCAGTCAGGAAATGGCACCGGTCATTTCCCAGACGGTTATGGCCTGCGAGGTTATGAGCCGCAAGCGTGTTGGCGCGCTCATTGTGTTTGCGCGGGAAAACCGGCTGGATGAATACTTTAAGACCGGCACAAAAATCGACGGTCAGGTGTCCGAACAGCTGATTCGGAACATTTTTTTCCCCATGGCTGCCCTTCATGACGGCGCTATGATTATTCGGGACGGGCGGATTGCCGCCGCCGGCTGCGTACTGCCCCTGTCGGACAGCGACCGCCTGAGCGCAGACCTGGGTACCCGTCACCGTGCCGGTGTTGGCATGAGTGAGGCTTCGGATGCGGTGGTTGTTATCGTATCTGAGGAAACAGGAACCATTTCCGTGGCGGTTGGCGGTATGCTGAAGCGGCATCTGGCTGCGCAGACACTGGAACGCCTGCTTTGCAATGAGCTTTGTCCGGAGGAAACCCAGAAAAGTGATAATCTGGTGGTTCGCCTGAAGCAGAAGCTTCAGAAGAAGGGAAAGGAAGACGAGGAATGAAAAGAAAAGTAGTTTATGCCATTCTGGCGCTTCTGTGTTCCTTGGGCCTGTGGATGTATGTGGTTACGGTTGAAAATCCCGCATTTGAGGGCACTTTCTATAATATCCCGGTGGTTTTTGAGAACGAAGAAATCCTGATGGAGCGCGGTCTGATGATTACCTCGGATAAGATTCCTACGGTAACTTTGAAGCTTTCCGGAAACCGTACCGATGTGAACAAGCTGGATGAATCCAACATCACTATACTGGCGGATCTTTCCAAGATCTACAGTTCCGGTGAGCAGAAGGTCAACTATACCATCATGTACCCCGGAGATGTTCCCACTAATTCCATTGAAATCATCAACCAGACTCCGCAGCAGATCCAGCTTACATTTGCAGAGTGGAAATATAAGGAAGTGGATGTGGAAGTGGCTTATTCCGGCTCTGTGCCGGAGCAGTTCATTGCCTTTAAAGAAAATGCAACTCTGGACTTCCCCAAGATCGCAGTCACAGGCCCTGCAGCCATTATTGACCGGATCGACAAGGCACGGATTCAGGTGAATCTGGATGACAGGACAGAGACGATCAGCGAAGCCTTTGCCTATACTTTCTGCGACAAGGACGGTAATCCTGTGGAGTCCAACCAGATCAAGGCAAATACCGACGAAATCCGCTACACTCTGAAGATACAGCGCTGGAAGGATATTCCGGTGAAAGTCAATATCATTGACGGCGGCGGCATCCAGGGGGAAGACTGTCAGATTATCATGGATACCTCCACAATCCGGGTTTCCGGAAGCGAGCAGGTGCTTGAGAAGCTTGACGAACTGGTGATTGGGGAAATCAGGCTGGGAGAACTGACGTCCGATTTCCATGAGATTTACAACATCGAGGTTCCTGAGGGCGTGACCAACCTTTCTGAAAAGCATAAGGTCACCGTTACCATTAAGCTTCCCGATTTGGAGCTGCGGGAATTTACCGTGACGAACATTCAGCCGGTAAATGTGCCCGATGGTCTGACGGCGTCCATCATCAATGCGGAAAAGGTTATTCGTGTTCGCGGGCCGAAAGAGATGCTGGATGCCATGACTGCCGAACAGCTCCGAATCAAGGTGGACTTCACCGGCGCGGAGGCAGGCGCTGCTTCCTATCGGGCTTTGGTGGTGATCCCGCCGGAATATGCAGAGTACGTGGGCGTTGTGGGCACCTATGATGTGAACGCTAACCTTACCGGTAAATAAGGTGCGCTGTCCATGGAGCAATTGGTAAAAATTCGGAGGCTCTTTCCGGATGGAGCGGCCGAAGTGGTTCGCATCCGGGAAAGTGCCTGCTCCGGGGACTGCCATAAGTGCTCCGGCTGCGGTGCAGCAAAGGAAACGATGGTGTTCCGGGCAGAAAATCCCATAAATGCCCAAGCCGGGGAATTGGTGATCATCCGATCGGAAACGGCCCCTGTGCTGATGGCTGCGGCAGTGCTGTACCTCATGCCGCTGGTGCTGTTTTTCGCCGGGTATTTTCTGGGGGAAGCGATCTGGCAGCAGGGAACACTTCCGGGCTGCGGCGGATTCCTGCTGGGGCTGTGCCTCAGCATCCTCTATGACCGCAAAATTGCCCGAAAACAAAAGACAACATATATCATTACGGGACGCTTCGGGGATATGATTCCCGAATCCCATAGAGAAAGGGATAATGACCTTGATTAAAAGTATGACCGGCTACGGCCGGGCCGTTGCCACAGTCAATGGAAGAGAGTTTACAGCAGAGCTTCGCTCTGTAAACAACCGGTATCTGGACTGCACCGTGAAGCTGCCCAGAATCCTCTCCTTTGCGGAGGATGCGGTGAAGCAGGCAGTAAAAGCTGCGGTATCCAGAGGCAAAGTAGATGTTTACATTTCTCTCAAGTCTGAAACAGATGCCGATACCTCCGTCACCTTAAATCAGGCTGTGCTGGAAGGATACCTTGAAGCCATGCACCGGATGGTGGACGAGTTCGGCGTAAAGGACGATATCAGCGTTTCTACGATTGCAAAGCTTCCTGATATCTTCACGGTGGAAAAGCCCCGGCTGGACGAGGAGCAGCTCCTTAAGGATCTGATGAGCGTGGTGGAGCAGGCGATTGCCGGCTATGATGCCATGCGGTGCACGGAGGGCGCTGCCATGGCTGCTGACCTGCGCAGTCGGGGGGAGACAATCCTCTCTCTGGTAGAGCAGGTGGAGCAGGGAAGTCCCCAGACTGTTGCAGATTATCGGGCAAGACTGGAGGCTAAAATTAAGGAAGTGCTGGCATCTTCCAATATTGACGAAAGCCGTATCCTCACCGAGGCGGCCATCTTTGCGGACAAAGTAGCGGTGGACGAGGAAACCGTCCGGCTGCGCAGCCATTTGCAGCAGATGAATACCATGCTCTCCGACGGCGGTGCCGTGGGAAGAAAGCTGGACTTTTTGCTTCAGGAAATGAACCGTGAGGCCAATACCATCGGCTCCAAGTGCAGCGATGTACGGTTGGCACGGGTCGTAGTGGAAATCAAGGCAGAATTGGAAAAGATTCGGGAACAGACACAGAACATCGAGTAAGGAGCTGGCCATGAAGCTGATCAATATCGGATTTGGCAGTTTAATCGCAGCATCACGGCTGCTGGCTGTGGTAACGCCGGAATCTGCGCCGATCAAGCGGCTGATTCAAGAGGCGAGAGATCGGGGAATGCTGATTGATGCGTCCTACGGTCACAAGACCAAGACGGTGATCCTCATGGATACGGATCATGTCATACTCTCTGCCCTCTCGCCGGAAACCATTTCCGCACGGTGGACAGGAAAACAGGAAGAGGAAGTGGAGGAAGAAACATGAGAAAAGGAAATCTCTTTATTGTTTCCGGTGCATCCGGTGTTGGGAAAAGTACGGTGCTGCAAAAAGTCATGGAGTCTGACAAACAGCTGCGTTTTTCGGTATCTGCCACAACACGGCCTCCCAGACCCGGAGAAACCGACGGTGTGGAGTATTACTTTGTGAATGCAGAGCAATTTAACGAAATGATTGCAAAAGGAGAATTCCTGGAATATAACGAACACAACAAGGCCATGTATGGTACGCCGATTGCCCAGTTGGAGGAAAAACTCCGGGATGGCGATGTGATTTTGGATATAGAACCCTACGGCGCTTTTGCTGTGAAGGAAAAGCGGCCGGATGCCACCTTGATTTTTATTGTTCCTCCCTCTCAGGAGGAACTGGAGCGCAGACTCTGGGGCAGAGGTGACACTTCCCTGGAGCAGATCACCATGCGGCTGGAACGAGCCAAATGGGAAATGGAACAGCAGGACCGCTACGATTTTGTCGTGGTCAATGACACGGTGCAGGAATGCGCCGATAGAATTTTACATATCATCGCCGCAAAGGCGGATATGGAATAATGGAGGAACAATATTATGCTTTACCCACCTGTATCTGAACTTTTGGAACATGTAGACAGCCGTTATCTTCTGGTGAATGTGGTTGCTCACCGGGCACGCCAGATTGCCGAAGAGGCGGAAGAATTTAACGAGGATCTGCCCGAAAAGCCCGTAACTCTGGCGATTCAGGAAGTGGCTGACGGTGAACTGAGCGCCAGCCTCAAGGATGAGTATATGAAATGATTGCAGGAGGTAAGGCTGAATGATTGCAAAAATTGCTGTTTCTGCGGCTACTTTTGCCATTGACAAGCCTTACTCTTACTGCATCCCGGAGGGGATGTGTCCGGCTGTCGGCACCAGAGTGCAGGTGCCTTTCGGCCGGGGCAACCGCCGTACGGAGGGAATCGTGCTTTCCGTAGAGGAAGGTGACGGTGCAGGACTGAAGGCCGTTGAGCGATGCCTTGATGAGGCACCCCTGCTCAGCGAAACCATGCTGCGCCTTGCTGCATTTATGCGGGAGCGGTATTTCTGCACCTTTTACGATGCGGCCCGTGCCATGCTGCCTGCCGGCCTATGGTTCAAGGAAAGAAACACCTTTTCTCTGACCGAGGATCGGAGCTGGCAGGAAAAAACCGTCAGACAGAGGGATGCCGTGAAGGTTCTCAAATTGTTGGAGGATTTGGGGGGAGAGGCCAAGGAATCTGCCCTCAGAAATGCAGTGGCGGAGGAGAATGATCTCCAGGCGGCGCTTGTGTACCTGCTGCGAAAAAAATGGATCAGCGGGCAGACAAGCTTTCTTCGGCAAACCAACGATAAAACAGAAAAGATTGCAGTTCTCACCGCTTCTTCGGAAGAGGCTATGGAATTTGCATCCCACAGACCAAAATCTGCCGCTATGCAGCGCTCGGTGCTTATGACCCTTTGCAGCATCGGCAGCGTTTCGGTCAAGGAACTTTGCTACTATACCGGCGCAGGAATCGCCACGGTGAAGCGGCTGGAAAAGCTGGGCTATCTGACATTGCTGGACAGACCCGTGCTTCGATGCAGCGAAATCCGTCCGCAGGTGCCGGAAGGCCCGCTGATTCTGAGCGAGGAACAGCGCACGGCCTATGAAGGTCTCAAAATGCAGATGCAGAAGGATCCCCCCGGAGCGGCATTGCTTTACGGTGTCACCGGTTCGGGAAAAACCTCTGTGTATCTGAAACTGATTCAGAACTGCTTGGATCGGGGAGAAGGCGCTATCCTTTTGGTGCCGGAAATTGCCCTGACGCCCCAGTTGCTGGGGGTTATGGCGGGCTATTTCGGCGATCAGGTCGCCGTTCAGCACAGCAGCCTTTCTGCCGGAGAGCGCAATGACCAATGGAAGCGAATCCAATCGGGAGACGCAAAGGTGGTTATCGGCACCCGCAGTGCGGTGTTTGCGCCCTGCCCCCGTCTGGGGCTTATCATCATGGATGAAGAGCAGGAACACACCTACCAATCCGAGAATTCCCCCAGATACTGCGCACGGGATGTGGCGCTCTGGCGGGGCATTAAGGAAAATGCGCTGGTGCTTCTGGGCTCTGCCACCCCCAGCGTGGAAAGTATGTATCACGCACAAAATGGGGATTATCAACTGTACAGGCTTACAAAGCGGTATAACGGCCGCAGCCTGCCCAATGTCCAAATTGTGGATATGCGGCAAGAGGTCAGGCAGGGTAATGACCTTCCTTACAGCGTCACCCTGCAGGATGCCATTCGGGAGAATATGGCGAAAAAGAAACAGGCAATTCTGTTTCTGAATCGGCGAGGCAACAGCCGATACCTTGTGTGTGTCGAGTGCCGGGAGGCTCCCGAATGTCCCAGATGCAGTGCCAAGCTCACCTATCACAGCGCCAATGGGCGGCTTATGTGCCACTACTGCGGTTACTCAGAGCCGGCGCCGGAGCGGTGCCCCCGCTGCGGCGGCCCCTTAAAGCCCGTGGGTATCGGAACACAGAAGGCGCAGCAGGAGCTGGAAACGCTGTTTCCGGGTATGGAGATCGACCGAATGGACACAGATACGGTCAGCGCCGTCAATACCCACGAAAAGATTTTGGAGCATTTCCAAAAGAAAAAAGTGCCGATACTCATCGGTACGCAAATGGTGGCAAAGGGGCTGAATCTGCCGGATGTGACGCTGGTTGGGGTGCTGGATGCCGATTCCGGCCTTTATTGTGACTCTTACCGGGCGGCGGAGACTACTTTTAATATGCTGACCCAAGTGGTGGGACGAGCGGGCCGGGGAGATACTCCGGGCACTGCCGTGATCCAGACCATGCTCCCGGAGCATAAGGTCATCACACTGGCTGCCCAGCAGGACTATGACAGCTTCTACCAGCTGGAAATTCAAATGCGGCGGATTCAGCAATACCCTCCCTTCGGGGATCTGGGCTGCGTGGTCTTTCTGGGACAGGACGAGGCAAGGGTTCTGCACGCTGCCGCAAAATTTCGGGACAGCCTCAATGACTGCCTGAAGCAGAAAGCCTATGCCGGCGAAAACTGTCAGGTGCTGGGGCCTGCTCCCTGTGTTGTACTGAAAATCAATTACAATTTCCGATACCGTTTGACCCTGCGGTGCAGAATGACCCGGACATTGCGGCTGCTGTTGGCATATTTGCTGCGGCAATGTATGCAGGACAGGGAAATCAAAGGCGTGAGCGCCTTTATCGATGTCAATGGGAATGAAGAATAGAAAGAAGGATTACCAATGGGCTTACGAAAAATTTTTACCGATAAAGATCCGGCACTGCATAAGGTGTGCAAGCCGGTAACAAACTTTGACTGGCGGCTCCATAAGCTGCTGGACGATATGAAGGAAACGCTGGAAAATGCAGGCGGCGTGGGACTGGCTGCGCCGCAGGTAGGAATACTGCGCCGGGTGGTAATTGTGGACAACGGCGAGGAAATCGTGGAGCTGGTGAATCCCCAGCTGGTTGAAACGGACGGCGAGCAGGAAGGCCCCGAGGGCTGCCTGAGCGTTCCCGGAAAATACGGCCTCGTGAAGCGCCCCTATTACGCAAAGGTAAAGGCACAGGACCGGTTCGGCAACTGGTTTGAGACCGACGGCGAAGAACTGACCGCACGGTGCTTCTGCCATGAGCTGGATCATTTGGACGGCATCATTTATACCGAGATCATGGAACGCCTGCTGACAGCAGATGAGCTGGAGATGGAAGAGTAATCTTTTCGGGAGGGATCGGCATGAAAGTTGTATTTATGGGTACGCCGGATATTTCGGCGACTTGTCTCAAAAAGATCATAGCGGACGGATTCGATGTGGTGGGTGTCTATACCCAGCCGGATCGTCCTAAGGGGCGGGGCATGAAAATGGTCATGTCTCCGGTCAAGGAAGTGGCTATTGCCAATGATATCCCGGTCTATCAGCCGGAAACCTTCCGGGACGATGAGGCAGTGGAGGCACTCAGGGCGCTTCAGCCCGATGTGGTTGCAGTGGTGGCTTACGGACGGATTCTGCCGCAGCGGGTGCTGGACATTCCTGCCAGAGGCTGCGTCAATATCCATGCCAGTATTCTGCCCGCTTACCGTGGCTCCGCACCCTATCAGTGGGCGGTGCTGGACGGTCTGAAGGAAACCGGAGTGACTGCCCAGTATATGCACCGGGATATGGATGCAGGAGATGTGATTGATGTGTCCACAACCCCTATCGATCCCAACGAGACCGCAGGTCAGCTGCTGGATCGTCTGGCGGTGCTTGGCGCTGACCTTTTGAGCAAAACTTTGGGGCGGATGGCTGCAGGAAAGGTGGAGGGAACCCCTCAGGATACCAGCAAGGTTACCCTTGCCCCCAAGCTGGATAAGACAATGTCTCCCATCGACTGGAGCAAGACTGCCCAGCAGGTTCATAACCATGTCCGTGGCCTCAATCCCTGGCCCAGCGCCACCGCGGTTCTGGCAGGAACGAAGTTCAAGATCCACACCACGGTTGTGGTGGAGGGCTCCGGGGAGCCGGGGACCATTCTGGGGCTTACCAAGACCGGACTGCAGGTTGCCTGCGGAGAGGGTGCGGTTGAGATTCGCGTTTTGCAGGCTGAGGGCGGAAAACAGATGGCAGCACCGGATTATTTCCGGGGTCATCCTCTGGAGGGCTAAGCCATGTCCGCCAGAGAAACAGCACTGAATGTGCTGATTGCCTGCAGACGGCAGGCATCCTGGTCAAACGGCGTTTTGAAAGAATATATTGCCAGAGACCGGCTGGATCGCAGAGATGCGGCGCTTGCCACTCGGCTTTGCTACGGGGTGCTTCAAAACCGGGGCAGGCTGGATTTTTATCTGCAGCAGCTGCTGACGGGAAAAATCAAGGACCTGCACCCCATGATCCATGATATCCTCCATCTGGGGCTTTATCAGCTTCTGGAAATGGACAAGATCCCCGATTCCGCAGCGGTAAACGAATCGGTGACGCTGGCAAAAAAGTATTGCCGCAAGCAGCGTTTTGCACCGGGGCTTGTGAATGCGGTGCTGCGCAATGCCATCCGCAATCGGGAGGCCCTCAGACAGCCCACCTCGCTGGAGGATCGTTACAGCCATCCCAAGGCGCTGATTGCGCTGCTCCGGGAATCTGTGGGAGAAGAGCGGCTGGAAGCTATGCTGGCTGCCAATAACGATATCCCTCAGACGGTAGTGCAGGTCAATACCCTGCGGACCACGAAAGAGGCGCTCATGGAGCGGCTGGCAGAGGAAGATGTGGCTGCTGAGCCGCATTCATGGATGCCGGACTGTCTGATCCTGAGCCACACCGGAAGTATTGAAAAGCTGAAAACATTTCAGGAGGGACTGTTTTATGTCCAGGACGCAGCGGCAAAGCTCAGTGTGCTCTGCGCCCATATTCCTGCGGATGCGGAAAATGTGCTGGACTGCTGCGCCGCTCCCGGCGGCAAGAGCTTTGCGGCCGCCGTTGCCATGGGCGGGCGGGGAAGCATTACCTCCTGCGATGTTCATGAGCATAAAACAGCGCTGATCGAAAACGGCGCCCGGCGTCTGGGACTTGCCAATATCTCGGTACGGCAGCAGGATGCCACGGAGGAAGTCCCCCAATGGCAGGATAAAATGGATGTGGTGCTGGCGGATGTGCCCTGCTCCGGTTACGGCATTATCCGCAAAAAGCCCGACATCCGCTACAAAGACCCCAAGGATATGGAGGCACTTCCCCGGCTGCAGCTGGATATCCTGCGCAGGCAGGCCCGGTATGTCCGCAAGGGCGGCGTACTTATCTATTCCACCTGCACCTTGCTGCGGCGGGAAAATGAAGATGTGGTAAAAGCATTCCTGAAGGAACGGGAAGATTTTGATACAGAACCCCTGAACCTGCCGGATGTGTTCCCAGAAAATACCTCGGGAATGCTGACGCTGGTGCCCGGGGAATATGATACAGACGGCTTCTTCATCTGCCGTCTGCGGAGGAAGGCATGACAGAGAACCTCAAGTCTATGACCCAGCAGGAAATCGGCGCAGTTCTGAAAGAAATGGGACAGCCCGCTTTCCGGGCAAAGCAGGTCTTCACATGGCTCCATAAGGGCGCAGGCTCCTACGAGGAAATGACCAACCTGCCCCAGAGCCTGCGTGTGCAGCTGAGCGAAAAATATCCCATCTGCGTTCCGCAGGTGGTAAGACGGCAGGAGTCCCAGCGGGACGGCACCATCAAATATCTTTGGAAGCTGTCGGACGGCAACTGCGTGGAGACGGTGCTGATGCGCTATCATTATGGCAACACCGTGTGCATATCTTCTGAGGTGGGCTGCCGCATGGGCTGTGCCTTCTGCGCCTCTACTCTGGGGGGACTGGTGCGGCGGCTGGAGCCCTGCGAAATGCTGGATCAGGTGCTTTTCACCCAAATTGACTCCGGCTTGCCCATTTCCCACATTGTGCTCATGGGAATCGGGGAGCCGCTGGACAATTTTGACAATGTGATGCGCTTTTTGGAGCTGGTGAACAGCCCTGACGGCATGAATATTTCCATGCGGCATATCAGCCTTTCCACCTGCGGCCTTGTGCCGAAGATCGATGAGCTGGCAAAGAGAAAATTGCAGCTGACGCTTTCTGTGTCTCTGCACGCACCCAATGATGCCGTTCGGGACACCATCATGCCGGTCAACAAGGCATATCCCAGCGAAGAGCTGCTGGCGGCCTGCCGCAGGTATTATGCGGCTACCTCCCGGCGAATCTCCTTTGAATATGCCATGATCAAAGGGGTAAATGATTCCGAGGAAAACGCCAGAGAACTGATCCGCAGGCTGAAGGGTCTGCCGGCGCATTTTAATCTGATTCCTTTGAATCATGTGGAAGAAAGTCCGCTGGAGCCCAGCTCCCGTGCTGCGGTTGCCCGATTCCAGAAATGTCTGGAGGACGGCGGTATCACCGCAACAGTGCGCCGGACACTGGGAGGAGACATTGACGCCTCCTGCGGCCAGCTGAGAAGAAAATATACCAAAGAAAAAAGCGCAGCTCGGAGCGGTAATTCCGAGTAAAAACCGTCCGAAAGGAGTGATCCCAATGCAATGTTGGGGCTTAACAGACCCGGGATGTGTCCGTCCCCAAAATCAGGATATATACCGAATCGAACAGCTGGACAGAAACAGCACCCTCTGCGTCATATGTGACGGCATGGGCGGCGCCAAGTCCGGCAATGTTGCCAGCAAGCTGGCTTCGGATGTATTCGTGGAGGAAATTCAAAGTACATGGAAACCGGGGATGGAGCAGAAGCAGATCGACAGCATGCTTTCCAGCGCGGTAAAGCTTGCAAACTTCACGGTGTTCGATCAGGCACAGCAGTTTGAAGAATTTAACGGAATGGGTACCACCTTGGTGGCGGTGCTGATTCAGGGAAAAGAGGCCACGGTGATCCATGTAGGAGACAGCCGGGCTTATGCTGTGGATCGTGAGGGCATACGCAGATTGACCGAGGATCATTCTCTGGTGCAGATGATGGTGCAGCGAGGGGAGCTGACCCAGGAGCAGGCCAGAACCTACCCGGGGAAAAACTACATCACCAGAGCCATCGGCACGGAAACCGTGACGGAATGCGACATATCCCATGTTGACCTTGAAAGAGGAGACTGCCTGCTGTTGTGTTCAGACGGCCTTTCCAATATGATGGACGATCAGGAGATTCTGTTTGAGGTAGTTCACGGAGTGAATAAGCAGTATTGCTGCCAGCGTCTGCTGGAAATTGCCAAGAATCGCGGAGCACCGGATAATGTGACCAGTGTTCTGGTCCAGATCTGATCTTGCGACGAGAGGAGCTCTTTATGGAAATGGATAGATATATAGGTCGGTTGCTGGACAACCGATACGAAATACTGGAGGTTATCGGCACAGGCGGCATGGCCGTGGTATATAAGGCCAGATGCCATCGGCTGAATCGTCTGGTGGCAATTAAGATCCTGCGGGACGAATACTCTCAGGACGAGGAATTCCGCCGCCGCTTCCATGCGGAAGGTCAGGCAGTCGCTATGCTGAGCCATCCCAATATTGTTTCCGTGTACGATGTTTCGACTTCTGACGATGCTGACTATATCGTTATGGAGCTGATCGACGGCATCACGCTGAAGCAGTATATGGAGAAGAAACAAATCCTCAACTGGAAGGAAACCCTGCATTTTGCCATTCAGATCGGCAAGGCACTGGATCATGCCCACAGCCGTGGAATCATCCATCGGGACATCAAGCCCCACAATGTGATGGTACTTAAAAACGGTTCCGTCAAAGTGGCTGACTTTGGCATTGCACAGGTTATGTCCAAGAGCAATACCCTGACGAAGGAAGCGCTGGGCTCTGTGCATTATATTTCTCCGGAACAGGCTAAGGGCGGACGGGTGGATAATCGCAGCGATCTCTATTCTCTGGGCGTTGTGATGTACGAGATGATGACCGGACGGCCGCCTTATGACGGAGATTCCCCGGTTTCTGTGGCGATTCAGCATATTAACGGTAAGGCGCCGATGCCTTCCACGCTGAACCCCAACATTCCCGGCGGACTGGAGCAGATCATTGTAAAGGCAATGTCCACGGACCCTGCTGACCGGTACCCCACCGCCGCAGCCATGCTGGCGGATATGGATGAGTTTCGGAAGAATCCCGCCATTCTCTTTGACTATAATAATCCGACCACAGAGCTGGATGCGGCAGCGCACCTGCAGCACCGGAATCAGGATCCGGACGAAACCATGCCTCTGCCCAAGACCACGGCTGAGCGGGTGGCGGGAAAGACAGAACCGTCAAGACCCAGAACGGATCGGGACAGAAGCCGTTCCCCCCAGCAGCGCAATGCCCGCCGCCGGGAGGAAATTGTAGAAGAGCGCGAAGAACGCAGCAAGGTGGCAACCATTGCAATTGTTTCCTGCGCCGTGGTGGCAGTGGCGGCCATTATCGTGTTTGTGATTGCTGTCGCCACCGGAGGTGCCTTCGGATCCGATGACAATCTGGTGGCTGTGCCGGATCTGCTGGGCAAGACCCAAGAGCAGGTTACGGAGCTTTACCCGGATATTGTGATCAAAATTGACGAAAAGACCTATGACAGTCAGCGGCCGAAGGGCCAGATTATTGAGCAGCGACCTGCCGCCGGCGTCAAGATCGCCAAGGGCGGCATCGTGACGGTTACCGTCAGCCTTGGACCCGAGCCTCAGACGAAGGTCATGGAAATGCTTAAGGATGTACCTGAGCAGCAGGCCAAGGATTTTCTCAATAATCTCAAAATGGATTTGAAGATTATTTCCCATCTGGAGGCCAGCAGTACGGTAGGCTCCGGCTGCGTTATCAGAACCGACCCCGAGGATAAGGAAGGGCTGTCCGTGGGACAGACGGTTCATCTCTGGATCAGCACCGGCCCTGAGGTAAAGACCGGACATATCCCCAATGTGCTGGGCAGAGATAAAGAAATGGCAGTAAAGATTCTGACCAATGCGGGCTTCCCCAATGTGGAATTCCAGAGCGTGGACAGCGACCGTAATGAAGGCGAAGTCGTGGACCAGTCCGTTCCCGGCGGTACCCAGACGGATCTGAACACCACCATTGTGCTGAGTATTTCCAACGGTAAAAGCAGACCTCAGACTGAGCCGCCCACACTTCCTCCCATTCCGGACGGATATGTGACAAAGACTGTTCTGCTGGAACTGCCGGACGAAATGCTGGAAGACGGCCGAATCAGCATCTGGTATGATGGCAAGATGGTTGCCGAGCAGGATGTTTATGCCGGAACGCTCAGCGTGGAATTCAAGCTGCAGGGTAAGGGCACGATGTCTTTCCAGGCAATGGTGGATGAGAATCCCCAGACTGCATGGAAATTTGATGTGAATTTTGATGATTGATAGAAAAACCGGCCGGATACTCCGGTCCCTCAGCGGATTTTATGATGTGCAGACAGACGACGGCGTGGTCGTCTGCCGTGCAAGAGGTGCCCTGCGCAGAAACGGCAGCAGTCCTCTGACCGGTGATATGGTTGAAATCACCGTGGAGAAGGGGAAGGGAATGGTGGAGAAAATCCTCCCCCGGAAGAACAGCTTCATCCGCCCGGCAGTTGCCAATATCGATGCCCTCGTGATTTTTGCCGCCAATGTGAACCCGGTTACGGAGCCTTTCCTGATTGACCGGGTAGCTGCCATTGCAGGCAATCAGGAGGTGCCGGTTTACCTGTGCCTCAATAAGTGTGATCTGGATCCGGCAGTGGATCTGGCGAGAATTTACCGAAATGCGGGGTTCCGTGTGATTCAGACCAGCGCAGAAAACGGGGAAGGGGTGGAAGCGCTTCGGGAAGTGATTCGTGGGAAGCTCACCGCCTTCACGGGAAATTCCGGCGTCGGCAAGAGCAGCATCCTCAACAGCCTTTGCCCACAGCTGGAGCTGCCGGTGGGTGAGGTTTCCCAGAAGCTGGGCCGCGGCCGGCATACCACACGCCATGTGGAGCTTTACCGTTTGAGCGAGGATACCTATGTGGCGGATACACCGGGTTTCTCCTCCTTTGACACGGAGCAAATGGAAATCATTCTGAAAGAAAATCTACAGTATGCTTTCCCGGATTTTGCTCCCTATCTCGGGGCCTGCCAGTTTCATGACTGCACCCACCGGAAGGAACCGGGCTGCGCAGTGACACAGGCAGTTGCAGAGGGGAAAATTGAAAAAAGCCGCTACGACAGCTATCTGCGGCTCTATGAAAAGGCTGCCCAGATCAAAAGCTGGGAAATAAAATAAGTGTAAAAAGTCCTGCCGGATTCTGTCCGGCTGGACTTTTTTGCCGTAACTATAATTCTCTGAAATCAACGAAAAGCAGGTGAATTTTTTGTTATTTTTTCTCAAAAACCTATTGACAAAGGGAACTGCCGGTGGTAAAATATTCGAGCATGTGTGGGCAAAGTCTGCGCATGTATGCGATGATGCAGGAGATTGCGTCGAAAGACGGTAACTTCTGCGGAGTATGTCCGGTCATCGGGCGGCTGAACTGCTACTGTTTGCGCTTGCGTATATCGCCGCAGCAGGAGAATGGGTCGGCCTGGCGTCGGCCATTTTTCATGGCTTGGAGTGATACGCACGGCGGCGCGGACAAAGGAGTTCGACCGTACCCAGCACCAAGAAACTGAGTACGCTACATTCAAGGAGGAAACAAACCATGGCAAACCAGGAAATGATCCGCATCCGGCTGAAGGCTTATGATCACCAGCTGATCGACTCCAGCGCTGCTAAGATCGTGGAGACCGCAAAGCGCAACGGCGCATCCGTCTCCGGCCCCATCCCTCTGCCCACCAAGAAGGAAGTTGTTACGATCCTTCGCTCTGTCCATGTTAACAAGGACAGCCGTGAGCAGTTCGAGCGCAGAACCCACAAGAGACTGATCGATATCCTCAACCCCAACCAGAAGACTGTCGAAGCTCTCATGAGCTTGGATCTTCCCGCTGGCGTTGAGATAGAGATAAAGCTGTAATTTCTATACATTCTATATAGGAATTACCGCTGCCCGCACTGTCTGGCATCGGGCGGACGGGTCATGTTGGCAAGAGTTCCCAATGCTCAAGTCAACCAATAACCTAATCAAAGGAGAAAACCAAAATGCAGAAAGCAATCATCGGCAAGAAAGTGGGCATGACCCAGATCTTCGATGAGAACGGCAAGGTTATTCCGGTCACCGTAGTGGAAGCCGGTCCCTGCGTTGTTACTCAGAAGAAGACCACCGAAACTGACGGCTACACTGCCGTCCAGCTGGGATATGGCGACGTTAAGGAAGCCAAGCTCAGCAAGCCTGAGGCAGGCCACCTGAAAAAGGCTGGCGTTGCCCCCAAGAAGTACCTGAAGGAGTTCAAGCTGGATAACGCTGCTGACATGAATGTCGGCGACGAAGTTAAGGCTGACACCTTCGCTGCTGGCGACAAGATCGACGTTACCGGCATCAGCAAGGGCCACGGTTATCAGGGTGTTATCAAGCGCCACGGCGCACACCGTACCGACATGACCCACGGCGGCGGCCCTGTTCACCGTCATGCTGGTTCCATGGGCGCATCTTCCCATCAGTCCCGCATCTTCCCCGGTAAGATCGGTGCTGGTCAGATGGGCAATGTTCAGGTTACCATTGAGAACCTGGATGTCGTCAAGGTTGATGCAGAACTGAACATGATCGTTATCCGCGGCGCCATCCCCGGCCCCAAGGGCGGTCTGGTTTACCTGCGCAACACTGTTAAGAACAACAAGGTCAAGACTGTTGCTACCGGCATCAGCAAGAACCCGCAGAAGGCTTCCGGCAGAAACCCCCAGAAGGCTTCCGCAAGAGGCTAAGGAAAGGAGATCTTAAATCATGCTTAAGACTAATGTTTATGATATGTCCGGCAAGCTGGTTGGCGAGATCGAACTCTCCGAAGCTGTGTTCGGCGTAACCCCCAATGAGTCTGTCGTTCATGACGTGGTCAAGAACCATCTGGCTAACTGCCGCCAGGGCACACAGAGTGCTCTGACCCGTGCAGAGGTTTCCGGCGGCGGCCGTAAGCCTTGGCGTCAGAAGGGTACCGGCCGTGCTCGTCAGGGCAGCACCCGTGCTCCTCAGTGGACCCACGGCGGTATCGCATTCGCTCCCAAGCCCCGCGATTACAGCTACACCCTGAACAAGAAGGCTCGCCGTCTGGCTCTGAAGTCCGCACTCAGCGCAAAGGCTGCAGAGGCTCAGATCGTGGTCATTGACTCCATCAAGATGGACGCTCCCAAGACCAAGGAATTCGCTGCTTTTCTGGCAGCTGTCGGTGCTGACAAGAAGTCCCTGGTCGTTACCGCTGCCGCTGACCAGAATGTGGTCAAGTCCGGCCGCAACATCCCCGGCTGTGCTGTTACCTTCGCTAACCTCATCAATGTTTACGACATCGTAAACGCTGATAAGCTGGTTGTCGATCAGGCGGCTCTGCAGAAGATCGTGGAGGTATTCGCATAATGAAGAACATTTACGACATCATCAAGCGCCCGGTTATTACCGAGCAGTCCATGGCAGACGTGGCTGACAAGAAGTACGTTTTCATGGTAGATGTTGACGCTGACAAGACCGAGATCAAGGCTGCTGTCGAGCAGGCTTTCGAGGTTAAGGTCGCTAAGGTCAACACCGTCCGTATGCAGGGCAAGGTTAAGCGCACCGGTGCATATCCTGCCGGCCGCCGTCCTGCTTACAAGAAGGCAATCGTAACTCTGACTGCCGATTCCAAGACCATCGAGCTGTTCGAGGGTATGGTCTAACCAATCTCAATAAAGGAGCGAAACGCAAATGGCTATTAATACTTTTAAGCCTTACACCGCTGCACGCCGGAACATGACTGTTTCTGCATTCGACGGTGTGGATAAGAAGGCAAAACCTGAGCGTAGCCTGGTTGAGACCCTCAAGAAGAGCGCAGGTCGCAACAGCTATGGTCACATCACCGTTCGCCATCGCGGCGGCGGCAACAAGAGAAAGTACCGTATCATCGACTTCAAGCGTCAGAAGCTGGATATGCCCGCTACTGTTGAGCGCATTGAGTACGATCCCAACCGGTCCGCTTTCATCGCCCTCATCCGTTATGAGGACAACACTCTGAGCTACATCCTGGCTCCTGTCGGCCTGAAGGCCGGCGATCAGGTTGTCTCCTCCGCTTCTGCGGATATCAAGCCCGGCAACTGCCTGCCCATTGCCAACATCCCTGTCGGTACCGTTATCCACAACATCGAGCTTCAGCCCGGCTGCGGTGCTCAGCTTGTCCGGTCCGCCGGCGTTGCTGCACAGCTGATGGCTAAGGAAGGTGAGCTGGCTCAGGTCCGTCTGCCCTCCGGCGAAGTCCGCTATGTTCGGATCAACTGCACTGCCTGCATCGGTCAGGTTGGCAACATCGATCATGAGAATGTCCACATCGGTAAGGCTGGCCGTACCCGTCATATGGGTATCCGTCCCACCGTTCGTGGTTCTGTCATGAACCCCAACGATCACCCCCACGGTGGTGGTGAGGGCCGCGCACCTGTCGGTCGTCCTGGCCCTGTTACTCCTTGGGGCAAGCCTGCAATGGGCTATAAGACTCGTAAGACGAAGAACCCCACTGATAAGTTCATCGTCAAGCGCAGAAACAGCAAGTAAGGAGGAAATGAAATGAGCAGAAGTATCAAGAAGGGCCCTTTCGTAGCTCCCGAGCTGTATAAGCGTGTCGAGGAGCTCAACAAGGCCGGCGAGAAGAAGGTTCTGAAGACCTGGTCCAGAGCTTCCACCATCTTCCCCTCCTTTGTAGGTCACACCATCGCTGTCCATGATGGCCGCAAGCATGTTCCCGTGTATATCACCGAGGATATGGTTGGTCACAAGCTGGGTGAGTTTGTTCCCACCCGTTCTTTCCGTGGTCACTCCGGCAGCAAGACCGCTAACAGTAAGTAAGGAGGTACGAAAATGGAAGCATTTGCACATGTTAAGTATGTCCGTATGTCCCCCCGCAAGGTGAAGCTGGTTTGCGACATGATCCGGGGCCTGGACGTTAAGACCGCTACCGCGTACCTGAACCAGACCTCTAAGGCAGCCTGCGAGCCTATGGCTAAGCTGCTGAAGAGTGCTGTGGCCAACGCCGAGCACAACAACGGCATGAACGCCGACAATCTCTATGTCTCCACTGTGATTGCGAACCCCGGCCCCATTCTGAAGCGTGGCCGCATCGCATCTCGCCGTGGTTTCGTTCGGATCAATAAGAGAACCACTCACATCACTATCGGTGTGAGCGAGAAGGCTTAATCAGGAGGTAGCTATGGGACAGAAAGTTAATCCCCATGGACTGCGGGTAGGCGTTATCAAGGATTGGGATTCCCGCTGGTACGCCCGCGAGGACCAGGTCGGTGACCTGGTCGTCGAAGACTACAACATCCGTAAGTATCTGAAGAACAAGCTGTACGCCGCTGGCGTCGCAAAGATCGAGATCGAGCGTTCTAACGGCAAGATCAAGATCAACATCAACTGCTCCCGTCCCGGCGTGGTTATCGGTAAGGCTGGTGCCGAAATCGAGAACCTGCGCAAGGACATGGAGAAGCGTCTGGGCAAGAGCGTAAACCTGAACATCGTTGAGGTTCGCAGCCCCGACCTGAACGCCCAGCTGGTAGCTGAGAACATCGCTCAGCAGCTGGAGAAGCGTATTTCCTTCCGCCGTGCAATGAAGAAGGCTATGCAGCAGGCTACTCGCCTGGGTGCCAAGGGCATCAAGGTTAGCTGCAGCGGTCGTCTGGGCGGCGCTGAAATCGCTCGCTCCGAGTCCTACCACGAGGGCACCATTCCCCTGCAGACCATCCGTGCTGACATTGAGTACGGCTTTGCTGAGGCTGCCACCACTTATGGCCGCATCGGCGTTAAGGTTTGGATCTACAAGGGCGAGGTTCTGAACACCACCCTGCGCGCAGCTGCTCCCGAGCCCGCTCCCCGTGAGCGTCGTGAGCGCCGCGATCGCCGTAACGGTGACCGTCGCAATGACCGCCGTGGTGACAGACCCAATTATCGCAGAGAAGGAGGCAACCGCTAATGCTGATGCCCAAAAGAGTTAAGTACCGCAAGGTTCAGCGTGGTCGTATGACCGGCACTGCCTCTCGCGGCAATAAGGTTGTTTACGGTGACTTCGGTATCCAGGCTCTGGAGCCCGCATGGATCACCGGCAACCAGATCGAGGCTGCTCGTATCGCCATGACCCGTTATACCAAGCGTGGCGGTAAGGTCTGGATCAAGATTTTCCCCGACAAGCCTTATTCCAAGAAGGGCCTGGGTTCCCGAATGGGTTCCGGTAAGGGCGCTCCCGAAGGCTGGGTCGCAGTTGTGAAGAACCAGAAGGTGATGTTTGAGATCGGCGGTGTTTCCGAGGAAGTTGCTCGTGAGGCCCTGCGTCTGGCACAGCACAAGCTGCCCATCAAGACTCGCATCATCAAGAAGGAAGAGCCTGTTACTGAGATTGGTGGTGAATAATGATGAAGGCAAAGGAAATCAAGAACCTGTCTGTTGAAGAGCTGAGCAAGAAGCTGGCAGACCTGAAGAAGGATCTGTTCATGCTCCGCATGCAGCATGCCACCAACCAGCTGGAAAACCCCATGCAGATTGCGGCAGTCAAGAAGGACATCGCCCGCGTCAAGACCATTATTCGTGAGAAAGAGACCAACGTCTGAGGAGGTAAGCGATTATGACTGAGAATACAAGAGCTTTCCGCAAAACCAGAATTGGTCAGGTTGTCTCCGATAAGATGGACAAGACCATTGTGGTTGCGGTTGAGGATAGCTATCAGCATCCTCTGTATAAGAAGACCATGAAGCGGACTTACAAGCTGAAGGCACACGACGAAAACAACGAGTGTGGCATCGGCGATACCGTTGAGGTCATGGAGACTCGTCCCCTGTCCAAGGACAAGAGATGGAGACTCATCAGAATCATCGAAAAGGCTAAGTAAGGAGGTCGGACAACTATGATTCAACAGGAAAGCTACCTGAAGGTTGCCGACAACACCGGCGCAAAAGAGATCCACACCATCCGGGTTCTCGGCGGTTCCAAGCGCAGATATGGCAACATCGGCGACGTTATTGTTGCTTCTGTTCGTAAGGCTGCTCCCGGCGGTACTGTGAAGAAGGGCGATGTGGTTAAGGCTGTTATCGTCCGTACCAAGCGGGGCGTCCGTCGTGAGGACGGCACTTATGTCCGCTTTGATGAGAACGCTGCTGTTCTGATCAAGGACGATAAGAACCCTCGTGGTACCCGTATCTTTGGACCGGTTGCTCGTGAGCTGCGCGAGAGAGATTTCATGAAGATCCTCTCCCTTGCTCCCGAAGTCATCTAAGGGGGAACCAAGGTATGAACATTAAGAAGAATGATACCGTTATTGTCCTGTCCGGCAAGGACAAGGGCGCAAAGGGCAAGGTTCTTGAGGCAATGCCCAGCAAGAACATGCTCGTCGTTGAGAAGGTCAACGTTGCTACCTGCCACACCAAGCCCCGCAAGCAGGGCGAACAGGGTGGTATCGTAAAGCGCGAGACCCCCATCCGTTCTTGCAAGGTTGCTCTTTACTGCGATAAGTGCGGTAAGGGTGTCCGCGTCGGCTACAAGACTGTCGACGGCAAGAAGGTCCGTATCTGCCGCAAGTGCGGCGCCGAAATCTAAGAGAGGAGAGATGCATCATGGCTAGCAGAATGAAAGAACAGTATACAGCTGAGATCGCTCCCGCCCTTAACAAGAAATTCGGCTATAAGAGCGTTATGCAGATCCCTAAGCTGGACAAAGTGATTGTGAACGTCGGCTGCGGCGAGAGCAAGAACAATGCCAAGGAGATCGAAGCTATCTGCAAGGACATCGCCACCATCACCGGCCAGAAGCCTGTGACCTGCAAGGCTCGTAAGTCCGTTGCAAACTTCAAGCTCCGTGAGGGCGAAACTGTCGGCGTGAAGGTTACCCTTCGCGGCGATAAGATGTACGAATTCCTGGACCGTCTGTTCAGTGTTGCACTGCCCCGTGTCCGTGACTTCCGTGGCATCAACCCCAACTCCTTTGACGGCCGCGGCAATTATGCCTTCGGTCTGAAGGAACAGCTGATCTTCCCTGAGATCGAGTACGACAAGGTGGACAAGATCCGTGGTATGGATATCTGCATCTGCACCACTGCCACTACCGATGAGGAAGCCAAAGAGCTGCTGACCCAGCTGGGCGCTCCCTTCCAGGCTTGATTTTAGGAGGGTATATAAATGGCTAAAAAGTCTATGATCCTGAAGCAGCAGGCTGATGCAAAGTTTTCCAGCCGCCGCTACAACCGCTGCAAGATCTGCGGCAGACCCCATGCTTACCTGCGTGATTACGGCGTTTGCCGTATCTGCTTCCGTGAGTTGGCCTACAAGGGCCAGATTCCCGGCGTTCGTAAGGCCAGCTGGTAAGGGTAGTTCGTATTAAAATGTCAAAACGGTTCGGTTCGTCCCGGGAAGATGGAGCAGGCTAACACCTGCTCGCATTCCCCGGATACCCCCGAACCTTAACGGGTTAAGCCCGTAACTTCTATAAGGAGGATTTTAACATGCAAATCACCGATCCCGTAGCAGATATGCTGACCCGAATTCGGAACGCGAACTCTGCAAAGCACGAAACTGTGGATGTGCCTGCTTCCAATCTGAAGAAGGCTATCGCCCAGATCCTGCTGGAGGAGGGCTACATCAAGGCTTTCTCCGTCGAGGACAATGGCAACCAGGGCATTATTCACATCACCCTCAAGTATCTGGGCAAGAAGGAACAGGTCATCAGCGGCCTGCGCCGTGTTTCTAAGCCCGGTCTGCGTGTTTACGCAGGTGCTGGCGACATGCCCCACGTCCTGAAGGGCCTGGGTATTGCAATCGTCTCCACTTCCAAGGGTGTTATGACCGACAAGAAGGCTCGTGAGCTGCACATCGGCGGCGAAGTCCTGGCCTTTGTCTGGTAAGGAGGAGTAGCGATGTCTAGAATTGGTAGAAAGCCGGTTATCATCCCGGCAAACGTTACGGTGAGCCTTGCCGAAGGCAATGTGATCACCGCTAAGGGACCTATGGGTACCCTGACCCACACTCTGCATCCCGACATGATCGTTAAGGTTGAGGGCAATGTCCTGACCGTCGAGCGTCCCGATGAAGAGCATCTGCACAAGAGCCTGCATGGCCTGACCCGTACTCTCGTCAGCAACATGGTCGAGGGCGTTGAGAAGGGCTTCAGCAAGGAGCTGGAAGTCAACGGCGTTGGCTACCGTGCAGAAAAGAAGGGCAACCAGCTGGTTATGCGTTTGGGCTTCTCCCATGAGGTTTTCATGGACGAGATCCCCGGCATCACTGTTGAAGTTCCCGCACCCAACAAGATCATTGTGCGTGGCGTTGACAAGCAGGTCGTTGGCCAGTTTGCCGCAGAAGTCCGCGCTAAGCGTCCCCCCGAGCCTTATAAGGGCAAGGGCATCAAGTATACCACCGAAGTCATCCGCCGTAAGGTTGGTAAGACCGGTGGTAAGAAGTAATGGAGGTGTGCCGAAATGGTCAGCAAGGTTAATAAGAAAGCAATGCGCCTGAAGCGGCATGTCCGTGTTCGTGGCAAGATTTCCGGCACTCCCGAGTGTCCCCGTCTGAACGTGTTCCGCAGCAATGCGAACATCTATGCCCAGATCATCGACGATGTAAACGGCGTGACCCTGGCTTCCGCCAATACTCTGGAGAAGGAATTTGAGGGCACCACCGGCAACTGCGAAGCTGCCAAGAAGGTCGGCACCGTTCTGGCCGAGCGTGCAAAGGCAAAGGGCATCGAAGAGGTCGTATTTGACCGCGGCGGTTATGTTTACCATGGCCGTGTGGCTGCTCTGGCTGATGGCGCCCGCGAAGGCGGACTCAAGTTCTAAGGTAGAGGAGGAAAAGAAATGGCTTATAATAAGACTTCTAACAATGAAGCTCCCGAGCTCATTGAGAAGGTCGTTTACCTGAACCGTGTCAGCAAGACCGTTAAGGGCGGCCGTGTCATGAAGTTCTCTGCTCTGGTTGTTGTGGGCGACGGTAAGGGTACCGTTGGTTACGGCCTGGGCAAGGCTGCCGAGGTTTCCGAGGCTATTCTGAAGGGCATCGCTGATGCCAAGAAGAACATGGTTAAGGTTTCTCTGGCCGGCGATACCATTCCTCATGATGTCATTGGCGTTTTCGGTGCAGGTAAGGTTCTGCTGAAACCCGCTCCCGAAGGCACCGGCGTGATCGCCGGCGGCGCTGCCCGTGCTGTCATGGAGGCTGTTGGTATCAAGAACATCTGCGCTAAGTGCCTGCGTTCCAACAATCCCCAGAATGTGGTCAAGGCCACCATGGTTGGTCTGACCTCCCTGCGTTCCCCCGAGCAGGTTGCTGCTATCCGGGGCAAGAGCGTAGAAGAAATCGTTGGTTAAGGAGGGCAATTAACATGGCAAACCTGAAAATTGAGCTTGTTAAGAGCCTGAACGGCCGTCTGGAAAAGCATATTGCTACTGCTGCGTCCCTGGGTCTGCGTAAGATCGGCCAGGTCACCATCCAGCCGGACAATGCACAGACTCGTGGTAAGATCGCCAAGATCGGCTATCTGCTGCAGGTCACCGAAGTTGAATAAGGAGGCTGTGGTATGAAACTTTCTGAACTTTCTCCTGTTTTGGGTTCTACCCAGGTAGGCAAGCGGAAGGGCCGCGGCATTGCTACCGGTAACGGTAAGACCGGCGGCCGTGGACACAAGGGCCAGAAGGCTCGTTCCGGCGGCAAGTCCCGTCTCGGCTTTGAAGGCGGCCAGATGCCTCTGGTTCGTCGTATTCCTAAGCGTGGCTTTAACAATATCTTTGCTAAGCCCCTGACTGCAGTTAACGTCGCATGTCTGAACCGTTTTGAGGACGGTGCTGTTGTTGACGCAGCTGCTCTGATCGAAATGGGCATTATTTCCAATTGTCCCAATGGTCTGAAGGTTCTGTCTAACGGCACTCTGACCAAAAAAATTACTGTTAAAGCAGCGGCTTTCTCTGAGTCTGCAAAGGAAAAAATCGAGCAGGCAGGCGGAAAGGCCGAGGTGGTTTAAGTGTTTAAGACACTGCGCAATGCCTGGGCAATTCCCGAACTGCGTAAAAAGCTGATTTTTACTGTTCTGATCATGCTGCTTTACCGGATTGGCAATGTTATCCCTGTACCGTACATCGATGTGAGAGCACTGGGTACCTTCTTCGATAACGTTCTGTCCAATACGATTCTGGGCCTTTATAATGCCATGTCCGGTTCTGCGTTCTCGCAGGCAACCGTGCTGGCCTTGAGCATCCAGCCCTATATCAACGCTTCCATTATCATTCAGCTGCTGACCATTGCAATTCCTGCTCTGGAAAGACTGCAGAAGGAAGGCGGCGAACAGGGCAAGAAGAAGCTGGAACGGCTGACTCGTTACACCACGGTTGCTCTGGGCCTGCTGATGGGCTGGGCTTACTACATGATGCTCAGAAACAGCGGCAACATCATCACCGAGACGGGCTTCCTGCCCGCACTGGTTATCACCCTGACCTTTACTGCAGGTTCTACTGTGGTCATGTGGCTGGGTGAGCAGATCACCGAGCATGGTATCGGCAACGGCATCTCCATGATTCTGTTTGCCAATATCATCTCCCGTCTGCCTTCTATGCTGAACACCATGCTCTACATGGCGTGGTGGCAGATCATCATCGTACTGGTTGGCATGGCTGCCCTGGTTCTGCTGATTGTCTTTGTGAACGATGCAGAGCGCCGGATCCAGGTTCAGTACGCTAAGCGCGTTGTCGGCCGTAAGGTTTACGGCGGTCAGAACACAAACCTGCCTATCAAGGTTTGCATGACCGGCGTTATGCCTATCATCTTCGCACAGTCCATTTGTTCCCTGCCTGCTACCATCTGCGCATTTGGCGGATGGACGGAAAACTGGCTTTACAAAAATGTCTGGAGCTCCGGAACCTGGATTTACTGTGTGCTGTATGGCCTGATGATCTTCTTCTTCAGCTGGTTCTACTCCACCATTCAGTATGATCCCGTGGAAATTGCCAACAACCTTAAGAAAAACGGCGGCTTTATCCCCGGCTTCCGCCCCGGCAAGCCCACTGCGGATTTCATTCACAAGGTTATCAATAAGATTGTCGTCTTCGGCGCTGTCTATCTTAGCATAGTTGCTCTGATGCCCATTGTTGCTGGTAACATTATGGATTCCGTTAAGAATCTGGCCATCGGTGGTACTTCTGTTATCATCGTTGTCAGCGTTGCCCTTGAGACTGCACAGGCTCTGGAGGCTCAGATGCTGATGCGCCATTACAAGGGCTTCCTGGATTGATCGGAGGTTTGGCAGGATGAATCTGATCCTACTAGGCGCTCCCGGCGCTGGAAAGGGGACACAAGCGGAGCTTCTTGTAAAGAAACTCTCCATCCCCGCCATTTCTACCGGGAACATGCTCCGGGAGGCCATGAACAACGGCTCTCAGCTGGGGCAGCAAGTAAAGAAAATCATGGAAGAAGGCTCCCTCGTTCCCGACGATGTCGTTCTTGACATCGTCGCGGAGCGGGTCAGCAAGGATGACTGCGCCAACGGCTTCATTCTGGACGGTGTGCCCCGCACACTGGCTCAGGCTCTGGCTTTGGACGAAAGAGGCATCCAGATCGACCATGTTGTTTCTATCGAGATTGACGACAGCGTTATCGAAGGTCGAATGACCGGGCGGCGTGTGTGCAGCAAATGCGGCGCAAGCTACCATGTTGTTGCCAATCCCCCGAAAGTCGAAGGCGTATGCGACGCCTGCGGCGGCGAGCTGACCATCCGGAAGGATGACGCAGCGGAAACCGTCCGGCATCGCCTGCAGGTGTATCACCAGCAGACCGAAGTGCTGAAAAGCTATTACGCCAAGCAGAATAAGCTCTGCATGGTGGAGGGCAATCAGTCCATTGAAAACGCCAATCGGGATATTCTTCAGGCGATAGGGGCAAATGTATGATTACAATCAAAAATGACCGTGAGCTGGTTTCGATGCGTCAGGCCTGTAAAATTACCGCGGCAGCCCGTGCTTTGGCAGGGGAAATGGTAAGACCGGGCGTAACAACCAAGCAGATCGACAGAGCCGTACACGATTTTATCGTAGCGCAGGGCGCGAAACCGTCGTTCCTGAACTACTGCGGCTATCCCGCCAGTGTCTGTATCTCGGTCAACGATACGGTTGTGCACGGAATTCCGGGCGATTATGTCCTGAAGGAAGGCGACATCGTATCTGTTGATGTAGGTGCGTACTACATGGGATTTCATGGTGATTGTGCAGCCACTTACCCCTGCGGTGCCATCAGCACCGAAGCTCAAAATCTGATTGATGTCACGAAGCAAAGCTTCTTTGAAGGTTTGCGCTTCGCGGCCCGTGGACACAGAGTGTCCGATATCTCCCACGCCATTCAGACGTATGTGGAGTCTAACGGTTATTCGGTTGTGCGATCCCTCGTAGGTCACGGCGTAGGTGCACAGCTGCATGAAGAGCCGAACGTTCCCAATTACGGAGCGCCAGGCCGTGGTCCCAGACTGCTTCCCGGTATGACATTGGCCATTGAACCTATGGTAAATGAGGGCGTTTACGATGTCCGAGTACACAGGGACGGATGGACAACAGTAACCGCCGATGGTAAGCTCTCGGCCCACTATGAAAATACTGTACTCATCACCGACGGCGAGCCGGAAATACTCACCGTCACTGAAGGACTTTAAATTATGGACCCAGAACGATTATCGGATTTTAACATTGCGGATGTAGTAACATCCACTGCAGGCCGGGATCAGGGAAAACTGTTTTATGTTATCGGTACGGATGCAGGATACCTGAAGCTGGCAAATGGTAAGGACCGAACCCTGGAAAAACCAAAACGTAAGAAGATAAAACACGTGAAAAAGGTCCTTCACTCTGAGACCAGAGTCGCCGATAAACTCATGTCCGGCGACAAAGTGCTCAACAGTGAATTACGAAGAGATCTGGCTTATTTAAGCCGGGAAATGCAAAGTCACACCCTAGGAGGTTTCTAACTTGGCAAAAGACGACGTAATTGAGATTGAGGGCATCGTTGTTGATGCGCTGCCGAATGCAATGTTTACCGTTGACATTGGCAACGGGCACACCATTCTGGCACACATTTCCGGCAAGCTCAGGATGAACTTTATCAAGATCTTGCCCGGTGACAAGGTAACCGTTCAAATGTCTCCTTATGATCTGACGCAAGGCCGGATCACTTGGAGAAGTAAGTAAAGACACGAGACGAAAAGTTTCATATGGAGGTTAAACAGTATGAAGGTAAGACCGTCCGTTAAACCCATGTGCGAAAAGTGCAAAATCATCAAGCGCAAGGGTCGCGTTATGGTAATTTGCGAAAACCCCAAACACAAGCAGAGACAAGGCTAATAGGAGGTGCTGAAAGAATATGGCACGTATTGCTGGTATTGACCTGCCCCGCGAAAAGCGTATTGAAATTGGTCTGACTTATATCTACGGCATCGGCGCTACTCGCGCTAAGGAGATTCTGGAGAAGACTGGCATCAACCCTGACACTCGCGTCAAGGACCTGACTGAAGACCAGGAAGCTCAGCTCCGTGAAGCCATTGAGCATAACTACACCATCGAAGGTGATCTGCGCAGAGAGACCGCTATGAACATCAAGCGTCTGTCTGAAATCGGCTGCTATCGCGGCCTGCGTCATCGTCGTGGTCTGCCCGTGCATGGTCAGCGTACAAAGACCAACGCTCGTACCCGTAAGGGTCCCAAGAAGACCATCGCCAATAAGAAGAAGTAAGGAGGGATATGTAACATGGCTAAAGCTACTAAGAAGGTTGTAAAGCGCCGCAGAGAGCGCAAGGTAGTTGAGAAGGGCGCGGCACATATCCGTTCCTCTTTCAACAACACCATGGTCACCATTACCGACCTGGAAGGCAATGCCCTGAGCTGGGCATCCTCCGGCGGTCTGGGCTTCCGTGGCTCCAGAAAGTCCACCCCCTTTGCTGCACAGAGCGCTGCTGAGACTGCTGCCAATGCTGCAAAGGAGTACGGCCTGAAGACCGTTGAGGTCTATGTTAAGGGCCCCGGCCAGGGACGTGAAGCTGCAATCCGTGCACTGCAGTCCGCAGGCCTGGAAGTCGTTATGATCAAGGACGTGACTCCCATTCCTCACAATGGTTGCCGTCCTCCCAAGAGACGTCGTGTCTGATTTTGCAATAGGAGGAATTTTGCGTTATGGCTAAGAATATGCAGCCCGTGCTGAAGCGTTGCAGAACTCTGGGCGTTTCTCCTGCCGCAATGGGTTATTCTAAGACTTCCAATAAGAATCCCGGCGGCCAGAGAAGAGCTAAGAAGTCTGAGTACGCTGCTCAGTTGACCGAGAAGCAGAAGGTCAAGTTTGTTTATGGTATCCAGGAGAAGCAGTTCCGTAACTACTACGAGAAGGCAACCCGTCAGGGCGGCAACACCGGTGAAAACCTGTTGACCCTGGTTGAGCGCCGTCTGGACAACGTAGTTTACCGTCTGGGATTTGCTAACTCCCGCCGTCAGGCTCGCCAGCTGGTGAACCACGGCCATTTCACCGTTAATGGTTCCCGCGTTGACATCCCCAGCTACCTGATTAAGGCTGGTGATGTGATCGCTGTTTCCGAAAAGAGCGCTTCCAATAACTTCTTCAAGAAGCTGAAGGAAGACGATGCTTTTGTTGCTGCCCCCAAGTGGCTGGATCGTGACAAGAACAACCTTCAGGGTAAGGTCATTGCTATGCCTACTCAGGCGGATATCGACTTCGACATTGCAGTTCACCTGATCGTCGAGCTGTACTCCAAGTAATTGGACTCCCGCGTTCGAATGTATGTCCAATGGGGCGTTTTTCGCCCCATACTTGAGAAGGAGGGTAATGATTCATGGTAGAAATTGAAAAGCCTCGCATCACCTGTTTGGACTCCGTTGAGGATATCTCTTACGGCAAGTATGTAGTTGAGCCTCTGGAGCGTGGCTATGGCATGACTCTGGGCAACTCCCTGCGCCGGATTCTGCTCAGCAGTCTCCCCGGCTATGCTGCCACTTCCGTGAAGATTGCCGGTGTCCAACATGAGTTCTCCACCATTCCCGGTGTCAAGGAAGATGTTACTGAGATCGTTCTGAACATCAAGCGGCTTATTGTTAAGCTGCATTCTCAGGGCGTTAAGACTGTCTACATTGATGCTGTCGGTCCCTGCGAAGTTACCGCCGGAGACATTAAGGCTGATGGTGAGGTCGAGATCCTGAACCCTGAGCTGCACATCTGCACTCTGGGCGAAGATGCCACTTTCAATATGGAGATCACCCTGTCTCAGGGCCGCGGTTATGTTTCTGCGGACCGGAACAAGACAGCTACCACTGTTATCGGTGTGATTCCCATTGACTCCATCTATTCCCCTGTTAAAAAGGTGAATTACACGGTGGAGCCCACTCGAGTCGGCGATAAGACCGATTTCGACAAGCTGACCCTTGAGGTCTGGACAGATTCCACAATCTCTGCCAAGGACGCTGTCTCCCTGGGCGCTAAGATCCTGTCTGATCATCTGACTGTGTTTACTGGTCTGTCTGACGCTGTCAGTACCAGCTCAACCGTCGTTGAAAAGACTGCCGATCGCCCGGATGCAAAGCTGTCCATGACGATTGATGAGCTGGATCTGTCTGTCCGGAGCTTCAACTGCCTGAAGCGTGCCAATATCAACACCGTCGCCGATCTCATCAACAAGACCGGTGAGGATATGATGAAGGTTCGTAACATGGGCAAGAAGTCCCTGGACGAGGTTCAGAAGAAGCTGGAAATGATGGGTCTGTCCCTGGCCAGCGAAGATTCTGCCAGCAACAACTAAGTCAACCTTTTAAAAAGGAGGAAATGTTCATGTTCGGAACTCGTAAGCTGGGCAAAACCAGCGCACAGAGAAAAGCCCTGCTGCGTCAGCTCGTTACCGATCTGCTGGAAAACGGCAAGGTCGAGACTACTTTCTGCCGCGCCAAGGAAATTCAGCCTGTGGTAGAGAAGATGATCACCCTGGGCAAGAAGGGCGGCCTGACCAATTACCGCAGAGCTCTGTCTTTCATCACCAAGGAAGATGTCGCTAACAAGCTGTTCAAGGAGATCGCTCCCAAGTACGCTGAGCGCAACGGTGGTTACACTCGTGTGACCCGTACCGGTGCCCGCCGCGGCGATGCTGCCGAGATGGCTGTTATCGAGCTGATCTGACTCAGATAAGCACTATGTTTAAGTGCCTGCCGGCTGGCAGGCACTTTTTCATGGGCCGGTTGTCTATGGGCGAAATCAAAAAAGGGAAAACAAATGCGAAAAAATTGTGATTTTGGTATTGACATTTTGGATTTTCTGATATATAATAAGCAAGCTGTTTGAGACACATGCTGCTATAGCTCAGTCGGTAGAGCGCATCCTTGGTAAGGATGAGGTCGCCAG
>JAHHRX010000016.1 GCA_020025545.1 Oscillospiraceae bacterium | reverse complement strand
TTCCGTCATATCCTTGTGATTATGACCTTCGTGGGAATGGTTGCCGTCATGGTGGTCGTGGTGCTCATGACCGTGGTGATCGCAGTCGCAGTGGTCATGATGCTCATGACCGTGGTGATCGCAGCCGCAGTGGTCGTGATGCTCATGGCCGTGGTCATCGCAGCCGCAGTGGTCGTGGTGACCGTGGCAATCGTCGTCATGGTGATCATGGCCGCAGCAGCCGCCCGAATGGGCAGACTTGCGGTCATCCCAAGGGCCGATTTCCACCCCGTACTCCACACTTTGCGCCACCTTGCGCATATCCTCCAGCAGGCTGTCCGGATCTTCCGCAGTCACACGAAGCTGTCTGGTGGGAAAGACGATTATTGCCTCTTCCACGGCTTTCATGGCATTTATCTTTTCTTCAATTCTGGCGGCGCAGTGGGCGCATTCCAGATGGTCGATGCGATATACTTTTTTAGCCATCTCTTTTCTCCTTATATTCACAATTGAGCATTTATTCATATGTTAGCTTCAGTATATCCCCTATTGACCTTTTTGTCAATAGGGGATTAGAAAATTTCCATCAAACATCCATCTTGGTTTCCAGAGTCAGCTCCTCACCGGTAATGGGATGCACCAAATGCAGCCGTTTTGCGCACAGAAGCTGGGTATAGATCCCCCGCTGCGCTGAATAAGCCATAGACGCCTCGGAGCCGTACTGAGGATCTCCCACAATGGGGCAGCCCATATAGCCGCAGTGAACACGCAGTTGGTGTGTACGCCCGGTCACCGGGGTCAGCGCCAGACGGCAGGTTTCTCCCAGACGCTCCAGCACATGAAATTCGGTCACGGAGGGCTTTCCGCTGGGATCCACCTTCCGCAGGAGGCTGGGGAGCGGAAGTCTTGCTATGGGGGCATCAATGGTGCCGCTGTCCTGCTCCGGCCCTCCGAAGGTCAGCGCGTGGTAGGTTTTCCGGAACTCAGTTTCCTGCATGGCGCTGTGGGCATAGGAACTTTTCGCCAGCAAAACAATGCCGAAAGTGTCCCTGTCCAATCGTGTAACCGGATGAAACGCACTATTCTGGTGCGTTTTTTTATAGTATCCGGCCACAAAATTCGCCAAAGTGCCGGTATTGCAGCTGCGGCTGGGGTGAATAAGCATTCCGGCAGGCTTATCGAGCGCCAGAAGGAAATCGTCCTCATAGCAGATGGTAAGCTCCCCTTCCTCTGCCGGATACTCCGGCGCAGGTTCCGCAAGATCTACCGAGATCACATCCCCTATTTGCACGGCGTAGTCCGTATGCCGGGGGATTCCGTTCACAAGGATACCATCCTGCCATTTGAGCCGGTTCATGAGTCCCGCAGACATACCCATTTCCTGCCGCAGGAAGGATGACAGCCGGCCCGGCCGAACAGCGGTATGGCGCAGCTCCATGAAAAAACCTCCATTCTGTGAAAAAGACCCCGCCGCTTTCGCAGCAGGGTCATTTTATGAAAACAGATTAGTTGAGGGCAGCCTTAGCCTTCTCAACGATTGCTGCGAAAGCAGCGGAATCCTGAATGGCCATCTCGGACAGGCTCTTGCGGTTCAGCTCGATGCCGGCCTTCTTAACGCCGTTCATGAAAGTGGAGTAGTTGAGACCGTAGGGAGCGACAGCTGCGCTCAGACGGGCGATCCACATGGTGCGGTAGCTGCGCTTCTTCTGCTTGCGGCCCTCGAAAGCGTAGTTGCCGGACTTCATGACAGCCTGCTTAGCCATCTTAAAGTGCTTGGACTTGGAACCCCAATAGCCCTTAGCCAGCTTCAGGGTGCTGTTTCTTCTCTTGCGCGTCATCATTGCGCCTTTAACTCTTGCCATTTCTGTATCCTCCTATTCTACCTTATTTGTACGGAATCATCTTCTTGATTGTGCTGACATTGGTCTGGTCAGCGTAAGCAGTAGTACGAAGATGACGGGTACGCTTGGTGGTCTTCTTAGTGAGGATGTGGCTCTTGAAAGCGTGAGCTCTCTTTACCTTACCGCTCTTGGTCAGGTTGAATCTTTTCTTTGCACCGCTATGGGTTTTCAGTTTAGGCATGGTGATTCTCCTTCCGATATCTTTGGTCAATAGTAGCCATTCGGCTTATTTACTGTTTTTGGGGGTCAGGAACATGGCCATGAAGCGCCCTTCCAGCTTGGGATTCTTTTCCATGGTGGCGATTTCCGCACACGCACCTGCAAAGTCCATCAGCAGCTTCTCGCCCAAGTTGGTGTGTGCCATCTCACGGCCACGGAAGCGGACGCTGACTTTCACACGGTTGCCGTCGGTCAGGAACTTCTGAGCAGCCTTAACCTTGGTGTTGAGGTCATTGGTATCGATACTGGGGCTCATGCGGATCTCTTTGACTTCCACAACCTTCTGGTTTTTCTTGGCTTCCTTCTCCCGCTTCTTCTGGTCGAAGCAGAACTTGGAATAGTCCATGATCTTGCAGACAGGCGGAACAGCATTGGGAGAGATCTTCACAAGATCCAAACCCTGCTCCTCTGCCATATCGTTGGCCTGAGCGGCAGACATGATACCCAGCTGGGCTCCGTCGGCACCAATAACACGGATCTCCTTATCCCGGATTTCCTCATTAAGCTGATGATCTAACTTAGCGATTGTAAGCACCTCCATTACTAGCAAAAAAGCGGATGCCGAAGCACCCGCACACTCACACAGAATTTCCAACAGGAAAAGTGGAATATGAACCGTTTTGCCTGTCGCTAACGGTGAGGCGGATGTTCAGCCTTCTTCATTACCTGTTGCATTTTACCACGGCAGTTCTTTTTTGTCAAGGGATATTTTAAAGAAAAACAAGATGTTTTTCCGTTTTTTCCGCCGTCTTCGTGGGTTTTGAATATCCTATGGGAGTTTTGGCAAAAATGATTTCCGTGTATCCGTCACCAGCGTTCCTTCCCCCGGGCAGAAAGCGGAAAGCACTTCAATGGGCACGCAGAAGCGTCTGCCCAGCTCCACGCACCGCTTTTGCAGCACCTGTGCGCCGCTCTGCGCAAGGGTCAGCATATCTTCGTAGCTGATGACCGGAAATTTCTTTGCATCCGGAAAACGCCTTGGATCCCGGTCATAGACCCCGTCCACATCCGTATAGATCATGCACCTGTCGGCTTTCAGGGCTGCTGCCAGTGCCACCGCCGTGGTATCGGAGCCGCCTCTGCCCAAGGTGGTGATACTTCCGGTCTCATCTGCCCCCTGAAAACCCGCCACCACGGCAATTTTTCCAGCCTCCAGCGCCCGGAGGATATTGGCAGTATCCACATGAAGGATGCATGCATCCGTGTAATTGCAGTCAGTCCGGATTCCCGCCTGACCGCCTGTGAAGCTCACCGCCGGACAGCCCAGCGACTGAATAGCCATAGCCATCAGCCCTGCGGAGATTTGTTCCCCCGCCGCCAGCACGCAGTCCGCTTCCCGGGGGTCCGGCGACTGTGTCACTTTGGCGATCTGCCGAAGCAGGGCATCTGTGGCCTGTCCTTGGGCAGAGACCACACACACCACCTGTGCCCCCCGCCTTGCAAAAGATACTGCCTTTTCCGCTGCAGAACGCAGGCAGTCCCCATCTGCCAGAGATGTTCCGCCGAATTTTTGCACAACGCGCATTCTTTTCACCTCCGCACCATTCTATGCTGCGTTTTTGCGATGCGTGCCATGCAAACAAAAACCACCCTGCCAAAACAGAGTGGTCATTGCAATTATGAATCAGCCGGCCAGAACCTCGGCCTTGATCACGCCGGGGATCGTCTTTGTGTCTCCCAAAAGCTCTTCCAGAGAGCCGCTCATTTCTGCCGTTTCAGCAGAAATAGTCACCAGAGCGCAGCCGTTGGTGGGGACGATGGAATTGATGGTCAGGATATTTGCCTCGTACCGGGCGAAGGTAGCCAGAATAGCAGACAGCATACCCGGTTCGTCATTCAGCATGAACTGAAAGGTAATAATGCGTCCCTTGGTCATGTTCTGGAACGGAAGAACTGCATCCCGGTACTTATAGAACGCACTGCGGCTCAGATCCACCATACGGGTTGCATCGTTGACCGTGCCGGCTGCACCGGTGGAAAGCAGGCGCTTCGCCTCGGCCACCTTAATAAACACCTCCGGCAGCGCGGATGCCTCAATAATATAGTATTTTGGTTTTTTGCTCACGGTACAACCCCCTATAATACATATTTTATCAATTATGCACGAATATCATCAAATTGACATTGGTATTGTAACATAAATTTCTAAAATTGCAAGCCCCACATACGGGATTTTGTTGAAAGGAGCCGCCATGTCCAAGCCTCTTTTATACACCCTCACCGCCATCGTTCTGGGTGCGGCCGCCCTGTGGCTTTTCAGCCATCTGCTGCTTCCGCTTATGCTGCCGTTTCTGCTGGCATGGGCTCTGGCGCTGGCAGCGGAGCCCATGGTTGCCGCCCTTCAGCGGCAGCTGCATATGCGCCGGGGGATCGCCTCCGGCATCGGCGTCACCGCCGCTCTGACTGTCGCCGTTGTTGCGGTGACCGTTCTGGGAGCGCTGCTTCTGCGGCAGCTGGGCGCCTTGGCCGGAATTCTGCCCGATCTGGCGGAGTCGGTACTGGAGGGTCTTGCGTCCCTCAAAAGCCGCCTGCTTTCTCTGGCAGACCGTGCCCCCAGAGGGGTGGGTTCCGTTCTGAGCTACGGTCTGGAGCGGCTTTTTTCCGACAGCACCGCTCTGGTAGACAGTATTTCCGCAGGTATCATAAGGATGTTCACAGGGCTTTTGCGTTCTCTTCCGGACAGTGCCCTCAGCATCGGCACATGGATTCTGGCCAGCTTTATGATCTCGGCAAAGCTGCCCCAAATCAAAGATTGGACGGCACGGCGGCTGCCGCCTGTCTGGAAGGAAAAGTATCTTCCCCATCTGAAGCAGCTGAAAAAATCCGTTCTCGGCTGGCTCACCGCACAGGCAAAGCTCACCCTCGTCACTCTGATCATCCTCACCGGCGGATTTTTACTTCTCGGAATTTCCTACGCTCCCCTTTGGGCCATGCTGGTATCGCTGATTGACGCTCTGCCTATTCTCGGCACCGGAACCGTGCTGATTCCGTGGAGCATTATCTGTCTGTTGCAGGGACAGCAATTGCGTGCAGTGGGGCTGTTGGCGGTGTATCTGACGGATATGCTGCTGCGCACCGCTTTGGAGCCGAAGCTCGTAGGAAAACAGCTGGGGCTCGACCCCCTTGTGACACTTTTTGCAATGTACGCCGGCTATCAGCTTTGGGGCATCGTCGGCATGATTTTCTCTCCGCTGCTGGCCGTCACCGTAACCCAGCTGCTGCAAGGACAACGCTGATGGTTTTTATCAGAATTTTCTATGCATTTTCGATAAATTCTAAAAGAGCCTATTGTGCATCCGAACCGATCTTGATATAATAATGAGAAAAGTTAAACTGGATGTGTGTTGCCTTGAAGTATGGAATTTGGAATGTATCGAAACCGGAAATGAATGCCGTAAACGCATTGGTAAGCGGGGGCTATGCACCGCTCACCGCCATGATTCTTGCCGCCCGCGGCATGGGCTGCACGGAGGAAGCGAAAGCCTATCTGGACTGCTGCGCTCCCCTGCCGGATCCTTTCTCCATGACGGACATGGACCTTGCCGCCGGACGGGTGGGGCTTGCCATGCTGCAGGGGGAAAAAATTGCTGTTTTCGGTGACTACGATGTGGACGGTATCACCGCCACCTGCCTGCTGACCGATTTTCTCCGCCGCAACGGTGCGGACTGCATCAGCTATATCCCCGGACGGCTGGAGGAGGGCTACGGCCTTAACCCGATCGCCATCCGCCAGCTCCACGATGAGGGCGTCAAGCTGATCATCACCGTGGACTGCGGTATCACCGCCATAGAGGAAGCCAAGCTCTGCAGGGAGCTTGGTATGGATCTGGTGATTACCGATCACCACGAGTGCAAGGAAATTCTTCCCGACGCCATTGCCGTGGTGGACCCCCACCGGCCTGACGGAGGATATCCCCACAAGACCCTCTCCGGCGTAGGTGTGGCTTTCAAGCTGGCCGCCGCACTTTCCGGCTCTCAGGAGGCCGTAATGCAGGATTACGCCGACATGGTCTGCCTCGGCACCGTTGC
Source organism: Oscillospiraceae bacterium (assembly GCA_020025545.1). Taxonomy (GTDB): domain Bacteria; phylum Bacillota; class Clostridia; order Oscillospirales; family Oscillospiraceae; genus Faecousia. The sequence continues at coordinate 36,370 of JAHHRX010000016.1, read as the reverse complement.
CGATGTGATGGTGCTCCACGGAGAAAACCGTGTGTTTGTCACCCGGGGGCTGGAATCCATGAAGACCCGCCCCCGTGCCGGCATTGCCGCCCTCATGCGCGAGACAAGCTGTACGCCGGAGCATCTGAATGCCGGAGCCATCGGCTTCATGCTGGCCCCGCGGATCAACGCTGCGGGCCGCATGGGAAAAATCGATCTGGCCGTGGAACTGTTTTTAACAGATGACCCCCAGCGGGCGGAATTTTTGGCCAAAGCCCTGTGTGACCTGAACCGGGAGCGTCAGCAGGTGGAATCCAGGATTTATGACGATGCCGTGGCCATGCTTCCTCCGGGAAGAACCCCGGAGGCCATTGTCTTGGCGGACGAAAGCTGGCATCAGGGCGTTGTCGGCATCGTTGCCAGCCGTATGGCAGAGGAATACTGCTGTCCCACCTTCCTGATCTGTCTGGACGGGGAGCACGGCAAGGCCAGTTCCCGAAGCTTCGGCGGCTTCAATCTTTTTACCTCCCTCACCGCCCTGTCGAATCTGCTGGAAAGCTACGGCGGTCACGAGCTGGCAGCCGGCTTTACCATTTCCCGGGAGAATATCATTCCCTTCCGTCAGCAGATGTGCCAGCTGGCTTCTCAATACTATGCTGACGCCGGTCCCCGTACCGTTCTGGATGTGGACTGTGCCATTTCCCCGGAGCTTTTCACCGTAGGCGGTGTGGATGCTCTGGATACTCTGGAGCCCTGCGGCAACGGCTGTCCCAAGCCGGTGCTGATGATGGAAAAGCTCACCGTGGACCGGATCAGTCTGGTGGGCTCTGGGCGGCATATGCGCCTTCGCTTCCGCTCCGGCCGCCAGTACATAAACGCCATTTATTTTTCCGCCACCCCCCAGTCCGCCTCTATTCAGCAGGGAGATGTGGTGGATGTGGCCTTTAATCCTCAGGTCAACGAATTCCGGGGAACACGGACGGTCCAGATGAATATTCTGGACATTCGTCCCAGCTGTGCCGTGCCCTGTTCTGCCGAAGCCGGCAGCTACCAGCATCTGCGGAGCGGCCGGCTCACCCGTGAGGATGCCGCCGCACTGTATCCGGAGCGGTCAACGCTCGGCATGATCTGGCGGTATCTGGCAGGCTGCCCCCGCCCTGTGCAGGAGTCTCCCATGTGTCTGTGCCGGAAGATCGTCCGGTGGTCCGGAGTCTCCCTGAATCTCGGTCAGCTGATGACCTGTCTGGATATTTTCCGGGATGTCGGGCTGCTGCAGACGGAGCGGCATCAGGAATGTCTCACCGTCACCCTGACCCCCGGGCCGGGGAAAGCTGACCTCTCCCAAAGCAAAACGATGCAAATTCTGCTTCATATGAAAGAGAGCTGATTAGATTGGAAACTTTTGAGGCCCATTATGAGTCCATGTGTTCCAAAATCCTGAAATATATGCCCAATGCCGATATGGCGATTATTGACCGGGCTGTTGAATACGCGCGGAACAAACATAAAGATCAGAAACGAAGAGACGGTTCTCCGTACATTATTCACCCCCTTGCCGTGGCGGAAATCGTTGTGGAAATGGGACTGGACACCGATGCCGTTCTGGGTGCTCTTCTGCACGACTGCATTGAAGATACCGATGCCTCCCATGAGGACATTGAAAAAATCTTCGGTCAGACCGTGGCGGAGCTGGTAGAGGGTGTCACAAAGCTGACCCGGGCCAACTTTTCCAGCACCGAACAGGCGCAGATGGAGAATCTGCGCAAGCTTTTCATGGCCATGTCCAAGGACATCCGGGTGGTGCTGATCAAAATTGCCGACCGTCTGCACAATATGCGCACCATGCAGTACCAGACCTTTGGCAAGCAGATCAGCAAATGTCAGGAAACCATGGACATATACGCTCCCCTTGCACACCGTCTTGGTATGCAGAAAATCAAGTGGGAGCTGGAAGACACCTCCCTGCGCTATCTGAATCCCACCGCATATGACTCCATTATGTCCTATCTGAATGCGCATAAGGAGCAGGACGAAGCCTTTATGAACACCATTCAGAACAAGATCACCCAGCGGCTCACCTGCGTGGGTATCAATAACACCACCTACGGCCGCATCAAGCATGTGTATTCCATCTATCGGAAAATGCAGGCCCAGGGCAAGACCATCGATGAGCTTTACGATATTTATGCCTTCCGGGTCATTGTGGACACCATCCCCGACTGCTACAATGTTCTCGGGCACATCCACGATCTATTTAATCTGGTGCCCGGGCGGTTCAAGGATTATATCTCCACCCCCAAGCCCAATATGTACCAGAGCCTTCACACCACTGTCATCGGTTCTCAGGGCATTCCCTTTGAGGTACAGATCCGCACATGGGATATGCACCAGACAGCCGAATACGGTATTGCCGCCCACTGGAAATACAAGCAGGGCACCGGCGACGGCAACGAAAAGGACTTTGAGTGGGTGCGGCGGCTTCTGGAAAGCCAGCAGGACACCGATGCCGAAGACTATGTCCAGTCCCTGAAAATCGATATGTTTGACGACGAAGTTTTCGTCTTTACCCCCAAGGGCCGGATCGTATCCCTGCCTGCAGGCTCCACGCCCATTGACTTTGCCTACGCCATTCACTCCGGCGTGGGCAACGCCATGATCGGTGCCAAGGTCAATAACCGGATCGCCAATATTGATACGCCCTTGAAAAACGGCGACATCGTTGAGGTACTGACCTCCAAGTCCGCCAAGGGGCCCAGCCGTGACTGGCTCAATATCTGCAAATCCAATCAGGCCCGCACCAAGATCAAGCAATGGTTCAAAAAGGAAAAGCGGGACGAAAATGTGGCTCACGGCCGTTCTTCCTTCGAGGCGGAAATGCGCCGGGCAGGTCTGCCCCTCAGCATCACCATCGATCCGGAATTCTCTCCCCAGCTGCTGAAAAAGCTGTCCTTTGAAAGCTGGGAAGATATGTACGCCGCCATCGGCTACGGCGGACTTACCGCTGTCAAAGCGGTGGGACGCATTCGGGATGATATCAACAAGGCCGTCAAGGCTCAGGTCAATGACAAGCTCCATCCGGCAATTCCTCTGCGCACTGTCCCGGATTCCGAGACAGCCAAGAACAACCGCCACGCCGTCAACGGTGTGATCGTGGAGGACATTGATTCCTGCATGATCAAGTTCGCCAAGTGCTGTGCCCCCGTTCCCGGCGATGCCATTGTGGGCTTCATCACCAAGGGCTTCGGCGTGTCCATTCATCGGGCTGACTGCCCCAATGCCGCTCACCGGGATGATCCCGTTCAGGCCAACCGCTGGGTTCGTGTCCGCTGGGCCAATCAGGAAGAACAACCCTTTGAAACCACGCTGGAACTGGACTGCATCACAAGAGACGGTCTGCTGCTGGATGTGGCAACCGTCATGTCCACCAACCGCATCCGGGTCAAGGAGCTGCTGGGCAAGGATATGCCCGGGGGCAAGAGCGTATTTACCGTGAGATTTGAAGTCAAGAATGTGGCGGAACTGGATTCTATCCGCAACAAGCTGCTAAGTATCCGGGATGTTCTGGGCTCCCGCCGGGGTCAGAACTGACCCATTTCAGATATAAGGAGTTATCACCATGCGTGCAATTTTAACACGGGTCAACTCTGCCTCCGTCACCATCGACGGCGAGGTGGTGGGAAAAATCGGGAAGGGATTTCTGATTCTTCTGGGAGTAGGCCCCAACGATACGGAAAAAGAATGCCGTTATCTGGCGGAAAAGGCGCTGGGTCTTCGTATTTTTGAGGACGAAAACGGCAAAATGAATTTAGGGCTGGAGTCCGTGCAGGGGCAGGTGCTGGTTGTGAGCCAGTTCACCCTCTACGGCAACTGCCGCAAGGGCCGCCGCCCCAACTTTGTCGGTGCCGCCGACCCGGAGCTGGGCAACACCCTCTATGAAAAATTTCTGTCCGACTGCGCCCAGCTGGGGTATCCCCCTCAGCACGGCCGTTTCGGTGCCGATATGCAGGTAGCGTCCGTCAATGACGGCCCCGTAACGCTGATTCTCGACACCGATCAGCTGATGGACACCCCCCGAAGAGGTTAAGGCCTATGGATATTTCCAAGCTGACTCTGGGGCTGTACCAGACAAACACATACATCGTAAGCAACGGCGGACACTGCGTCGTTATTGATCCGGGCTACGAGCCGGAAACCATTGGGGAATATGCCAATTCCCGGAATCTCACAGTGGATGCCATTTTGCTGACCCACGGTCACTTTGACCATGTGGGTGCTGTCAAGGAACTGGTGCTGAAGTGGGAATGCCCCGTGTATCTGCATGAGGGGGAGCTTTCCATGCCGCCCATGATGACTGCCGGGCAGCTTTACTGCACCCATTTCTATGACGAAGGAGATATCGTGGAGGCCGCAGGCATTTCTTTTCATGTGCTCCACACGCCGGGACATACCCCCGGCTCCGTGTGCCTTCTGACAGAAAACGCCATGTTCAGCGGTGACACCCTCTTCGCAGGCAGCTGCGGACGCACGGATCTCCCCTGCGGCAGCTCTGCGGACATGAAAAAGAGTCTTGCCCGTCTGGCCGGGCTTTCCCTGGACTGTACGGTTTATCCGGGGCACGGCGGCAGCACCTCTCTTGCTGAGGAGCGGCGCTATAATCCCTATTTGAAATAATCTCCCCTCCGGGAGCAAGAAAGGGTTCTTTATGGAATTAACACTCATCGGTCACCAAGACCGATACCCGGTGGAACAGCTGCAAATGTCCCTCTTCGGCCCCGAAGCCCAGGGGCAGGCGGTGTCCCGTCTCCTGCGGGGCAATCACTGGCTCACCGCTGTCACCACCATTTCTCAGGACGGCAAAACCGTCACCGCCAGAAAGCGGCTCCTTGCAGAAAAGGAAACCGTCCCTGCCCGGCGGCAGCTGCTGCAGCAGAGCTTCTATCTGGCTGCCATCCGGCTTCTTCCGGCGCTTCCCCCTTGGGGCGCCATTGCCGGAGTACGCCCCACCAAGCTTACCACCAAGCATCTTTTGCAGGGCGGTACGGAGAAAACCGCCGAAAAGCTTCTGAAAGATGTGTACTATGTGACGCCGCAGCGGCGAAGGCTGGCACTGGACTGCTCTTCGTCCACGGTAAAAGCGGCGCAGCTTTCCCGAAAAGAGGATATTTCCCTCTACATCGGTATTCCCTTCTGTCCCACCCGCTGCTCTTACTGCAGCTTTGTAAGCCACACCATCGGTAAGCACGCAGAGCTGATTGAGCCGTATCTGCAGGCACTTTTGCAGGAAATCACCGTCACCGGAAAGCTGCTGGAAAAATCAGGCCGCCAGCTTCGCACCATCTACATCGGCGGCGGCACCCCCACCACCCTGAACACCCGGCAGATCAGTCTGCTGCTGGACACCATTCGGGATGTTTTTGACCTCTCCCGCTGTATCGAATTTACGGTGGAAGGCGGTCGTCCGGATACATTAAGCCCGGAAAAGCTGCTGGCCATTCATGCGCACGGGGCAGACCGCATGAGCATCAATCCCCAGACCATGATCGACAGTGTGCTGGACGCCTGCCACCGTCCCCACAAGGCAGCGGATGTGGTCACTGCCTACCACTGGGCAAAGGATGCCGGTTTCACCGCCATCAACATGGATCTCATTGCGGGACTTCCCACGGATACATACGAAGGCTTCTGCCGCTCGCTGGACGAAATTGCCGCTCTCGATCCTGCCAACATCACCGTCCACACCTTAGCCCTGAAGAAAGGCGCCGATCTTTTTGGAAACCGGCAGGGACTTTCCGCCCCCGGTGAGGTGGCAAGGATGGTTGAATATGCCGGGGATACCCTGCGTAAACTGAACTACCGCCCTTATTACCTGTATCGGCAGAAATATATGTCCGGTTCCTTTGAAAATGTAGGCTGGAGCCGGGACGGCCTCGACTGTCTGTATAACATCTATATGATGGAAGAGCTGCATACCATTTTGTCCCTTGGCGGCGGCGGTATGAATAAAGTCAACCTTCCCGACGGAACATTGCGCAGATTCCACAACCCCAAGTTCCCGGAGCAGTACATTGATATGCTGCCGGAGGTGCTTCGGCAGAAGGAAGAACTGTTTGAACTGATGAAAGGAAGCATCTGATATGGATACTTTGATTTCCAATGTCACTATTGTGACCATGAATGAACGGATGGAAGTCCTGTTCGGCGCATACTTAGGCGTTTCCCAGGGTAAAATCGCCTATTTGGGCAAGACTGCTCCGGAGGAACAGCCCAAAACCATCGTAGACGGCACCGGCATGGTGCTGATGCCGGGTCTTGTAAACTGCCACACCCATCTGGCAGCGACCGCCCTGCGCAGCTATTTCGACGACCTTTCCTGCGCCGAGGCGCTGGATTCCCAGCTGAAGCTGGAGGACAAAATGGACTCCCGCTGTGCCAAGGCTGCTGCCCTCATGGGCATTGCGGAGTGTCTGCGGTTCGGCATCACCTCCGTTTCCGACCTCTACTACTACCCCGATGCCACCGCCGAGGCCGTGGCAGAATCCGGCATCAAGGCCAATCTGGCTCTGTGTGCCTATCGATTCATCGATCAGAACGAAGATTTTGACTTTGATACGGATGAGCAGTGTCAGGAGCTGTGCCGGATTACCGACAAGTGGAACGGCTACGATGACGGGCGCATCCGCATTGATGCAGGCATCTACGCCGAGTACACCAGCAATTTTAAGCTCTGGGAAGCCCTTGTGGGCTATGCCGACGAAAAGAAGCTGGGCTTCCAGCTCCACCTTGCCCAGACGCAGCAGGAAGTGGATTCCTGCATGGATCGCACCGGGCTTGGCCCCGGCGAGCTTCTGAACTGTCACGGAGTGTTTCATGTACCGGTCACCGCAACGGACTGTGGCTTCCTCTCTCCTGAGGAGCAGAAAATTCTGGGCAAACACAAGGCCACTGCCGTGGCCTGTCCCATCGCCGCTGCCAAAAACGGCCGCAGCACCACCCCGGTGCTGGAATGTGTGCAAAACGGCATGAATGTGGCTCTCGGCACCGGCGGTGTCGTTGAATCCGGCAACATGGATCTGTTCGAGGTAATCCGGGGCATTTCCCTTGCCACACGGGCCAAGGGCGGCGATGCCTCCGCTCTTCCCGCGCCTGCCGCCCTTATGATGGCGACGGTCTGCGGTGCGAAGGCACAGGGGCGTGCCGAAAGCGCCGGCATGATCAAGATCGGTATGGATGCCGACCTTTGTCTGGTAGATTTCTCCGCTCCCCATCTGATGCCCTGCCACAATGTACTGAATGCCCTGTGCTTCAGTGCCAAAGGCGGCGATGTGGCTATGACCATGGTAAGAGGCAAAATTCTCTACCAGAACGGCCGCTTCCCCACCATCGACCTGCAAAAGGTTGTGGAAGAACTGGCAACCTACGCCATTCCGCACATCTTCGCAGAGAATCCCAATGAAGTATCAGGAGGCCACCATGTCTAATACGCAGAAAAAGCAGTCCTTCATCCATGGCACCATGCTGCTGGCAATTGCAACCGCAATTGTAAAGGTTTTCGGTGCCCTCTATAAGATTCCTCTCAATGCCATTATCAATGAAGAGGGCTTCGGCTATTACAGCACCGCCTATGATATCTACACCGTGCTGCTGATGATCTCCACCGCCGGACTGCCGGTGGCTATGAGCCGACTGATTTCTCAGGCCAATTCCCTTGGGCATTACCGCCAGATGCGGAAGATCTATCGGGTTTCCCGTGCCATTTTCCTGACGCTGGGACTGGTAGGCAGCGTGCTGATGACGGTTTTCTGCCGGCAGCTGGCAGCCTTCCAGAAGCAGCCCGACGCCTGGGCTGCCATCGGTGCCCTGGGTCCCTGCTGCTTCCTTGTGTGCCTCATGAGTACCTACCGCGGGTTCTTCCAGGGGCAGAGCAATATGTTCCCCACCTCCATCTCCCAGATCATCGAAGCGGTCTTCAAGCTGGTTGTGGGTATAGTCGCCGCAGTTCTGGTTAAAATTTATACAGGCAGCGTTGCTCTGGCGGCCGGTGCCGCCATTTTCGGCGTGACCATGAGCTGTCTTGCATCATCTGTTTACCTCAATAGCTGCTTCCGGAAATCCTATGCAGATCTTCCCGACAGCCCGGAGGATACGATTGCCGCCAAGGACATCGCCAAATGTCTTCTGGCCATTGCCATTCCCATCACCATCGGCTCCGCAGGACTTCAGATTTTGACGGTGCTGGACACCAAGATCTACATGACGCAGCTGCTGGGCTTTCTGACTCAGAAGCAGGCAGATGTACAGCGCGGCATCTATTCCATGGCTATCACTATTTTGAATATGCCCTGCGCCTTCGTTACGCCCATTACCATCAGCGCCATTCCCGCCATCACCGCACAGCTTACGGTGGGTAATACAGCCGCAGCAAGAGCTACGGAGGAATCCGCCGCCCGAATCACAGCTCTCATTGCCATGCCCTGTGCCTTCGGCCTGACGCTGCTGGCGCAGCCCGTCACCGCTCTGCTGGGCGGCTATCAGGGAGAAAATCTGGTGCTTGCCACCCGGATGATGACGATTCTCGGCATCGGTGTCATCTTCAATCCCCTTGTACTGCTGACAAACGCAATTATGCAGGCCCGGGGACACGAGCGGCTGCCGGTAATCAATATGTTTGTGGGCGGAGGTTTGAAGCTGATTCTGGTGTATGTGCTGACAGGGAATCCTTCCATCGGCATTGTAGGTGCTGCCGCTGCAAACCTCATGTGCTATATCAGCATCACCATACTGAACCTCTTTACTCTGCGTCGGGTTTTCAAAGACCCTCCCGCCATTTTGCGCAATATGATCCGTGCCTTCGCAGCCGCCGCAGTTATGGGCGTATTCGTCTTCGGTGCCTGGAAGCTGCTGGTCATGCTGCTGGGTGCCGACATGAACCGCATCATCGCCTGCGCTGTGCCCATTCTGGTGGGCGGCATCGTATACCTGCTGGCAGCTGTCAAGTTCAAAGCCATTACCCGAGAGGACTGTCTGCTGCTGCCTAAGGGCGATAAAATTGCGACTTTCCTGCATTTATAAAAAAATGCCTTGCATTCAGGGTGAAAATATGATAATTTAGTATGACTTCGTATGGATTAGAAGAGAGGGTAAATTATGAATAAAACAGAACTCATTGCCGCTGCCGCTGAGCAGTCCGGCATCAGCAAGAAGGACGCCGAGCGGGTCATCAACGCCGCCATCGACACCATCACCTCCGCACTGGCATCCGGTGACCGTGTGCAGCTGTCCGGCTTTGGCATTTTTGAAACCAAGGATCGGGAATCCCGGATCGGCCGCAACCCCCACACCAAAGAGCCCATCGAGATTCCTGCAACCCGTGTGCCCGCCTTTAAGGCCAGCAAGAGTCTGAAAGACATCGTAGGTAAATAACATGCGTTTAGACAAGTTTCTGAAGGTATCCCGGCTCATTAAGCGCCGCACAGTGGCCAACGAAGCCTGCGACAACGGTCGCATCAGCGTCAACGGCCGGGTGGCCAAAGCCGGATATGAAGTGAAGCCCGGCGACAAAATTGAGATCAGCATGGGTTCCAGAGCCATCGCCGTAGAGGTTTTGCAGGTGGCTGAAACCGTCCGAAAGGACGATGCCGACACCATGTACCGACAGATCTGAAACAGAGGGAAGCAGATGCTTCCCTCTTTCTTTTTCTGAATAGTTTTGCCGCAAATGGCAAACACTACCTCCGAAAACCAAATACAGGAGGTATTTCTATGTTCCGTAAGCGAACAATCTCGCTGCTTGCGGCGCTGCTGTGCACCGCAAGCCTCTGTGTAGGTGCTTCGGCACTGGAAGTGGATTGCGACAGCGTCTACTGCTTCAATCCCGAGGATTTTTCCGATGAAAAACTGGAGGGCATCTGCATCACCGCACTGCCGGACGCCGCATCCGGCACCATCATGCTGGGGCAGCGGGTGCTGCATCCGGGGGATATTCTCTCCTCTGAGCAGATTGCCCAAATGACCTTTTCCCCTCTGCGCACCGAGTCCGACCGGGAGGCCGTTGTCACCTTTCTGCCCATCTATAAAAATCGGGTAGCCCCCGCCTCGGCTATGACCATTTCCATTCGGGGCAAGCAGGACAAAGCCCCCGTGGCTGAGGACAGCGTTCTGGAGACCTACAAAAATCTCCCCAACGAGGGACTTTTGAAGGTCACCGAACCGGAGGGCAAGGCTCTGACCTTCACTGTAACCCGTCCGCCCAAGCGCGGTGAGGTTCAGCTGAGGGAGGACGGCAGCTTCCTCTACACCCCCAAAAAGAATAAGGTTGGCGTGGATTCCTTTACCTTCACTGCCGCCGACCCGGCGGGCAATGTCTCCCGGGAAGCCACGGTAACCGTTCGGATTCTGAAGCCTGCCGACAGCGTGCAATACACCGACACTCTGGGCTCCTCCTGCCGCTTCGCAGCGGAGTGGATGAAAAACACCGGCCTATTCGTTGGCGAGCAGGTGGGCGGCGAATACTGTTTCCATGCAGATAAGCCCGTATCCAAAGGGGAATTTATCACCATGACCCTCAAGACGCTGGGAATCCCTGTGGATGAAGATGCCGAGTTTACCGGATATACGGATGAAGTACCCGGCTGGCTCAAGCCCTATCTGGCAGCCGCAATGCGTTCCGGACTCACCAAGGGCCTGCCCGTGTCCGACACCGGTGCCCTTGGCTTTGAAAATCCCATCACAGGCGCGGAAGCGGCGGTGATCCTGCAAAATGCACTGGATCTTTCCGTCTCCACCGGTGCCGAGGAAAGTGAAAATCCGCTTCCCGATTGGGCTGCCGCAGCAGTTACCGCCATGAACCAAAACGGTATTGCCGTATCTGCCGACGGCACCCTTAACCGCGGACAGGTAGCAACCATGCTGTACAGCGCCAGCTGTCTGGCACCGGATGCCCCGGGCCTTAAGCTCTATCAATAAAAATTGCGCAGTATCCCTTGGGATACTGCGCAATTACTTTCTTATTAGCAGCAGCAGAAAGGTCTGCCGCAGCAAAACAGATTGCAGAACCAGCAAAGCAAAAAGTTGGTGCAGGGGGTACTCCGCATGGTAAAGCCACCGAAGTTCTGCGCGTGCCGCCGGTAAGCCGCACCGCCCTGTTCGATTTCCCGAAGCACCTGCAAATATTCCGGATTGTCCGGCTCCATGGAAACTGCCTTGCGGATATGCTCCAGCGCCGTGACCTGGTTGCCCAAGCCGTCATTGGCAAGCGCACTGACATAATACCATCTGGCGCTGCGCTGCGTGGCATTGTTCAGAATATTCAGTGCCTCCTGATATCTGCCGAAAACCACATAGCGATAAGCCGCCGCCTCAAACTGATCGGAAGAATCGCTGCGGCGATAGCTGCCGTTTTGATATCCGCCGAAGGGATCGTAGCCGTAAGGCCCATAGCCGCCGTAGCTGCTTTGACCGCCGTATCGAGGGGCTGCCTTTTCAGGATTCTTGATCTGCTCATAGGCAGCGTTGATCTCCTGCATTTTCTTCGCAGCCTCGGCATCTCCCGGGTGCAGATCCGGGTGATACTTTTTGGCAAGCTGGCGGTATGCCCGCTTGATTTCATCGTCAGAGGCATCCGGACTGACTCCAAGGACCTTATAAGGATCGTCTATCACTGCGCTTCCTCCTGACTCTTTTTCTGCTTTCGCCTGAAATTGCTCCACACACCACTGTAAAGGATGTGATCCAGCAAGCTCTTATCCTGCACCAAAGGCAGCTTTTCAAACTCCTCCGTGCATTTTGCCATGGCAAGCACCAGATACTCTTCCCATCTTTTCCAGTCTTCTCCGGTTGCGGTGGCAAGGAAAGGATTGTACTTTTTCTTTTTCTCATCCCGACGGTAATCCACCGCCGCATCTGCTAAGTAAATGAATCTTCCCAGCGCCATGCCCATCTGCCGCAGGATCGGCGCCCACATATCCTCCCGGTAAACAAAAAGCTCAGCCATAAGCTTTCCGAAACAGTTGGCGGTGAGATCCGCACTGGGGCAGTTCTCTTTTTCCAGAGCGCCAAGGGCTTCAATGCAGTCGGCAATGGCCTTGCACTGCCGGGGGAATTGCTGCCGGATCCGGTCATACTTCTTGCCGAAAATACGGCTCTGGATCTTGGCAGTGAATTTTCTGTCATCATTCCAGTCGTCCAAAGCGTTATAGTACGCCAGCGCCACATTCATATCCGCCGCATAGCGGACAAATTCATTATCCACCCAGCCCCGGGGACGCACGGGGTGCAGGGCACAGGCACGATTGCCGCTTTCCTCCTCCGGTTCATAAAGAGATGACAGCAGCAGCGCCAGAAATGCCATGTCATAGCTCAGGCCCAGCCGGGACATCTGGGAGGACTGCTCCCGAATCCGGCGGCAGATGCCACAGTAAACCGCACTGTACCGGTCTTTTTCTTCTGTATTGAGTTCGCTGTAAATGGCAGTAACAAATCCGAACAAGCCAACCGCCCCTTTCTTCTGTATCCTATCCGGGGAATGTGAACACCCCATGAATGGGACGATAAATTTTACAATCTTCCCACACAGCTGCGCTTGTGCTCAATCATCAGCCGGTTGATACCGCCGCCCAGAAACACAATGAACAGGCAGAAGTAAAGCCACAGCATACTAAGGGCAACCGCATAAACAGAGCCGAAAATACTGGAATAATCGGTGAAATATCCCACATAAACGGAAAAAATATCAGAAAACAAAAGCCATCCGCAAGATGCAATCAATGCGCCGGGAAGGCTGTCACGCAAGTTGTTGCGCTGATTGGGGAAGGCCATGAACATGGCAGTGAACAGCCCCGTCTGCAACACCAGCAGTAGAATAAATCGGAAGTCAATCACGCTTTCCACAAGCTGCCACCAATCGCTTTTATGGGGTATCAGGTGATGCAAGATCGATTCGCCGAACACGCTGAGCACCAGCGTCAGCAGCAGCACAAGCAGGAAAAGGAAAGTATAAAACATGCTGATCGCGCGGGTATACAGGTAACCCCGGTCTTCATCCACACCGTAAATGGCATTGAGTCCCGTAAGCAGACCGTAAATACCCCGGCTCGCTGACCAGAGGGCGCCGATTGCTGACACGGACACCATAGCGGTGGAGGTGTGCGCGTAAGTATTCACAAGCAGTCTTTCCGCCGCCGGGAGCAGCGCCTCCGGCAGAACACCTTTCAAGAGGTTAAGCAAATCCACTGCGTCCAGCGATGTGTAGCGCAGCAGGCTGAGGATCAGCACCAGCGCAGGAAATACCGACAGCGCAATAAAGTATCCGGCATTGGCGGCATAAAGCCCCAAATGCATATCCGCAATACGGCTTGCATAATAGAAAGTTTTGCTGATAATGCCGCCTTTGGGTTGATCCATCTGTGCACCTCCTTACATTTTATTCTTTAGTGTATGCAAAAGTCAAAAGAATATCTCAAAAAAGCAACGCCCACCGCCTATAAGGGGGCAGTGGGCGTTTACCTTGCTTATTCTGCAGAAATCAGATAGTAATAAACCGGCTGACCGCCGCGAAGCAGGTTCACATCTGCCTCCGGGCAAATATCCGCAAACAGATCCGCCGCCTTCTGGGCGTGCTTTTCGGAAATATCTGCGCCATAATAAATGGTGATATATTCCTTGCCGGAGTCTCTTACCTTTTCAGCCAGAGATTTGAGCAGAGCCTTGATATCCCGGCTTGTGCCGAAAAGCGTGCCGCCGTACATGGCAAGGTAGTCGCCCTCGTGGATGAGATAGCCGTCAAAATCGGAATTCCGGGCAGCGTGGGTGATCTGTATGGTTTCCACGGTATCGAGAGCCTCGGTCATAGCCGCCAGATTTTCCTCGGCAGTTCCTTCCGGGTTAAAGCTCAGCATAGCGGTAACGCCCTGAGGGACGGTCTTACTGGGAACAACCACTACATTCTTGGGAGTGAGGGCACTTACCTGCTGCGCTGCCATGATAATGTTCTTATTGTTGGGCAGCACATACACGGTTTTTGCAGGTACACTGTTGACCACTTCCAGAATGTCCTGCGTGCTGGGGTTCATGGTCTGGCCGCCGGAAATCAAACCGTCCACACCCAGATTCCGGAACACATCAGAAATGCCGTCGCCTGCGCAGACAGACACCACGCCGAGTTCCTTAACAGGCTCAGCAATCTTGGGTTCCATTTCCTGCTCGCTCACCACCTTAGCCGTGTGCTGAAGGCGCATATTCTCGATCTTTACGGTAACGAAGCTGCCGTATTCAATGGCTTCATGGAGTGCCTTGCCGGGGTCATTGGTATGAACATGAACCTTGATGATCTCATCATCGTCCACCAGCACAAGGCTGTCGCCCAGGCTGTCCAGGAATGCCCGCAGATTCTCGGGGTCCTTATCGTTTTCCCGAGAAATGATGAACTCGGTGCAGTAGGTGAAGTTGATATCCTCGTCGGCAAAGTCGGAGAAGGAAGCCTGTTCCTTAACCTCCGCTCCTGCCAGATCCTCAGGAACTTCTACATCTTCTCCCCGCAGTGCCAGAAGCATGGCTTCCAGCGCAACCAGCCAGCCCTTGCCGCCGGCATCCACCACGCCTGCCTTCTTGAGGACGGGGTTCTGGTTTACGGTGTTGGCCAGTGCTTCCTTTGCTTCTGCAATGGCAGCCTCGTGGACATACTCAAAATAGTTATTCTCTTCAGCAGCCTGCAAAGCTCTGGCAGCTGCCAGACGGGCAACCGTCAGAATGGTGCCCTCGGCGGGCTTCATAACTGCCTTGTATGCTGCATCCACGCCCTCTTGCAGGGCATTTGCCCACAGGATACCGTCGCACTCATCATTTCCCTTGAGCTGCTTGGAGATACCGCGGAACAGCAGGGAAAGGATAACGCCGGAGTTGCCTCTGGCACCACGCAGCATGGCGGATGCAGCAGCGGAGGAAGCCTTCTCAAGTGTGGGATCTTCCAGCCGGCGCAGGTCTGCGGCAGCGGCATTGATGGTCATGGACATATTGGTTCCTGTGTCGCCGTCCGGCACAGGGAAAACATTCAATTCATTCAGCGCCTGCTTATGAATTTCAATAGAGGCGGCCGCATTGATCAGCAATCTGCGAAATTCGGCCCCGTTGATGGTCTGCCTCAATTTTTTACACCTCCGATAATTAGTCGATCATCATAGAATCGATATAGACATTTACGGCCCGGACTTCCGTGCCGGTGCATTTTGTTACCACATAGCGCACTTCCGAAATGATGGAAGCGCCCACTGCATTGAGGTTCACGCCGTTATCGACCATAATGTGAAGATCAATGGAAATGGTATCATCGTCGTGGATCTCCACACGGACACCCTTGGACATAGATTCCTTACGCAGCAGATGATATACGCCGTCGGTAACAGACCGGGCCGCCATGCCCTTCACGCCGAAGCAGTTGGATGCGGCAGTACCGGCAATATCGGTATAGACATTGGCGCTGACATTCACAGAACCTTTTTCGTTTTGTTGACGGATCATAAATCAGTACCTCCTGTTGCGGCTGATGCCGCTTAAATTTTTCCGCCGGAATCTCCGGCAGCTGACAAAGCGTATGATAATCTTCCCTTACACCATGCTGTCTTCCCAGCACTCAGGAGCGGTCAGGCCCAGCATCTTCACGATGGTGGGAGCCACATTGGCAAGGCCGTAAGCGCCGGGCTTGATTTCCCATGCACGGCTGTTGTCATAGATGATGAAGGGGACAGGGTTCAGAGAGTGTGCGGTACGCACAGAGGTCTTGCCCTTCTTGGTCTCGGTCATCTGGTCTGCGTTGCCGTGGTCAGCAGTGATGAGGACGGTGTAGCCGTACTTGTCGGCGGCCTCAAGGATTGCCTTCAGGCTGTTATCCACGCACTCCATGGCGTAGATGACCGCCTCCAGCACGCCGGTATGGCCAACCATATCGCCGTTGGGGTAATTGCAGCGGATGAACTCGAACTTCTTGGAAGCCATAGCCGAGAGCATCTTCTCGGTGATCTCCTTGGACTTCATGGCAGGAGCCTGCTCGAAGGGAATCACATCGGAGGGAACCTCCTCGTAGACTTCCAGATCCTCGCAGACCTTGCCGGAGCGGTTGCCGTTCCAGAAATAGGTCACATGGCCGTACTTCTGGGTTTCAGACACGGCATACTCATGGATGCCTGCCTTGCACAGCACCTCGGTCAGAGTGTTCTGGATCACCGGGGGCTGCACCAGATAATGCTCGGGGATGTTGAGGTCTCCGTCATACTGAAGCATACCTGCAAACTTCACGCCGGTATAGTCGCCACGGTCGAACTTGTCGAAGTCCTTCCGATCGAAAGCAAGGGAAATTTCCTGAGCACGGTCACCCCGGAAGTTGAAGAGGATCACGCTGTCGCCGTTGGCAATCTTTGCCACAGGCTCGCCGTTTTCGCCGATGACGAAGGCAGGCAGATCCTGATCGATGCAGCCGGTCTCGGCACGGTAGGTCTCGATGGCTTCCTTGGCAGATGCGAACATCCGGCCCTGACCCTGCACATGGGTCTTCCAGCCGGCTTCCACCATGCTCCAGTTGGCCTCGTAACGGTCCATGGTGATCTGCATACGGCCGCCGCCGGAAGCAATCCGGTAGTCACAGCCGTCGCTGCTCAGCTCGCTCAGCACATTTTCCAGCTGCTCCACATACTCAAGGGCAGAGGTAGCGGGGACATCACGGCCGTCCAGCAGGATGTGGCAGTAAGCCTTCTTGACGCCCTCGGCCTTGGCCTGCTTCAGCAGGGCGATCAGGTGAGCGATATTGGAGTGAACATTGCCGTCAGACAGCAGGCCCAGGAAATGCAGGGCGTGGCCGTCCTTGGCGTTGGCAATCAGAGACTGCCAGGTTTCGGAGCGGTAGAGCGTGCCGTTTGCGATAGACTCGCCAACCAGCTTTGCGCCCTGAGAATAAACCTGACCGCAGCCCAGCGCATTGTGTCCGACCTCGGAGTTGCCCATGTCGTCATCGGTGGGAAGACCGACGGCAGTGCCATGTGCCTTGAGGTAGGTGTGCGGGCAGGTAGCCAGCAGATGATCGAGGGTCGGAGTATTGGCCTGCTTGACAGCGTCGCCTGCGCCGCCGTCGCCCTTACCGACACCGTCCATGATAACCAGTACAATGGGTTTTTCCATAGTTACTAACCTCCACAAAAACGAGTTGAAATCGGATATTTACAAACTATCAGTTGTACTATTTTACAACATCCCCCGGAAACTTACAAGCTATTTTTTCAGAATTTCCTGAAATGACAAAAACGCATCCGGGTGTTCCGGTTTTTTAAGCAGTTATCCCGGAGGTTGTTAAGAAAGTTTTAACCGAACGGGAAAACCACGGTGATTTTCCCATTAATTCATGGTTCCCTCTGCCCGTCTGAACAGCTCCCCGATTCGCTGCCGCAGAGCCGCCGCTTCCGGTGTATCTGCTGCTCCCTGGGTGTCGATCCAGCGGGCGGATGCCGCCTGTGCATTCCGGAGGGTTTCCAGATCCATGCTGAGATTGGCCACCCGGAAAGCCGGCAGGCCTGACTGGCGGGAGCCGAAGAAATCTCCGGGACCTCTCAGCCTGAGATCCTCCTGAGCAATCCGGAAGCCGTCGGTAGTTTTGCACAGGGCTTTCAGCCGCATAAGACTTTCGGGATTTCGGCTGTGGGACACCAGAACGCAGTAGCTTTTGCTGCCGCCTCTGCCCACCCGCCCCCGGAGCTGGTGAAGCTGGCTGAGTCCGAAACGGTCTGCATCCTCAATCACCATCAGCGTAGCATTGGGCACATCAACCCCCACCTCGATAACGGTGGTAGCTACCAGAACATCCGCTTCGTTTCTGGCAAAGGCTGCCATAGCCGCCTCTTTTTCAGCAGATTTCATCTGCCCGTGGATCAAAGAAATCCGCAAATCCGGAAATACTGTTTTTTGCAGGGTGTCCGCCCATACAGAGGCAGCCTTTACCCCCAGCTCCTCGTTTTCCTCCACTGCGGGGCAGACCACGAAGCACTGGTGGCCCTCCGCCACCTGTCTGCGGATAAAGCCGTTGAGTCTTGCCCGATAGGATTCGTTCACAAGGAAGGTATCCACCGGTTCCCGTCCCGGGGGCAACTCGGCAATCACGGAAACATCCAGATCCCCGTACATGAGCAGTGCCAGCGTCCGGGGAATCGGGGTCGCAGACATCACCAGCAAATGCGGGGCGTCCCCCTTGCCGGATAGCCGGGAGCGCTGGGCTACGCCGAAGCGGTGCTGTTCATCCGTAACCACCAGCCCCAGCTTTGCAAATTCCGTGGTATCCGACAGGAGAGCGTGGGTTCCGATAACCACCTGTGCCGTCCCCTGAGAAATCCGGCTGCGCACCGCCTGTTTCTGCTTTGGGGTCATGGAGCCGGTGAGCAGCACCGTTTCCACATTCAGCGGGGCAAAAAGCTTTGACAAAGAGGCATAATGCTGCTGGGCAAGGATTTCCGTAGGTGCCATCAGCGCAGCCTGAGCGCCGTTTTTCACAGCACAGTACATGGCAGCAGCCGCAACCATGGTCTTGCCGCTGCCCACATCGCCCTGCACCAGCCGATTCATGGGTGCGCCGGAGGCGAAATCCGTCAAGATCTCCCCGATGGCCTTTTGCTGGTCGCCGGTTAGCCGGAAAGGAAGCCGGTCATAGAAAGGAGAAAGCTCCAGATCTCTGTAGGGCTGCACACGCTTTCCGTCTTTCGCCGCCCGCATAAGGGCAAGTCCTGCGGAAAACACAAAAAATTCCTCAAAAACCAGCCGCTTTTTGGCAAGCTCCGCTTCCTCCATGGAACTGGGCTGATGGATGGCAAAATACGCCCGATCCGCCCCTAAAATCCCGTACTGCTGCCGGATTTCCTCGGGCAGAATCTCTGCCGGAGGATCGCAAAGGCTCAGAGCCTGCGCCACCGCCCGCAACACGGCAGCGTTATTTAACCCCGCCGTAAGGGGATAAATGGGCAGCACCCGCCGGGTGGTAACCGGCTCTGCATCCGGCTTTTCAAACACCGGGTTTGTCATGCCGTAGCCCCCGTAGTCACCGGACACGCTGCCATAGAAAATGTATTCTTCCCCGTATTGCAGCTGCTGCGCCGCAAAGCGGTTATTAAAGAAGGTAAGATTCAGCCGTGCGCTGGAATCCGCCACCTGCACCCGGGTAATATCCAAGCCCTTGCGGATATGGCCGGTACGGGGCGTTCCCATAACCACCGCCCGGAAGCAGGCAGGCGTGTCCGGCACCAGCTGGGAAATGAGGTGGATTTTGGTACGGTCTTCATACCCTCTGGGAAAATGGCAGATAAGATCCTGCAAGGTAAAAATATTGAGCGCAGCAAACTGCTTTGCCTTGGAAGGGCCAATGCCCTTTAATATAGTAATTGGATCTGACAGCTTCGCCATGCAGGTTCCCTCCTTCCGCATTTCCTATATTATAAACAAAATCCCGGTGCATAGCAACGGGATACAATAAAATGGCATGAAAAAACTCCTTCCAAGGAATCCTCAGAAGGAGATATTTTCAGAGAAATCAGGCCAGCTTGTTGAGCTTGAGAGTCATGCTGCTCTTCTTCCGTGCAGCATTGTTCTTGTGCAGAAGGCCACTCAGAACAGCCTTGTCCACGCTCTTAACGGCAGCCTTGTAGGCAGCCTCAGCAACGGTGCGGTCGCCTTCGGCGACAGCCAGCTCAAACTTCTTCATGTTGGTCTTCATTGCAGACTTCTCAGCCTTGTTCTTCTCGTAAGCAGTCTTAGAACGGATGACGTCCTTTACAGAGGACTTGATATTGGGCATTTAGTACACCTCCTAACCTCGATATCTCATACAGTTTCACATTATACCGTGATTTTTGAATAAAATCAATCCCCTTTTCAAAATTTTTTGTGAAAAGGTCAACTTTCTTTTCTTTTTACGGCAGAAGAAGAATTTTTTCTTTGTCAAGTGGCATTTTCAGGCTTCTTTTTCGCCGCATTGTGGAAAACATCGAAGCGGAAAAAGTGGGAAAAATGTTATTTTCTGTCGAATAAGATTATGTAAACCTAATACTTTGATTTCTTACTTTTCCCCTGTGGAAAACTCTTGTGGACAAACCTGTGGAGATTGTGGAAAACTTGCAGTTATCAACAGGTATTTTTCCTTTTCACGCTGTTGATAAAATTTTCCTGCTTTGACTTTTTGTGTCGAAACCACCGGGGTTTCAGAAAGGTGCCTGCATGTTACGGAAACGGAAGCTTCCGTAATGTGCCTGCACTTTTTGCAGAAAATGTTTGTATTTTTGAAATTACTGCCGTGGATTTTGTAGGGCTTTCCCGAAGGGCCGTATTTTTTTGTGAAAATCTGCCAACAAGGGAAAAGGTATCTTTTCCCGGTAAATGGAAATACTGTTACCATCCAAATCAAAATATCAGGAGGATGCCATGCAGGGCAAAGTAGAGATCTGCGGTGTCAACACCGCCGAGCTGAAAACACTGTCCCCTGTGCAAATGGATGCACTGCTTAAAAAGACCAAGGAGGGAGACGAAAACGCCCGGGATGCGCTGATTGAGGGAAATCTGCGTCTGGTGCTCAGCGTGATCCAGCGTTTCGACAGGCGTGGTGAGAGCCCGGATGATCTGTTTCAGGTGGGCTGTATCGGCCTCATCAAGGCCATTGCCAATTTCGATCCCACAAAAAATGTCCGTTTTTCCACTTACGGCGTGCCTATGATCGCCGGAGAAATCCGCCGCTACCTGCGGGACAACAGCGTGATCCGGGTTTCCCGTTCCATTCGGGATGTGGCGTATCGTGTACTGCAATGCAAGGAGGCCATGCTCCTTCGGCTGGATCGGGAGCCAACTCTGGAGGAAATTGCCGCAGAACTGCAGATTCCCTCCGAGGATGTGTCAGAAGCACTGGATGCCGTCTGTGCGCCGGTGAGTCTTTATGATCCCATCTATTCCGACGGCGGCGATCCGCTGACGGTGATGGATCATGTGCGGGATCAGAAAAATACGGAGGGCAACTGGATGGAGCATATCACCCTGCAAAACGCCTTCCGCCGTCTGGGAGATCGGGAAAAACAGATTCTTTCTCTGCGGTTCTACGACGGCAAGACGCAGATGGAAGTGGCAAATCTGGTGGGGATTTCTCAGGCACAGGTTTCGAGACTGGAAAAAAGCGCCATTCGTACCATGCGAAAAAATGTCACCGTATCGTGACGCACCTGCCGGGAAGGGCCATGGCCTTTCCCGGCATAAGTTTAAGCCGGGCGCATAGACTTTAGCAAAACAAGCAGGAGGATGGGCTATGATAACAAGAGTTACAGATCTGCATTGCAAGGAAGTTATCTGTGTGGACGGCGGTCAGCGGCTGGGGTTTGTGTCGGATGTGGAGGTGGAAGTGCCGCAGGGGCAGATCTGCGCCATCATCGTGCCGGGGCCCTGTCGTTTTTTTAATTTTTTCGGTCGGCGGGACGACTACATAATCCCCTGGAAATGTATAAAACGCATCGGGCCGGATATCATTTTGGTGGATGTAAACCCCGATAGCTGCTGTCATCCCCGTCCAAAGCCCATATGGGCGCCGTAAGATGGTAAAAAACGGGAAAAAATTAAAAAATAATCCAAAAAAGCTCTTGCAAAATGCAACTATATACCGTATAATATTTCGGCATGGGCATCGCTCGTGACATTATTACACCACACACCCGGGGATCGCAGGCCCCCGTGTCCTTCAGGGACGGGCAATGCGGGATGATCGGGGTGGAGGAACAACAAAAGGAGAAATTCAAATGTCTGTTGTATCTATGAAACAACTGCTGGAGGCCGGCGTTCACTTCGGTCACCAGACCCGCCGCTGGAACCCCAAGATGGCTCCCTACATCTACACCGAGCGTAACGGTATCTACATCATTGACCTGCAGAAGACCGTTAAGAAGCTGGAGGAGGCTTACTCTTTCGTTCGTGATATTTCCGCTAACGGCGGTTCCGTTCTGTTTGTTGGTACCAAGAAGCAGGCTCAGGACGCTATCAAGGAAGAAGCTGCTCGCTGCGGCGGTTACTATGTCAATGCCCGTTGGCTGGGCGGCATGCTGACCAACTTCCGCACCATGCGTACCCGTATCGACCGTCTGGCTCAGCTGAGAAAGATGGAAGAGGACGGCACCTTCGCAATGCTGCCCAAGAAGGAAGTCATCAAGCATCAGGCTGAGATCGAGAAGCTGGAGAAGTACCTGGGCGGCGTTAAGGAAATGAAGAAGATCCCCGCTGCTCTGTTTATCGTTGACCCCCGCAAGGAACGCAACGCTATTGCTGAGGCTCGCAAGCTGAACATTCCTGTTGTTGCTATCGTGGACACCAACTGCGATCCCGATGAGATCGACTATGTGATCCCCGGCAACGACGATGCCATTCGCGCTATCCGCCTGATTGCCGCTACCATGGCTAACGCTGCCATCGAGGGCCGTCAGGGTGAGGATGCTGCTGAGGCCGCTGAGACCGAGGCTCCCGCCGCTGAATAATCTGAAATAAATTCATTTACGATTTTAGGAGGATACGAAAATGGCTTTTACCGCAATGGATGTTAAGAAACTGCGTGAAATGACCAATGTCGGCATGATGGACTGCAAGAAGGCACTGTCCGCTACCGACGGTGATATGGACAAGGCTGTTGACTGGCTGCGTGAAAAGGGTCTGGCTAAGGCTGCCAAGAAGGCAGACCGTGTTGCCGCCGAAGGCGTTGCCTACGCTACCGTTATCAACGGTGTGGGCGTTGTCATTGAAGTCAACTCCGAGACTGACTTTGCTGCCAAGACCGATGCTTTCATGGATCTGGTCAAGAATCTGGCTGTCGTCATTGCTACCGAGAACCCCGCTGATGTGGAAGCTCTGAAGGCTTGCAAGTACCCCAACTCCAACCTGACCGTTACCGAGATCATGCAGGAGAAGGTCATGTCCATCGGCGAGAATATGCAGATCCGCCGTTTTGCCCGTTTTGCTGACAACACCAGCGTTGCTTATGTTCACGCAGGCGGCTCCCACGGTGTTCTGGTCAATCTGGCTGTCGAGGGTGACATCGATGTTACCGAAATCGGCAAGAATGTGGCTATGCAGATCGCTGCTATGGGTGCTAAGTACTGGGACAAGTCCCTTGTTCCTCAGGAAGCCGTTGACCACGAGCTGGCCGTTCAGGTTGCTCTCATGGACAACGATCCCAAGATGGCAAGCAAGCCCGCACAGATCAAGGAAAAGATTGCTGCCGGCAAGATGGCTGCTTTCTACAAGGAAATCTGCCTGCTGCAGCAGGAATTTGTCCGCAGCGACCTGTTCCAGGGCAGCGTAGAGGGCTACATTGCTGATGCCGCTAAGAAGCTGGGTGGCTCCGTCAAGTTTGTTGACGCTATCCACTATGTGAAGGGCGAAGGCATTGAGAAGAAGGAAGAGAACTTCGCTGCTGAGGTTGCTGCTCAGATCAACAGCGCCAAGAAGTAAGATTCCACCCTTATAATACAGAATCCCCAGCCGAAAGGCTGGGGATTTTTTACAGCGCAGGCAACCGCCCGGCTCCTTTTGAAAGCCGGGCGGTTGCTCATTTGGAATCACCGGCGGTTGACCTCGTCCACAAACATCATAAAGTGCCTGCGGCCTTCGGCATCACACTTATAGACACCGGCATCCTCCAGAACCTCGGAAAATACCTTGCCTGTCTCCTGCAAAATGATGTCCATGGCATTTTCTCTGGTAAAGGTATACTGCTTCCTGAGATTGTCTACCCAGTCGGCATGCTTAGAAAGCACCTCATCCTGTCGAATATCTCTGCCGTCAGCTACAGCCTCGGCAAGATCCGTCAGTTCCTTCTTAAGGCGGCTGGGAAGAACTGCCAGACCCATAACTTCGATGAGGCCGATGTTCTCCTTTTTAATATGGTGCTTGTCCGCATGGGGGTGGAACACGCCCAGAGGATGCTCCTGGGTGGTGATATTGCACCGCAGCACCAGATCCAGCTCGTACTTCTCCCCTCTGCGGCGGGCAATGGGTGTAATGGTATTGTGGGGCTCTCCGTCGGAATAGGCGATAATGCCCACAGCGGGATCAGAGTAGCCCCGCCACACAGTGAGGATCTTGTCGGCCAGATCGGCAATCCGCTCGGGATTGTCACCATTCAGGCGAATCACGCTCATAGGCCACTTAACGATGGAAGCGGTCACATCCCTATAACCCGCGAAACTGAGCTCCGCTTCCCCCGCAGCCTTCTCCATGGCGAAGGTGTAGTGTCCGCCCTGAAAATGCTCGTGACTCAGAATAGAACCGCCCACAATCGGCAGGTCTGCATTGGAGCCTACGAAATAATGAGGGAACGCAGTCACGAAATCCAGCAGCTTCCGGAAGGCGCTGCGGTCTATTTTCATGGGAATATGCTGAGAATTGAAGACGATGCAATGCTCGTTATAGTAGACATACGGAGAATACTGGAGGCACCAGGGCTGGCCTGCTACCGTAATGGGAATAATCCGGTGATTTTCCCGGGCAGGATGGTTCATTCTGCCGGCGTAGCCCTCATTTTCCGGGCAGAGCTGGCACTTGGGATAGCCGGACTGGGGGGCGTTCTTTGCCGCCGCAATGGCCTTGGGGTCCTTTTCCGGCTTGGACAGGTTGATGGTGATATCCAGCTCTCCGAACTTTCCCGAATACTTCCAGCGCATATCCTTTGCTATGCGGTAGCGGCGGATGTAGTCGGTGTCACAGCTGAACCGGTAGTACCAGTCGGTGGCTTTCTCCGGGCTCTTGGCATACTTTTCCCGGAAAGTGCGGATCACCTCCCGGGGCATAGGCGTCAGCGCACCCATGATTCGGGTGTCGAACAAGTCTCTTGCGGTAACATTGTCCTCGCACAGGCCCTTTTCGCAGGCATAATCCAGCAGCCCCTTCAAAATCTCTTCCAGATCCTCGGTCTGCACTTCGTCGGAAGGAACATAGTCATCCTTCCCCAGGATCATCAGCAGCCGGTTCACAAGAACCTGATGATCCTCCGGCTCTGCCAGATGCTGATTCATGGCATAGGAAACAAGGGAATCGATATAAGTTTCAATTTTCATAGTTTTCCTCCGCTTTTCTAACATTTCCTCACAGTTACTCGGCAGGGACTGCCATAACACCGCCCTGCGGGCGAATGGACAGCACATGGCAGGTGCCCTCTCCCAGCACAGCATCCATGCCTCTGCGGAAGTTTTCCAGCTGTTCGAAGGGGACGAATGCCTGCACAGTGCCGGCAAAGCCGCCGCCGTGCACCCGGTAAGCGCCCTTCCCTTCCAGATACTTTTCGCATAGCGCCAAGGCAATCGCCATATCCTGATGTTCCTTATATCCGGCGGGGATCACATTTTGCAGGTACATCCAGGAGGAGCGGCCGCTCTCTTTGATGAGCTGCAGGAAGGTGTCAAAATCTCCCCGCTCCAGCGCTGCCACCTGCAGGGGCACACGCTTGTTTTCCTGATATTCGTGGACACCACGAAGCACCGCCCGGTCGCCGCATTTTTCCCGCAGTGCGGGCATGGCAGCATAAAAGTCCTCTTCCGGGATTTCCGTCAGCACTTCCTTGCCGAAATAAGAAGCCAGTGCCTTCATTTCAGCGGGAACGGCGGCATACTCATCGGTGAGATCCGCATGGCTGGCTCGGCTGTCAATGATGCACAGGGCATGACCGCAGGCGGAAAAGTCAAAATCCACGCTGCGAATGGCAGGATGGTCCTTGTCTGCAAAGTCAATGGTCACAAGACCGCCCACGGCGGAAGCCGTCTGATCCATAAGGCCGCAGGGTTTGCCGAAAAATACATTTTCCGCATACTGTCCAATCCGTGCAATCTCCGGCTGACTCACCCTGCCGTCAAAATACAGGTGATTGATGATGGTTCCGATCAGCACCTCGTAGGCAGCGGAGGAGCTGAGGCCTGAGCCGGGCAGGACTGTGGATTCACAGTAGGCATCAAAGCCCTGCACCTGACAGCCCAGCTGAACGAAGCCGGCTGCAACACCGCGGATCAGCGCCGGGGTGGCGTTAATTTCATTTTCCTTGGGAGTAAGATCCTTCACATCCACCTCGCTCATAGGGTAGCCCTTGGAGAGGATGCGGATGGTGTCCGTGCCGTTTGTCCGAACCGCTGCCAGAGTATCCAGATTTACCGCCGCAGCCAGAACCTGTCCTCGCTGGTGATCCGTATGATTCCCGCCGATTTCCGTACGGCCAGGGGCAGAAAAATAGCACTCCGGCTTACCGCCGAAAGCCGCCGCGAAGCCTGTGTCCAAGGCATTTCTGATTTCCGGGGAAAGGGTCAGCTGATATGTAGACATTGCATTTTCCTCCTATATCAAGGGGCATCCCATGTGCCCCGCTTTTCCTTATACAATTCTATTATACATGCCTTTCTCTGAAAACGGAAGTCCCATTCTTGCTATTTTCACCATTTCATGGTAGTATATAAGAAACTTTTTTGGAGGTTTTGATATGAAACATCTGCTGATTACCGGGTTCGATCCTTTCGGGGGTGCATCCGTCAATCCCGCATGGGAGGCAGTAAAGAAACTGCCGGATGAGATCGGCATCTGGCAGCTTAACAAGCTGAAAATCCCCACTGTGTTCGGGAAGGCTGCGGACACCGTTTGGCAGGCGGCAAAACAGCTGCACCCTGATGCCATTATCTGCATCGGTCAGGCAGGAGGTCGCAGCGCCGTCACCGTAGAGCGCATCGGCATCAACATCCGCAGCGCCAATCTGTGCGACAACGAAGGCAATCAGCCACAGGAAGAAAAAATTCTGCCGGATGGGGCTGACGGGCTCTTTTCCTCCCTGCCGGTGGCCGCTATGGCGGAGGCCATCCGTGCCGCCGGCCTTCCCGGAGCGGTATCCAACTCCGCCGGAACCTTCGTCTGCAACGACACCCTCTATACCCTGCTGAGCCGCTGTGCCGGGACGGATACCCGGGTTGGCTTTATTCATGTACCTCTCTTGCCGGAGCAGGGAACACCATCCATGGCACTTCCCGACATGGTAAAGGCGCTGACGGCAGCCATTGCAGTTCTCTAACAAAAAATCGGGCGTACTGCATTTTGCGCAGTACGCCCGAATATTACATATAGGATTTTACGGTGGAAATCAGAATATCACCTGCTACTACCCGATCCTCTGCGGCAAAACCATCGGCAAAGTTATCGGAATAGAGCACCTGTGCGTTGGGCGGGAACTCGTCGTCCCCCTCCCACACCAGAATCTGCATCTGGTAGCCGCCGATCAGCTCAAAGCGGAAGCCCGCATCCCCATGGGAAACCGGCAGGGCACCCATTTTTTCACAGGCCGCCCGGAACGCATCCACCCGGGTGCCGAAGGTAAAGGCAGCACGGGTCAGTACTCTGCCGGTGTAGGGCTTGATATAAGTTTCCCCCCACGGCATTTCCCGGAAGGTCTTCCACTCCCCCATCCAAGGCAGATTTTTTCCCTGAATCAGGTAACGCAGAAGAAAAGTCTGGGTTGGAAGAGGCGGCAGGCTGCCGCCGTCCGATGCCGCAATGGCATAAGTGGGGTGGGATATGGAAAATTCTCTCCCCAAAAGGTTTACATAAAATTTATTTCCGTCCCATTTCACTCCCAGTCTCTGCCGGGCATCCGCCGGATCCAGCTGGCGGAACAGTCCTTCATAGTGGGAAAAAGGCACTTCTTCCTTGTGATTTTCTACCTGCATATTAGACCTCCTGATGGCTGCTGGGGAACAGTTTGGCGTCGGTGTGGGGAATGAAGCAGGCAGCCACAAAGGAATCCATGTAGCCAGGGTAAGTGGAAAGCTCCAGATATGTCATGTTGGCTGCCACTTCGGCGCATTTGGTGCTGGCTTCATCGCTGACTGCCAGCGCATAGGCACCGCTCAGGGAGGAGTTTCCGATATAGCTGAATTTTTCCAGTTCCACATCCGGCAGCATACCGATATTCACGGCATTTTTCATATTGATGCCTGAGCCGATGCCGCCTGCCACATAGACCTTATCGATCATATCCACGGTCATATCCACAGAACGCAGCAGGGTATCAATGGCAGAGAAAATGGCACCCTTGGCACGGATAAAGTTATCGATATCCACCTCATTGATGGAAATCTCCCGTCCGGTTTCCGATTCCTTTTCATAGGCCAGCACATAGCGGCCGCAGCCGTGGCGATCCCGCCGAACCCGGTCGCCCTCCCGGGTGAAGAGCCCCCGGGCATTGATAATGCCGCAGCGGTAAAGCTCGGAAATAATGTCGATGATGCCGCTGCCGCAAATGCCGACAGGCTTCTGCCCCGGCTCGCCCACCACCTGAAGGGTGGGTTCCATGGTATCCTTATCCACCGTGCAGGCTTCCACAGCGCCGTCGGTGGCACGCATACCGCAGGAAATGTCGCCACCTTCAAAGGCAGGCCCGGCAGAGCAAGCACAGCTCATCAGGAAATCACGGTTGCCGAACACAATTTCGCCGTTGGTTCCCAAATCGATAAACAGGCTCATTTCGTCCTTATCCCAAATGGTGGCAGCCAGAGTACCGGCGGTAATATCACCGCCCACATAGGAGCCGATGTTGGGTGCGATCATCACATCTGCCAAGGGGTTTGCAGGCAGACTGAGATCCCCGGCCTTAAGCCCCTGCCAGCCGAAGAAGCTGGGAATATAGGGGTCCATACGGACCGGGTCGGCATCAACGCCCACCAGCAGATGGTTCATGGTGGTATTGGCGCCGATACTCATGCGCACAATGGAAGATGCGGTGATGCCCGCAGTCTGGCAAAGCTTTGCAATGATGGGCGTCAGCGTTTCCTTTACAATGGCATCCTGCAGTTTTTTCTGTCCGCCGGGTTTGCTCTGCTCTATGATGCGGTTAATGACATCCGCACCGTAGCGGATCTGACCGTTGCCGGAGGAACCCTTTGCAAGGATTTTTCCGGTTTCCAGATCTGCCAGCACCATGGACACGGTGGTGGTACCGATATCTATGGCGCAGCCCACAATCATTTTATCATCGCTGCCGCAGATATCCATGCAGCGGAAGGTATCTCCCGCCAGCTCGCCCTTGACACAGACGGCAAAGCCGTGACTGCGGAGGGTGGATGCCAGCTTTACCATGACAAAATAGGGAATTTCCACCTTTTCCACACCAAGCGCATCCTGAACAGCCCATGTGAGCCGCTCATTGTCGGGCATGGTATCTTCCTCGGTGGGCTCGCTCATCTGCAGAAGCACGCTGCGGAAGCGATTTGCAAAGGTAATGCCGCTGGCTTTCAGATCATTCTGACATTTTTCAAAGATCGCAACCTCCTCCGGAGAGCTGAGATCTGCGGTCTTCATGCGGGACTGATAGGCAGAGGCAATGTCCGGCACAAACACCGTGCAGTCGCCCATAACCTTGCTGTTGCAGCTCAGCCGCCAGCCCGCCTCATATTCTTCGTCGGAAATATGGCGGCTCTTGATGGAGTCCAGCTGACCGTCCATCAGCCGCACCCGGCATTTGCCGCAGGAGCCATTGCCGGAGCAGGGGGCATCGATGGCCACATTGGCACGGCGTGCCAGCTCCAGCAGGTTATCTCCGGCGTTACATTCAATTTCAACAGGGGTTGCCCCTTCAATTTGGAAAGTTACTTTCATAGTCGGGAAGTCCTCTCATGCGGCCAAATGCCGCTAAATTACTGGCTTCAGAAAGGGCGGCGGGTGTCCCCGCCGCCCGGGAAAATGCGAAAATATGCTTACATCAGGGGCTCCAGACCCAGAACCGGGTGACCCTTCTCGGTCAGCCAGTTGAGAAGCTCCTCACAATCGGTGGTAACCGTCTCATCGGCAATGTAGTCGGTGAAGTTTTTGATACCGTACAGCTCCTGTGCGGTCTTGTTGAGGCGCTCGCCCACATCGTCCTTCAGTTCCTTGGGCATCCAGACAATGCGCTCAATGCCGCCCTCGGCAGCGATGAACTTCTTAGAGGAGATGAAGTGACGGCCGTGACCCATGTAACCGGGGGTCTGGACACCGCCGCCGGTGCAGGATGCCAGCTCGCCGAAGGTCATGCCGGCGGGGGTCATACCTCTGTACTCACGGTTTACAACCATGAAGCCGTTGCTCATAGGCTCAATGCCGCAGATACACTCGAAGCAGCCGCAGGAAGTCATGGGGTCCTCCAGAATGGAGTACAGCGTGACATTTTCAACCGCGCCGTGGGTGGCTTCTGCCACCATCTTATTAACGGACTCATAGCGGCCGGTGCGCTCGTCAATGCAGCCTTCCTTAAAGATCGGCTGGCAGGGACCGTTGGGGTCCAGCTCGTTGGTAGCCTTGGCATCCAGCCAGGAGACAGCACCGCAAAGACCCAGACGCTCGGGAGTAACGACGCAGCAGTGTGCCGGTGCAAAGGACTGGCACAGGATGCAGGTGTAGTAGCGATCCACGGACTCATCGGTCATGGATGCCAGACGGTCGTCTCTCTGGTCATAGCGAGGCATTGCCATTTCGTCACGGAACTTGCCTGCCTCAGCAGCGTCGGTAATCATGGTAATCTGGCACTTGTCAACAACGGCGTCGAACTCGTTCATGATCATCACATACAGCACTTCTGCAAAGTCCTTGATCCGCAGGCCGGCCTCGTAGGCAGCGTTGGAAACACGGACACGAACCTGATTACGCTGGCCGGTGTGCATAACACCTTCCATGTAGTTGAACCAGGAGTGGAACTTACGCTCGATAACGGATTCAAAGTCCACCTGCATCTTCTTGCCGGCAACTTCCACATAAGTACCCAGAGCCAGATCCTTGGCCTCGTCAAAGTCCGGTCCGATAATGGTGATCTTGTGGTCCTCGATCTCGTCCATTCCCCGCATAACTACTAGCTCGGCAGTGGGGTTCTTGGCAGACCAGCACTCGTTGTGCATATCCGCCTTACGGATGATTTCGCCCTCGAATGCGGCAGCAAATGCCACGGGGATGGGCAGTTCGGTGGTCTTGATCTTGATTTCACGCAGCTCCAGAGACTTCTTTACCGTCTCATTGTGGTCGCACACGGATTCCAGTGCACCGGGAACCTGATTTTCGCCCAGATCGATATCCACAACCACGGGGAAGCCCAGAGCGATGGCGCCGGCACCGGCAGAAACAACAACGGAGTCGATAGCGCCAAAGGTATTCACGAAAGCAGGCACACGCTCCTTGGTGTACTTCAGCAGGCCTGCCAGATCACCGGGCTGGGTATTGCCGAAAATCAGAGCAGCACGGACAGCAACGGTAACAACATGGATAACGGAAGTGACATCGTGGCCCAGAGGAATAACACGCAGCTCAAGGCCCATCTTCACGCCGCCCTCGGCGCACTGCTCGATGACATCACCGATCAGGAATGACATGATGCCCTTGGACTGGTAATCCTTAACCACCTTAACAACATCAGCAGGATCGTCGGCCTTGCCAATGACAACTGCAACGCCGGGGATATCACCGGTAACCAGCGGCACACCAAGGCTGCGGATAACGGGATCGGGTACAAAACCAATGCCGGACTCGTTTTCGTAGGGGTTGCCGCCCTCAACATACTTAAGACCCTCCAGGATCTCAGCGCCCACGGCAGTGGCCAGACCTGCATTGAGTGCCTGACCCAGATCCTCCTGATTGGTGATGAGGCTCTTGAGAACGCCGACACAGGCAGGCAGATCTCCCAGCGTTTTTACCTTAACGCCGGTTGCGGCATAGATGGTCGGGAAAAAGTAAGCGGTATCGGGGAAGGCAATTTCTTTGTCTGCACCGTATTTGGCAATAGCGTCGTTAACAGCCCCTTCGGTCAGGCCTGCAACAGCGTTAGAGCCGCCATAGATCAAATCGGTTAATACACTCATTTTAATTCCTCCCAAATTATTTCAGAAGATTCCTGTATTCAGCCAAAACAGGTAAAATACACTTATTTACCGCCCCAATGAGGGCGAAAACCGAGAGGGAGGTATCTCCCTCCCGGTTTTGTTTACGGGATATTACAGCAGCACTTTCTCTTACAGATCCAGATAAGAATCGGAGTAGAGAACGTGGTTCTTGAAGATGTCACAGGACTTGATGGTCTCCATCAGGCGCAGGTCGTTGGGGTTCACGATAGCAGAGGTCAGGCCCTGCATCATAGCCATAGCAACCAGAGCGGAGTCCATGATGGGACGGACAGCCTTAGGCGCACCGTTGGAGTTGTTGGACAGACCGCCGGTGGACTTGAGGCCCTCGTCAGCAAACATCTTGATTGCTTCCAGAACTTCCATCTGCTTGTCCTGCATACCCTTAACCACCAGGAACAGAGGATCGAACCACAGGTCGGTGGCTTCCATGCCCAGGCGCAGGCCACGCTCCAGCATGTTGTGGCAGTGCTTCATACGCTCCTCATTGTCCTTAGCAATACCGTCGGCAGAGCAAAGAGCAATACAGATAGCATCGTTGGCAGCAGCCAGATCGATGTTGGAGATACGGGAACCGGCGTCAGCGGAGTTAACAATGGGCTTACCGTTGGTACGGTTGTAGACCTTGATACCAGCCTCGATAGCACGCTTGTTAGCGGTATCCAGAGCCAGAGGAACATTGTTGAAGTTCTCCTGCAGCAGCTTAACAGCCCACATCATACGCTCGGGGCCGTCCTTCTCGGCAGGTCCGATGTTGACATCCAGATAGGTGGCACCGGCAGCGATCTGCTCAGCGGCACGCTTCAGGATGGGCTCGGGATCACGCTCGTCCATAGCCTTGCGGACGGAAGGAGCGATGCAGTGGATTCTCTCACCGATGGTGACGAAGGTCTGGGAGTCAGGGTTGTGTCCCTTGTAATGTACGCCCATGTCGACAACTTCGATCTTGGGGACCTTGGTCTCAAGCAGCTCGTCGAAAGACAGCTCCTTGACTTCCATGGAGGAAGCGCTGGCAGCCTTTGCAGCATTTTCAGCAGCAGCGGCAGCAGCGGCGGCCTCGTACTCCTTGTCCTTCAGGTACTTCGGCAGCTGAACAGCTTCCAGAGGACCGACGACCACATTCCAGCCGGGCAGCTTCTCCTGAATCTCGCCCTTCATAACGGCAACCTTGCCGGGGATGATCAGGGTGCGGCTCTTGATCTTGTTTTCAATGTCGTTCTCGTCGAAGAACTTCTTGATGGTGGAAGAAGAGAACTTGCCGGCAGCCCAAGCGGTCAGAACGGACATACCGGAGGCATCGGTGATCAGCAGGTTTACAGGCTCGTTGGAGCGCTCCAGTTCGCCGGAAACCAGGAAGTAGGTCAGAGCGAAGTCTACGGTCAGAGCGCAGGGAGAATTCTCGTCGGCACCGTTGATGGGGTAGACCTTTGCTTCCACCTTCATGGGCTTCTGAGGATCGGTAAAGATATTCTGACGCAGGCCATACAGAGGCAGCGCCTGTGCCATAGCCATATTCTCCATGACGACGATGGAGCCGTACTTCTCAACGAACATGGTGGCGTAAGCGGTCTGCAGGTGCGCATTGCCCTTGGCAAACCGGGTCAGGTTCACGATGGAAGGATAACCGAAGGAACGGTCGCCGTCCTTGATAGCGGTGCGGCGCACCAGAACTGCGTTCTTGAGGGTCTCCTTGCCGGTTTCGGCAGTGACATCCAGAACCAGATTCTTGTTGCCCTTGGCTTCCAGATTCTTAACGGTGTCGTAAAGGTCGCTGAGGTTCTCGGCCCAAACGCCCAGTACCACGCCGGCCTCGGTAGCGACGGCGTTCATTTCCTCCCAGTTGGAGGGGGTTGCACCGTTCAGGATGGGCTTGTCAGCCTTGCAGACAGCCAGAGCTGCCTTGGCGCACTCCACATCCCAGCACTCGAGGATCAGGCTGCGGCCGGTAGCGGCTGCCTTTTCCACCAGAGCGGCATAAACAGCGGGATCGTTCTGCGTATTGGAAACGAAAACAGTCTCCACATACATACGCTCGCTGATACGATCGTAATCGATCTTTGCCATGTCAGCCAGCTTCTTGTCCACTTCCTCGGCGCTCATAGCAGTGGAAACGGCCACAGAGAACAGCGTCTTGCTGACCAGAGTCTTCTCATGACGGAACAGAACCGTTTCGCCGCCCAGCTTCAGATCCTTACCGAAGGTAACGGTCTTCATTGCGGGTGCGGTGGCCTCGTTCAGGCTTGCCTTTGCTTCCTCGGAGAAGTACGGGCACTTGTCGATGGAAACAGCACCCTGTGCAACCTTCATGCAGAAAGCCATACAGGTGGGGCTGCCACATTCCTTACAGTTCTTTTTAGGGGACATCTTAAAGATGTCAAGACCTTTCAATGCCATTGTATGTATCCTCCTTCCGATTAGACAAGTTCGTTAATGAACTGCTTGATGGTTGCAACTGCCGCAGGATGACGCAGGATAACCGCGTCAGCACCGCCGACCAGGTCAGCAGCAGCGGTAGAAACCTCCATGTCGATGGCGCGCACTTCTGCGCAGCCCCATGTGGGCTCATCTTCTTCGGAAGCGATGGACTCCTTCACGCCCCAGGTGTCGGGAGACACGGGAGCCATGATGGGCATCTGCAGGTCAGCATCGGACTGTGCCAGAGCAGCGGCACGAACGCGGTCCAGAGTGGAAGCCACATACTCGTAACCATAGCCGACAGCGGCAGTACCGATGTTCATAACGATGTTTTCGGGAGCGATGGACAGGCCCTTGAGCATGATGTTGAGCTGCTTGGCGAGGTTGATATCGTCAGCGGTCTCAGCACCGACCTTCTGGCCGTAAGCCAGAGCCACGGAAGCACCGACGGTCTTATAGTCCTCGGCCCGGGCAGAAAGGGCCAGAATATTCTTGCCCTGCAGAGCCTCAGCAATCTTGGAGAACAGCTCGCCGTCCTTCTCAATGTTCTTGCAGCCCATGATGACGATGGGCATGCTGACAGCATCGGCAACAGCCTTGGCATCCGCTACGCAGTCCTCGACGGAACGGTTTGCACCGTTGGGATCGGCGGACTCAAAGTGCAGGCACAGGAAATCTGCGCCTTCCATGGTCTCGGCCTTCTTTGCACGCTCTGCCATGGTGGTGCATCCGGCGTAGAAGTCTACGATAGCGGGTGCAGTCCAGGTGTCAGCAGCATCGGAAATTTCCACACCGATCTTGGGTGCGTTCTCGATGGGTGCATCAAAGGTGTAGAACGGCAGCACATTCTGGCCGCCGATGACGATTGCCTTGTCACCGGTGCCCAGAGTAACGGCATTGATCTTGCCGCTAAACGGCTGTGTCTTAGGAACAAAAGACATAGTTGTTAATCCCCCTTGTTTGATTTTCAAAAAATATCAATCAGAACAGAAGCCGGGTTCCTCTCTGGCAGACAGCCGCTCTGCCTCATGACCGCAGAGCGTACCGCTGATCGGGCGGGCTGCAAGACTCTCGCCTTTTTTCTGTTCGGATCTTTGTAAATTACAGCCCGATGGACTGCATAATGCCCCTGAGGGCAGCTTTCACCGGATTGCTGTCCGGCAGCTGTGCGGAGGGCTCTCCGGCGCAGTCACAGTTAAATACAGCCTCATCCTGCGGCAGCACACCGATGAGCTTCAGGTTGTGCTTTTCGATTTCCTCTTTGACGCCGTCATTGAGAACACCGCCGGGTGCCCGGTTGATAATGAGGCCCATCTGGCCGGGGTTAAGGGACATTTCGTCGATCATCTCTGCGATGCGGGCCACAGCCTGTACGCCGCGGCGGGAGCAATCGGAGATGAGAAGCATGGTATCCACATGGGGCAGAGTGCCTCTTGCCACATGCTCCAGACCTGCTTCGTTATCCATGACGATATAATTGTAGTTCTTGGCATATTTATCCAGCTGAGCCTTAAGCACGCCATTGACATAGCAATAGCAGCCCTTGCCCTGCGTGCGGCCCATGACCAGCATATCATAATCGTCTTCTTCAATGAGAGCGGTGCTGAACTTGAAATCGGCATAGTCGGCCTTGGTCATTCCGGCAGGAATGGTGCCCTTCTGTTCGGCCTGTGCCATTTCCTCACGGATGCTGCCCAAGGTAGTCTCTACCTCAACGCCCAGCACTTCGTTCAGATTGGAGTTTGCATCCGCATCCACCACCAGCAGCGGGCCTTTCCCCATTTTGCACAGGTAATCGATCAGCATACCGCAGGTGGTTGTTTTACCTACGCCGCCCTTACCGGCAACGGCGATGGTTTTGGGTGTTGCCATAATAATAGCTCCTTTGGTTCATTGCAATAGCCGCCCCGGCAGGAACGCCCTGCCGGGAACGGTTTTTAGAAAGTAAATTTCTGTCTGGCTTACACCAGGTCCAGCAGGCCGGCTTCCTTGGCGATCATGGCAACATCGTCGTACTTGTTCAGTGCGTACAGATGGATGCCGTTGATGCCGCAGGC
>JAHHRX010000015.1 GCA_020025545.1 Oscillospiraceae bacterium | reverse complement strand
AAGTAACCCTCGAGGCAACCGGCCACACCCTGACCAAGGTTCCTGCAAAGGCAGCAACGACTACCTCCACCGGCAATATCGAGCATTACATCTGCTCTGTCTGCGGAAAGTATTTCTCTGATGCAGAGGGCAAGCATGAAATCGACAAGAACAGTGTCGTACTCGATAAGCTGACTCCCGCTCCCACTCCCGCTCCCGATGCACCCGCTCCTGCTCCCAAGCCCGATACACCCGCTCAGACCGGCGATCAGTTTGCTCCTGTCTTTGCGATCTGCGCTATGCTGATTGCAGCGGCCGGTGTTGTAGGCTACAGCGTAAAGCGTAAAAGAGTGTAATATTCAGTAAGATATCTTAAACCATATGCGAAGTGGCGCTGCGTAAGCGGCGCCACTTCTGTTTTTTGCCTTTAATAAGCATAATTGCTATTTAAATGGGAAAAGAAAAATTTTAGGCCACCGGCTAAGCCGGTGGCCTTGCTATTTGAATGAAAACTAGGTTGCATCAGCGGTTAAATCACATCTGCGGATGTATGCCTCAATTATGCCGGCAGCTGCTTCTTTACCGATGTCTGCATTCAGACACAGGTCATAGTTTTCCATGCTCTGCCATTCATTTCCGGAGGTGTTGCGGTAGTAATTGGCTCTGGATTCGTCAGAACGAAGCATATGCTGCCGAGCTTCTGCGTGGCTGTCCCCATACATTTTCTGAATATTATGGATTCTGAATTTATCGGGAGCATAAAGAAACACACGCACGACATTGGGATAGTCACGCAGTACATGGTTTGCTGCCCGCCCAACAATTACGCAGGCACCGGCGTCAGCAATTTTACGGAGAACTTTCTCCTGAGCGATGATACCCTGCTGCGCTACCTGCGTGCTGAGATAGAGCTGATTCAGCGCCTCAGATGGGTCATCATAGTCATTTAAAAGGAATTCCTCTGCCAGCCCGCTTTCCTTTGCTACAAGAGCGGTAAGCTCCTTGTAATAAAACGGCACGCCCAGCTTTTTTGCGACCAGTTCGCCGATCTGCTTTCCGCAGGTACCATGCTGCCGTGCAATGGTGACGACGATTCCGGGGCGAGTAGCGGAAATGGAGATCGGTGCATCTTTGAGATCGGAGAGAGTATCAAGCTTCTTGAAGAAACGGATGGTGATGATAGTGATTACCGTACCGGCAACCAGATCCGAGAGGGGAGAAGCCCAAAGAATTCCGTAGATTCCGGTGCCGGATTGCCGCGTCTCCATTACATTGCTGAGGATAACCGTAAAGCCGATGAAGCAGAGCATATCCCGGATTACCGAGGCAATCATGGCGTGCCCGGCCTTGCCGATGGACTGAAAGAAAATAGAGGAAATTTTGATGAAACATGTGACAAAGCTGAACCCCAGTGAAATGCGGAAGCTCTTTACTGCAAAATCCATGTAGATTGCATTTTGCTTTCCGAAAATGCCAATGATAATCTGAGGGCAGAAAACAAAGGCCAAGGTGGCGATCAGACCCACGCTGAGGGAATACAGCAGTATGAGGCGATAAGCCTGCCGGACGCGGTCCATTTTCTGGGCACCGTAATTGTAGCCCAGAATAGGCTGCCCGCCCAGAGCGATGCCTACGGCAATGTTGCTTACAATGGTATACACCTTCGTCTGGATGCTGAATACGGAGATTGGAATATCACTGCCGTAGACGGACAGAGAGCCATACTTAAACAGCATAATATTGCTGAGCAGGGTCATTGCTACCAGAGAAATCTGAATAATAAAGGTGGAGCCGCCCAGAACCACCAGATTCCGCAGCATGGAAGGATTGATCCGAAAGCTGGATTTTGTCAGGCGGAAGCTCTTGGGCTTAAAAAAGTAAATCAGACATATCAGAAAAGAAACTACCTGTCCCACAACGGTCGCAATGGCGGCGCCCTGAATGCCCCAGTTCAGTACAAAAATGCAGATGGGGTCGAGAATGATGTTGAGCACAGCTCCGGACAGCATGGCAATCATTGCATATGTGGGACTGCCGTCTGCCCGAATCATGCTGTTCATCACATTGAACATCAGATAGGCAGGGAAAAACAAAGCAATAATCCGGAAATAGTCGCAAGAAAGAGCAAGCGTTGCATCGGAAGCACCGAACAGAACCATCAGCGGTTTGCAAAATGCCAGACAAATTGCACAGAGCGCAATACTGATGATCATTGTGGCAGCCAGACCGGTACCCACGCATTTGTGGGCGCTTTCGCTGTCCTGTCGCCCGGAGCAAATGCTCAGATAGGATGCGGCACCGTCACCAACGCACCAGGCAAAGGCGTTGGCAATGCAGATAATGGGAAAGGATATTCCTGTTGCCGCATTACCGAGGTATCCCAGACTGCTGTTTCCAATAAAAATCTGATCGACAATGTTATACAGTGCGCCGATGAGAAGCCCCGTGACACAGGGAATTGAGAATTTGAACAGAAGCTTGGGAATCGGCAGTTCTCCCAATGCTTTATTTTCATCCATAAGTGCAACCTCCTGAAAATCGAAACCGCAAATAGTTTTGCTCTGACATACACCTGATGTCTTATAGCAAAACTATTTGCGGTAGTTTGTAGAAACATTCACCCAATCGTGAATTTATATAAGAATGATATTCAACTTTTGGTAGTTTATCACAAAAGGATTGCCCTGTCAAGCCAAATCAAT
Organism: Oscillospiraceae bacterium; assembly: GCA_020025545.1. Lineage (GTDB taxonomy): Bacteria > Bacillota > Clostridia > Oscillospirales > Oscillospiraceae > Faecousia. The sequence continues at coordinate 41,084 of JAHHRX010000015.1, read as the reverse complement.
CGGCGGCGCACGCTGCAATCTTGAAATGGGGGCAGAACCGAATTATCTTGAAAAGTGTTGATTATCCGGCTATAATAAAATAATATCAGATAGTATGATATAATCAGGTCGGATGGTGAAATTATGCAGAATATGGATTTATACTATGACTTTTCTGGGCAGAAGTTTGGGTATCCCCTGAGCTTAAGCATCAACGGATTTTCCAGAAATATTTTTTCCAGACAGTCCAGCCTGGAGATTTCCTATGTGTTGCAGGGGACCTATGAGGCTGTCACAACGGACTTTTCCTATATTTTGAATGAAAGAGACATGGTTGTGATTGCCCCCTATGATATTCATATGCTTCATAAAAAGAATCCCAATGATACAGGGATCATCCTGACGCTGCATATTGATTTCAGTCGTATGGCGGATTCTATGGTGGGTGATTTACACACAGGATTCAGAACGGCGGTCTGTACAGAGACAAGAAACAGAGAAGTCTACTGCCGACTGAGAAATAAGCTGGGGGAACTGGCTTCGGAACTGATGAACCAGAGCAATGACCTCTATCACATGAATGTGATCATGATGGAAATTCTGCGTATCACATCTTCCCCAAAGTCCTTTTCCGTGGATGATCTGCCTCTTCACACTGATTATCATGAGAATTATATGAAGGCAATCAAATACGTGGACCGCCATTACAAAGAGAATCTTACTTTGGGGGAAATCGCCAATCAATTGTCCTTCAGCACCTCCTATACCTCCAAGCTCATGAAACGCTACACGGGGATTCCTTTTGTGAAATATCTGGCGTATGTTCGGGTGCGAGCTTCGCTGGAAGCGCTTCTGGAGGGAAGGGAAAGCATCGAAAAAATAGCTCTGGATTACGGAATGCCCAGCTCCAAAGCGTACACGGAAGTATTTCGGGAGCTATATGGCATCGTTCCCAGTGCTTATCGCAAGCAGTTTCAGAAAAATATGAAATACAGCACCAGCGGAGAAAGCCAGAAGATGGTTCTGGACGAGGAACAGAAAAAACTGCTCCGGCATCTGGCGGAAGTGCAGGAGGAAACCCTCTATAAAAATGAACAGCTGAGTATCCGGAAAGAGGGAGAAAATCTGATTCTAACCATCGCAAAAGGCCGGATACAGATTGACACAGCACCCGAAGGGGGCATGGTCCTGAGAATCTTGAAGGAAAAATAAATCAAGCCTTTCTTTTAGGAGTCTTTTTTTGTCATACCTTGGGGAGAAACAGACAGGCACCAGGAAAAAACAGGACAAAAAACAACGGCTGGTATCTGTTTCAGTGAGCGAATTCAGAACGCAGGTATGATATAATAAAAGCAGAAACAGAAAGGAGAATAAAGAGATGAATCAATATCCTAACTTGTTTTCGCCGATTAAAATTGGCAAAACAACTGTAAAAAACCGCATTTTTATGCCGCCTATTTCCACGAATTTAGCGGACAAGGGCTATATTACCGACGACCTGATCCGGCACTATACCGCAAGAGCCAAGGGCGGTGTGGGTCTGATCGTTACCGAGGTAACTACCGTGGAGCCTGTCTATACCTACTTGCCCGGCGACATGTCCATCTGTGACGACTCCTACATTCCCGGCTGGAAGAAGCTGGCTGACTCCGTGCACCAGTACGGCACGAAGATCCTTCCTCAGCTGTTCCACCCGGCCTATATGGCATTCAACATTCCTGGAACTCCTCGGTTCATTGCTCCCTCCAATGTTGGCTCCCCCTACGCAAAGGAAGCTCCCAGAGCTGTAACCGTAGAGGAGCTGAAGGTAATCATTCGCCAGTTCGGCGAAGCTGCCGGTCGTGTACAGAAGGCCGGTGCAGACGGCGTGGAGATCCACGCCGCCCACGCCCATGGCCTGCTGGGCGGTTTCCTGTCCCCTCTGTACAACAAGAGAACTGACGAATACGGCGGAGATCTGGATGGCCGTCTGCGTCTGACCCTGGAGGTGATCCGGGAGGTGCGGAAGGTCTGCGGCGATGACTTCATCATTGACGTGCGTATTTCCGGTGACGAATACACCGACGGCGGTCAGAACCTCAACGATGCCGTCTATGTAGCCAAGCAGCTGGAAAAGGCCGGCGCTGATTTCCTGCACGTGTCCGGCGGCACCACCATTATGCGCGGCAGCTCCATTCCTGCCCCCGGAACCCCCATGGGCTCCCATGTAAAGATGGCAGAAGAGATCAAGAAGCATGTGTCCATTCCCGTGGCAACTGTTGGCCGGATCACCGAGCCCTGGATTGCCGAGGAGCTGATTGCTAACGGTCGCGCAGACATCTGTATGATTGGCCGTGCAAACCTCTGTGACTCTGAATTTGCGAACAAGGCAGAGCGGGGTGAGGTGGAAAGCATTCGCCCCTGCATCGGCTGCCTGAGATGCCTCAACGGCATTATGTTCGGCAACCGGGTTTCCTGCACCGTGAATCCCTCTCTGGAAAAGGATAACGAGGACACCATTGAGGAAGCAGAAGTGAAGAAGAACATTCTGGTGATCGGCGGCGGCCCTGCAGGCATGGAAGCTGCTTTCGTGGCAAGAAAGCGCGGTCATCATGTGGTTCTGTGCGAGAAGGAAGAAAAACTGGGCGGCCTTGTCAGTCTGGCAGCTGTCCCCATTGCTAAGCAGGATCTCACCAAGGTGATTAAGTACATGGCAGGCAAGCTGCAGAAGGCCGGCGTGGAAGTGAGACTGAACTGCACCGTTACTGAGGAAATGCTCAAGACCGAGTTTAAGGACTACGAGGTCATTGCCGGTACCGGCGCATCTCCTGTGGTGATCAGAGCCTTTACCGAGTTCAAGCAGTGGATGACTGCGGACGATATTCTGGCTGGCAAGGCTTTCCCCGGAAGAAAGGTTGTTATCATCGGCGGCGGCGCAGTGGGCTGCGAAACAGCGGACTATCTTGCTCCTCTGGTCAACGACCTGTTCCCCAGAAACAGAGAAATTATCATTCTGGAAATGCTTCCCGGCGTGATGCTTAATGAGACCGGCCCGGGCCGCAGCCTCCTGGTTAAGAGAATGATGAGTAAGGGCGTACAGATGATTTGCAGCGCTAAGGTTGAGCGTGTTGAGAAGGATAAAATCTACTACAGCTGGAAGGGTCAGGAATATTGCATCGATGATGCAGATTCTCTGGTATTTGCAACCGGCTATCGGGCTGATCCTCAGTTGGAAGAGACCTTGAAGGCATGCGGTATGAACTATCATCTGGTAGGTGATGCTGCAAAGCTGGGTAACATCAAGGATGCCGTAGCCTGCGGCTATCAGGTAGCAAAGGATCTGTAAAAATCCAAAGGTTCTGTTGCAGAAGGCAATAGACTAAATCCCAAAACTGCACCCCATTTGTTGGACAGTATGATGTACTGTCCAACAGATGGGGTGATTTTTATGCCCAAAAATAAACGCTTACGAAAAATTGCTGTTCTCCAGTGTCAATCTGCATAAAACTAAGCATACATTTTTGAAATGTCTATATATTGCATCGGCACATAATAAAGCATATAATAGTATTAAAGTATGAAAATTGCTTAAGTTTCCTTCCGGAATATGATATTTATTGCGCGATATGCCTAATATGAGGGGCTGCTGATGGGGAAATAGCATTTTAGCATTATACAAAGCAGAATACAAAATGTAAAAGTTAATCCTTTTTTGCAGAGGGCCCTTTAGGACACCAATTCCGGTAGGCAGCCGTACGGGGGATTATGCGGGGAAGATTAACCCGGCGTAAAATATTGAGGCTAGAGGTGTGAATGTTATGAGGAAATTGGCTGGAATCTGTCTTGCAATCATGATGGTGATTGGAATGGCGGGGTGTAAAAGTGACACGCCGCCGGAGGCTACCGTATCTACTCTGCAGGAAGAGGAACTTTTCCTGAAAGCTCCGGAAAACACCGGTAATCAAGTGGTTGACTACGATCCGGAGCGTGAGGTTTACGCTACCTGCGGCGAAGTGTTTGCAAACCTCTATTGTTATCCGGAAACGGGCTGGTCTACTACGGTTGACTGCGTAATTTTGTCTAAGAAGCCGCTGAATAGTGAAAATGTGACCGTGACTGCCTCAATTCCCTGTGAAGTAGAATTCTTAGGCAAAGGTGATATGAAAATAGTGCAGGGAACCGAAGCGGGCGCTGATAATCAATCCAACGGTTTGCTGCCGTACTATGTGTATCAGGCTTACCGGGGCGTTGATTTTACGAAGGAAGAAGATCAGGAAGCGATAAAGACAGATTTTACTCGCCTGAGAGCAGAGCATCTGCCTAAATTTTACGGCTATTCCATGACCGTTATTCTCAGGGGAGCAGCTGTTTCTGAAAAAACGAAGCTGGAATATCTTGATATTACTATAGGGGACATAAACGAGCGTGTTGTTCTGGATGATGTTACCATCTACCCCGAGAAGGATAATCCAGTCACCGATTTGGATGCAATCATCCATGCTGACGGCGGAAAAGGTAAATTTCAGCAGTTTTACAATGATGGTTATGTAGATTTCCCTGTGCTTCTTTATCACGCAGATAAAGATGTGACCATTACAGCCGGAAATGTATATTGGCCGGGAGTTGAGGTACTGGACTGGAAGGTTACTTACACGCAGGCAAACGGACAGACTATGGAATATTCCTGGGATGGGAAAACACCGCTTGACATTTACGAAGGCGATTATATGCAGATTGAAGTACACCTTCACAACTCGGAAATGAAGGGACTCAATATTCCTCAATGGCATATTTATACTGTATTTGACTGCCTGTTTGAAGGAAAGAAATGCTTTATTTCCCATGACATGACCCAGGGGTTGTATTTCAACGCCTATGAACTATACGCTATCGTATTTGATGGAGTGGATATGGAACCGTTTTATCGGGACTCTTACTATAAGACCCATGATACATGGATAAATTCATATCAGAAAAACTAAATGCAGAGGGGGGCGCGTATGCATTCTGAAAAATCGATTTTTTGCCACAGTATTTCCATGGTGCGCAAAAACATCAAAAGCTATGCACTCCTGTCTGTGACAATTATATTGTCCTTTACTCTCCTTTTGGGATATCTGCTATTTACGGATTCGGAGATTTATCACCGATACAAGGATTTGTTTGCCCTTGACAGATGTATTGTCACGGCACGCATGGACTCGTATAGTCAGGCAAGAGTCGCTTTTGAAAAAACTAACGAGATTGGAAATACGAATAGCATGATTCATTCTCATATCTTTGCATCGTTTTCAACCTACGCAACGGATATCAGCGCAGAGGGGATAACCGGCAGTTTTTCGGGGATGAGTGTGATCTTGATCCCGCAGCACGCATGGGGCATTTTTACCGGCATTTCCCAGTTAAAGCCGGAGACAATTTTGTGGCTGGACGGAAAAGATCACCCGGACGTGAGTCTGGGGGCTGACGGGATGCTTCTATGTGAGGATATTTTCTACGCACTGGGTTTGGATGAACTGGAAATTCCTTACTATACACTAAGATTTAACGGTGATTCAGCTGACAGCACTTTCCTGGTTACCTTAAGGGTTGTGGGGCTGCTTCAGGATGAAATTCACTTGAAGCAAGGGCGCAAGGAAGGGGTCTTTGACTCTGAGGCAAATGAGCATTATCATCCCAGAGCGGTCGCATCCATGGACTCCTTCGATGGGATGATGCTGCCTCAACAGACTTTGAGGAATCAGAGTTATAAATTGGTTACCTATACAGACAGCCCGGAAGAGGTTTGTCAGCTCATTGAAAGCATGGGCTGCTATGCCAACAGCGTGGATGCTCAGCAAAAGGAAGCCATGAAGCAAATCCAGATCGAAAAAGGAAACAAGGCAATCATCTCCTGCGCTATGCTGCTGTTGCTGGGCATCAATTTGTATTCGAGTTTCACTAACGCACTCAACGACAGAAAATTTGAGATAGGAGTCAAGCGGGCCATCGGAGCATCCGCATGGAGCATTGTGCGGCAGTTCCTTTATGAGAGCGTTCTGGTGATGCTTATAAATATCCTGATTTCCATTTTCCTGACAACAGCAGGAGCCATTGTCTATAAGTATATTTACAGCTGCAGCCCAAAAGAATGGTTTGAGCCTTGGGAGTGGACGGTCTACATAAGCCCCCATTCTGTTGCTATGTTTGCGGTGTGCGCTGTTGCGCTGACGATTGCGTTCAGCCTGATTTTCGCCTATAAATCTACCAGAGTGGAAATCATTCGGTATCTGAAAGCAGAATAAGGGGGAGTGTGTTTATGAAAAAATCCAAAAAGGTAATGGTGGGCCTGTTCTGGCTGCTCATTATAGGAATTATGGTGGCGCCGCTGGGGCTGATTTATCAGATCTCCCGGGATGAAATGAAGAAATACGAAGTGCCGGATCCTCCCAAGCTGAATCAAACGGCTTTCGGCACCATAAAGGAAGCCAGCACTATGGATGTTGAGGAGTATGTAATGCTGCAAGGCGTGTTTACTTCCAGCACCTATGCGGATATGGAGCTTTCCTATCCGAATATGGAGGAAATCCGCTGGTCGGTTGGGAACGGTCAGGAAGTACAGGAAGGGCAGAGCCTTGGAACTTATCAGGGAAAGGAAATTTTGTCCACCATCAGCGGAACCATTTCCAATATGTCCCTTTTCGGAGCGCATCCCTACATTCGCTTCCAGCTGTATACCCCTGTGGAGTTTCGGTGCAGTGTTGACAAGAAGATTCTCAGGATACTGCAAAGCTCAACGGATCTGAAAACAGAGGAAGGGGAAGCGGTTAAGCTGCTGTTTGCATCCCGAAAGTGTAATGCCAATGGCACAACGGATGTAACGCTGTCCATTGATACAGAGCGTTTTATCTTTGGTCAGGAAATCAGCGATCTCAAAATTCTGACCGGGCGCATCTACCGCAATACGCTGGTGCTTCCTGCGGAGTGCCTTTACCAGAAATTCCCCGGTGAAGACAGTCCTTGGTATGCCCGGGAGGTGCGGGAGAATGGCATTTTGATTGCTGAGCGTGAGGTGAAAATCGGTTATAGCAATGCTGAAATTGTATGCGTCAGCGGCATTGAAGAAGGTACCTATTATGATGCCGGCTACAAAGCCGTCATGGGAGGATAAAGGATGAAGGAACTGGAGCTGAGTCTTTCTCATTTGCAAAAAGGCTATACCCGCCCGGTGCTGTGCGACATCAATCTCCGTGTAACCAATGATAGCTTTGTGACCGTTGTGGGAAAATCCGGCTCCGGAAAATCCACCTTGCTGAATATTCTGGGGCTGGTAGAGGAATATGACAGCGGAGAATATGTGTTCAATGGCACTAGAATTGAAAATGGAGTGGACTACGCTGGGCTTCGTCTGGAGAATATCGGTTTTATTTTCCAGTCCTACAATCTGATCCCAACGCTGTCCTGCAAAGAAAATATTTTGCTGCCTGCTCTATATAATCGGAAAAATGCACCGCAGGATTTTGACGAGCTGGTGGAGCTGCTGGATATTGGGCCGCTGCTTTCCCAGCGGGTGAACACCTTGTCCGGCGGTGAAAAGCAGCGGGTGGCAATTGCCCGGGCGCTGATTCTGGACCCCTGCCTGATTCTGGCAGACGAACCCACAGGAAACCTTGACCCCAAAAACCGGGACATTATTCTGAATCTGCTTCATACGGAGCATGAAAAAGGCCGGGGCGTGATTATGATTACCCACGACATGGAGCTTGCCGGCACGGCAAAAACGAAGCTTCTGCTGGAAAATGGAACATTAAACGCAGTTGTTTAGGCGCTGCAGGATGCCATGGCATAAGCTTTTCGAAATCTTCGTGGGATGGAGAATTGCCAAGATTAAGGTACAATAAGCTGCGCAAAATTGGAAAAAAACAGACATGGCTTGCCGGCCTCTGGCAGAATGCAATTGCAACACAACATTCTGAGAGGAGACGGCAAGCCATGTCTAAAACATTGTACAGGGGCGGGGAAATTCTCAAGGGGCAGATCAAGGAATTGATCCGGGGAAGTGTAGGGGAGATGCTGAATAGTCTTCCGGAAGCAGACATGAAAGAAAAAGCCTAAACACAAAGAGAAGGAGCTGCAGTTATGCGGCCCCTTCTCTGTTTTTGTTCATATAATGCTGCCTCACAGGTGCAACATTGTATTAAATTGTTCTAAAAAATTGTTGTGCGACATATTCTTACGACTGATTAACAACCGTTTGTGCTTACAGCAGCGGCTCCAATCAGGTGGGCATGAACATGACGGTATGGCAGGTAAATACGGATGCTACCTGGAAGAATGCCAACAAGCAGCCTACAATGATACCGGGAATGTAGGGGTTATTGCAGTGCTTATAGAGTCTGCGCAGCAGGAGAACCGCCGCAGGGAATACGGGAATCGCATTGATCATGTAAGTGAAGGTAAAGTTGGAGCCGAATACATTGGGCTGCACGCCGGTCTTCATGAACAGATAGTAACCCACTGCGAAAATGGTGAATGCGGGAATGAAGTTCATGAATGCGAAGAACAGATCGTTTACCCAAGAAGGCTCTTTGCCGATCTTTGCGTAGTATGCGGAATTGATGGAAATACTAACGGCAATGCTGAACAGCAGGAAGAAGGGCAGGTAGGTGAAGAAGAGATACAGGTGGTTAAAGGGAATGTCACGAATGCCCCACAGGTAAACTCTCAGATCCATCTGGAATACATATGCAGCCACGTAGACAACCACGAGTACGCTCAGAACGGCCAGCACAGCAAGCAAAATAGACTTGAGCAGCTTCTTGAAGCTGATTGCCACGCCCCAGCTGCGAAGTGTGTCGCCCTGCTTTTTGCCGTAGAGGAAGTAGGAACCAAAGGAAGTAATGAGCATGAACAGGCCGTTTGCCAAAGCCCACAGCGCATAAATGTTGGAAACCTGCTGGGGAAGCTGGGGAAGTACAAAGAAGCCAAATCCTTTTGCGAAAATCAAGCTGATGCTTGCAAATGCAAAGACACAGTTGAGAATAGTCAGGCCCCAGAACCAGATCTTTCCCTTCTTGTCGGGAGCGGGTCTCAGGGTCTTGCCCTCGGGTGCGGCAAGCTCTGCGAAGAACTTAGTCTTTGTAAGCACTGCTACAGTAAATACAGCAATTGCCAGTGCGCCCACCAGTGCCAAGATAGAGCAGATCTGGTAGATATTGCCGATCTGTGCAGAACCCACAATGTAGTTGGGAGCAGCCAGAGTGTCCTGGAAGAAGTCTACTGCTGCGGCAATTGCCTTGTCGCCGCCCTGTGCATAGGGATGAATGACAGCTGCTTCATAAATGCGGCGAATGCTGTTTTCGGAACTGTATGTATGTCCGGGAAGAACAGCCTCACCCTGGAACTTTGCAGGATCCTGTCCGAAGGAAACAAAGGATTTTGCTTCTCCGCTGCTCATGAACTCCTGAGCAGGAACAGGCGCACCGTTTTCGTCTCTGGTGGCAAAATACACATGGTCATAATCGGAATAGAACAGACCTACACTTCTGTCACCATAAATGTTGACCCAGTTTCCTTCACGATCTTTAAATGTGGGGGTGCTGGACAGCAGAAATACGGAATCGATCAGGGGAGCTCCACTCATGTTGTCCAGTTCGACGCTCATGTTGGTAGCGTTACCGCCCATGGAGTGACCGGCAATACCGATTCTGTCGGTATCGACATAGTCAAGGCCGGACATGTACTTGACAGCGGCGTATACGCCTTGGCCATCGGACTTGGGATCCATGAAAAAGGTCTCAAGAGGAGAAATTTCAGAAGTGCCGTGATTCAGCATATCCGGAGTTACGACAACATAGCCTCTTCTGGACAGCTCAATGGCGTACTGCGTGTAGCACTCCTTTGTAGTGGACAAGCCGTGGGCAATTACAATGGCAGGTGCTTTTGTTTCTGCTGTTGCAGTGTCCGGCTTATACACACGCAGACTTACCGTGTGGCCGGAAGTGGTTGTTGTGGTGGTGGTAGATACATCCACCGAGAAGAAATTGGTCATGACTGTAAATGCGACGATTAGGCATACAAGCGTAAAGGCAATCGCTGCAATCAGTCCAACCCTAGGGTGCTTTTTTTTGTTCATAGTGTTGAATTCCTCTCCTTCTGAATTATTATTCTCTGTAGAATATACTCATTATTATACATACAGAGCTGTTTTTTTTATATGCCATTTATGCTTTAATTGCATCACTTATTTGCTATTTTTCTTTTTTTGTAGTATAATATAAACAAACGGCGGGGATGGCTGCGGCGAAAGAGTATGGAAAAGGAGAAAAAGCAATGCATTTGGAAGTAGAAAATATTTTACATTCTCAAGCTAAAAATATGAGCCTGTCTATCTGCGATGTTGAGCATCGGGCGACACATCTGCATCCGGAAATTGAAGTGATCCTGGTTCTGAAAGGAAGTCCACTACTGAATATCGGCGGAAACATTCAGAAATTTTCCCAGACGGATATCATTTTGATCGATGCCAACGAGCTGCACGAAATTATCTCTGAGCCGGAGCCTTCCACATTGCTTTCTCTGCACGTTCTGCCCCAGTATTTTGAAGGATATTTCCCTCAGATGACCTTTATTAAATTTGAGGAAAATGCGTTAAGGAGCAAAAATAAGAAGCTTTTTATTTACACCTTCTGTAAATTGCTTAAAACCTATCTGTCCCAGGAACCCTATTACCAGCTTCAGTGCGCCGGGCTGATCAACATTATGGTATACGATATTTTGCAAAGCTGTGCCTATCATCATCTGTACGACGAAAAGCTTCGCCAGACCACAAACCGCAGTCGCCTGCTTTCGGATGTCATTAACTATGTGGAAGAGCATTATGCGGAACGGATCACGCTGGCAGGCATGGCAGCGTATTTAAACCTGTCTGCCTCCTATTTGTCGCATTTTATCTTAAATAATCTGCATCAATCCTTCAGCGATTTTCTGACATATACCCGATATTTAAACGCTAAGGCGCTGCTGATGAATAATGAGCTTTCCCTGACGGAAATCTGCTACAGCTGCGGTTTTTCTGACTATCGCTATATGAACAAGGCTTTTAAAAAATATACCTCATGCACACCCAATGAATTTAAAAAGAAGGCAAAAATCAACCGGCTTCCAAGCAGCAAAAGGGGCAGCGTGAAAATTTATCCTCAGGAAGAAATGCTTGGTGCCATGCAGGAATTTCTGGAAACCAATTACTTGGATGACTACCAAATTTAAAACGCCGCCGAAATCGGGAAGGCTCCTAATTTCGGTAACTGTTAAATGGTCATAAAATAGTCGTCAAAATGCCACCGGAAGCAAATCCGGTGGCATTTTGCAATTCGTAGAAAGACAACAACCCGCTATGCGGGTGAGCGGTAGTCAAAGGCAAATAAAAAGCCGCCCCCGGAAGGGGGCAGCCAGTAATAAAATTGCGATTGGCGAACCATTCGAGCGCCTTAAGGCGTAGCTGTATCAGGCCCTTATAGGGCCAGTGCAAGACCACCGGCTCAGCCGGTGGCTTGACTTATGCTTTTGCGCCGTTAATGGCCAGATAGTTTTTAATGCGCATCACATTTTCCTCGTTTGCGGGATTTTCTTCGAGATATTCGATGATGTCGTAGACATCAACCACGGAATAGACGGGGAAACCAAACTCCTGCTCCACTTCTGCCATGGCGGAGAGCTCTGTTTTTCCCTTTTCTTTCCGATCCACCATAACGAAGGTGGCAGCAACCTTGACACCGGCCAGAGAGCTGAGATTTGCCATGCTCTCACGGATGGCAGTGCCGGCGGTAATTACATCCTCAACGATGACAACTTCTTCGCCCTCGGTGGGAACATAACCAACGAAGATACCGCCTTCGCCGTGATCCTTGGCTTCCTTACGGTTAAAGAAGAAGGGAACATCAAGACCGTCCCCGGCAAGGGCAATAGAGGCAGAAACGGCAATGGAAATGCCCTTATAAGCGGGGCCGTAGAGAACGGTTTTCTTGCTGCCCAGCTTTTCATGGTAGGCACGGGCGTAAAACTGACCCAGCATTGCAATCTGGGCACCGGTCTTGATTTCACCGGCATTGATGAAATAGGGGATCTTTCTGCCGCTCTTGGCGGTAAAATCACCGAATTTCAGAACATGGGCTTCCTCCAGAAACTGAATAAACTGTCTTTTGTAGCTTTCCATAGTATTTCCTCCTGAATCAGTCGCAGAATTCCAGTACACAACGACGATAGGCTGCCACGGGATCGGCGGCGGCAGTGATGGGACGACCCACCACGATATAGTCGGAACCAATGGCTTTGGCAGCAGCGGGAGTCATGACACGCTTCTGGTCGCCTGCATCGCCGTCAGCAAAACGGACACCGGGGGTCACGGTGAGGAAGTGATTACCGCAGCGGTCGTGGACCTTACCGGCCTCAAGGGGAGAACAGACGATGCCGTCCAGTCCTGCATTTTTTGCGGTTTGGGCGTAGTGCATAACAACTTCGTCCATAGGCTCGTGAATCAACAGATCCTGCTCCATGGCCTGCTGGTCTGTGGAGGTCAGCTGCGTTACGGCAATCAGCAGGGGGCGGCTGCCGTCGGGACGGGTCAGCCCCTCCAGAGCGGCTTTCATCATGGCAGTGGTACCGGCGGCATGGAGGTTGGTGATATCCACATCCAGCCGGGAGAGAACAGCCATGGCCTTTTTGACGGTGTTGGGAATATCATGGAGCTTGAGATCCAGAAAAATCTTGTGCCCCCGTGCCTTGATCTGGCGGACAATCTCGGGGCCTTCTGCATAGTAAAGCTCCATGCCGATCTTCACAAAGGGCTTCACATCGGTGAATTTGTCCAGAAAACGAAAGGTTTCTTCGGCACTGGAAAAGTCGCAGGCAACGATTACATCTCTACCCATTATTTTGTACCTCCAATAATCTGCTGTAATGATTCTATGTTATATTTATCCATAACTCCGGGCAAAGCCTCAATAATTTCCTGACAGGTGTATGGGTTTATCAGATTGGCAGCGCCGACTTCAACGGCGGTTGCACCTGCCAGCATCATTTCAATGACATCTTCGGCACTGCTGACGCCGCCCATGCCAACCACCGGAATGCTGACGGCGTTTGCTACCTGATAGACCATCCGCAGGGCAACCGGAAAAATGGCGGGGCCGGAAAAACCGCCCATTGTATTGGCAATGACCGGCTTTTTGGTTCGCAGATCAATGCGCATACCCAGCATGGTGTTGATGAGACTGATTCCGTCTGCACCGGCATCCTCGCAGGCCTTGGCGATGGAAACAATGTCGGTGACATTGGGGCTGAGCTTTATGATGACAGGCTTGGTGGTGACTGCCTTCACGGCACGGGTCACTTCTGCTGCCGCTGCCGGAGAGGTGCCGAAGCTCATACCGCCGCCGTGAACATTGGGGCAGCTCACATTTACTTCCAGCCAGCCCACCTGCTCCTGCTGATCCAGCAGCCGGCAGGTGCAGGCATAGTCCTCAACGCTGAAGCCGGAAACATTTGCCATAACCGGCTTATGAAAGCACTTTTTGAGCTTGGGCAGTTCTTCGCTGATGACCTTTTCCACACCGGGATTCTGCAGTCCCACGGCGTTGATCATGCCGCCGGTGCATTCTGCAATCCGGGGGGTGGGATTGCCGAACCGGGGATCCTTGGTGGTGCCTTTAAAGGAGAAGGTTCCCAACTGGTTGATATCGTACAGCTCGGCGTATTCATAGCCGTAGCCGAAGGTGCCGGAGGCAGGGATTACGGGATTGGAAAGCTCGATTCCGCAGAGATTTACATTCAGTTTTCCCATAAAATCTCCTCCTTTTTCAAAACAGGGCCTTCTTTGCAGATCCGCTTGTACCCGGTGATTGTTTTACAGGAGCAGCCCATGCAGGCACCGAATCCGCAGCCCATCCGTCTTTCAAAGCTCATCTGCCCGGAGGTGCCGGTGGCACGGTAAACGGCTTTCAGCATAGGCTCCGGGCCGCAGGTGTAAAAATAGCTGTAATTGGCCGGCAGGGCATCGGTTACGAAACCTCTGGTGCCGTAGCTGCCGTCCACTGTTGTTACGGTGACACAGCAGCCGAGGTCAAGAAACTCCTGCTCGTAAAAGATCTCTGCTTTGGTGTTGAAGCCTAAAATTACGCTGACCTTCTTTCCCTGACGAAGTAGATCCTTCGCAAGCCGGTACATGGGAGGGACGCCCACGCCGCCTCCGAGAAGTACGGGATTCTCACCGGAAAGCGTCAGATCATAGCCGTTTCCGAGACCGGTCAGCAGATCCAGCTGGGCGCCGGGTGCCATGGCAGCCATGGCCTCGGTACCCTTGCCGACAGTTTTATAGATGATGGTGAGGGTGCTGCTGTCATAATCGCAGACAGAAATGGGGCGTCGCAGAAACATTCCTTCCAGCTTAATGTTTACAAACTGTCCCGGGGCGGTGATGGCGGAGGTGTCGCCCGCTAAGACCATTTTATACACATTTTCGGTGAGAGCGTCGTTAGAGAGCACGGTAAAAATACTCTGTTTCATAGAGACTCCTTATGCATCGATAGTGGAAATGGTGAGGGTAGTTTCTTCCAGCACATCCAGCAGAACCTTGACGGTGTCCAGAGCGGTGAAAATGGTCACATTGTTTTCCGTGGAGATCTGACGAATCTGGATGCCGTCATGCTGGTTGGAGCCGGGATCCCGGGTGTTGATAACATAGGCAATGTGACCCTGACGCAGAGCGTTGGGGATTTCATCGCTGCCGTCGCTGATTTTTTTCAGCGCGTGGGTGCGGATGCCGTTTGCTTTGAGGAATTGGGCGGTGCCTTCTGTGGCCTCAATATTGAAGCCCAGATGATAGAAACGACGGATGAGAGGCAGGGCCTCGTCCTTATCCTTGTCCGCAATCGTGACAAGGACGGTGCCGTAGTTTTGCAGATGCATGCCGCTGGCCTGTAGGGCTTTGTAGAGGGCACGGGTCAGGGTGTTATCGTAGCCGATGGCCTCGCCTGTAGACTTCATCTCCGGGGAGAGATAAGCATCCAGACCGTGGATCTTATTGAAGGAGAATACAGGAGCCTTTACATACCAGCGCTTCTTTTCCTCGGGGTAAATATCGAAGATACCCAGTTCCTTAAGGCTCTTGCCCAGAATCACTTCCGTAGCAATATCTGCCAGGGAGAAGCCTGTGGCCTTACTAAGGAAGGGAACTGTCCGGGAGGAGCGGGGATTCACCTCGATAATGAAAACATTGTCATCCTTATCCACAATGAACTGGATGTTATACAGTCCTACAATGCCGATGCCAAGACCCAGCTTTTTGGCATATTGCAGGATGGTGCCCTTGACCTTATCTGTAATGGAGAAGGAAGGATAGACGCTGATGGAGTCGCCGGAGTGGATACCGGTACGCTCTACCAGCTCCATGATGCCGGGGACGAACACATTATGACCGTCGCAGATGGCATCAATTTCCACCTCACGACCCTCAATGTACTTATCCACCAGTACAGGCTTGTCCTCATCGATTTCCACCGCGGTCTTGAGGTAGTGATGCAGCTGAGCCTCATTGGCCACAATCTGCATGGCTCTGCCGCCCAGCACAAAGCTGGGACGCACCAGCACCGGGTATCCGATTTTGGCGGCGGCTTCGATGCCATCCTCGATTTTTGTGACAGCTTTGCCGGTGGGCTGCGGGATGTTCAGGCTGTACAGAAGTTTTTCGAAGGAATCCCGGTTTTCTGCCCGGTCAATGGCAGCACAGTCGGTGCCGATGATCTTCACGCCACGCTCCATCAGAGGCTGCGCAAGGTTGATGGCAGTCTGACCGCCCAGAGAAGCAATGACACCCATGGGCTTTTCATATTCGATGATGTTCAGCACATCTTCCGGTGTCAGAGGCTCGAAGTAGAGCTTGTCTGCCGTGGTGTAGTCGGTGGAGACGGTCTCGGGGTTGTTGTTGATGATGATGGCTTCGTAGCCGGAATTCTTAATGGTAGTCACGGCGTGAACGGTAGAGTAGTCAAATTCCACGCCCTGTCCGATACGGATGGGGCCTGCGCCCAGAACTACAATCTTCTTCTTATCCGTCAGGCGGGAATCGTTTTCACCCTGATAGGAGGAATAGAAGTAGGGAATATAGGCACCGGTATGGCAGGTATCCACCATGCGGAAAGCGGGGAAGATCCCGTTTTCTTTCCGCAGAGCGTAGACATCTATCTCGCTCATGTTCCAGAGCTTGCCGATGAACCGGTCACAGAAGCCCATGATTTTGGCTTCTTTCAGCACCTGTACGCTGCCGATGTTGGCACTGAGCGTCTTTTCCATAGCGACAATCTTTGCCACAGATTCCAAAAAGTACGGAGTGATCTGGGTAATGCTGTGGAGGGTTTCTACGGATTCCCCACGGCGCAGGAGCTCTGCCACTGCAAAAATATTATCTGCCCGGAATTCCTTCAGATATTCCCGAATGGCGTCGTCGGTCATGGTGTCGAATTTCGGCAGGTGCAGGTGACAGGCACCGATTTCCAGAGAGCGGATGCCTTTCAGTAAGCACTCTTCCAGATTGGAGCCGATGCCCATGACCTCGCCGGTGGCCTTCATCTGGGTTCCCAGCCGATTGGTTGCGGAGGCAAACTTATCAAAGGGGAACCGGGGCAGCTTGGCGATTACATAGTCAAGCTTCGGCTCAAAGGCAGCGTTGGTATTGGCGATTTTGATTTCTTCCAGAGTCATACCCACGGCAATCTTGGCGGTGACCCGGGCAATGGGATAGCCGGATGCCTTGGATGCCAGAGCAGAGGAGCGGGAGACACGGGGGTTGACCTCGATGAGGTAATATTCGGAGGTGTCGGGATTCAATGCAAACTGAACATTGCAGCCACCTTCAATTTTTAACTCTTTGATGAGCTTAATGGCGGAATCGTTCAGCATTTTTTCGTCTGCGGGGCTGAGGGTCATAATAGGGGCTACCACCAGACTGTCACCGGTGTGAACACCCACAGGATCAATGTTTTCCATGCCGCAGATGGTAATAGCGTGATCGCTTCCGTCGCGCATGACCTCAAACTCAATTTCTTTGTAGCCCTTGACGGATTTTTCCACAAGCACCTGATGAACAGGAGAGAGCTTAAAGGCGTTGGTGCCGATTTCCACCAGCTCTTCTTCGGTATAGGCAAAGCCGCCGCCGGTACCGCCCAGAGTAAAGGCAGGACGCAGAACCACGGGATAGCCGATGTGTTCAGCGGCCTTCTTTGCCTGCTCCAAATCGTAAGTGATCTCAGAGGGAATTACCGGCTCACCGATGGAGAGGCAGAGCTCTTTGAAGAGTTCTCTGTCCTCGGCACGCTCAATGGACTCGCTGGAAGTTCCCAGCAGCTCGACCCGGCACTCCTGCAGAATGCCCTTCTTTTGCAGCTGCATTGCAAGATTCAGTCCGGTCTGTCCGCCGATGCCGGGGACAATGGCGTCCGGACGCTCGTAGCGGATGATTTTTGCCACATACTCAAGCGTGAGGGGCTCCATATACACCTTGTCGGCAATGGACGTATCCGTCATAATGGTGGCAGGGTTAGAATTTACAAGGACAACTTCATAGCCTTCCTCTTTGAGAGCAAGACAGGCCTGTGTGCCTGCATAGTCAAATTCGGCCGCCTGACCGATGACAATGGGGCCGGAACCGATAATCATAATTTTCTTTAAATCTTTGCGCTTTGCCATACTGTTAGCCTCCGTTTGTGCTTACTTATTGTTCTTTACTTTCTCCATCCAAACCAGTTTACCGTCGCATACGGTGGCGATGCATTTGCCGCTGACACGCCAGCCGGTGAAAGGGGTGCATTTGCCCATGGACTGAAAATCTTCCGGATCGATAATATAACTTTGACGCAGATCCCAGATGGAGAAATCCACGCCCATAGGGATGTGAAAGCGTTTGCGGGGGTTGGTTACCAAAAGCCGCAGAAGTGTTTCCAGGCTAATGATATTTTCTTTTACAAGATAGGTGTAAAGCAGGGGAAAAGCAGTTTCCAATCCCACAATGCCGAAGCTGCTGCCGTCGAGGCCCTTGCTTTTTTCTTCCTGCGTGTGGGGAGCGTGGTCAGTGGCAATCATGTCGATGGTGCCGTCCTGAATACCCTTGATCAAGGCTTCACGATCTTCCTTGCCTCGCAGGGGGGGATTCATTTTGTAGCGTCCGTCCTCCTGCAGCCAGCTTTCGTCCATCAGCAGATAGTGGGGGGCTGTTTCGCAGGTTACATTCAGCCCTTCGGCCTTGGCCTTGCGGATCAGCTCCACGCTTTCCTTGGTGGAAATGTGACATACATGGTAGGCGCAGCCGGTTTCCTTTACAAGTTCCAGATCCCTCTGAAGGGGCATCCACTCGCTTTCCGAGGAAATGCCCCGGTGGCTGTTCTGGGCGGCGTATTCGCCGTCGTGGATGTAGCCGCCGTTTAAGAGCGAATTGTCCTCACAATGAGCGACGATGATCTTGCCCAGCGCTTTTGCCTTTTTCATGGCCCGGCGCATGACCGCTTCGTCCTGCACACCCTTTCCGTCGTCAGAAAAAGCGACCACATTGGGGGCTATGGACTTCATGTCGGACAGTTCCTCGCCGTTTTGTCCTACGGTGATGGAACCGTAGGGATAAATGCGGACCATGCCATCCTGCTTGATGATATCCAGCTGCTCTTTAAGATGCACCTTGCTGTCGGGAACCGGGTTCAGGTTAGGCATGGTGCAGACTGCTGTATATCCTCCGCGAGCAGCGGCCAGACTGCCGGTTAGGATTGTTTCCTTATAAGAAAATCCCGGCTCTCTGAAATGCACATGCACATCACAAAAGCCGGGAAAAACAGCGTAGTCAGGGGAATTGAAAGCGGACAAATCAACGGATGAAAGACGATCCAAAATGGAAGCACGGACACCGGAGCCACAAACAGCGTCCAGCATCTGAGCGTTCTGATTCTGCATTGCCATAATTTTCTCCTTCTGCTTAAAAGCACACTTATAAATTTATCGAAGGATATTATATCATAGCGGCAGGAGACTGTCAATGAAAGTGGGACGCAAAAAGTCGCGGGATTTCCCGCGACTTTTTGTTTACATATCCAAGGATTAGAATTTCACGAGTCCTGCATCTATCATTTTCTGGAGGCTCAGCAGGATACCCAGCTTTGCGTGGCACCAGGTAAGACCACCCTGAAAATAGACAGCATAGGGAGCGCGGATAGGACCATCAGCGGAAAGCTCGATAGAGCTGCCCTGCACAAATGCACCGGCGGCCATAATGACCTTATCATCGTAGCCGGGCATATCCCAAGGCATGGGAGTGGCGAAGGAATCCACGGGAGCAGCAGCCTGAATACCGCCGCAGAAGGCAATCATGCCTTCCTCACTGCCCAGTTCCACGGCCTGAATAATGTCGTGACGACTTTCATCTGCGCCGGGGATGCACTTAAAGCCTAAAGGCTCGTAGAGATTGGCGGCAAATATAGCGCCCTTTTCGGCAGCTGCCACGACGGTGGGGGCAAGAAAGAAGCCTTGATAAAGGCTCTGCATCAGACCGACGCTGGCACCAACTTCCTGACCCAGTCCGGGTGCGGAAAGACGATAGCCGCAGCGGCTGATGCACTTGGCAGTACCGGCGATGTAGCCGCCAACGGGAGCCAGTCCGCCGCCGGGGTTCTTGATGAGGGAACCGACGGTCATATCGGCACCTACATCGGAAGGCTCCATGGTTTCCACAAATTCACCGTAGCAGTTATCCACCATGACAATGAGGTCAGGCTTGATGTTTTTGCAGAAAGCAATCAGCTCACCAATCTGCGCAACGGAAAATGTAGGGCGGGTATCGTAGCCCTTGGAGCGCTGAATGGTGATCATTTTTGTTTTGGGGTTGATGGCTTTGCGGATGCCTTCGTAGTCAAATGCGCCGCCGGGCAGCAGATCTACCTGATTGTAGGTGACACCATACTCTGCCAGAGAGCAGGGGCTGGGGCGGATACCGATGACTTCCTGCAAGGTATCATAGGGCATGCCAACAGGGCTTAAAAGCTCGTCGCCGGGCAGCAGATTTGCAGACAGGGCAATGGTAAGAGCGTGGGTGCCGCAGGCGATCTGAGGGCGGACGAGGGCTGCTTCCGTGTGAAATACATCTGCGTAGACCTTTTCCAGCGTGTCACGGCCCACGTCGTCGTAGCCATAGCCGGTGGTACCCGCAAAGCACGCTGCGGAGACCCGGTTCTTCTGCATCGCGGCAATGACCTTGGCCTGATTGTATTCCGCAATCTTGTCGATGGCATCAAAGCGATCTCTGAGTTTTTCCAGTGCCTTCTCACCGTAGGCATATACGGCAGGGGAGACACCCATTGTTTCATAAAGTTCCAAAAGCTGTTCCATATTTTTTAAGTCCTCTTTCACTGATCATTATACTTCCAAACTTGTAAAAGTATATAAGAAACCGCCCCGGATGTCAATACCGGGGCGGAAATTGTTGTAAAACACGGGAAAAGTCAATCGTTTCTGTGACGGCCGCCGAAAATCATAATCAGCCGCAGAAGCTGTGCAAGGGAGACGGCGGTGGCAGCCACATAGGTCATGGCGGCAGCGGTCAGTGTCTTGCGGGCACCTTTTTGCTCCTCGGTGGTAAGCAGCTCGGAGCTTTCAATGGCACGCATGGCTCTGCGGCTGGCGTCGAATTCAACGGGCAGTGTTACCAGCTGAAATATCAGGGAAAGACCAAAGCAGGCAATGCCCAGATAGATAAAGGTAAAAGAGATATCGCTGGCAAGTCCAAAGAGCAGACCCAGCAGGATGAGGGGCATAGCCATTTTGGAACCGATATTGGTTATGGGAATGATAGCGGCCCGCATCTTGATGGGAGCATACTCCTGCGCATACTGCACGGCATGACCGGCCTCGTGGCAGGCAACGCCGATGGCGGCGGTGGAGGTTGCGTCGTAGACATCTTCGGAAAGCCGGATCACATTGCTGCGGGGATCATAATGATCCGTCAGCTTACCGCTGACCCGCTCAATCTGAACATTGGTGACACCGTTGGCAGAGAGCACACGCTGAGCAGCCTGCGCACCGGTGATGCGCCGGGAGGAAAGCTGCTTGGAATAGCGATTGAAGGTAGAGTTTACATTGCTGCTTGCCCATATGGCAAGCAGAACACATGGAAGCACCAGATAAATGTATGTCCAGTCAAATCCGTAAAAATATGGCATGATTTTGTCTCCTTTTCTGACAGCGCAGTTTAAAGGTGCAGTGCTGTCCGTTAGTATTATTATATCCAGACCAATGAAAAAGGCAAGCCGAATCCGGCGCTTTTTATTGGGAAAAGTGTGATATTTTTGTAAATTTTACGAATTCAGAAATTGATTCAAATAGGCAAGCACCCGTTTTTTGTCGGCAGACCACAAGGGAGCTACCAAATCCTTTTTGGAACCGTCCCCGGTGATGCGGTGTACAACCACTTTGTCCGGCACCAGTGCAAGACAGTCTTTTAAAACAGAGGCATATTCTTCCGCCGTCAGGCAGGAAAACTTTCCCTCCCGGTAGTCCTGCTCCAAAAGAGTACCTTTCAGAACATGGAGCAAATGAAACTTGACTCCGTCAGTGCCCGCAGCTATGACCTGACGGGTGGTTTCCAACATCATGTCCCGGTTTTCTCCCGGAAGCCCTAAAATAATGTGGGTCACCACTTCCAGGCCGGCTTCTTTCAGACGGTGAATGGCATCAAAATAGACATCCGTTTCGTAGCCGCGGTTAAATGCGGCGGCGGTTTCATTGTGGACGGTTTGAAGACCCAGTTCTACGGAAATGGGCTTGATCCGATTGAGCCGTGCCAGCAGTTCCACGATTTCCTCAGGCAGGCAGTCCGGGCGGGTGCCGATGGCAAGCCCCACAATGTTATCTGGATCCATGGCTTCCAGATAGAGCTTTTCCAGCACTTCAACGGGCGCATATGTGTTGGTGAAGGACTGAAAATAGGCAATATATTTCCCTTTGCCGCCTATTTTGAAGCTGACCCGTTTTTTCGCATTTTCCAGCTGTTCGGCGACACTCAGGGCCTGATGCTCCGCAAAATCGCCGCCGCCCAGGGAAGAACAGAATCGGCATCCGCCGACTCCGACAGTACCGTCCCGATTGGGACAGGTGAAGCCACAGTCGATGGCAAGTTTATATACTTTACAGCCGAAACGGCTGCGGTAATAAGAGGAAAGCGTCTGATACATGGCTGACTCCTTTGCAGACTTTTCTTTATTATAGCGGATTTGATGCGCCGTCACAAGAATATTTATTTTCTTCCACGCGGGAATTTTAGCTGGAAGCAGCCCCAAAAATATGATATACTGAGCGTGTATGATTTTGGCACCCGCTCAGAGCGGATTGCAGGAAGGATGCGGAGCAATTGAATTACGCTACGATCAAAAATTGTGACATTGCCAACGGCCCCGGCGTGCGGGTGAGCCTGTTTGTTTCCGGGTGTACCCATCGGTGCAAGGGCTGTTTTAATGAAGTGGCATGGGATTTTGACTACGGCGAGCCTTTTACACAGGAGACTGTGGACGAAATTCTGAAACTGCTGGAGCCGCCCTATATTCGGGGGCTGACGGTCTTGGGCGGCGAGCCCTTTGAACCCGTAAATCAGGCGGCCATTGTGGAGCTTTTGCGGCAGGTAAAGGAAAAGTACCCGGAAAAAAGCATCTGGGCCTTCACAGGATACCTGCTGGATAAGGATATTTTGGCAAAGCGGCTGGGCCCATGGGAAGTGACAGAAGAATATCTGCAGTATCTGGATGTGCTGGTGGATGGGCCATTTGAGGAAGAAAGGAAAAATCTCTCCCTGCGGTTCCGCGGCTCGGACAATCAGCGGCTGATTGATGTGCCGAAGACCCTTGCGGCGGGCAGTATTGTGCTGTGGCAGGATGAATAAAACGGAAAGGAATGATCAGTATGAATACTATCAGTGTAAAAAAGCTGGATCCCCGGGCGATTCTGCCGACTTACGGAACCGGTGAGGCTGCGGGAGCAGATCTCTACGCCTGCCTTGATGAAGCTGTTGTGATTGCTCCGGGACAGTCAGTATTTATTCCCACGGGACTTTCTATGGAAGTGCCGAAGGGCTGCGCCGGACTGGTGTATGCCAGAAGCGGTATCGCCTGCAAGCGGGGGCTGGCACCTGCCAACAAGGTGGGTGTAATCGATAGTGATTACCGGGGACCGGTGACGGTGGTGCTCCACAATCACGGCACGGTTTCTCAGACCGTGACCCACGGGGAGAGAATTGCGCAGCTGGTGATTACCCCGGTGCTGACACCGGATTATCAGGAGGTTTCCGAGCTTTCGGATACCACAAGAGGGGAAGGCGGCTTCGGCTCTACCGGAAAGTGAAGGGAATCCCGGCAGCATTTCGAACAAAGTTTTCCATAATTGCCTGTGGCTGATCGGCAGCGCCGTGGACGAAAATCATCAAGATATATAAAAACCGGGTCTGCTTCCGATTGATGGGAGCAGGCCCGGTTTTTGTGATCAATAAAAGAGAAGGTCAGAATAGACGGGGTATGGCCAGTAGGATTTGTCTGTCAGCTGTTCCAGCAGATCGGCGGATTCCCGTATGGTATCCATTTGCGTAAGGACTACACTGTGGCACCACTTTGCAGCAGCCTGCGCGCCCTCCGGCATCTGGTCCAGAATCTTTCTGAGCGCTTCACAGCTGTCATAGAGCCGGTCTGCGGCAGCGGAGATCCGCTCAGCAAGGGACTTTTCCACATGACAGCTTAGCCCAATGCTTTGCTTCTTTCCGATGGAATCGGAAAGATCCCGGCAGTAGTGAAGAGCAGCTGGCAAGATCTGGCGCAGAGCCATATCCAAAGCGGTTTTGGCTTCAATGCAGATGATTTTAGAATAGGATTCCAGATGAATCTCGTATCGGGCCCGGAATTCCTGTTCGGAGAAAATCCTGTGCTTGGTGACAAGCCGGATGTTTTTCTCGGATATGTACTGAGGGAGGGCGTCTACGGTGGAGGGCAGATTGCTGAGCCCCCGCCGGGCGGCTTCCTGCTCCCATTCCTTGGAATAGCTGTTTCCGTTGAAAATGATCCGCTTGTGGGCGGTGAAGGTGTCGCAAACCAGCTTTTGCAGGGCGGCATCAAAATCCTCCGCCTGTTCCAGAACATCAGAGAATTTCCCGAGTTCCTCTGCCATGATGGTATTGAGGGCGATGTTGGGACCTGCAATGGACTGGGAAGAGCCGAGCATTCGGAATTCAAACTTGTTGCCGGTGAAGGCAATAGGGGAGGTGCGGTTGCGGTCATTGGTATCCTTGGGGATAGCAGGCAGCACATCTACACCGATGCGCATGACGCTTTTGGCGGGGTCCTCGTAGTTATTGCCGTGGATGACAGAATCCACAATTGCAGTAAGCTCGTCCCCGAGAAACACCGAAATAATGGCGGGAGGCGCTTCACTGGCACCCAAGCGCTGATCATTTCCGGGGCTGGCAACTGTGCAGCGGAGAAAATCCTGATATTCATCCACGCCCTTGAGAAAGGCTGCCAGAAACACAAGAAACTGGGCGTTCTGACTGGGGGTTTTGCCGGGGCTGAAGAGATTTTTGCCGGAATCTGTACAGAGGGACCAGTTGTTGTGTTTGCCCGAACCATTGACGCCGGCAAAGGGCTTTTCATGGAGCAGGCACACAAGATCGTGCTTGGCAGCGCACTTTTTCATAATCTCCATGACCAGCTGATTGGCATCACAGGCATTTCCGGCCTCAGAGTAAATCGGAGCAAGCTCATGCTGGGCAGGTGCAGCTTCATTGTGCTTTGTTTTGGAAAGAACGCCCAGCTTCCATAGCTGCTCATCCAGATCCTTCATAAAGCAGGAAACCCGGGTGCGGATGGTGCCGAAATAGTGGTCATCCAGCTCCTGTCCCTTAGGAGCAGAGGCACCGAAAAGGGTGCGCCCGGTCAGTCGCAGGTCTTCACGCTGTGCGTAGAGAGATTTCGGAATCAGAAAATACTCCTGCTCCGGTCCTACGGAAACATGAACACGCTTTGTTTCTGTATCTCCAAACAGCCGCAGAATTCTCAGGGCCTCCCGGGAAATTTCATCCAGAGACCGCAGAAGCGGTGTCTTTTTGTCCAACGCTGCGCCTGTGTAAGAAAAGAAGCATGTGGGGATGTAGAGACTGTCGTCTTTCACAAATGCAAAGGAAGTGGGATCCCATGCGGTGTAGCCGCGGGCTTCAAAGGTGGCTCGCAGACCGCCGGAGGGAAAGGAACTGGCATCCGGCTCGCCGCGCACCAATTCTTTGCCGGAAAACTCCATGACCACACGGCCATCACCAACGGGGGCGATAAAGGAGTCATGCTTTTCGGCGGTGATGCCGGTCATGGGTTGGAACCAATGGGTGTAGTGGGTGGCGCCTTTGGAAATCGCCCAGACCTTCATGGCCTCAGCGATTTCGTTTGCCACATCCAGCGGAAGGGGAGATCCGGTACTGACACACCGCTTCCATGCGGAATAGATCTCCGGTTTCAGATATTGCTTCATGGCAGCTTCGTTGAAAACATCACTGCCAAAAAGCTCCGGCACATTGACTGCGTGACTCATAATGACCATCCTTTCCAAAATGGGAAGATATCAAAACGGATTCAACTTCAAGTGGAAAATGCAGCGCCGCACGGCGGGAAATTTCAAGTTAATCAGTTCAATTTTATGCCAGGTGCTCTTAAAAAGCAAGCAAAATAATGTATGAAAAGGTCGCTTTTGGGAGGGAACCCTTTTGTGCAATGGCAACAAAGCAAAAAATCACGACACAAAAATGAATTTTTCCACATGCGAATATTGCATTTTATAAAAGGATAGCATATAATATTTTATGATTAAAACTTTTTATGAAGAAAGGATGATGGACATGGCTACCTACTCTTGCAAAAGCCGGGAAGAACTCCGCGTGGAGGCACAGCAAATGCTGGCTCGGTACGAGAAGCTGAAAGAGGAAAAGCTGGATCTTAACATGGCACGGGGAAAGCCCAGTCAGCAGCAGCTGGATCTGGTGAGCGGCCTTTTGACGGTGCTGCATGACCCCGATGACTGCATTATCGACGGGGATGACTGCCGCAACTACGGTGACCTTGCAGGACTGCGCTGTGCCCGGGACTACTGGGCGGATGTGCTGGGCTGCAAGTGGAATGAAACCTTTGTTGGCGGCAACTCCAGCCTCAGCATGATGTATGACCTCATTTCCCATGCCTATATCCACGGACTGAAAGACAGCCCCAAGCCCTGGGGACAGGAGGAAAGAGTGAAATTCCTTTGCCCTTCTCCCGGTTATGACCGCCATTTCCGCATTACTGAGAGCTTCGGATTTGAACTTATTACCGTTCCGATGACTCCCGACGGCCCTGACATGGACATTGTTGAGGAACTGGTGACGGATCCCATGGTAAAGGGCATCTGGTGTGTGCCGAAATATTCCAATCCTCAGGGATATTGTTACAGCGATGTGACCATTCAGCGGTTCGCAAACCTCAAGCCTGCTGCACCGGATTTCCTCATTATGTGGGACAATGCCTACTGTGTCCACGAATTTGCCGGTGAATTCGAGCCTTTCCCCGACATCATTTCCCTCTGTGCAGAGGCGGGAAGACCCAATATGGTATTTGAATTTGCATCCACATCCAAAATCACCATGCCCGGTGCCGGTATTTCCGTTATGGCATCCTCAGAAGAAAACATCCGCTACATTATGAATCTCATTGCGGTGCAGACGATTTCCTATGATAAGATCAACCAACTGCGGCATGTAAAATTCCTGAAGGATAAGGCACATACTCTGGAGCTGATGAAAAAGCACGCAGAGATTTTGGGGCCCAAGTTCAAGCTTGTGCTCAAAATGCTTCGTGCGGAGCTGACTAACCGGGGCATTGCCCACTGGCATCTGCCCAAGGGCGGCTATTTTGTCTGTGTGGCTGCCATGCCCGGAACTGCCAAGAGAACTCTGGAGCTTTGTCAGGAGGCCGGTGTCCATATGACCGAGGCAGGCTCGACCTATCCCTATGGTGTTGATCCCCACGATTCCATGATCCGCATTGCTCCCAGCTACCCGCCCATTGAGGAACTGGAAAAGGCAATGGAGGTATTCTGTACCAGCCTGAAAATTGCAGCGCTGGAAAAATTTCTGGGATCTACCTTGATTTAATCGGCAGAGCAGCGGAGCGCATGTGCGTTCCGCTGCTTTTTGCGGGGCTTTACTTTTCCGATGGTTTGGGATAGAATATGAAAAAAAGGGGGATGCGTTATGGCAACACCGAGAGAAATCTATTATGAAAAAAGAGGTGCCCGGCTGGTAAAAAATTTACAAGGGCGTCATTTTGAAGCATATTACTGTGCCAATCAGCAGGAGGCTCTGAAAAAGGCATTGGAGCTGATTCCGGAAGGAGCAAGCGTGGGCTGGGGCGGTGCTATGTCCGCAGAACAGATCGGCCTTATGGATGCCCTTCGCAAGGGAGATTATCGGCCCTTGGATCGCGGCGCCTGCAAAACGCAAGAGGAAAAGGACATTGTGGCCCGGGAGAGTATGTTTGCGGATGTATTTCTCACAGGTGCCAATGCCCTCAGTATCGATGGTCAGATGGTGAACATCGACGGCACAGGCAACCGGGTGGCAGCTACTATCTATGGGCCTAAGTCCGTGCTGGTAATCGCAGGAATGAACAAAGTCTGCGACAGCTTGGAGGACGCTTTCCGCCGTGCCAGAACGGTGGCGGCTCCTATGAACAAGCAGCGCTTTAATAACGCTACTCCCTGTGAAGTTACGGGAACCTGTGCGGACTGCAAGGCGGAGGGGTGCATCTGCAATCAGATCGTCATTACCCGCCATTGCCGCCCTGCGGGACGGATCAAATTTATTTTGGTTGGGGAGGATCTGGGACTCTGATGGGAACAAAAGCCAAGGCACTTTGGAATCGGTACTATGATGTGATTGCCTACCTGTTTTTCGGAGTGCTTACAACGGCAGTAAACTATGTGATATATCTGCCGTGCCTCAACGGCCTGCATTTAAGCGCCGGGGTCAGCAATATGATTGCATGGCTGGCGGCGGTCATTTTTGCCTTTGTGACCAATAAGCCCTTTGTATTTAAAAGCCATGACTGGTCGGCATCGGTGGTGTGGCCGGAGTTTACCAAATTTATGGGCTGCCGGATCGGTTCCGGGGTGCTGGAAACCGGAATCCTGTTTCTTACGGTAGACTTTTTAGGGTGGAACGGAAACTGGATGAAACTGATTACCAGCGTTTTGGTCGTGGTACTCAATTATTTCGGCAGCAAACTGCTGGCATTTCGCAAAAAATAGCGCAAAGACGGAGAATGTTTTTTCTCCGTCTTTGTTTTTTTATATATAATTCATAGAATATTTCATTTTGCCCGGAATTCCTATGCTATAATCAAAACAATCAAAGAAATAGGCGGCGAGTAGCATGGCATTTGTGGAATTTGACGATGTCGGGAAGATATATCATATGGGAGAAGTGTCGATTAACGCACTGCATGACGCTTCGTTTACCGTGGAGAAAGGGGAACTTGTGGTGATTGTCGGCCCTTCCGGTGCAGGCAAGACTACACTGCTGAACATTCTGGGGGGCATGGACACTCTGACTTCCGGTAAGGTTATGCTGGACGGCAGAGAGATTTCCAGATTCAGCCGCAAGCAGCTGACCAATTTCCGCCGTGAGGATGTAGGTTTTGTATTTCAGTTCTACAATCTGATCGGCAATCTCACAGCTCTGGAAAATGTGGAGCTTGCCAATCAGATCTGCAAGAATCCGCTGGATGCGGAAGAAGTTTTGCGGGATGTGGGGCTTGGCGAGCGAATGAAGAATTTCCCCAGTCAGCTTTCCGGCGGTGAGCAGCAGCGTGTTGCCATTGCCCGGGCACTGGCAAAGAATCCCAAGCTGCTTCTTTGCGACGAGCCCACCGGTGCTTTGGACTATCAGACCGGCAAAGCTATTTTGAAGCTGCTGCAGGATACCGGCCGCAGAACCGGTATGACCGTCATTATCATCACCCATAACGGGGCACTTACAGCCATGGCAGATAGAGTCATCAAGGTCAGAAACGGAACGGTGGTTTCTAAGGAAATCAATGAACACCCTGTGGATGTTGCGGAGATTGAATGGTAATGAAAAATATCATGCGTAAAAATCTGAAGCAGTCCATTGTGAAATCCATTGGACGCTATATTGCCATTATGGCTATCATTGCTTTGGGTTCAGGTATGTTTGTGGGTCTTCGTGTCACGAGGACAGACATGGTTGCCACGGGTCAGCAATATACGGACAGCCAAAATATGTTTGATTTGCGTCTGGTGAACAGTTACGGCTGGAGCGATGAGGATGTTCAGACGGTTGCCGCCATGGATGGCATCGAAAGTGCTGAGGGCGGTCGATTTTTGGATGCGTTCATTGCGCAAAATGACGGAGAAAAGGATGCTGTCTATCGGATTCATTCTGTGCCCAAGACGGTCAGCAAGGTCTATCTTCTGGGAGGCCGGATGCCCACCAAACCCGACGAATGTCTGGTGGATGGCTCAAATGCTACAGATGCTTTGCTGGGAACCAAGATTACGATTTCCGAAAACAACGACAAGAAAACCCTCGAAAGCCTCCATGAACGCATCTTTACAGTGGTCGGCTATATCAGCACGCCGATTTATATGGATACTTCCCGGGGAAGCACCTCCATTGGCGACGGTACCATAGACAATTATCTTTATATTCCCGAGGAAGCTTTTGCTGTAGACTATTTTACGGAGATTAATGTGACCATTCCGGGACAGTGGCAGATCTACACTTCATCCTACAAAAAAGCTATGGATACAGCGGCGGAGCAGATGAAAGATGCCGTTGCCGCGCTTGCACATAATCGGTATGCGACTGTGAAGCAGGCGGGTGAGGAGGAATATGCGGCCGGGCTACAGGAATATGAAAACGGACGCAAGGAATACCAGCAGAAAAAGGACGAAGCCCTTGTAGAGCTTGCCGACGCCCTCAGAAAATTGCAGGAGGGCGAGGCTCAGCTGAAGGCCAATCAGGAAAAGATAACTGACGGCGAAAGGCAGCTTCAGGATGCCAGTCGTTTGCTGGAAGAAAATACGAAAAAACTTGCGGCCTCCCGCTTGGAACTCGATACCGGGAAGAAAGAAACCTATGGCAAGCTGGATGCAACGAAGACAGAACTGCTCAATAACTACAATGCGGTGTCCTCCGGTTTAAAGCAGGTACAGTCCGGACTGGATCAGATTCGGCCCGGCATCCGCCAGATTGATGAAGGCATTGCTCAGCTGGATGACGGACTCAACCAGATAAATGCCAATCTTCCCAATCTAAATACGATGATCGAGCTTCTGAATACCGATGTGAAGCTGTCCCAGATGGCGCTTGAGATAGCAGAGCAGACCCCGGATACACCTGAGGATGTGATTGCGGGTATTCGGGAACACCTTAATGAGCAGACGGCAAAGCTGGAAGAAATGACAGCCCAGCGGGAAGAAGCGCTGGCTATGAAGATGGATCTGGAGCAGAAGCGTCTGGATCTTGTGAACCAGCGGCAGGCTCTTGATGCAAAGCGGATGGAGCTGGAGCAGACCCAGACTACTCTAACCGAAAGCATGGGAAAAATCGATCAGGGTTTTGAGGAATACAAGAAGGGCCTCGCAGAGGCGGACAGCCGGTTTGCTTCCGCCGAAGCCATGCTATCGGAAGGTGAGCGTGAGCTGGAGAAGGGCCGTGCCGAACTGAAAAAGCAGACCGGTGTGCTGGAAGAAGTCAAGCAGGCGCTTGCAGATGCCCAAAAGGAACTGGACAGCGGCCGGACAGAATATGAATCCGGAAAGGCTGAGGCCGAGGCAGAATTTGCCAAGGCGGAAGCAGAACTGAATGATGCCCAAGTGCAGTTGAACGATGCCAGAAAGACCCTGAATGAAATGGCAGAGCCGGATTCTTATGTACTGACCCGTGAGACCAATATGGGTTACACGGCACTTGACAGCAATTCCAATATTTTGGCGGGTGTTGCCCGGGTGCTGCCGCTATTCTTCATGCTTGTGGCGGCGCTGGTGTGCATCACCACAATGACCAGAATGGTGGAAGAGGAGCGCACCCAGATCGGCACGCTGAAGGCAATGGGCTACGGAAACGGCACCATTATGTGGAAGTATCTGTTCTATTCGGGCAGCGCAGCCATATTGGGATGCAGTTTTGGCGCCCTTATCGGCAGTGTGGCATTCCCGTGGATTCTGTGGGATACTTACAAAGTCATGTTTAATATTACGCCCAGAGTGGTTCTGACGATCAACTGGCCCCTTTGCATCGCAGTTGTGGCGGGCTATACAGCGGTTTCCTTGCTAGTGACCTGGTATACCTGCCGTAAGACGCTACGGGAAGTGCCGGCGGAACTGATTCGTCCCAAGGCACCCGCAGCAGGCAGGAAGATCCTGCTGGAGCGGCTGCCCTTCTGGAACAAGTTCAGTTTCCTGAATAAGGTTACGCTGAGAAATGTATTCCGCTATCGTCAAAGAATGCTGATGATGCTGGTAGGCATCGGCGGATGCACAGCCCTGCTGCTGACAGGCTTCGGCGTTCGTGATTCTATCGGACATATTGTGGATTATCAGTTCGAAGACATTGCCCACTATGATATGGAGGTTTATTTTTCGGACAGCCTGGACGATACCGCCAAGCAGCAGTTTGCGGATGCCGTTGGCACCGATGCCGAGCGCATCGGATTCTTCTACCAGAGTCAGGTAGAGCTGACCCATGGGGGGCGGACATGGAATATAAATCTTACTGCCATGAATGAGGATAGCGCAGGATTTATTGACTTCCATCGGGGCAAAAAGGCGGTTGCATTGCCGGGACTTGACGAGGCACTGGTATCCGTGGGTGCTGCAGAGGCACTGGATATTTCCGTCGGGGATGAGCTGACGGTGTATGATACCGATATGCAGAAGCTTACGGTTCGGGTATCCGGCATTTATGACAATCATGTGAGCAACTATATTATGGTTTCTCCGGATACACTGGCTCATCAATGGGGGAAAGCTCCGGGGTGCCAGATGGCCTATGTGATCGCTGCTGACGGGGTGGATATCGGTGCGCTCAGCACTTCCATCAGCGAGCAGACGAGTGTAATGAATGTAACGGTCAGTGAAGAAGTGGCACAGATGGTAAACACCATGCTGGATGCACTGGATATGGTGGTTGTTACCATTGTCATCTGTGCGGGATTGCTGGCGGTCATTGTTCTGTATAACCTTACAAACATCAACATCACGGAACGAATCCGGGAGATTGCCACGATCAAGGTGCTGGGTTTCAATTCCAAAGAAACCTCTGCGTATGTGTTTAAGGAAAACATTCTGCTTTCTGTCATGGGGGCTGCTTTGGGCCTGCTGGGGGGAAAATTTCTGCTGGACTTCGTAATCCATCAGGTGAAGATCGACCTTGTGTGGTTCCTGCCGAAACTCCTGTGGCCATCTTATGTGTACGCCATTGTGCTGACACTGGTTTCTGCGGCTGTCGTTGATGCTGTTTTCTATTTCCGGCTGGAAAAAATCAATATGGCAGAAGCGCTTAAATCTGTGGAATAATCAACAAAATGCGGATATTCCTTTTTGGAGGCAGAGCGTCCAATGCCTTCCATGCACCGCCATAAAAACACAAAGCAGAAAGGCGGTTGCGGGGGATTATGTGGAAAAATGAGTGGAAAATATGGGAAAAAATTTCGACAGAATATACAAACTTTCAAAAAACACTTTACGAAATGGAAAAATCTGGTATAATGTGGTCTGCCGGCAGAGGTGACTTTTCGCTTAATGTGTCCGTTTCCTTATGCTCTGAGGAAATGTGTTTTCCTTTTCATGGGGCCCGATTTGCAGGTCCGGTTCCATGAATATTCCTTCTCAAAAATAACTACCGTGTTTCTCCTTAGTTATATTTTGCTTGCAGCTTCTCTGTTGGCTTCTCGGCGGAAACGCCGTGGAATGGTGGCACTCCTCATTTGCCCGGGGAGTGCCATTTTTTGTTGAAAACTGTGGGAATTTTGCAGAATATCAGGAAATAGGAAGAGAGAAAGGGGAAACGGTATTGACTTTATATCCCGTATGCGGTACTATAGAATCTGCATTGGTACCTGTAATATTTGAAAATTTCATATGGGCTATATGTCTTTGGTAATACAAAGCTAAGAGGGAAGCAGGTGAGAATCCTGCGCGGTCCCGCCACTGTAATGGATGAATTTGCAGCCGCTATCATATCCACTGAAAGTTTTTTTGGGAAGGATGGGTGCAAATGATGAATCCTGAGTCAGGAGACCTGCATATAGTTTTCTTTTGATTGCTGACGGAGTATTGGCCTAATCAATTTCAGAGAATTAAGCCGGGACTTTAAAATGAGTCTCGGTTTTTCTACGACATGCTGCCGGATGTAAGTATTACAATATGTGCCGATGGAGTCCTTTACCATTTGGTAAACGATAAACTTGAGAGGAAGGTAGCAATGAAAAAAACAAATCTCAAAAGTCTCCTGAAACCTTTGTCAGCAGCTCTGATTTTTGTGCTTGTGCTGACACAATTCACATTTCTGGGCTCTGCTGCCGAAATTGGAGGCCAAAACACAACTGTGGCAACCGTAACTGCAGAAGCAGAAAGGGAGCCTTTGAAGCCTTTTACCGAGGGCAGCAAGCTGAACTATTCCCAGTTCCTGGGACAGGAAGGCCTTCAGGGCGTGTACGACAGCAAAACTCCCCGGAATCAGGATGAGTTTGAAATCAAGCATATGCTGAAGACCGGTTCTTCCTGGACCGACACCCCCGGCAGCCCGCTGATTGTAGGCGACAATATCTATGTTTACAGCTCCCAGTATCTGCGTAAATACGATCTGGAAACCGGTGAGGAGCTTGCAAAGACTAAGGTCTTCGCAAATCCCTTTAGCCAGTTCTTTATCCATATCGCCTACGCAGACGGTAAGATCTTTGTCCCGCTGGAGCGGAACACACTGTCCCAGGATGTTCCCGAGCATCAGGCAATTAAGTATTCCTATCTGCGCGTTTTTGATGCCGAGACGCTTGAGCAGCTGTATGTCACCACGGATGCAGCCATGGGCTCAATGCAGACCCCTCTGATGGCACATGATGGCTATGTTGTTACCGGAGGCTTCAGCGATACCAGTAACTATGTATGCTATACGACTGAGGATGAAGATCCCAATTCCCCCAATGAGGTCAAAGAGCCCGTCTGGACACTGCCTGCTTCTCTTGGCGTTGGCTTTAGCTGGAACGGCGCTGCATTCGCAGGTGACTGTGTTTATTTCAGCGAAAGCAGCAAGTTTAGCGAAAATCGCAGCCTGATTCATGCAGTAGAGTATAAGACCGGTAAGGTCGTAGATACTCTTGAGCTGCCCGGCTATACGAGCAAATCCACTCTGGTCTACAATGAGCAGAGAAACTGCCTTTACGTTGCAGCCAATAACCCTGATAAGGGCGCATCCATTCTGGCCTATCCTGTCAACCCGGATGGCACGCTTGACCGGGAGAACATGAAGGAATGGAAGTCCGGTACGGCTAACGGCGGCACCCAGTCCACCCCCGTTATTTATAATGATCGCATTTATATGGGCGGTGGCGGCGGCACCATGGGCTCCGCAGAGCCTTTCCATGTGATTGATGCCAATACCATGCAGACCATCTACACCGTCGATGGCTTGGTTACCAAGGGTTCTGCTGCAATTTCTACGGCCTATGCTACGGAAGAAAACGGCAATCAGGTTTACATTTATGTAGTGCCCTATAAGTGCACGGATAAACAGAACTTCTGGATTCTGACTGACCGGGAAGGCCAGACGGAGCCTTCTTACGAGGCATTCACCGTCAGCTCCACTGCTGACAGCGGCAATTTCTGCTCTCAGACCGTGGCAGTTGCTCCCAATGGATATCTGGTGTGGTATCAGGATGATAAGAATCTTTATGTCTGCGGCCGAAAGGATGCACAGACTGCTTCTGCCGTAACGGCTGAGGATGTTGACCGCCAGATCGCCCGTCTGGCTGCAGGTACCGGAGTGAAGTACTATAACCTTGTAGAGATTGACAGAGTGATCGAGCGTTATAATGCCCTGAGCAAGGAAGAGCAGGCTAGGGTGAAGGAATACGACAAGCTGGTTGGCATTCTTCAGAGCATTGAGGCTGTAGACCTGAATGCGCAGATCGCGGCACTGCCCGAGAAAATTACTCAGGCTGACAGAGAAGCCGTTCAGGTTCTGATGAATGCTTACAATAAGCTCTCCAACGAGGCAAAGAAACAGATCACCAACGCTGACAAACTGTTGGCTGCTGCAGAAACAATCCGTGATCTGGACGAGGCTAAGCTTGTGGAAGCCCTCAATAAGGATATTGCTGCAATGCCGGAACTTTATACCCTTACTTCTTCTGATCAGGGCGCTGTCAATGCGCTGATCAGCCGCTATGAGAGCCTGAGTGATAAGGCTAAGAAGAATGTTGTCGGTGCTGACAAGCTGCTGGCAGCACAGGAAAAGGTCAATGCAATTGTCAAGCAGATGAATGACGCCGGCAAGCTGATTCTGGAGAAGCTCAGCGGTCAGAAGGTTACTCTGGAAACCGCAAAGGATCTTAAGGAAATCAATAAGGCACTGGAAGGCCTGGCGGCATCCGACCTGCAGAAAATCACGGAGATCGAGCAGTATGTAAGTCCCGCCAAGGTGGATCTTGTAAATCTGCTGATGGAAAAGCTGATGGCAGAGAAGGTCAATAAGGACAATGTCAATCAGATGAAGGAATGGATTGCCGATGCTGAGCAGTTCTATCAGGAAATTATCGAAGCAGACCGTAAGTATGTCAGGAATTACGATAAGCTTCCTGAAATCAAGGAGGCTGTAGAGGCATTTAAGGAAGTACCTGCTGTTAAGCCGCAGCCGGAAAACCCCAAGACCGGTGATACCGCAGCGCTTTTGCTTGTGCTTGCTGTGATGTCTGCCGCTGCTTTGATGATCGTATCTATGCAGCAGCGCAAAATGAAGACACGCTGATTTTATGCCTACTTAAGAAATCAAGCGGACAATTTATTGTCCGCTTGATTCTCTTTGTTTTTTCAACTGCTATCCCAAATAGAAAGGTTGCCTGCTTATGAATCCCGAGAAGAAAAGAAAAATCAGAAAAATTATATTGCTTTCGATTTTGGGCCTGTGGATAATTGGGTTTATTGCGAAATTTACCATTGAACCGGCGGACTATTATAAAAGCCTGAATTCCAAAATTGAAGCAGCCGAAAAAGCAGCGGTGGTGGAGATTGGAAACGATAATGGCCAGTATTCGCAGTATACCGTGGATGCATTTTTGGAGAAGATCCGGGAAGCCAAAGCTGTAGTACAGGAAAAGAACCTGAAGCACAGCAAAATCAAGGAATACTACAATGATTTTTGCGATTCTATCAAGGAATTTAAGAAAGCAGGCAACAAAGACTGCCTTTCCGAAAGTGATGTGCAGAAGCTGATTTCGGAGGGGAAGGACTTTCAGAAATCCACCCGGTTGTCGGATGCTCAGTCGGTTCACTGGCAATTTTCAGCCGCTGACATTCAGCAAGGTACGGCAATTAATCTGGGTGTTAAACAGGAGCTGAACTACACAGATGTCCTGAAAAAATATGAAGAACAGCTGAATCTGTCCGGCTTTGCGGTGGTATTTCTGCATAACGGGAGTTTCCCGTGTGCTTTGACGGTTACCGTTTCTGTGGAAAATGTTAGCGCCTCTGACAATGTGCAGGTATATCGTTTCAATCCTGCTGCCCAAGAGATTGGTGAGCCCATTCCGTCGCGGATCAGCGATGGACAGGTGTCCTTTGCAATTGCTGAGGGCGGCGTGTACTTCATTTTCTGCGGTACCCCTGAAACTGGAGAGAATGAAACAACGCAGCCGACGCAGGATACGCCAGCCACCGGCGGCGAAACTTCTCCTGATGCGACACAAACGGTTCCGACAGAGGCGCCCGCACCTACAGAGCAGGGCCATGCGAAACCACACGAAAGTACCTCGGCTCCGACGCAGGCACCGGCTGTGGCGCCGACACAACCGCCGGCAACGGAACCCCCGAAGAATTACTGCACCATTGAGATTCGCTGTGATACCGTAGTAGACACCAGTAAACTGACAAGGCCAGAGGTTGCTCCCTATATTCCCAAGGACGGTACCATTCTGGCCACGACCAAAGTCGAATTTATTGAAGGGGAAACGGTCTTTGAACTGCTGAAGCGGATCACCAGAGAAGAAGGCATCCAGATGGAATTCCGCCATGAGCTGGCATATAGCGGCGGAGCCTATATAGAGGGAATCAATCATCTTTATGAATTTGATGCCGGCAGCGGTTCCGGATGGATGTATAAGGTGAACGGATGGTTCCCCAATTATGGATGTCACAGTTATAAAATTAAGCCCGGGGATGCGATTGTATGGTGCTACACCTGCAATATCGGCAAGGATGTGGGCGACCAGTATTATGATTGACATTCAAACACCAATCCGGAATATTCCTAAATTACAGGAGAATGATCGATGAAAAATCCATATGTGGGACTGGGGGACGAAAGTAATTTTGCTTCCTACCATCCCGTCGTTACATTTTTATATTTCTGCTCGGTGATTATCATATCGATGTTTTCCATGAACCCGGTATTTCTGGCGCTGACACTTTTTGGGGGACTGGTATATTCCGTGGTGCTGCAGGGATGGAGCTGCATGCGCTTTTATCTGCTTTTTGCTGTCCCGGTACTGGTATTTACAATGATTCTGAACCCGCTTGCCAATCACCGCGGGGTGACCGTTCTGTTTTATCTCAACGGAAACGCTATTACCATGGAAGCGATCCTTTACGGACTGGCGTCAGCCGCCATGCTGGTGAGTGTTGTAATATGGTTTTCCTGTTTTAACAAAATTATGACCGCTGATAAGATTATCTACCTTTTCGGTCGTGTGGTTCCGGTGATTGCGCTGCTGATTTCCATGTGCTTTCGGTTTGTTCCTTTGCTGAAAGCGCGATTCCATGAGATCCATCAGGGCCAGCGGGGCATGGGGCGTAAATTCGGAAAATGGGATTTTATAAAGAAGGGAAGACTGCTTGCAAAGGAACTGTCGATTTTGATTGCCTGGTCATTAGAAGCGGCAATCGAAACTTCGGATTCCATGACAGCGCGGGGCTATGGACTTCGTGGCCGTACAAGCTTCCATATTTTTAAGTTTACCAAACGAGACAAGAATTTGCTGGTGGCTATTTTGCTGCTGACAGTGATTGTAATGGCGGGATGCTTTTACGGGGTCAATAATATTTACTATTACCCGGCAATCCTGTTTCCGACTGCCTGGAGCGTGCAGATACCGATTGCGGTATGCTATTTCCTGCTGTTGATCCTGCCCACGGTTGTAGATATCAAAGGAGAACAAAGATGGCTGAAATTGAATTAAAACAGGTGACTTTTTCATATCCGGGTGCTGCGAGGCCTGCCTTGGATCATGTCAGCATTGCCATTGAACCGTCCCAGTTTATCGTGCTTTGCGGAAAATCCGGATGTGGGAAAAGTACACTTCTGCGTCAGCTGAAAAAGAATTTAATGCCTTTCGGGGAATTGGAAGGCGAGATCTGCTACAACGGCACAGAAATTTCGGAACTGGATGATCGCATAAGTGCGCAGGAAATCGGATTTGTTCAGCAGAATCCGGAAAACCAGATCGTTACCGACAAGGTGTGGCATGAAATGGCCTTCGGATTAGAAAGTTTGGGATATCCCAATCAGACCATCCGCCGCAAGGTGTCAGAGATGGCCAGCTTTTTCGGAATCCAGACATGGTTCCGCAAAAATATCTGTGACCTGTCCGGCGGACAGAAACAGCTTTTGAATTTGGCATCCATTATGGCTATGCAGCCCAAAGTCCTGATTCTGGATGAGCCGACCTCTCAGCTGGATCCCATTGCTTCCATGGAGTTCCTGGAAACGCTTCAGCGGATCAATCGTGAGCTTGGCACTACAATTATTATATCCGAACATCGGCTGGAAGAGGTATTCCCCATGGCGGATAAGGCGATTGTTATGGATAACGGAAAAGTGCTGATTTACGATGAAATTGAAAAGGTGGCATCGTATTTGGGCGAGAACAAAAATGTTATGTATCAGGGGCTTCCTGCGGCAATGAAGATATTTGCGGAGGTAAAACCGGAGGGAAAATGCCCGGTTACCGTCCGGGATGGAAGAATATGGCTGAATGCACTGTTCCCTAACGGCGTAAAAGTCAGCAGAAAATCTCCGATGGAATCGGTAGACCACGGCCACATAACCCTGAAAGACAGACTCACAGCAAAATGCCGCCGGGAGCCGGAACAGGAGGCCGAGGTAAAGCTGGAGGATGTTTGGTTCCGATACAGCCGAAACGGCAATGACATCGTTCGGGGAATTTCTCTGGATGTAAAGCCCGGGGAATTCTTCTGCATGGTTGGAGGAAACGGCGTAGGAAAAAGTACTACGCTGAAGCTCATCAGCGGTGTGCTGAAGCCCTATCGCGGGAAAGTACTGATCCGCGGAACGGAAGTGCAGAAGCTGGACAGCCACGTGGTTGTTGGTTCTCTGCCGCAAAATCCCCAGTCTTTGTTTACGGAAATTACCGTGAAGGAAGAGCTCATGGAAGCGCTGTATTATGATAAACGCAAGTATGAGGATAAGGAAAAAGCGGTGGAGGAAATGCTGTCCGATTTGATGCTTTCCCACTTGGCAGATTCCCACCCCTATGATCTGAGCGGAGGCGAAGGACAGAGATTGGCTTTGGGAAAGGTCCTTCTGCTGAAACCCAAGATACTATTGCTGGATGAACCCACCAAGGGCTTGGATCCGTATATCAAGTCTGTGCTTGCCGGCATTATCAAGAGACTGCAAAGATCCGGTGTTACCATTATTATGGTGACCCATGATATTGAGTTTGCCGCAGAGTATGCAGACCGCTGCTGCATGGTATTTGACGGTGACATTGTTTCCTGCGATACCCCACGTGCATTTTTCAGCGGAAACAGTTTTTATACAACTTCATCCAACCGTATGTCCCGGAATATATTTGAGGATGCTGTTACTTGTCAGGATGTGATTGATTTATGCGACGCCAATTTGATGCAGCCGGATATTTAAAGGCCCGAAAAAAGCGAACCATTACTACCGCTTTGATTATTGCCATTCTGGTTCCGCTTGTAATGGGTATCGTAATTTGGACGGATCAGACAGCCGATAAAACCAAAAATATGAACAGCGTATATCTTGCCCTCAGCATCGTGATCCTGATTGGTACGCTGGTACCTTTTTTCATGGTGTTTGAAAAAAGAAAACCGAAGGCAAGAGAGATTGTCATGGTTGCGATGATGTCCGCACTGACGGTGGCCGGAAATTTTGCTACCCACACGGTGGGACTTGGTGTATTTCAGCCGGGAACGGCTCTGGTTATGATTTCCGGAATTTCTCTTGGACCGGAGGCTGGCTTTTTGGTGGGCGCTACAGCTCGCTTCTTTGTTAATTTCTTTGCAGGACAGGGGCCGTGGACGCCATGGCAGATGGTCTGCTGGGGCATTTTGGGCTTCCTGTCAGGACTGATTTTTAACAAGGTGGAGGTAGATCGCCTCAAATCCCAGAGCTTCCAAGTGGTATTGGGACCTGTAATCGGAATTTTGGTATCGCTGCTGGCGGGCTATTTGAGCTTTTTGGTGTTTCATCAGGAAGGCGAGCAGTTTTTCGGATGGAGACTGTATGTGTTCGGAGCGATTGGCCTGATTGCCGGACTTTTGATCCAGCGAAAACGACTGCCGGTGGATGATGTGACGCTTGCTTTGTATGGCTTCTTTGCTACTTTTATTATCTACGGCGGAATTATGAATATTGCGGCTATGGTTATGGCCAGTGCCATTCCGGCATCCGGTGTGGAACTGAGTTGGACTTCTCTGAAAATCCTGTATATTTCCGGTGTACCGTATGATGCAGCACATGGATTTGCAACCGCATTTTTTATGTTTCTGTTGGGGGATAAGGT
>JAHHRX010000014.1 GCA_020025545.1 Oscillospiraceae bacterium | reverse complement strand
TAGGGCTGTGCA
Source organism: Oscillospiraceae bacterium (assembly GCA_020025545.1). Classification (GTDB taxonomy): domain Bacteria; phylum Bacillota; class Clostridia; order Oscillospirales; family Oscillospiraceae; genus Faecousia. The sequence goes on along the minus strand of JAHHRX010000014.1, from coordinate 46,116 downwards.
GCCACTTTCAGGCCCTCAGATGAGAAGCCGGGTCCATCATCCAAAAACACCAGCTTCAGCATATCTGATGCCGGACTGCAGTGATTGTCAGAGTGTCTTTAACATATTACAACGCATTGGAGCAAAGATTTTCACAAATTGAAGCCAGCGCTTCCATATCATCACCGCCGGTCTCCAATCCCCATATGGTTTCGTAGATACAACTGCGTCTGAACACCTGCTCCGGATTCAGGGAAAGCATCCTGATAATTTCATACTCTCTGCGGAGTAAATGCATCGGCTCACCTTGGGCAAGAAGTACTTTCAGCTCTGCCAAAGGAAAGGGCTTAGTAATTTAGTCATCTCCACCAGCCGTAAAGCCTTTCTATCCTATCACATTCCTAATCCTTGGCAGTCTGAAATAGGATTGCGCATTTTAGTTTAATTGTGCTTTCATTTTACAGGGATCTTCCCAGAAATATGAATGTGCGATTCAGGATACAAAAAATTCCGAGGCCGATTCACATTGAACCATCCTCGGAATTTACATTTTGCATTGCCGGATTAAAAATTTTTGTGCTTTCTAAATTACTTCCTCATCTGGCGTATGCAAACTGCACTGCGCTCTTTTAGTTTGCTCTTTCTTTCCACTCCTGTGTGTCAAGGTCCCGGTAAGGGTACTGCCTCTGCCATCCGTCCTGATCCTTTTTGAGACTGCTGCGGTGACTGTTTAAAAGCCGCACAATATCATATACATCGATCCAGATTTCACTGTTGCACTCCTTTTGACTTTCGTCAAACACCAGCTCCATGCCAAAATGCAGATGCACCGTTTCAATGTTGCAGACATTTTCTTTATCGGAATAGCCTGTATTTCCCATGAAACCAATCAGATCCCCGGCATTTACAAGATCCCCCTCCTGAAGCCCCTGGGCAAAGGGGTGATTTTTTTGCAGGTGGGCATAATAGTAATAGCGTTTACTGTCAAAAGAGCGAATACCGACCCGCCATCCGCCGTAGCGGTTCCACCCCATGGCTTCCACCACACCGCCTTCTACCGCCACAATGGGTGTTCCTGCGCTTCCCATTAAGTCGTTGCCCAAGTGCTTGCGCTTAAATCCGAAGGAACGGCCTGCGCCGAAATCATCATAGTGGCTGTAACCGTATCCGGCTGCAATGGGAGAAAATGCTTTCAGTCCGTACCGGCACTGCCACTCGCCGTCCTTATAAATGGCGAAGTTTCCCAAAAGCCCCCCCAGTGCCCCCTGAAAAGCGGTGTGATAGTAGTCAAAATATTTGCCTGCATCCCCAGCCAGTTCCTGCGGGAGCGAATCCCCTTTTAGCTGCTGCGCCGCTTTTTTGACCGACGGCAGACCGCACTTTCCCCCGGTGCGGCAGGCCGCCAGCGCCAGAATGTCAATCCACGAAATATGCTTTTCCTGCTGATCTGTTTCGATATCCTGCTCCATGGCAAACTTTAAGGATTCGTATGGAACCTTAAAATCCACCCACCGCACCCGCTCTGCTCCTACGGGAATTGCAAAGGACAGCGCTAATAGAATGCAAATAAAAATCCGCCATTTCATCCCAATCACCTCTTAGATAGGGTACGAAACGACGGAAATTTTATACTTTCCACTTATTTCAAATCTCGGCTGATTTCTTTGGCGATACGATAAATATCCTCCATGGTGCAAAGCGACGAAATTTGATTTTTATAGTAACTGCTGTGAGGAACGCCCCGAAGATACCATGCAAAATGCTTTCTTGCCTCCAGACAGGCGATATGTTCTCCGTGATCCGCTTCCGAAATTTCAAACTGCCGAACTGCCAAAGCAATCCGGTCCTTGAGGCAGGGACGCTCCGGAATCGGGTCTCCTGCCAATGCAGCCTTTGTTTCCGCAAAAATCCACGGGTCTCCGAAAGATGCCCGTGCGATCATCACGCCGTCTGCGCCGGTGCGTTTCAGGCATTTTACCGCCGTCTCGCCGCTTACAATATCGCCGTTGGCCAGTACCGGAATCGTAAGGTTTTGCTTTACCTTCGTAATCATATCCCAGTCTGCCACGCCGGAATAAAGCATTCCTCTGGTTCTTGCGTGCACTGCCACCATGGCAGCGCCGTTGTCCTCCATTCGCTTTGTAAAATCTACAACATTGAGGCTTCCCCGATCCCAGCCCAAACGGCATTTGACCGTTACAGGAACATTCACAGCCTCCACAACCGCTTTCACGATATCCCCTGCCAGCTCCGGCGTCCGCATAAGGCCGCATCCGTCCCCGGAATTGGCAATTTTCGGCATGGGGCAGCCCATGTTGATGTCCAGAAAATCGCAGCCGGAAATATCGAGGGCCAGTCCCGCCGCTTCCGCCATGACCGCCGGATCATTGCCGAAGATCTGCGCACCGCACAGGCTGCCGGGATTCTTCTTGAGAAGTCCGGCGCTCTTCTTATCTTTATATACCAGCGCCCGGGAGGAAACCATCTCCGTCACGGTGATATTGGCTCCCAGCTCCGCACAGACCGTGCGGAATGCAAGGTCCGTTACCCCTGCCATAGGTCCCAGTGCAACAGGATTCTTCACTTCCAAATTGCCGATACGCATATTGCTACTCTCTTTCTTCAGCATCGCTGTATTTTAAAACCGCTGACGGTTATTGTACCATAATTCTCCGAAGTGTTCAAGTCATAGTAACACTGTCAGCAGCCAGACAAGCCCTGTCACTGCCGCACCACCGCAAGCCCATACAGCGCCGAATCCCAGCACACTCTGCCACTTTTTCTCCGGAGCCGGATGCCGGACAGCCCGCCGTGCCTCCCTGAGAAGCTGCGATTCTGTGATTCCCTGCTCCGGCGCATCCGCACGGAGAATAAAAATTGCCTGTTCAAACAGCTTTGGATCCGGCGAGCGCACCACAATGACCTGCCGGGAAATACCTTTTACCATAATTTACCGCCTCCTTATGGAGGGATTATTCCCCAAGGGGAACAACGGCATACATGGGATTTTACTTTTCGTCATCAACAGGACGCTTGTACCGCCCTTTCGGCTCCCATTGTGCCAGCGGATAGCGCTGCATGGCGCCGAAAATCCGCTCTTTTAAATCGGGATAGGTATTGCTCAGGTCAAAAATCAGCTGTTTGATTTCCTCCCGCTTTGTGTTTTTATCCGCAGGGCAGCGGTTTGCCACCACCGGCAGCTCCATCCGCTGCGCAAAATGCTCAATCGTACGGTCATGGATATACAGCATCGGGCGGATCTGCGTCACCCCTGTGCGGTCAAGATATGTCACCGGCTGGAAACAGCTGATGCGCCCCTCAAAAATAAGAGACATCAAAAATGTTTCCACAGCATCGTCATAATGATGCCCAAGAGCGAGCTTGGTAATTCCACGGTCAAGGATTGCCTGATTCAACGCTCCCCGGCGCATTTTGGAACACATGGAACACGGATTCTTTTCTTTTCTGTAATCAAAAATAATGGGGCCGATCTGCGTTTTTACCACCGTGTAAGGCACATCCAGACTGTCACAGAATTTCTGCACGCCGGAAAAATCCATTCCCAGTCCCATGTCAATGGTAATCGCCTCCAAAGAAAAAGGCTTGTCCGAAAACTGGCGCAGCCCGGAAAGAAGCTGTAAAAGTACCAGCGAATCCTTGCCGCCGGACACACCGACGCCAATGCGATCTCCGGCTGAAATCATGTCATAGTCCTCCACGCAGCGGCGGACAAGGCCCAATAACTTTTGCATAGTAAGAAATCCTCCTGTTTTTGTTTGTTTTTAGCAAGTGAGTATTCGAGAGATTTAGCGAGTAAATCAAAGCATTTAAGAGTTTACACTATATTCTATAAAAATGTACAAAAAATGGGTTGACTTTTGATTTTTGATATGGTATAAGTATCGAGCGATTTGAAGACATTGTACTTCATACGCACAAAAATGTCAAAATATTTTAACCTATTGGAGGAACTCATAATGTCCACTACTCTTTTGAAGAAAGAGACCCTTGAGCGCAAGTGGTATATTATTGACGCAGCCGGTAAGCCTCTGGGCCGTACCGCTGTTACCGTCGCTAATCTGCTGCGCGGCAAGCACAAGGTCGATTTCACTCCCAACCTCGACTGCGGCGATAATGTTATCGTCATCAACACCGACAAAGCAATTCTGACCGGCAAGAAGCTGGAGCAGAAGAGCTATTACCGTGTATCCGGCTGGATCGGCGGTCTGAAGGAAACCAAGGCTCGTGTCATGATGGATACCCGCTCCGACTACGCTATGGAGCTGGCTGTCAAGGGCATGCTGCCCAAGAATTCCATTGGTCGCAACGCTCTGACCCGTCTGCATCTGTATAAGGGCGAGGAGCATCCCCATGCTGCCCAGAAGCCCGAAGCATGGACCCTGGACTAATTGGAGGTAACTGATTATGTACGAGAGCAAGAATAAGTATTTTTACGGCACCGGCCGTCGGAAGTCCTCCGTCGCCCGTGTTCGTGTTTATGAGAACGGCACCGGTTCCATCATCATCAACGGCCGTGACATCAACGACTACTTTGGTCTGGACACCCTGAAGCTGGTTGTGAATCAGCCTCTGGTCACCACCGATCTGGTCGGCAAGGTCGATGTCGTCGTGACCGTTTCCGGCGGTGGTGTTTCCGGTCAGGCCGGCGCTATCCGTCACGGCATTTCCCGTGCTCTGGTCACCCTGAACCCTGAGTATCGTGCTTCTCTGAAGGCCGCAGGCTTCATGACCCGTGACCCCAGAATGAAGGAGAGAAAGAAGTACGGTCTGAAGGCCGCTCGTCGCGCTCCTCAGTTCTCCAAGAGATAATCAATCCATTATCGATTACAATCTCCGGAAGGCTTCTGCCTTCCGGAGATTTCTTTTTGGGCACAATAGTGCGCAGTTTTGTTGGACTTCCAAACGAGGTGCCTCTTCCCCTCCCTTGCCGGCATTGACAACCATGCTAATATCGTATAACAAAGGGGTAAGGCCGCAGCAGACGGAATGTGAACCATGACCAACGATACTAAGGCGGCGCAGGATAATGATTCACACCGATCATCCAATGGGGAGGGAATTGCACTTTGGTCAAGCCGCTGGGCGCAATTTTCAAATAGAATTGTCAGCAGGGATATTGGAAACTCATCTCAGCATAGCAAAAGGGAGCAGCGAACGCTGCTCCCTTTCTATCGCTCTTTAGGAACTGAATTTTCCGTGCCGGTTTTTGTTCATCGGCAGCATCAGCCAGACCAGAATTCCAATGCCAATCACTGCCAGTACCACAGCCACAATGGCCACGATTCCCCACAGGCTGTTATTGCCGCCCTTATTTCCGGCGTCAGAACTGCTCTGCACCGATGCATCCGGTGCATCCGGTGCGACCGTGTCATCCTGCACGGGAACGATCTCTGTTTTCGCCTTACCGCAAACTTGACAGGTAAAGGTCTTCTCGCCGTCGGCATCCTTGGTAGGTGCCTTCGTTACAACGCCTTCATCCCACTCGTGAGCTCCAAGATCGGCTTTCTCACCGCATGTGCACTGATGCCAATGCTCGTAGTCATCGCTTTGCCAATCGCCCTCAAAATTATGTGTATGGTTTCCCGATACCGGCTTGATAATGTAACCGCAAGTGAGGCAGACCTGCGGCGTATCCTGTGTAGCCTCAGGGCCGGGATCATGGGGCAGCAGGTTCACTTGCCCGCCGCAACGGGTACAGACATGATAATGACCTGTTTCATCGCCACGCCACTCCTCGTTGGGAACATGAGGCGCTTTTCTCGGTTCGCCGCAAACATTACAGACAGAATCACACGCATTATCGTAGACATGTTCTTCATAATCTACTTGTGCATAGCAGCCCCATTTGCTACAGACATGCCAGTGACCCTCACCGTTAGCAGACCATTCCTCTCTGTAGGTATGCTTGTGGTCCAGCTTAGGGCTGATCTCATAACCGCAGACGGTGCAGGTCTGAGGATTATTCTCTGTAGCCTCAGGGCCGCGCTTGTGGGGCTCTACTTTGGTTTTTTCGTCACAAACAGCGCACTCGTGCCAATGGCCGGATTTGTCATAGGTCCACTTAACCTGCCACTGATGCTTCACATCCCGCTTTGCGCCGCAGCCGTTGCAGGTAGGATCGCAGTCATTATCGTAAACATGTCCACTTTTTTCTACTTTCTGGCATTTGCTGCAGGTTCTCCGGTGGGTCTGATCGTCCACCTTTTCCCATTTGGTGAATTGGTGCTGACATCCGACGGTAACAGAGCCGGTTTTCACTGTTCCCGCTGTTGCACTGGTCTGTGATTGATTTGTGAAAGTTCCGCTGCCGCCAAAGGAATATTCCTTCTGGTCGGCATCAGGTTTTACCTTTAAGGTAACCTTCAAAATATTGCCGGAAAACTCTGTTTCCCCTTGGAATGCCACCGTCAGCACTTTTTTATTTTCGTCAAAGTCATTCATGGTAGCGCCTTGAACCGTGCTGACAGCCTTTACAAATTCAAAAGCGGACTCGCTATAGTTAAAGTGAAAACCGAAAGAATTATATTTCCCCTGAGATACGCTAACGGTAATCTCCACTGTATCTCCCGGATAGGTACTGGTTTTGGAGGGAGTTACGGTAAACACCGGCGTTCCCTCTGCTGCAGCCGGTATCAGCAAAGCTGTCAGCAGCAAAACGCTCAACAAAGCAATCATTATTTTCTTCATTTGCAATCACCTTTTCTGTAATGTATTCAATCTTAATTCAAAGGATACAAATCCGGGAACAACACATGACGCAGTAACAGCACGGCATCCCGATCCGTCACATTTCCGTCCTTGTCAAAATCAGCAAAGCCCTGAATCTGATAGAGATCCGGGAACAGGACATATCGCAAAAGCTGGATAGCATCCCGATCCGTCACTTCACCGTCTCCGTTTACATCGCCGAGAATACCGGAAACAATCTCAACCTCAAACGACACTTTTTTTGCGCCCAGCTGCAGGACAACTTGTGTCTTTCCCGTCTTGCTGCTGTCAAACTCCGCTACCATTTCGGGTTTCATTTCCACAGCTTCCGTCTCTCCGGTGGAGTAAGTGACGGAAAGGGTTCCGCCTGCAAGATCCGGCTCTTCGGTATTCTGAGCATACTTAAGGTTGGCAGGCAGATCCTTGATCTTTAACCCGGTGATCACCTTAGCCGCTCCGCCCTTGTTATCCAATGCAACATAGCGCATGCAAATCCAGTTATTTTCCACTTTTCCCCACATCATAGCGGTTTCGTGGTCATGGCCGCCTACGCCGGGTGCATAGTCGGACTTCCACTCGGTGATCTGTACCCGGTCACCGGACATCTTCTGCCCTACCTTTTCATATTGGGTTCCGGGGCCGGTTCGCACATTGACATAATCTTCAGTAACCGTTCCGTACTGCGGAAGAAGATTATCGACCTGCACCATATAATCTGTGTAGAGGGTGTCGCCGTCTTTCAGGCAAGCCCAGCCTCTTTCGGTCTGACCCCACAGCTTGCTGCCGTTGCTGATTGTTTTGGTAACCGTCAGCTCCGTACCTCTGGGGACGGTTTCCAGAACAGCGTAGTACATCTGCGGGCCGCTGCGGATATTCAGTGCATTCGTCTGCACCGTAACCTTTACCGTGGTACCCTCGTCCGGCTCCGGGATGATTACAGCCTTGCCGGAAGGCGTCTTCCAGTGCGCATACAGCACAGTTCCTTTGGTAATCCGGTTGTCCAGCTGCTCCACCTTTTCGCCGCCGACACGCTGGGTATACCAGCCGTCAAACACATATGTAACCCGATGACCGTTCTCATCCTTGCCGTCCGGAGCAGAAACCTCTGCAAGTACGGGAGTGGGGCGCCGGGTATCGAAGCCATGGGGACGGTAATCGACCGTGCCGCCGGCTCCGCTCAGGAAAACATAGCGGAAATGGTCTGCGTAATCCGTATCGTAAATACCGTCCAGATACATCTGAATCTCCGCCATGCGCCGGTGAATCAAAATATATTCGCTGCCCGCCCGGCAATAGAGGCTCATGCGGTGAACCAGCTTGGGGCCGTGATCTCCGGCAGCAATTAAATTATAGAGCGTGCCGTCCGTATCTGTAGACCAGGCGGCGCCCACATTATAGGAAAAACTGACCAGCGCATCGAACTCATTCTGCTTGAATGTTACATTATTCTTTTCCGCAAAGCGGTTGACAGAATTTTCAACCCCCCGCAGTTCCTGAAACAGCAGCTCCTCGGCCTCTTCATCGCTGATGCCGTTGTCCTGATATTCCTTCAGCTTATCGTCAGGGCAGCGGGTACCATAACCAACTGTCCACTGTTTATAATCCCAGTATGGTTTCCGGGAAAAGCCCTCCATCTTTTTGAGGACATCCACAAGGGACTGGCTTACCTGCATTGAGCCTTTCGTCTGATCCGCGGATTTTACCGACTGCTCACTTTTCTGCTCTGACGCTTCAGCCGCAAAAGAGTGTATCGGAATATACAGCAGCGTACCCAGCAGCACAGCCGCCAATATGCTGCATATTGGTTTCATTTTCATCGGGAGTTGCTCCTTCCTGGAGAATTTCTTAGGTATTATACCAGAATTTGTGCTTATTTGCAAGTGGATATCCTGCAAACAATTACATAAATGTTACCAATTTTCGCATATAATTATTGCATATTCTCATTTTTTCGCGCGGATATCTCCCTTTTTTATTATTTTTTGTGCGAGGATATAAAATTTGCGTTTTCAGGAGAAGGATATAATATTGCATTTTCCCGCCGCGTGTGGTAAACTGGGGCAAGAAACCACGAAAGGGTAAGACTTATGGAAAAGAAAAATGCACTGATTGCCATGAGCGGCGGTGTTGACAGTTCTGTGGCTGCATATCTCACCATGCAGGAGGGCTTTCAATGCGGCGGTGCTATCATGCGCTTATATATCGGTCAGACACGCAGTGAAAGCGGTGCTGCCGCAGAAAGTCCTGATGTGCAGGACGCCCGCAGTGTTGCCGAAACACTGGGAATACCTTTTTACATTTTTGACTGTGCCGATTTCTTCCGGCAAAAGGTTATGGAATCCTTCTGCAATTGTTACGAGACAGGCCTCACTCCCAATCCCTGTATTCTCTGTAATCACTATCTGAAATTCGGTCTGTTTCTGCAAAAGGCGCTGGAACTGGGATACGAGTACATTGTCACCGGTCATTATGCGCAAGTAGATTACGACACCGCAAGCGGGCGATATCTGCTGAAAAGAGCCGCCGATCCCGCAAAGGATCAAAGCTATTTTCTCTACCGTCTGTCCCAGAATCAGCTTTCTCATGTGCGCTTTCCGCTGGGCACTCTGACCAAAGCCGAAGCACGGGAAATTGCCCGGGCGCAGGGGCTTATCAATGCCCGAAAGCGGGACAGTCAGGATATTTGCTTCGTTCCCGATGGGGACTACCGCGGATTTCTGACCCATTACACCGGGCACGACTTCCCTGCCGGAAACTTTCTGGACGGGAACGGCAAGGTCATCGGAACGCACACCGGGGCCGTCGGCTATACCATCGGCCAAAGAAAAGGGCTGGGACTTGCCATGGGCGAGCCTGTATATGTATGCGGCAAAAATATGGAAGAAAACACCGTCACCGTCGGTTCCAACGAATCTCTTTTTCGCAGGGAACTGGTTGCTGACGATTGGTTCTGGTTTCCGTTTCCGGCGCTCACCTCTCCTATCCATGTAACTGCCAAAGCCCGCTCCCGCATGGCGGATCAGCCTGCATGGGTATATCCGGGAGAAAACGGCACAGCCAGGGTTGTTTTTGACGAGCCCCAGCGTGCGCTGACACCTGGGCAGGCCGTCGTTCTCTACGATGGCGATACGGTCATCGGCGGCGGTACCATTCGGCGTATTCTGTAAAAGTAAAAGGTGCAGTGTTAAACTGCACCTTTTTGTTATTTCAGAGAATAGTCCGGGAAATACTCCCCTGCAAAATCCACATCCTGCACCTGAAAGGTTCTTCCGCTCAGATAGTTCAGCTCCCCGGCATCGGTACTGAAATTGAATGTCAGCTTATAGGAATAAAGTGCCTGATAATTTCGGTCAAACCGTTTATCGAGCTTTCCGTATTTGCCATCGCCCAGCAGAGGATGCCCCGCATGCGCAAACTGCGCACGGATCTGATGGGTTCTGCCGGTAATCAGCTCACATTCCACCAGTGACAGCCCCTTGGCAGAGGTCAGAACTCTGTAATTAGTCTGGCAGGATTTTGCCCCGGTTTGGGGTCTGTCCGTGACAAAAACCCGGTTTTTCTTGGCATCTTTAAACAGGTATCCCCTGAGGCTTCCCTCTTTGGGCTTTGGAGTTCCTTCCACAATGGCAAGATATCGCTTGTCCATCTCACGGTCCTTGATCTTCTGATTCATAACCCGCAGGGCTTCCGCGGTTTTCGCCGCGATGACGATACCGCCGGTATTGCGGTCAATCCGGTTGCACAGTGCCGGCGTGAAGGAATTTTCCTGCCGGGGGCACCATTCCCGTTTCTGATACAAATAGGACTGAATGTGATCAATAAGTGTACGGCCGTATTCCGCACCGTCATGGGGATGTACCGCAATTCCCGGGCGCTTATCCACCAGAAGGATGTGTTCATCCTCATATACGATGTTCAGTTTCGGTGCTGCCACCGTTAAATAGGCATTGTCCTGTCGGGGCTTGTCAAAGAATTCATCGTTGATGTACATCTGGAGCACATCCCCCGCCTGAAGCCGGGTATCACGCTGAACTCTGCCGCCGTTGCACTTGATTCGCTTGAGCCGGATATATTTCTGGGCAAGCGATGCCGGCAGAAGGGGCACGGCTTTTGCTAAAAAGCGGTCCAGACGCTGTCCGGCGTCATTGGAGCCAATGGTAAATTCTTTCATGCGTCGTTTCCTACGCTCTCTTCAAAATGGCGGTTGACCTGATCGGTAAATTCCTGTGCGGCATTGTAGCCCATCTTCCGCTGACGGTTGTTCATGGCCGCAACCTCCAAAATCACCGCAAGGTTTCTGCCCGGAGTAATGGGGATAGTATTAAGCGGGATATTGACACCCAGAATCTCCATGGTCTGCTCCTCCAGCCCCAGCCGGTCATAGACCTCCTGGGTGTTCCAGGGAACGATGTTCACCACTAAGTTGATTTCATTTTCCGACTTAACAGCGCCCATGCCAAAGAGCTTTGCCACATTGATCACACCGATGCCTCTGAGCTCCACATAGTTCCGGATCAGTTCCGGAGCGGAGCCCATAAGGGTACTGCCGGAAATTTTGCGAATCTCTACCGCGTCATCCGCAATAAGCCGGTGTCCGCGCTTCAAAAGCTCCACAGCAGCCTCACTTTTTCCGATACCGCTTTCACCGATCAGCAGAAGTCCTTCGCCGTAAACCTCCATCAGCACGCCGTGACGGGTAATTCTCGGCGCCAGCTCTCCCCGCAGATAGGTGATGATGGCAGAAACAATATTACTGGTAGCCTCTTCGGTGGTCAGGATCGTAATATTGTGCTTTTTAGCCATCTCGATGCACTGAGGGCACGGATGGAATCCGCGGGCAATCAACAGTGCCGGGACTTTATATGCAAAAAGCCGGTCAAAAATAACCCTTCTCTCTGTGGCAGGCATTTTTTTCAGATAGCTCATTTCCACATTGCCGAGGATCTGCAAACGCATGGGTTCAAAATGGTCAAAATAACCTGCCAGCTGCAAGCCGGGACGCGCCACATCTTCCACCGTCAGTTTCAGTCTGTCATAATCCGTTGCCTGATATGCTACATTTAGGTGGAAAACCTCCACGATCCGCTTAAGCGGAACATTGTATATCTCTGTCACTGGCTCGTCCTCCCTTTATATTTACAGTTATTATACCTGTCACCCGTCCCAATATCAACTATATTTTGAAAAAATAGAAATTTGTAAAAAAAACACTTGCTTTTTTCAGAAATCTTTGATATCATATCTAAGCGCCTGTAAAGGCGACACTTTAAAGATTATCATGGCGATAGGAGGTGCAGTGAATGGCTAAGTGTGATTTTTGTGGCAAGGGCGTGACCTTCGGCATTAAGGTTTCCCACTCCCACAGACGCTCCAACCGTGCTTGGAAGCCGAATGTTAAGCGTGTCAAGGCGGTTGTCAACGGTACTCCGTGCCATGTGTACGCCTGTACCAGATGCCTCCGTTCCAACAAGGTTGAGCGGGCTATCTGATTTTCCGTGCCACCAATTACGCCACCGTTTTTCGGTGGCGTTTTTAGTTTATCTATGCAAAACAGCGGAGCAGCTTTGAACTGCTCCGCTGTTCTTTTAATCCCATCCTGCGTCTTCGGATTCCGCCTTGCGGCTTCGATTCAGCAGAGTTTCCACTACCTGCTTCGGGCTGTAGCCCTCATACAGCACAGCGTAGGCAGCATGAACTATTGGCATATCTACCCCCTGCTGCTGCGCCAGCTCCCATGCGGATTTTGCCGCATAGTAGCCCTCCACGACAGCCCCCACTTTGTTCATAGCATCCGCTGTGGACTCACCGCTGCCAATCAGCATACCCGCCCGGCGGTTTCTGGAATGCTGAGATGTGCAGGTAACAATCAGATCGCCCACGCCTGCCAGACCGGCAAAGGTCTCCTTTTGCGCCCCCAAAGACACACCCAGGCGGGCCATTTCCGTCAGGCCGCGGGTCATCAGCATCGCTTTCGTGTTATCGCCGTAGCCCATTCCATCCGTAACACCGGCACAGAGGGCAATGACATTTTTAAGCGCACCCCCCAGCTCTGCTCCGACAATATCCGGACTGGTATAGACCCGGAAGCTATCCGACATGAAAGCATCCTGCACCAGCTCAGCCTGCACTTTATCAGGACTTGCCGCAAGGCACCCTGTAGGAATTCCCCGTGCTACCTCTTCCGCATGGCTGGGTCCGGTCAGCGCCACAACAGGCTTCCCCGTTTCCGCATGGGCAATCTGGCTCATGCGCAGATGGGTATTGGGTTCAATTCCCTTTGTAACCGTTACCAGAAGTGCATCTTCCGCAAGGTATGGTTCCACAGTCCGGCACACGGAGCGGATAGCAAAGGAAGGGCTGGCGATCACCACCAGTTTTCTTCCCTCGACGCAGGATGCATGGGCACTGATGGACAGCTCCGGCGGCAGCATGATGCCCGGCAAAGCCGGATTGACACCGCTTGCCTGCATCTGTTCCGCCTTCTGCGGATTATGGGACCACAAAGTAACATCGTGGCCGTTTTTGCATAGGCAGATAGCAAGGGCAGTTCCCCACGCACCGCTGCCGACAACTGTAATTTTCATTTCTTATTCAAATCCCTATGAATGAGATGAACCTTAGATTCGGTTCCTTTGACCAGTCTTACAATATTGCTTTTGTGCATCCAGATAGCAAGCACACCCAGGCATACGCCGCCGGCCATGAACCAAGGCACATCGTGGTAGAATACCGCAAACCAAATTGCGCATGTTACCGCTCCCAGCAGGGAGCCCAGAGAAACATACCTCGTAAGGGCAAAAGCCACCAGAAATACAGCCAGCATGGCAATGCTCAAACGCCAATCGAGAACCAGCGCCGCAGACCAGCCGCAGAGGATTCCCTTGCCGCCCTTAAAGCCCAGCAGTGCCGGGAAATCGTGACCGAGCGTGACTGCCACAGCGCCCAGCATTGCGCCTTCCATGCCGAAGCCGAACGGCTTCAAAATGAGCTTGCCCACATAACACGCCAGCACTGTTTTGGCAACATCCACAGCAACAACCATAGCCGTACCCCAGCCGCCGTAATTCCGGAAGAAGTTGGTCAGTCCGGCATTGCCGCTGCCGTGCTTACGCACATCCTCGCCGGCCACCAGCTGCGAAACGCAGAAGGCACCGTTGATATTCCCCAGCATATAGGCAGACAATGCAATCACCAAAAGAGCACTCCACATGGATTATTCCTCCTTGTCGCCCTTCTGGCGGATCGTAATACGAACCGGTGTTCCCCGAAGGCTGAATACCTCACGGATCTGGTTTTCCAGATACCTCTGGTAGGAGAAATGGAACAATCTTGCATCGTTGCAGAAAATCACAAAATGCGGAGGCTTCGTACCCGCCTGGGTCATATAGTAAATCTTGAGGCGGCGTCCCTTATCAGAGGGCGGCTGCACCCGTGATGTGGCATCCGCCAGAATGCTGTTGAGAGCGCCGGTAGTGATGCGGCTGGTGTTCTGCGCGTAGACATCCTGAATCACATCAAACAGCTTGTCCACCCGCTGTCCGGTAAGCGCAGACAGGAACACAACAGGCGCATAGGCCATATAGCTGAGGCCGTTGCGCACATCCGCTTCCTTATCCCGCATGGTGTTGGTTTGCTTATCCTCCACCGCATCCCATTTATTGACAACAATGATCGCTGCCTTGCCTGCCTCATGAACAAGGCCGGCGATCTTGGTGTCCTGCTCCGTTACGCCGTCATTGGCATCAATGAGGATCAGGCACACATCCGCCCGCTCGATGGCACTGATGGTGCGCATATTGGAGTATTTTTCAATAATGTCGTCCACCTTGCTCTTGCGGCGCATACCGGCAGTATCGATAAAGCAGTACTTTCCGGTTTCATTTTCAAAATAAGAGTCAATCGCATCCCGCGTGGTACCTGCCACATTGGAGACAATGACCCGTTCCTCTCCGATGATCCGGTTTAGGAGACTCGATTTGCCCACATTGGGCTTACCCACGATGGCAACCTTAATCACACCGTCTGCGTCATCTTCACTGTCATCTTCAGGAATATTGGCAACCACCCAATCCAGCATATCGCCGGTGCCATGGCCATGGACAGCGGAAGTCTCAAACAGGTCACCGATGCCGAGACTGTAAAACTCAAAAACATCGGGGTTTACAAGGCCGATGGAGTCGCACTTGTTGACTGCAAGGCACACGGGTTTGCGGCTCTTGCGGAGCATAGTCGCCACATCCTGATCGGCGGCAGTGACACCGGAGCGCACATCAACCACCATGATAATGGCATCTGCCAGTTCAATGCCGATTTCCGCCTGACGGCGCATAAATTTCAGCATATCGCTGTCAGTCCCCGGTTCAATACCCCCGGTATCCACCAAAGAAAAATTATGGCCGCACCATTCGCAGTCACCATAGATTCTGTCCCGGGTAACGCCGGGGGTATCTTCTACAATGGAGGTGCGCTGACCTGTCAGTTTATTAAAAAGCATGGACTTGCCCACATTGGGGCGGCCTACGATTGCAACCAAAGGCTTCGCCATACAAACACTTCCCTTCTTCATAGAAATTATTATTTTCATTATGGCACAAAACAGCCGCTAAATCAACGGTTTTGTGTCCACATCCGCATTGTTCACAAAAAGTTCTCATAAAAAGGAAAAAGAGGAAGGCGGAAGCCTTCCTCTGCGTTTTTCCTGCCTTAGTCAGCCTTGGCGGCCAAGACCTGACGGCCATTATAGGTACCGCAAGCCTTGCAAGCTCTGTGAGGCATTACGGGCTCACCGCACTTGGGGCAAACGGTCACGCTGGGAGCAGACAGCTTCCAGTTGGAGCCACGGCGCTTATCGCGGCGGGCAGAGGACACTTTACACTTAGGGACAGCCATGGATGACACCTCCTTGATCAAACTGCTTTTTGCAGCATTCTTATGGTTTTACTTCTCGAGAAGCTGCTGTAAAGCAGCGAAACGGGGATCGAGCTCCTTCTGGCAATTGCAAGGTCCTTCATTCAAGTTCTTGCCGCATCTGCAGCAGAGTCCTTTACAGTCCGGCTTACACAGCAGCTTAGAGCCAAAGTTCAGCACAAAAACCGTGCGGACAATGTCCTCCAAATCGGCGCTGTCTCCCTCCAGAGGGAATACCCATTCATCTTCGTTTTCTTCATCGGAAAGCTCCGTCACCAGCACCACATCGATGGGGAACTCCACATCAGCATGGAAATCCGATGCGCAACGGTCACACACGCCATGGATGGTGGTATGAATCTTGCCGGTCATCACCAGAACCCCCGCAGTATTGCGGACGATACCGGATGCCAAAACAGGCTCAGAAACCGGTCTGCACTCTCCATAAAGAAGATCACTCAGGTCCACGCTGGTCGAAAAAGGAACGGACGCACCCGGACAGTCTATTATTTTGGACAGCCCCAGAAGCATACTATCCCCCCTCCTCGCAGTCATGCTTAGATATTATATCGGATTGTTTCCAATTTGTCAAACACTATTTTTGAAAAAATCTTCATTTTCCAGAAAAAAGCGTAAATTGCTATTTTATCCGCATTTTGGGATTTACGCCGGATTTTCCCCGTCTGCACCGGTATTTTTTAGTGCCCGGGTTCTAACTCTCCCCCGGCGGACATACCGTTTGGTAGACCATGGCAGGAGCCTTCCCTCCTGCCGGATGAGGAGGCTGGCTATGGAAAATATTTATGAACGACTGGCCGCCAGGACCGGCGGCAATATTTATGTAGGTGTGGTAGGCCCCGTGCGAACGGGAAAATCCACCCTGATCAAGCGGATCATGGAGCAGCTGGTAATTCCCTGCATCGATGACCCTTACCGCAAAGAGCGGGCCCAGGATGAGCTGCCCCAAAGCGGCTCCGGAAAAACCATCATGACCTCGGAACCCAAATTTGTGCCGGAGGAGGCAGTGGAAATTTCCCCCGACGGCAAGGCAAAGCTGCGGATTCGCATGATCGACTCCGTGGGATATATGGTAGAGGGTGCAGCGGGTGCCGAGGAAGACGGACACCCCCGTATGGTTACCACACCTTGGTATGACCACGAGATTCCCCTGACGGATGCCGCAGAGCTGGGTACTAAAAAGGTCATGCAGGAGCATTGCTCCATCGGTATCGTAGTGACCACCGACGGCTCCATCACCGACATTCCCAGAAGTGACTATGTGCAGGCAGAAGCCCGGGCTATCCGGGATATGCAGGCCACCGGCAAGCCCTTTTTGGTAATCATCAACACCCGTCAGCCCAATTCCGAGGCCGCCAAGGCAGTCCGGAATCAGCTGCGCAGCGATTTTGATGTAGAGCCTGTGATTGCTGACTGTCAGGCACTGGACAGGGACGGCATTGGGCAGCTGCTGACAGATCTGCTCTATAATTTCCCCATGAGTCAGCTGCAGGTACATTTGCCTCGCTGGATGGATGCGCTGGAAGACAGCCACCCAGTAAAGGCCTCCCTTTACGATGCGCTGCTGGAAAGCGCTCAGGAAATCGGCACCTTGGGGCAGGCGCAGGAGGCCCTTTCCCATGTGCAGTCATTGGAGCAGGTGACAGAATTTCGTATTCGCAACATTGATCTCGGCACCGGCGCCATTTCCTGCATCATCACCTTCCCGGAGGCTCTGTTCTACGAGATTCTCAGTGCCAAGGCAGGGATCCCCATTCAAACCGATGCCCAGCTTCTCTCGCTTCTGACCGAGCTCAGTCAGGTAAAGCGGGAATATGAAAAGATCTCCGATGCGCTTTCTTCCGTTAAGGCCACAGGCTACGGTGTCGTAATGCCGACCGCCGACGAAATGAAACTAGAATCCCCGGAACTTCTCAAAAAAAGCGGCAGCTATGGGGTAAAGCTGAAGGCAAGCGCCCCCTCCATCCACATGATCCGGGTAGACATCGATACAGAGATCAACCCCATGGTGGGCAGCGAGCAGCAATCTCAGGATCTGGTGAACTATCTTACGGGAGAAGCGCCGGAAAAGCTGTGGGAAAGCAATATTTTCGGGAAGTCCGTCTATGAGCTGATTCAGGAAGGACTGACGGCAAAAATCATTCGTATGCCCGACGATGTCCGTGCAAAATTCCGCGGAAGTCTCAGCCGAATCGTAAACGAAGGGGCCACCGGGCTGATTTGCCTGATTCTTTAAGATCTTTTCTTGACAAGCCAATCCTGTTTGGATAAAATAAAGAAAACAGGAGGTTACAACTATGGAATATGTATGGAAAGATCGCAAGCGATTTTTGGGTATGCCCTTGAGCTTTACCCGATATGCCATGTCTGACGACCGTCTTTTTCTCTCCGTAGGCTGCTTCAGCATCCGGGACGAGGAAGTGCTTTTGTACCGTGTTCGGGACATCACGGTTACCCGCACTCTGCTGCAGCGGATGCTGGGAGTCGGCACCGTCGTGGTATCCTCCTCTGACAAGACCACTGCCAGGCTGGAACTCAAAAACATCAAAAATCCCATGGCCGTCAAAGAGCTTATCCACCAGCGTGTGGAAGAAAGCAAGCTGCACCATAGGGTTCGTGTGGGTGAGATTATGGCATCCAACATGGATAACGACGATTTTGACGATACGGACGATAGTGATTTTGAAGAAGAATAACCGTTCATTCCTCTCCCCCTGCTGAAAAAGCAGGGGGAGAATTTTGCATTTTCGTCCTTTTCCCTCTTTCTTCCCTTTACCCGTCCGAAAATCTATGATAAGATGAGAAATGACTTCCAGACAGATACCCGCTTTGGTATCTGATTCCAATATTCAGCTTGATTCCGGAGGAAAAAGATATGAAACTTCCCCAATTTCAAAAGCGCCGCATTCCATATCTGGTGCTGGCCTTTGCTATACCGGCAGGTGCAATTGTGTTGCTCATGCTGATTGCCGGGTATGTACCTTTCGGCTACCGCTCCATGCTCTACTCAGATATGTGGCACCAGTACTTTCCCTTCTTCAAGGAATTTCGTCGTGCGCTGCTCAGCGGAGATTCTCTCCTCTATAACTGGTCCGTAGGCATGGGCATGGATTATCTGGGGCTGATTTCCTACTATCTGGCATCTCCTTTGAACCTTCTGACGGTGCTGATTCCGGAAAGCTGGATGCTGTCCTACTTTTCCCTGCTGGTTCCCATCAAGCTGGGGCTGGCCTCCCTTTTCTTTGCCATTTTCCTAAAAAAAACCTTCGGAAAAAACGATATGTCCCTTCCCCTCTTTGGGGCTTTCTACGGCCTGTGTGCGTGGGCTCTGGGATACCAATGGAATGTCATGTGGCTGGATACCTTTGCGCTTCTGCCACTGGTTGCCATGGGTGCCGTCAGTCTTATGAAGGAGCGAAAGTTCATTCTCTACACCGTCACGCTGTTCCTATCCGTTTTTGCCAACTATTATATTGGCTTCTTCACCTGCATCTTTGTGTTTTTGCTGTTTGTCTGCTATCAGATTTGCTGCTGCAAAAGTATTAAGCATTTTTTCCTGGATTTGGGACACATGGCACTTTTCTCGCTTCTGGCCATCGGAATGACTGCAATTTTGGAGCTGCCTGCACTGGCCGCTCTGCAAAACACCCAGTCCAGCGTCAATTCCTTCCCGGATTCCTTTTCCTTAAATATGGTGGATTACAATCTTTGCGCCGGAGCCAGAGAAGCATGGAATGCCTACAAGGCCGCAAAAGCCGCCGGAGAACCCAGTTTTCTGCTGATGCTCACCGCTGTCAAATCCTCCTTCCCGCCGATCATGGAGGGTATGCGCAAAGTCGCCGGAAATATGCCCGGCGGCATCGTCCCCACCTTCAAAGAAGGGCTTCCAAACCTCTATTGCGGTGTCGGCACCATTTTCTTTGCTTTTCTGTTTCTGACCTCCCATAAGGTCAAGCTGCGGGAAAAACTCTGTAGCCTGTTTTTGCTGCTTTTCTTCATGCTGAGTTTCGTGATTCGCCAGCTGGACTATATCTGGCACGGATTCCACTTCACCAACATGATTCCGTATCGGTTCAGCTTCCTTTTCAGTTTTGTCCTGCTTTATATGGCTTATAAAGCCTATATCCACCGAAACCATGTCCAAATATGGCAGCTGGTAGTTGCCGGAATGCTGAGCTTCTGCATTTTCCTGTATTCCGACATCATTCCCACCGTTCCTGCCGCCCTGGACTCCTTGGGGCTTCTTGCAGGGAATTTCTTCAAGGCCGTCGCCGCCTCTCTGGTCCGCAACCAGTCTGCTGCCGCCTCCGCCTGGAATGTCGTGGATTCCACTTATAAAGCCCACAGCCCTGCCTACTCGTATCTGGGCTTCAATGTGCTTTTCTTTGGCATCTACTTTGGCTCTATGCTGTACTGCAGGATTCTGCATCCTTCCAAAGCGGATGCGCAGGAAGATCATCAGCAGGAACTGCGCAGTCTCTGCCTGAAGCGCCGTCACCGCCGTGCCGTTGCCACAAATGTGATCACCACAGCTATGATAGCCGAGTTGATTTTGACCGTCTTCAATTTTGGCATCAGCTTCCCCTATACAGATATTCGCACCTACCCCAGAGGTACGGATCAAGCCGCTTCCATGATCCGCTACATGAAGCAGCGCAACAATCCCCTCTTCTACCGCGCCGAAGCCACACACACGCAAACCCTCAACGACGGTGCCCTTAATGACTACAACGGCATTTCCACTTTTACAAGCTCTGCAAATGTCCGTGTCACGGAATTCATGAAGGGGCTGGGATACAGCGCCAAAAACACATATAACCGCTATTCCTTCGAAGAAAGCTCCCCGGTTTCCAATTTGTTTTTAAACCTGAAATATATGCTGGAACGGCAGGGTCTTGTGGAGGAAAACCCCTATTTTGACGATGTGCATCACTACGGGAAAGTGCATCTTCTGGAAAACAACGCCTATCTTCCCTTGGGTTTCCTTGCGCAGCCTCAGCTGGAAAGCGTGGATTTTTCCGGCAATTCCTCTGCATTCATCTTCCAGAATGAGCTGTTTTCCGCCGCCACCGGACTGTACGAAGAAGTATGGCACATGACAGATCCTGCGTGTCTCACCATTGAGCCCCAGAATGTAACCATCGAGAACAGCAGTTCCGGCGGCTACTGCGCCTATACCGCCGGCCCCAGCGGTGGTCAGTTGTGCTATCGCTACACCATAACCGAAGAAGGTTTCTTCTGCGTGGATCTGACCATGCCGTCCCGAAACAATTTTACCGTTTACCGAAACGATATGGTGGCGCCTCTTTACAGCGAATCCATTTCCCTGCCGCAAACTCTGTCGGTCAGCCAAGTTGTTCCCGGAGATGTGATCGAGATAAGGGTATCCTGCCGAACCAATGAAAACAGTTCTGTCCATATCAAGGCAGGCATTCTGGATGAAGAAGTATTCCGCCGCGGCTATGAAATTCTCGCCGCTTCTACCCTTGCGTTGGACTCCTTCTCCAACACAAAAATCACCGGTTCCATTTCCTGCGACCGTGACGGTCTGCTCTACACCTCCATTCCTCAGGACGGCAACTGGCAGGTGAAGGTAGACGGCCAAGACGCCGAAATTGTGCTGGTTGGCAACGCCATGTGTGCCGTCCGTTTGGAGGAAGGCAACCACGACATTGTGTTCCGTTACAAAAATAAAGCCTTCTCCATTGGCTGGAAAGTTTCCCTTGTCAGTGCCCTTATTTTTGCAGGCTTCATTCTGCTGGACTACTACCGCAAACATCAAAAAATGCCTTGGCAGAAATAAGCATCCCTCCCCTCCGCTGCTGCGGAGGGGATTTTCCTCTTTTCATTTTACCGGATTTGTGGTATGATACCCCTTGAGTTTTGAACCAAAGGAGGAGCTTATGCTTTCGATTGCTGAACTTCTGTCCCAAGAGCTGGGGCAAAAGCTATCCTATGTAGAAAATGTCATCGGTCTGATTGATGAGGGCAACACCATTCCCTTCATCGCCCGATACCGCAAAGAAATGCACGGCGCCATGGACGACACCACATTGCGCAATCTGGAAACCCGTCTGACTTACCTGCGAAATTTGCAGGATCGTCGGGACGAAGTGAAGAGCGCCATTGAAAATCAGGGGAAACTGACTCAGGAGCTGGCCGACGCCATCAATCAGGCCGCCACTCTGGCCGAGGTAGAGGACCTCTACCGTCCCTACAAACAAAAGCGCCGCACCCGCGCCTCTATTGCCCGGGAAAAGGGCCTGGAACCGCTGGCACAGGCGATCTTTGCCCAGGACGGCCAGGATCCTGCCGTGCTGGCAAAGCCTTTTGTAGACGAAGAAAAGGGCGTTGCTACGGTCGAGGACGCTCTGGCCGGTGCTTCGGATATCATTGCCGAGAATCTGTCGGATGATGCCGACATTCGGAAAAATCTCCGGAGTCTTATGAACCGGAAAGCCCTGCTTTGCTGTAAATCCGACGATCCGGAAAAAGACAGTGTTTATCAGCTTTACTACGATTTCTCCCAGCCTGTTTCCCGGCTTCTGGATCACCAGATTCTCGCCATCAACCGAGGCGAAAAAGAAGGTGTTCTGAAAGTTTCCGTCACTTTGCTGGGAAACGAAGGTGCAGCGCTGGTATGCCGTGCAGCTCTCAAGCCCACAGCCAATGTCTCCGCCTTCGTCCGTGCCGCCGCGGAGGATGCTTACGAAAGGCTGATTTTTCCCTCCGTCCAGCGGGAAGTCCGCAACGAGCTGACGGAGCGGGCCGGTCAGGGCGCCATCCGCAATTTTGCTCTGAACCTCAAGCCTCTGCTGATGCAGCCCCCCGTAAAGGGCTTTGTCACCATGGGTTTGGACCCCGGATATCGCAACGGCTGCAAAGTAGCCGTTATCGATCCTACCGGCAAAGTATTGGACACCGCCGTGGTGTATCCTACCTTTAACGACCGGAAAAAACAGGAGGCCATCCACACCCTTGCCGGTCTCATGCGCAAGCACCATGTCCGCCATATTGCCATCGGCAACGGCACCGCCTCCCGTGAGACGGAATCCATGACAGTGGAACTGCTACATGATTTTCCGGAGGCCAGCTACGCCATTGTAAACGAAGCCGGTGCCTCTGTTTACTCCGCTTCTCCCCTTGCCGCTGAGGAATTCCCCGAATACGATGTAAACCTTCGCTCCGCCGTATCCATTGCCCGCCGCCTGCAGGATCCTTTGGCAGAGCTGGTGAAGATTGATCCCAAGGCCATCGGCGTGGGACAGTATCAGCATGACTGCCCCCAGAAAGAGCTGGATACCGCCCTCAATGCCGTGGTAGAGGACTGCGTAAACGCTGTCGGCGTGGATGTGAACACCGCATCTCAAAGCCTTTTGCAGCAGGTATCCGGCCTTACCGCTGCGACTGCAAAAAACATCGTGGCATACCGGGAGGAAAACGGCCCCTTCAGCAACCGCACGCAGCTGAAAAAGGTTACCAAGCTGGGGCCCAAGGCCTTCCAGCAGTGCGCCGGTTTCCTGCGGATCCCCGAAAGCAAGGAGCTGCTGGACAATACCGGTGTGCATCCGGAATCCTACGGCGCCGCCAGAGAGCTGCTGAAGCTTTTGGAGCTTAAAAAGGGCGATTCCCTTACAGATCTTCCCAAGATACTGGAAGATTACGGCGTTTCCAAGGCTGCCGCCCACTGCGGCGTTGGCGAGCCCACCCTGCTGGACATTGCCGCAGAGCTGAGCAAGCCCGGCCGTGATCCCCGTGACGAGCTTCCCCCTCCTATCCTCAGAAAAGATGTGCTGGATATGAAAGACCTGAAACCCGGCATGGAGCTCACAGGTACCGTGCGTAATGTCATCGACTTTGGCGTGTTTGTGGATATCGGTGTCCATCAGGATGGCCTTGTCCACATTTCCGAGGTCTGCAACCGCCGCCTGCGCCATCCAAGCGAGGCTGTAAAGGTGGGCGACATTGTAAAGGTCGTCGTGCTGAATGTAGACGAAAAGCGCCACCGCATCAGCCTGTCCATGAAGCAGGCCAAAAACAAATAAGTCTGCAGCAGGGGCGGTACCTTCGGGTACCGCCCCTTTTGTCAGGAAATGCACAAATGTGTATTCTTTCTCCAAATTGTCCTGTTTATTGACATTTTCACACTTTCTTGCTATACTATTGGTGTAAATAGTTCATAAACCTCACATATTTAGGAGAATATTATGAAAACCAAACGACTGTTTAAGGCATGGATCACAGGTCTTTGCCTGATATTATTTTTAACCGCCTGCGGCTCCGGCAAGCAGCAAGGGAGTTCTGCGGACACTTCAAGCGCAAAAAAATCCTTGTCCCTTACGGATGTTTTGTCTCTTTACAACGGTACGCCGGACAAACTTCTTTCCTCCGAAAATCTGGAAATTCAGCTGAATTATTCTAAAGAACGCACTATTGGGGGCGAAAAGTACACCGAGAGTTCTGTCGGTTCCATAACATTTTCTGATCCCGGTGCCGAATCCATGACTGCGCTTGCAAATCTCAAGCTTTCCTACGGTCCCTCCAGCGCCGACTATACGGAGTTTTTCACAAACGGCTCCGCCTACTCCAAGGTTCATGATCTTACATTTTCCTCCCCTATGGGCGCAAATGATTATGTAAACCGTTATCTTCCCATTCTCCTCCCAAATCCTGAAAATTACAGCGAATTCTTGCGGGAAGATGCCGATTCCGCCACAATTCTTTACTTTAACTCCGCAGTTAAGGCAGAAGACTGGATTGGCAGCAGCAAAGATATGGAGTTGGCTTCCGCATCCGCCTCAGTGACTTTCGGCAGCGGGGATCTGCTGACAGCTGTTTCCTATGAGATATCCTATCGCTGCGGTGCAGCAGAGTACGCCGTATCCGTTTCCGCCGCAATCTCATACGAAAACGGAGCTGTCCTGCCCGAGTTTAACCCCGATGACGCTGTGAAATTAACTTATTTCGATGCCCCAAAACATCTTATTCAGGCTGCCGGTGATATTTTCACCTCTCAGTCCATCTCTTCAGAAATTAGCCAGACGGTCACCAGCAGTATTCACAATCAGGTAAATACGCAGCTGAAGCAGCTGTACATCTGCGGAAACGGTGAAAATTTAAGTGCCTTAGCCAACTACTCCGTTACCAATACCGACTACCGTGGCAGCAGCACAACCATGATTCAGGAGGATCGCTTCGAAAACGGTATTTTCACCCGCACCACCAACGGCGGTACGCCCTCCACTGCCAATGACACCTCGGAGCATATTCGCATCGACTGGGAAGATAAAATTCTGAACGGCCTGTTCGCTCTCAACTATCTTTCCAATGCCACATTAACAGAAACGGATGATTTTATCACCATTCGCTTTGAGGGCAATGAAGCATTCTGCAACAGTATTTCCAGCAGTCTGATTACCATTCTCCCCAGCGATCTGGACAGTTTCGCATCTTCTTACACCACGAATGCAGCATCCGGCTATCTTACCATCAGCAAACAGACGGGACTGCCCACTGCCACCGGTATGCAATTTGCACGCAGTCATGTGATTGACGGTGTTTCCTACCCTCTGACATATCAAAGGGATCAGGCTCTGATGCTTTCCAGCACCGATGCTGCCCCTGCGATTCACGGCACGGCTGCCACAGCAGCAGCTGACACGCCCTCTTCCACGCCGCCTTTTTACCATGTGACCGGCGAAAACGGTGCCGAACTGTGGCTGCTGGGTGCCTTCCATGTAGGAGACCACCGCACCGCTAATTTGCCCGAAGCCGTTTACTCCGCCTTTGCTGACAGCGATGCGCTGGCCATGGAATTGGATATCAACGGCTACATCTCCGAGATGGAAACCAATCCGGAAAGGCAGCTGGAGCTGGTTTCTTCTCTTTACTACCCGGAAAGCACCAATATTGCCTCCCACATCGGCAAAGAGCTCTACAATATTGCCCGCCCCACTGTGATCGGTTGCGGTGGCGGCGGCGTCAACACAGACTATATGCGCCCTGTGGTCTGGTGCAGTCTGATTGAGGACTACTATTTAAAGCAAACCTATGCCTTAAATAACCTCGAAAGCATGGATCAGCGGCTGCTGGCTCTTGCCAGGCAGCAGGAAAAACAGATTATCAATATCGAGTCCGGCATAACACAGCTGGAGGCCATGACAAACTTTTCCGATGCCCTGCAAACTCAGCTGCTGGACGAAATGCTGAAATCCGGAGCCGTGCAGTATGGCCGCAATATTCTGCGAATGTATGAACTGTGGTGCAAGGGTGACGAAGAAGCCCTGCGGGAGGCTCTGAAAATCGATACCTCTTCCTATTCTGAGGAGGGCATGGCGCTCTATCAGGAATACATCAAAGCCACCGTAACCGACCCCAACGCCAGCATTGTCAGCACCGCCAAGCATTATCTTGAAAGCGGTCAGACCGTCTTCCTCTCCGTGGATCTTCCCCATCTGCTGACTGCGGACGGTCTTGTGGAGAGTCTGCGGGCAGCCGGATACACGGTCTCCCCCGTAACTTATTCCACTCCCGCCAAAAATTCGTAAATGAATAAAATTCAGGCGCAGCTGCATTCTTGCAGCTGCGCCTTTCTCTATAAACGCATTATTCTTCTGCAAACCGCTTGGCAACAGCCATAGCGACACAGGCACAGCGGTGAGCGGCAATATCCTCAAATGTAGGATAATCCATCTCTGCACTGTCATCTGCTTTATCAGAAATCGCCCGCAGAATCACAAACGGTACACTGTTGCGCGTGGCCGTATGGGCAATGGCTGCGCCTTCCATTTCGGTGCAAAGCGCACCGGTCATGTCAATTATCCGGGTCTTTTTGTCCTTCCGGCAAACAAACTGATCACCACTGGCCACCCGGCCGATGCGGGTATGTCCCGGATTTTCTGCCTCTGCAGCAGAAAATGCATAGGCAATCAGCCGGTCATCCGCGGCATAGATCGGCTCCTTCATTCCCGGAACCTGTCCCGGCGCATAGCCGAAAGGTGTGCAGTCAAAATCATGATACATGGCATCCTGACTCACCACAAAATCTCCAATATCCAGCTGCGCGCAGAGGGAGCCAGCAATGCCGGTGTTCAGCACATGCGTCACGCCGAAGCAATCAATCAGGATCTGCGTGCAGATAGCTGCGTTGACTTTGCCGACACCGCACTGCACAACAACTACAGGCAGCCCCTCCAGCTTACCTTCATAAAAAGCACTTCCGGCTTTCTGAGTGACCTGTGTGCCCTCCAAATGCTGCAGCAGGAGCCGCACCTCGGTTTCCATAGCACCGATAATTCCTAATTTAATCATATTTTTCTCCTTATTCCGGGTAGTGCATACGGCTTTCGTCCATATTTTCCAAAAGTGCTGCGTAACGTCTGCCCCAGTAATTCGCCATTGGCAGGTTCATATCCAGATAATTTCCGCAGTCTTTTGCGCTGGCACCGGGAATTTCACCGGAATACTCCGCAATATAGCGGAAGCAATCCCAGACCAACTGCCGCACATCCCGGGACTCATAGTCCCCTGCCAGCAGCATATAAAATCCGGTGCGGCAGCCCATGGGGCCAAAGTACAGCACCCGTTCCTTCCATTGCGGTTCATTTCTCAGATAAGTAGCCGCCAGATGTTCCATGGTGTGAACCTCTGCAGTGTTCATCACGGGCTCCTCATTGGGGTTGGTAAGCCGCAGGTCAAAGGTCGTCACAGTGCTTTCTCCCAAATGATCTTTCCGTGATACATAAAGCCCCGGCTGAAGCTTAATGTGGTCGATGGTAAAGCTTGTAATTTTCTCCATAATATCTCCTTAATTGTCACTACAATTGGCCGCATCAATGGCAAGAACCAGCAAAAGGCCCGGTATCTCATCCTCAATCCGGCTGTAATTCAGCACATAGGTATCGCCCCAGCGAAAAAGCTGCTTGCTGACAGACATGACAAGTGCATTTTCGTTATGTACCTCATATTCCCATCCGAAAAAGTCTCCCTCTACATCCCAGCCAAAATAATCCACATAGTAGCTGGGCCGCAGGAAAGAAAGCTCCCGCCGCACCGTGCCCATAGGCAGTCCGCCCACAACGATTTCAAACCGTGGCAGGAAAGTCAGCAGTTTCTGGTGGATAGACCCCACCTCCAGACCGCTGCGCTTATCGTAAACGTGAATCTGATGGCCTAGCGTAAAGAATTCTGCCTGCACGTAATACCGTGCTTCTCCGCTCTCATCGTAAATATCGTAGCTATCCGTCCAGGAGAAAACTTTTTGCTTAATCAGCAGCTGCATGGCACCGCCTCCTTTGCCATATCATACCGCAAAGCCACTCCAAAAGCAAGAAAAAACGATACAACTCTCAGTTGTATCCCTCTCAACCAGTCGTTGAGAATAAATTTCGAAGATTTAACAAATAATTGATAGCTTTTAAGAGGGTTTTATGGGATAATGCAATCATAAAAACAGGAGGCGATATCTATGGAACAAACAATCGGAAAGCGTATTGCAGCGCACCGAAAACGGCTGGGGCTTACGCAGGATCAGCTGGCGGCGAAGCTGGGTGTCACGGCTCAGGCAGTCAGCAAATGGGAAAACGATCAATCCTGCCCGGATATTTCGGCGCTTCCCAAACTGGCAGAAATTTTCGGTATCTCTACCGATGCCCTTCTGGGGTATGAAGACGGAGCAGTACATGAAGCAGAAGTGGTGGATGATACACCAGAGGATGATTGCGAAAATTCCGGCATCCACATTCAAAACGGCAATTGGGATTTCCAATGGAAAAACGGACGAATCGGAGCAATCATGTCTGCGCTATTTGTTCTTTTAACCGGCTGTCTTACATTGCTGTCACGGGTAATGAATTGGGATGTTTCCTTCTGGAGCATTGCATGGCCCTGCGCAATCTTGATTTTAGGGCTTAGAATGCTTCTGAGGCGGTTTTCATTTTCCGGTCTTGTCTGCGGTATTTTAGGCAGCTACTACCTTATCTATAATCTGGGGATCTGGAAACTGAATTTTGGGGGCGAGCTAATCTTCCCTGCGCTGCTGGTTTTGTTCGGCATCAGTCTGATGGTAGATGCCCTCAAAAAGCCGAAAAAGTCTCACTCCCGTTTTATCCCCAAGGTGAAAGGCCGCAGCGAAACCGCAGAATCCTTCAGTCAGAGCGAAACTTCCTTTTCGGTAAATCTTTCCTTTGGTGAAAAGCGAAAAGAAATTTGCCTTCCTCTTTTGACCGACGGCAGCGCAGACTGTTCCTTCGGTAATCTGGTGGTTGATTTGAGCGGATGTGCAAAAGTCGCGCCCAACTGCCACATTGATGCTGACTGCTCCTTCGGAAGCATGACCATTCTGGTTCCCAAGCGTTTTGCCGTCCAAGCCAACACGGATACCAGCTTTTCCGGATATACCGTCTATGGGGAACCGGATGCCATTTCGGACGGAGTCATTTTACTGAACTGCGACATAAGCTTCGGCGAATTATCGGTTCGTTATATCTAACCTGTCCAGAAGCAGCACCCACAGGGGCGCTGCTTCTTTTTCTTTCCATTGACACCGCCATTGCTTTCATGATACCATATCAGCAGAAAAATTAAGGAGAGATTGTTATGCCGGATTCATACGAACGCACCCGCCTTCTTCTGGGAGAAAGCGGAATTCAAAAGCTGCGAAACTCCAGAATTATCCTCTTTGGGCTGGGCGGTGTCGGTGGCTATATTGCCGAGGCACTGGCCCGCTCCGGCATTGGTCAAATGGATCTGGTGGACAATGACACCATCAGCCTTACAAATCTGAACCGTCAGATCTTGGCTCTGCATTCCACTTTAGGGCAGTATAAGGTGGATGTCGCTGCCGCAAGGATTGCAGATATTGACCCGAAAATCGTGGTACGGACTTACAAAACCTTCTATCTGCCGGAAACGGCTGCGCTTTTTGATTTCACAAGCTATGACTATGTAATTGATGCCATCGACACCGTATCCGGAAAGCTGGAACTGATCGCACAGGCAAAAAAAGCCGGCGTCCCCGTCATCAGCTGCATGGGAACCGGAAATAAGCTGGAACCTGCCGCCTTTGAGGTTGCGGATATTTCAAAAACCAGCGGCTGCGCTCTGGCCCGGGTAATGCGCAGGGAATGTGCCAAGCGGGGACTGCACGGCGTAAAGGTAGTCTATTCCAAGGAACTGCCCGTTTCTCAGACGGGAACCTCTTCGGAAGCTCTTCCGGAGGGCTCCACCCGCCGTTCTCTCCCCGGATCTATATCCTTTGTTCCCGGCACCGCCGGTCTTATTATCGCCGGTGAGGTAATCAAGGATCTGATTCGATAAGAACACGGCGCCGCAAAAAATGGAATAAGCACAGCAAAGGGATGGAAAAAAGCAAGCAGAAATTTCTGCTTGCTTTTTTATATGCGTTTTACCGGATTCGTCTGCCGCACTTGGGGCAAAAGGCAAAGCCATCTTCCAGTCGGCTGCCGCAGCAGGAGCAGAAATCACTGCCTGCACCAGTCGTATAGACCTGGCTTTGCGAATGCTCCCACGGTTCCTTTTCTTCCTGCTCTTTCTCTTTCTGCACGCTTCTGATACACCGCACAAATTGGGACAAGGTCACACCGATAAAGGGGATTCCGAAAATCGCCATAAACCCCGCTCCTATTTTCACGGCCATAAAGCACCAGAAAACAGAAAACAGCAACCCGAATCCCGTTCCTATCAAACGGGACAGGATTCGAAGGTTACAATTGGTGTTAGGGTCCATATCAAACCTCCAGATAGCCTGCCAGCACCTTCAGCGTGTTATACACGCCATCGATGTGGCTGCGCTCATAGCCGTGGCTGGCGTAGACACCTGCGCCAATCAGGCCGTGGCGAATATCCACGCCGCTGCGCAATGTAGCCTCCACATCGGAGCCGTAGTGTGGATAAACATCCACCGCATAATCCGCTTCCATCCGCTTGGCAGCATCAATAAGCTTACCCACCACTTCATAACTGTAAGGGCCTCCGGAATCCTTGGCGCAGATGCTGACCTGCTTCTCGGTGCATTGCAGACCATCGCCCACGCAGCCCATATCCACAGAAATAGCCTCGGTCACGCCTGCGGGGACAGATGCAGAACCGCCGTGGCCAACTTCCTCATAAACCGTCACATGAATCCATGTATGCCGCTTCGGCGTGATAGAATTATCGCTCAGATACTTGGCAAAGCCCAGCAGAATACCCACAGACAACTTATCATCCAGAAAACGGCTCTTCAGATAGCCGCTGGCCGTCCGGCGGGTGCGGGGCTCAAAGCAGACGATATCTCCCACCTCAACCCCCAGTTTGCGGGTATCGGCGGCAGTGCGCACATCCTCATCCAGCACAACCTCTACACTGTCAAAGCTCCGCTTGATGTCGCTGTAAGCACCATTGACATGGATAGAAGGATTGCAAAGCTGCAATGTACCATCCAGCACCTTGCCGCCGCGGGTATAAACCCACACATTTTCTGTTTCACCATTATTTGCATTCATGCCGCCCAGGGGAGTCAGACGGAGCCGTCCGCTGCCTTTAACCTCTGCAACCATCGCCCCCAGAGTGTCTGCGTGCGCTTCCAGCAAAAGGCCGTCCGCATCGTTCTCGCCGCCCAGGTCCACAAGAACACCGCCCTTCACGGTAATCTGTGCGTCAAACCCCAAGTCCGCAAAAGCATCTCTGACCCATGCGGCGGCTCTGTCCGTATAGCCGGAGGGAGAGTCGATAGAAAGCAGTGTTTCCGTTTTTTCCCATGCATATTCTGCGTAAATTCGTTCCATTATGTGTTACCTCCAAATAGCAAGTAGTACCAGACGCCGCCGATCTCTCTTAGGTAGTAATTGATCCGCAGAGTAAGTATATCTGTTTCAGCCGGGATTCCAAAGGATTCTACGCCGCAGCTTTGGGCATAAAGTCCTGCCCGGAACAGGTGATATTCACTGGAAATGATTCCAACCGTCCGGGGCCTGACACCGGTTTTTTCCTCTATGAGCTTCAGGGAAAACCGAAGGTTTTCTTCTGTGGATGTAGACTTATCTTCCACCCAGATCCGATCCGCAGATATGCCCAGCGCTGTCAGCCGCTCTTTCATACATTGGGCCTCAGTCATATCCTCTCCCGGCCCCTGTCCGCCGGACACGATACAAACCGTATCCGGATGCGCTTTCAAGTATTTTTCTGCCGCCAAAATCCGCTGTTGCAGACTGCGGGAGGGTATTTTTCCATGAAGCCCCGCTCCCAAAACCACGATATATTCGCTGCTTTTCCAGGGCTCTCCGTGGGATGCCCGAACCACCAGTGCTTCCGTCATGGCCGCCGCCGTCACACCGATACAGACAAGCGCCGTCAGAATCAGATGCAAAACCTTTGCGGTGGTAAGCGATTTTTTCCGCAGAATATCCAGCAGATAATACAGGCATATCAGCAGCGCAAGTGCGAAACAGATCAGCGCCGAAAATGAATAGCCTACCATACAGGTTAAAAATAAGATTCCTATTCCTGCAAATCCGGCAGGTACCAGCCATTTTGCATGCTTTTTGAATTTCTCCATGGGGTACCCCCCCTCTCTCTTCACAGCCATCGCTGATACCACCATATTACCACACCCAGACAAATAACACAAGCCGCCCCGTAAGGAGCGGCTTGCAATTTTTTGTTTATACTTCCTTGCTCTTTGTTGCAATTTCCATCAGACATTTGCTGAGGAAAGCGTCCGGAGTCATGGCGCCCAGATCGTCGCCCTTGCGGGTACGGACGGAGACCGTACCGTTTTCCATATCACGGTCGCCAACCACCAGCATATAGGGGATCTTCTGAACCTGTGCCTCACGGATCTTATACCCCAGCTTCTCGCTGCGGCAGTCTGCCTCAGCACGGATGCCCGCATTCTGGAGCTTTTTCACCAGATCCTTGGCGTATTCGTGAGCACGGTCTGTAATGGGCATCACCTTCACCTGAGTACCCATCAGCCACAGAGGCAGTGCACCAGCGTACTTTTCAATCAGCAGCGCCAGCGTCCGCTCATAGCAGCCCATGGAAGTACGGTGAATGATATAGGGAGTCTTCTTCTGTCCGTCGGAATCGGTGTACTCCATGCCGAACTTCTGAGCCAGCAGCATATCGATCTGAATGGTGATAAGGGTATCTTCCTTGCCGAACACATTTTTGATCTGTACATCCAGCTTAGGCCCATAGAAGGCAGCTTCATCAATACCCACCGTGTACTTGACGCCAAGGTCATCCAGAATGGTCTTCATGGTATCCTGTGCCAGATTCCACTGCTCCGCTGTGCCTTCATACTTGATACCGGCCTTGGCAGGATCCCACTGAGAGAACCGGAAGGAGCAATCCTCCTTGAGTCCCAGAGTCTCCATGCAGTAGTTAGCAAGATCCAGACAGTTCTTGAACTCTTCTTCCAGCTGGTCGGGGCGCAGAATAATGTGACCCTCAGAAATAGTGAACTGACGGACACGGATCAGGCCGTGCATCTCGCCGGAATCCTCATTGCGGAACAGCGTGGAGGTCTCGCCCAAACGCATGGGCAGGTCCCGATAGGAACGGGCATGGTTCAGATAAACCTGATACTGGAACGGGCAGGTCATGGGACGCAGTGCAAAGCAATCCTTGGTTTCGTCGTTGGGATCTCCCAGAACGAACATACCGTCCAAATAGTGATCCCAATGACCGGAGATCTTATAAAGATCGCTCTTTGCCATCAGCGGGGTCTTGGTCAGGATATAGCCGCGCTTCTGCTCCTCATCCTCAATCCAGCGCTGCAAAAGCTGAATGGCACGCGCACCGTTGGGCAGCATAATGGGCAGGCCCTGTCCGATGCTTTCCACGGTAGTAAAGTAATCCAGCTCACGGCCCAGCTTATTGTGATCCCGCTTGAGGGCCTCTTCCTGCTTGCGCAGGTACTCTTCCAGCTCATCCTTGCTGGGGAAGCCCACACCGTAAATTCTCTGAAGCATCTTCCGGTTGGAATCGCCGCGCCAGTAAGCACCGCAGGACTTGGTAAGCTTAAAGCCGTTATGCTTAACCCGGCCGGTGTGATCCAGATGGGGACCGGCACACAGGTCAGTGTACTCGCCCTGCGTATAGAAGGAAATGACAGCATCTTCCGGCAGGTCCTCAATCAGCTCTACCTTGTAAGGCTCATTCTTTTCTTTCATATAAGCGATAGCCTCTTCGCGGGACTTTTCGCTTCTCTCAAGGCGCAGTCTTTCCTTGCAGATCTTCTTCATCTCTGCTTCGATTTTTGTAAGATGCTCCGGTGTAAATGCAAAGGGAGCGTCAAAGTCATAGTACCAGCCTTCCTCAATGGCAGGGCCGATGGCAAGCTGAACCTCTGGCCACAGGCGCTTTACGGCCTGTGCCATAATGTGGGAGCAGGTATGCCAGTAGGTTTTGCGGTACTCAGGGTTTTCAAAAGTGTACAGATTTTCTTCGGACATAAAATTTCCCTCCTTAATATTGGGGGCGAATAAAAAATACCCACCCCTGAAAAATCAGGGGTGGGATACAAATTTCGTATTCCACGGTTCCACCCTGGTTGCAGATTTCTCTGCCACTCATTGGCGCTGTAACGGGCGCACACGTCCCGGCATTTCCGCCGGACAGCTCAGAAGTGGTATCATACCGGGCAAATGTACAGAATCCTTCCAGCAAACGGATCCCTCTCTGAGTACCTGCAGGGTATGCGTATCTTCGTCACAGCCTTTATCTATGAAATAAATTTACCACAAATGCCCCCCGTTGTCAATCCCCGCAGAAGGGAAATATGCCCCTGAAAAGCCGGTTTTTTGTTAACCATAATGCCAAAGCCGGTGTCATAATACGCCGTCTGATTTTTCTGTAAAATTTGTTAACAATTTGTCATTTTTTGTCCGCATATTGTACTAAATGTGCAAAATCACATGATTTTGCGCAGGTTTGTTTACATAACAAAATTAACATAATTTCCTCAAAAGTTGTCGTTTTCTATATAATCAGCGTAAATACTTGACTTTTCTGAATAAAATGTTATAATACACAGCAGATGCGGCGTATAAGTTTCTTTGTAACTATTTGATACTATTTCATTCAGCCGCATTCAACTACCTTTGATATTTTGCGAAAGGAGGTACATTCTATGCTGGAATGCAATCGTTTTATCAGAAACAAAATGACCAAATTTACCCGTGTAGCAGCGCTTCTGTTGCCCGTAGTGTGCATGATTCTTTTGCTGACACAAACCGCTTTTGCCAAGAATACTTATCTTATTAACGACGGCGGTCGTGTCACTGTCCACACTACCTATGCCACTGACCCGGCTACCGTCTTGAATGAAGCCGGATTGGAATTGGGCAAGGATGATACCTACACAACGCAGGAAGGAATTGGTATGTCCGAGATCACGGTTCAGCGTAAGCAGTCCGTATATATTGATCAGAGCGGAAAAACATTTGAGGTGACAAGCTACGGTGAGACCGTAGGCGAGCTTCTCAACCGTCTGAATTTCAATCTGACTGCTGATGATGTGGTTTCCGCTCCGCTGGACACCGTTATTTATAACGGTATGACTCTTACCATTTCCCGTTCCGTAGAGGCTGAGGAAACCTGCACCTCTGCAATCCCGTTCGAGACCACATACTGCTACGATCCTTCGCTGAACGAAGGCGACGAGGTTGTGCTAACCCCAGGTGTTGAAGGGCAGCTATTGTCCACAGCTTTGGTGCGTTATCTCAACGGCGAAGAAATCAGCCGCAGTGTTATCAGTGAAACTGTCGTGCGGCAGCCGGTCAACGCCGTGATTGCCGTGGGCACCTATGTGGAGCAGGCCGCTCCCGAAACCATGCCGCCGGAGCCTGCACCTGAGCCTCCCAAGAAACCTCAGATCGACAAAAAGCCAGCACCAAGTAAAAAGCCCGAGCCAAGCAAACAGCCCGTTATCAAGGACGGTGTTATTATCACCCCCGAGGGCGAAGTGCTGACCTATACCCGCAGTATGCAGAGCGTTGCCACTGCCTACACCAACACGGATCCCGGCTGTTCCGAATGGACTGCCACCGGTACCGTAGCGCGCTACGGTGCCATTGCAGTAGACCCCAAAGTCATTCCTTATGGTACCCGAATGTATATCGTCTCCAATGACGGAAAATATGTCTACGGAACCGCCGTTGCAGAGGATTGCGGCGGCGCTATCAAGGGCAACCGCATTGACCTGTACTATGATACCGAAGCAGAATGCTGGGACTTCGGCGTTCGTGGCTGCACCATTTATTTCTTAGGTTAATATGGTTGCAAAACCGCCTTTCTTTTGGTATACTAACCGGAAGAAAGGCGGATTTTTTATGATAAATGTTTGTGATATTCAAGTAATGAAGCCCCTGCTGGCTCAGCACGGCTTCCACTTTTCAAAAGCAAAGGGGCAAAACTTTCTCATTGCCCCCTGGGTGCCTGAATCCATTGCCGAAGACTCCGGCGTGGATGCTCAAACCGGCGTGTTGGAAATCGGTCCCGGCATCGGCCCGCTGACCCAGCAGCTTTGCCTGCGGGCAGGAAAGGTCTGCGCCGTAGAACTGGACACCCGGCTGAAGCCTATTCTGGAAAAAACCGTGGGTGAATTTGAAAATCTGGAAATTCTCTGGAACGATATTCTGAAGCTCCACATTCCCGCTCTGGTGCAGGAAAAATTCTCCGGTCTCCGTCCCACCGCCTGCGCCAACCTCCCCTATTACATCACCTCTCCCATTCTGACCGCTCTGCTGGAGGCAGAGTGCTTCGATCAGGTAACGGTCATGGTGCAAAAGGAAGTGGCACAGCGGATCGCCGCCAAGCCGGGCAGCTCTGATTACAGCGCATTTTCCGTGTTCTGCCAGTATTATGCCCAGCCGGAGCTGCTGTTTGATGTGCCTGCACATTGCTTCATGCCCCAGCCCAAGGTAACTTCCGCAGTCATCACCCTGCGGCCCTATCAGCAGTCTCCATGGAAGATTGACCGAAAGGATATTTTCTTCCGCACCGTCAAGGCCAGCTTTGCCATGCGGCGAAAGAAGCTTCTGAACGGTCTGGCCTCCGGTTTCCCGGAGCTGGGTAAGACGGGCATTGCCAATGTGATTGCCGCCTGCGGTTTTGACGAAAATGTCCGGGGAGAAACACTGGATATTGACGGCTTTGCCGCCATTGCCAATGAAATCGCCGGGAGGCTCAGGCATGATTAAATATCTGTTTCTGGATCTGGATGACACCATTCTTGACTTTCAAAAAACCGAGGAAGTTGCGATCCAAACCATCTTCTCCCAGCTGAATGTGCCAACCACCCGGGAAAATATCGAGTGCTACCGTCAGATCAACTTAGACCACTGGCATCGGCTGGAGCGTGGAGAGCTTACCATGGAGCAGGTAAAGTTTGGCTGTTTTCAAACCGTTTTCAGCACACTTGGCATTACAGGAGATCCTATTTTCTGGGCAAATGAATTTGAGCGTCTGCTGGGCGTGGGACACTATTTTCTTCCGGGAGCGGAAGAAGCCGTCCATTCCCTTGCAAAAAAGTATGATCTGTTTCTGGTGAGCAACGGTTCCTCCGTTCTTCAGCGTGCCCGCCTGAAAAGCGCCGGCATTGATTTCTGCTTCACCAATTGCTTCGTTTCTCAGGATATGGGCGTCAATAAGCCCCATGCCGAATTTTTTGAGCGTACTTTTGCACAAATTCCGGACTTTGACACCACTGCGGCCATGATCGTGGGTGACAGTCTGACCTCCGACATTCAGGGCGGAAAAAATGCAGGAATTGCCACCTGCTGGCTCAATCCTCGGCACAAGCCGGCTGTCATTCAGCCGGATTATGAAATTGAAGCACTTTTCCAGCTGGAAGCACTTTTGGAGGCAATATGAAATACATTGATCTTGAAACCTACCCCCGCCGCAGTCACTACGAATTTTTTAAGAACATGGCATTTCCCTATGTTGGCATGACTGCCAATATGGATGTGACAAATTTGGTGCGCTACGCCAAGGAGAAGGGCGGTTCCACATTTCTGGCCTGTCTTTGGGCTGCTTCCCATGCAGCAAATGCTGTACCCGAAATGCGCCAGCGGATTGTAGATGATAAAATTGTGGAATACGATCACTGTGACACCGCTCACACCGTTGCCATGCCGGATAAAACCTTTTGCAACTGCCGCACAGACTGCCGGCATACGCTGGAAGAATACTTGGTTTACGGCAAAGCCTGTCAGAAGGAAGCCATGAAGCACCCGGGATTTCACAGCACCATGGACGATGATACCAGCATGATTTTCGCATCCTGCGTGCCTTGGGTTGCCTTCACACAGGTAATTCAGCCCTCCCCCATTCCTGCGGACTGCCATCCGAGAATTGTCATGGGAAAATATATTCACGGCCACGGGGATCAGATTCTCCTGCCACTGCACATTCAGTGCAACCATGCGCTGGTGGACGGGCGGCATATCGGCGAGTTTTATCAGTACTTTGAAGAAATCAACAGCCGATTTGAAAATATGTAAGGTGTAAAAACGGGACTGCCAGACAGTCCCTTTTTTTTATGCATCCAATCCCTGAATTTCCATCAGTTCCAGCACCTTCTGCCCACGATTGGTCAGGGCAAAGCTGCCACGAATGGGATACGCCTCATAGGCGGCATCGTCAAACCCTGCGAGGGGCTTGTCAAAATCCAAGGTTATCAGCCCGCGCTTTTCAAGGCAGCTGAGAATCAGACTGTATTCCTCTTTGGAAAGCTCCCCATCCTCTAAATAGACTGGCTCCAAGCTGTCTATTTTTCTTGCCACCGGCAAAAACGGGATCTGCCCCAGCTTTTCCAGCATGGCGATTTCTCCGGAGGATAAAATCAGCTCCCCTATTGCGCAGTTGGAACAGGCGGCGCAGTTGCCGCAATCTGAACAATTTGCCATAGTTATCTCCTTATGCATTCTTTTCCCTTGCCTGACAGGTAAATACGATGACCTGCTTATTTTCTGCCGTTTTCCGCAGAATATCCATGGCAGCACTGAGCCGCACATCATCAAAGCGCACCAGTGCATCGTCCAGCACCAGCGGTGCATTCGGCGTCAGCTCCTCTGCCACCGCCAGCCGCAACGCAAGATACAGCTGATCCACGGTTCCGTCGCTGCGCCAAAGGGAAGTCCGCAAGGTATCCTCCTGCTGCGTACTTACGCTCAGACTCAGGTCTTCCTCCAAGGTAAGCCGCTGGTAGCGCCCCCCTGTGAGCATGCAGAACAGTTCCTGCGCCCGTTTTGTAATCCGGGGAGCGAACCTGCGCTGCAATTCTGCCGTGGCCTGACTGAGTGCCTTCTGCGCCAGCTCCAGTGCCAAATAAATATCTTCAAGCTTATCCATTCGGCTTTTTACCTGCTTCAGACGGCTGCGAAGGCTTTCTTCCTGCCCCAGTGCCTCAGCCTGCCCCTGAAACTGGCCCAGCCGCCGCTGATTCTGCTGTCGCTCGCTGACGGCGTTCGCCATCAGGGCATTGGTTTCATCCTTGCTGTATTCCAAGGTATCCGGAAATTCCGGTGGGCGAACAGGTTTTGCCATGGCTCGAACCGTATCCGCATGGCTTGCCGCCTGTTGCAGATCCCGATTGGCATCCGCCAGCAGCTTCCATGCGGAAAGAACACTGTTTATATGGTTGATTTGCCCCTGCAAATCCCCGTCTTCTGCAAATGCAGAAATTTTATTTCCGATCGCTTTAAGCCGCTGATCTACATCTCCACGCAGAGCACGACACTCCTCAGCCTTGTGCAAATAGGCATCATATGCCCTTTCATACTCCTGTGCCTCAGAAAGCCATGCATCGGGATTTTTCCCGGGATAGCGCAGATAGATTGCTCCGATTGCCGCAGCAATGCTCTTGGCACGCACCACACAAATTATCGCCGTAAGGATACCTCCCAGCACCACCACTGCCTCCGCACCCACGGTAACCGGCAGCCGCCACCAAACATCCCGGCAGGCGAAATACAACACAGCCACACCGATTTGCACCAGCAGTGCCAGTGCTGCAAATATCCAAATCAATCTTCCATTGCCTTTTTTTCGCTTTTCGAGAGCCGCTGCTTTCTCCTGATCCCGCCGGGCCTGTTCCACCGCTGCCCCGGGTGTCATCCCCTGGCAGGATGCGGAGGCCACCGGCGCCTGCGGCTCCCCGGGGAGCATCTGGCTTTCCATTTGCAGGGACATCCATTCCTGCTGCAGCGACTGCGCTTTATGGAGTTCCTGCTCCGTTTCCGCTGCCGAAGGCAGATCCTTGCAGATTTTTTCCAGCTGCTGCACCCGAAGCAGGGCATCATCGGCCTTCTGTGCGGCCTCTGCCACCTGCTTGGTTTCCCCTTGGGATAGTTCATAGGCAAGGGCGGTCTTGTGATTTTGCAGTCGGGAAATCCAAGTGTCCAGTTCCTGCTGGCGCTGCTGCAATCGCTGCTCCTGTGTCCGCAAATCCCCCAGTTCCTCCAGACGGTGCTCCAGCTGCTGCTTCTGCGCTTCCGCCTCAGGAAGCAGCCCCTTCTGATTGTAGCGGCAGCGGTTTTTCAGATCCTTGAGATGCTTTCCCAGCTTGTCCCCGGCACCGCTCTCGTCACCGGTGGTCACCAGATTGTTCAGACGGCGCCGCAGGGCATCATCCTGTGTCACAGGAAGATCTCCCAACCGCAGGAATCCCGCCCGCAGAAACACGCTCCGCTCCACGCCCAGAAGCATCTGACCGCAGTTTGCACCGTCCATCTCCGGGATATTCCGTCCGGTATTCGTTTCGTATGCCCGAAAATCCCCGAAAATCAGCCGCCCCTTACTGCGCCGCTCTATGGTAATATCCCGACCGTTCCAGTTGAGGTCGATGCGTCCCTCCATAGGCGCACCGGACCACGGTGCATAGCGCTCCTTATCTGCAATCACCGTCTTGGTGGTTTTGGCACGGGTATCGATACCGTAGAGCATAGCTGTCAGGAAGGCACACCATGTGCTCTTTCCCCATTCATTCGGTGCCTCGATGATATTAAGCCCCGGCTTCAATGTCAGCGTCTCGTGGTTCAGCTTTCCGAAGGTAGCTGTCATGGAATAAATTTTCATGGCAAGGTCACCTCCTGTCCGTCCAAAATCTGCCGGGAGATTCTTGCCGCCAGCTGAATGCAGCGCTCCAGACGCTGGCTGTCGGTATTATCCATAGCTTCATGCAGAATTCTGAAATACATTCCTTCCAGAGAATCCTGATCCATATGGCTCCAAATATCCGTTTCGGGCACCGTCCGATCCCGCAGCTCCAGATTGGGGATATGCGCAAACGCCTTGCGAAGGGCCTGCGTTTCCACACCGCCGCAATAGCCGGTGAGTGTCACACGATAGATGTCATTTGTAGCCGCTGCGGGAAGCATGGCCCCCAGTGCTGCCGACGGATCCTCCCCTACATCCAAAGTTTCATCAAAAAACCGGGGTGTATCCAAAGGCATAAACCGGGCGCCGACCTGATCTTCCAAAGTCACAAGGATGACCCCTTTCTGCCCCGGCTCGTCAAAGCCCCGTCCCATGGGGCATCCCGGCCATGCGCAAAGGGTATTTCCGCTTCGGAAGCTGCCTCCCTTATGGATATGCCCCAATGCCAGATACTGAAGTCCCGAAATATGTACCTGCTGCGCCGTCACCGGACAGTAGGGCGACCCCGAGGCCGCAGGATCAGCGTGGAAAACGCCGATCTGCCATTTTTCCGGTCCCTTTGCCCGAAAATCCTCCAGCAGTGCAGGGCAGTCCATAGCTGTATAACCTGCGCCGTAAACCCGGCAGTCCAATTCCGGCAGAGATTGGGACTCCACCGCTGTGTGGGTAAAAATATGCACATTTTCCGGCCAGTTTTCCCTTATATAAGGGGAATTAGGCTGACAGAAATCATGATTTCCCGGTGCAATAAACACCGGGATTCTGACTTCTTTCAGTGCATCGTAAACCGCTTGGTAGCTTTCTTTGGTATATGCGCCATCAAAAAGATCCCCCGCCAAAAGAAGCAAATCGCAGTTTTCCGACCGACAGAGGTCTGCAATCTTCCTTGGGATCTTCAGCAGCTCCTGCCGCAGATAAACACTTTGTGCTTCGGTTCTCCCGGAAAATGCAGAATCCATGTGCCAGTCAGCGCTGTGCAGTATCTTCATCCTTTAGATCCACCCTTTCCACTTTCAGGCAATGTCCCGTATTGCTGTCGATGGTGAACAGCACCGCTTCCATTTTTGTGGGACCGCCTGCCCATTGGTACCGGCCGGTGAGATCCCCCCGAAATTTTGCAATGGACAGATCCGGCCGTATTCCCAGAACAGAGTTTCTGGGGCCGGTCATGCCCAAGTCCGTCACATAGCCCGTTCCTCCGGGCAGCACCTGCGCATCCGCAGTAGGAACATGGGTGTGCGTTCCCCACAAAGCGCTGACACGTCCATCCAGCATATAGCCCATGGCGAGCTTTTCCGAGGTAGCTTCTGCGTGAAGCTCCACCAGAACGATCTTTGCTACCTGCTCCTTTAAGATCTTCTCGATCATCAAAAAGGGATTGTCAGGGCCGTAGTCCATATTGCACCGGCCGATCAGGTCGATCACCGCTACAGGGCCGCATTTGGAATCAAAAACGCCATATCCCCTGCCGGGAGCCTGCGGTGCATAGTTGGCAGGCCGGAGGATCTGAGGGACATCATCCAGATACGGCACAATTTCCCGTTTGCCGAAGGTGTGATTGCCCATGGTAATCACATCCGCCCCGGCATTCAGGATATCCTCTGCCTGATCCGGCGTGATGCCAACTACGCTGGCATTTTCGCCGTTTACCACCACAAAATCCGCATTTACTTTTCGTTTCCAATACCGCAGGGAGCAGCGGATCCGTTCCATACCCGGATTTCCCACCACATCACCTACAGCGAGTACCTTGAATTCCAATGGCTGT
This sequence comes from Oscillospiraceae bacterium, assembly GCA_020025545.1. Classification (GTDB taxonomy): domain Bacteria; phylum Bacillota; class Clostridia; order Oscillospirales; family Oscillospiraceae; genus Faecousia. Next base: position 3,548 of record JAHHRX010000014.1, on the reverse strand, counting down.
CCTCCTTGCTTCCTTACGCCAGCTGCATTCCGGTCTTGCCCGATGTCAGCAGCTCATAAAGGCCGCACACACCGCCCTGTACCATGCTCTCTACCGCTTCCTGCGTAAAGAAAGCCATGTGCGGTGTCATAACCACATTGGGGAACTGCCGCAGATATGCCATGGCCCGGTTCTTCACGATATCATCCCGCAGGTTTTCATGGTAAATTCCCTGCTCCTCCTGAAAAACATCCATAGCAAGCTTGCCGATTTTCTCATTTTCCACAGCTTCTGTCAGAGCCTCCGCATCCATCAGCTCTCCACGGGCGGTGTTGATAAGGATCACGCCCTTCTTCATCTGCCGAATCGTCTCCCGGTTGACCATATTTCTGTTTTCCTCTGTCAGCGGCACATGGAAGCTGATAATATCGCACTGCTGCCAGATCTCATCCAGCGGTACATATCGGCCCAGTTTCTTCGCCGCTTCATTGGGATAAGGATCGTAGCAAAGTATCCTGCAGCCAAAGCCGCTGAGATCCTGCATTACCTGAGTGCCGATTCTTCCCGTGCCGACGATTCCCACGGTAAGAGATGCCATCTGCCTTCCCTGCAAGCCGGTAAGAGAATAATCATTTACCTGCATCCGCCACAGGGCAGGCTTGTAATTTCGCAGGCACAGCAGCATCAGCATCACGGTATAATCCGCCACGCACTCCGCGCCGTAGTTGGTGTTGCAGACCATCATGCCAACTTCCTTGGCAGCTTCCAGATCAATGTGATTTACGCCCACAGTGCGGGTGGAAACCGCACGGATCCCGATTTGTCTGAGCGCCGTCAACAGTTCTCTGTCCAATGTGCTATGTCCCAGAACGGTAACGGCCTGATAACCCTGACAAAGGTGCAGGCTTTCCATATCCAGCCGCTTGGAGCTGAGAACAATCTCCACAGGGACACTTTTCTGTATTCTTTCAAAAGCAGGGACTTCATCTCCCCGCACCTCAAATGCTAAAATTTTAATCATTGTAAATCTCCTTTCTGCGGTGCATAGCGCACGGATTTGGCATATTGTGTCGGTGTAATACCGAAATTTTCTTTAAACTGTCTGGAAAAATGATGAACCGTGGAGTATTGCAGCGCCGCTGCAATTTCCGTAAAATTCTGATTTCCCTGTCGAATCATATCCTTGCTCAGCTGCAATTTCAGGCGTCGGATATATTCCGCCGGAGAAATTTGCAGATGCTTGTGAAAAAGAGCCGTGAGATAGCTGGGGCTGACGCCGATGCACTCGGCAACATAAGGAACCGTCAGCTTTTCCCCGGAGTGGAGAGCCACAAATTGCTGAGCTCGGCAGATAATTTCGTTTTCCCCGCTGATATGCGGCAGGTCGGCATTCCGAAATCTGCGCAGAAGCCGGATCAGCAACTGGGTCAGCAGGGATAAACGCATGCTGTCGGCGTAGGGATCTTGCCTCCGACACTCAGAAAGCAATTCCTCAGCAATCATTTTTTCTGCCGCATTGGGCGCAATCGTGCGGCCGGCAATTTTTTGAATGGCTTCACCGTCGGTGCGCAGCTCCGCCGTCAGGAATCTGGGGGCCTCATCTGTTTCAGCATAGTACATCCACCAGCTCCCGGGGCTGCAAAGGATCATTTCCCCCGCCGCCACCGGCAATCTTCTGCCTTCGCAAACAAAACAGAGCTTCCCCCGCTCCACATAGGTAAGTTCCAACATCGGATGGGACTGCCCGGGAAAGAGGAAGCCCCGCTCCTGTTCCTGTTCTGTCAAGGTATGAACTTCCGCAACCCGAAAAGTGCCTGCCGCCTTCGGGGTCTTATCTGCCGCAAAGGGCAATCTTTCCGCACACTTCGGCATATTCATACCTCCCTATGAAAAAATGGGGTCACACATGGTGACCCCATTATTATACAAAACAAACCTGCAAATGGCAAATAATTTATCTCTGATATTCAAACTGAAAATCGTAAATATCGACCGTATCTCCGTCTTTGATTCCCATTTCCTCCAAGCGAGTGAACAAGCCACATTTTCTCAGCTGCAGGTCAAAATAATTCCGGGATTCATAATCGTCGAAGTTGATATTCTGAATCAGGCGCTCCAGCCAGGTACCGGTGACAAGCCAGGTGCTGCCGAGATGCTCGATCTCCAGCTGATCCGGATCCCCCGCCTCAATTACCGGCGCTACATAATCCGGCTCGTAGATGGTGACCGGGGGCAGCTGCCGCAGCTTTTCCGCAATGATCCGCATGAGGTTTTTGGTTCCCTGAGTAGTGCCGGCAGAAATCTCATACAGCTCGCATCCGGCTTCCTCAACACATGCGCGCAGGCGCTCAAGATTGTCGCTGTCCGGAGGCAGGATGTCCATTTTGTTGGCAACAACGATCATCGGGCGGTTGGCAAGATCTTCACTGTAGCCGGAAAGCTCAGCACAGATAGCGTGAAAATCCTCCACGGGATCTCTGCCCTCGCTGCCGGAAACATCCACAACATGAACCAGAAGGCGGCATCTGTCAATATGGCGCAGGAAGTCATGTCCGAGGCCTGCACCCTCAGCCGCACCTTCAATAATGCCGGGGATATCTGCCATAACAAAAGAAACGCCTTCGTCTACATATATGACACCCAGATTGGGGAACAGCGTGGTAAAATGATAGTTTGCGATCTTAGGCCGCGCGTTGGAACTGACAGACAGCAGAGTGGATTTTCCCACATTAGGGAAGCCCACAAGACCCACATCCGCCAGAAGCTTCAGCTCCAGAATCACATCGCGCTCCTCGCCCTTGATGCCGGACTTTGCAAACCGGGGCACCTGTCGGGTGGGGGTTGCGTAATGGGCATTGCCCCAGCCGCCCCGTCCGCCCTTGGCAATGACGAAGTCCTCTTCTGTGGACATGTCCGCAATGATCCGATTGGATTCGGCATCCCGAACTACGGTGCCTCTCGGGACCTGAATGATCAGAGATTCTCCACGCTTACCGCTCATTTTTCTGCTTTGGCCGTTAATACCGGACTGCGCAACATACTTACGCTTATAGCGAAAGTCAAGCAAGGTGGTAAGATTGTCATTGACGTGCAGAATCACACTGCCGCCATGGCCGCCGTCGCCGCCGTCAGGGCCGCCAGCTGCCACATATTTTTCCCGGTGAAACGCCACGGCACCGTCGCCGCCCCGTCCACCGCAAACAGTGATGCGAACTTTATCTACAAACATAGGAAAAACCTCCCTCGTGAAAACTTGCATTTGTACTGCAATCAAAAGCAGAACTTCTGCTTCTCATGGCAATGCAGATATATTTTTCTCACGGCAATACCGATATATTCTTCTCATGGCAATACTGATATATTTTAGAAAAAGGGCTGTCGCAAAATCTTCTGCAACAGCCCTTCGTTCTTAGAAACGCAATTACTGCTCAGCGTACACGGAGCACTGCCGGCGGTCCTTGCCCTTGCGCTCAAACTTGACGGTGCCGTCAACCAGAGCAAACAGAGTGTCATCGCTGCCGATACCGACATTGACACCGGGATGGATATGAGTGCCTCTCTGGCGAACC
>JAHHRX010000013.1 GCA_020025545.1 Oscillospiraceae bacterium | reverse complement strand
ATGGGCAACCTGATGATGGCAGAGGAGCATGGCCGTCCCAACGAAAAGATGATCCAGTATTTCCTTGCACGGGCAAAGGGCGGTGTGGGTCTGCTGACTTCCGGCCTGGTGCCCATCAGCGACGACATTGACAACACTGTACAGGAAACCAAGGGAAAGGTTATGATGCCTCGGATCAGCCCGTCCAGAACGCTGATGTCCGGCTGGCGGGATCTGGCACAGGGATGCCACGCCTATGGTTCCCGGTTCTTTATTCAGCTGACCCCCGGCCTTGGCCGTGTAGGTCCCCCCACCTGTGTGGTGCAGCGGCATAAGTTTCCGGTATCTGCCTCCTTTAACCCCAACTTCTACATTCCCGAGCTGCCCTGCCTGCGCCTGACCGACCACAGCCTGACTCGCATCATTAAGAATGCCGGACAGGCTGCTGCCGATGCCAAGGCCTGCCTGATTGACGGTGTGTATCTCCACGGTCACGAAGGCTACCTGCTGGAGCAGCTGACCAATACCGCATTTAACCATAGAAAGATTGGTAAATATGCTGACTGGCAGCGCTTCGGTATCGACATGGTCAAGGAAATCCGTAACCGTGTGGGTCCCAACTACCCCATCATGTACCGGATTGACCTGTCGCTTGCGCTGAATGAGACCTACGGTGAGGATGGCATGAACGGCGTATCTTCTCTGAAGAAGTTCAAGAATGGCCGCAGCATTGCTGAGACACTCAATTACATGGACAACCTTATCAAAGCCGGCGTTGATATCTTCGATGTGGATATCGGCTGCTACGATAACTGGTGGCTGCCGCATCCTCCCGCAGGTATGCCCGCAGGCTGTTTCCTGGATATTTCCAAAATTGTCAAGGAGCATTTTGAGCAGAATAACATCAAGTCCAACGCAGGTGTTCCCGTGCCTGTGGTGGCTGTCGGTAAGCTGGGCTACCCCGATGTGTCGGAAAAGGCACTGCGGGACGGCTGCTGCGATATGGTCATGCTGGGCAGACCTCTGCTGGCGGATCCGGAATGGTGCAACAAGGCATTCGCCGGTGATGTGGATAAGATCTGCCCCTGCATTGGATGTCAGGAAGGCTGCGTCAATGAATTTGTTGAGGGCGGTCATATTCAGTGCGCCGTTAACGGACGCACCGGCTTCGAGGAAATCATTCCCGAGACGGCACCCAGAGCAGAGAAATCCAAGAAGATCGGCGTTGTGGGCGGCGGCCCGGCGGGTATTATTCTGGCTGTCAATGCCGCAAAGCGGGGGCACACAGTGGAGCTGATCGAACGAACCGATAAGCTGGGTGGTAGAGTAGTTCCCGGCAGCGTGCCTGCCATTAAGTTCGACTTTGCAAACTATCTGGAGTGGCTCAACAATGAGGTGAAGGATGCCCAGAAGAACTATGGTCTTACCTTAAAGCTGAATACTTCTGTAGATCTAAAATACCTGCAGGAGCAGAAGTACGATTCCATCGTGTTTGCTATGGGCACCAAGAACGCTTTCCCGCCCATTCCCGGTATCGACAAGGTAAAGACTGTGCAGGCGGTGGATCTGCTGGTAAAGCCTGAACTGATAGGCGATGCCAAGAAGATCGTTGTCTGCGGTGGCGGTGTCGTGGGATGCGAGACAGCTTATTGGCTGAACTACGAGTATGGCAAGGATGTTACTGTCATCGAAATGATGAAGAATTTCATGCAGGGCGTGTGTACTGCTAACCGTGGCCACCTGCTTCACTATATGAAGGACAAGGTGCAGCTGCTGAACTGTGCCCGTGTCACCAGTTTTGAGCCGGGTAAGGTGCACTATAACCGTAATGTTTCCAAGACGGTACCCAACCCCTATAACACCTGGCAGCCCCTGCTGCCGGAGAACATCGGCAACCCCATGGAGAAGAAGCTGGGCGCCGAGACTCAGGACTTCACTGTAGATGCCGACCTCATTGTGCTGGCTATGGGCGGCTGCCCCGACGATGCCCTTTATGTGGAGGCCTTGCAGCATAACGCTGCTCCGGAGATCTTCAACATCGGCGACAGCTTCGCCGGCGGCAGAGTTCTGGAAGCCAACCGTGCTGCTTTCCGTCTTTCCCAGAGAATCTGATTGAAAATCAGCATAAGTACATAATATTTGCTCCCAAGCTGACTTTTTCAGGCGGCTTGGGAGCTTTTCTGAGCTGCTTTGGCAAATGGGCATTGCGGCAGAGGGAAATATACTGTATACTTGCTGTAGAAATCGATATGGAGGGGAAATACATGAAATATCTCAAACAAATGGCAATTATTCTCCTGTTTTGCCTGCTGGGAGAATTGCTGGCACTATTGCCGCTGCCTATCCCGGCGGCAGTTTATGGGCTGATCCTCATGGTGCTGGCACTGTGTACCGGTATCTTAAAAGCCGAATCCATCCGGGAAACTGCAAAGTTCCTGCTGGAGATCATGCCTGTCCTGTTCGTTGGTCCGGCGGTAAGCGTTTTGTCCCATTGGGGAGTCATTGCTCCCAACCTTGGGCCGATTGTTGTGATCATCGTGGTTGGTACATTTCTTACCTTTGCGGTCAGCGGCCTTGTTACAAAGTGCCTGTCACGAAAGAAGGACGGTGATGAAAATGGCTGAATTTCTTAGCCGGTTTATCTGGTTTCCCATTGTGCTGACTTTGGGCGCATTTCAAATAGGTCTGTGGTGTCAGAAAAAGTGGAAAAGCCCCATCTGCAACCCCATTCTCATTGGCGCAGCGCTGGTGATCGGCTGCCTGCTTCTGCTGAATTTCCCGGTTGCAGCCTATGAAAAGGGGACAACCTATATTTCGTGGCTGCTGACACCGGCCACGGTTTGCCTGGCCTTGCCCCTTTATGAGCAGCTGCGGGTACTCAAAAAGAATCTGCCTGCAATTTTGGCAGGTGTCACAGCGGGAACGCTTACCAGTCTGGCGGCGGTTATATTGCTCTGCCGGCTGTTTTCACTGGATACGCAGATCGGTGTGTCGCTGCTGCCAAAAAGTATCACCACGGCTATGGGCATGGTGCTGTCTGAGGAGAATGGGGGACTGGTGGCACTTACTACCACGGTTATTCTTGTGACCGGCATTTTGGGAAATCTTGCAGGCAGCTGGATTTGTAAGCTCCTGCACCTGAATGACCCCATTTCCCGGGGCGTAGGGTTCGGAACGGCTTCTCATGTGGTAGGAACTTCCCGAGCAACTGAACTGTCTGCTTTGACTGGGGCAGTCAGCAGCCTTTCTCTGACGGTTTCCGGAATTTTAACGGCTGTTCTGTTTCCTGTGGCCTGCATGTTTTTGTAGGCGTTCGGAGCAGGGGACAGATTTCCTGTGAAAACCGCTCCGGGCAGCAGAAAGAATCCAATTGGAAGCATGAATGGCATTTATGAAACAAATACTACAAAAGAAACAAAGATTATTTTTGCTGGCGGCATTGCTTTGGACGCTGGTTATCTGGGGGCATTCCATGATGCCCGGTCAGCAAAGCAGCAATGAAAGCGGCTTTGCTGAGCAGATACTGACACCTTTGCTGGATTTGCTGATGATTCCGAATGGCATCCGTCAGCTGGTAATTCGCAAGGCGGCCCACATGACAGAGTTTGCAATTCTCGGAATTCTCTGGTCAGGGGTATTTTCTTTTGGGAAGATCGGCCTGCCGCTGGGGATCAGTATTCTGACAGCTTCGGCAGATGAGTTTATACAGCGTTTTGTGCCCCAGCGGTGCGGAGCAGTTAAGGATGTGCTGATCGATACTGCCGGAGCGCTGATCGGTATCTTACTGGTTGCATTCATTTTTCACCGGATTTCCCGGCGGAAGAATGTCTGCGGAACCCCAAGCGGAAAATAGTAATAAAAATACGCAGGTCTGCAAAATGCAAGATTTACGTGATTTTCACAAAAGCAGGGGAAAGGGCTGTTCTTGATTTCAATTGTTGTAAAAACGGCGGATTTGCCGGACAAAATCTAAGGATTATTTGTGAAGTATTTCACTAGAGAAATACTTTCAAAAGTGCTATTATTATGACCGTTTGAAGAAAGGAAGAATGAATATGGCACAAACTTTGATTTGTTTATCGGTGTGCATCATCGGAGGACTGCTTATGTCCCGTGTTGCAAAAAAACTCTCCCTTCCCGCTGTTACATCCTATCTGATTGTAGGCCTTCTGCTGGGACCTTTTGCTCTCGGACGGCTGAATCTGCCCGGACTGGGATTCCAGACCCATGAGCAGGTTGAGAATTTCAGCATTCTGTCCAGAACGGCTCTGGGCTTTATCGCATTTGCAATCGGAAATGAATTCCGCCTCAGCCAGCTGAAGGTTATGGGCCGGCAGGCCATTACCGTGGGTATTTTGCAGGCAGTTGTTACAACAGCGCTTGTGGATGCAGCGCTGATTGCGCTCCATCTGGTTGCTCCTCATGTGCTCTCCCTGCCGACTGCCATCACGCTGGGAGCCATTGCGGCAGCTACGGCTCCTGCGGCAACGCTGATGGTTGTGAAGCAGTACAAGGCTAACGGCCCCCTCACAAAGCTCCTGCTGCTGGTTGTGGCCATCGATGATGCTGTGGGACTGATGCTTTTCTCTGCCTCCTTTGGCATTGCGCAGGCACTGGAACAGGGAAGCATCAGCGTGACGGCTGTGGTGCTGGAGCCGATTATCGAGATCGTTCTGTCTCTTGGCCTCGGCGCACTGATTGGCTTCCTGCTATATTGGGTGGAACGTTTCTTCCATTCCAGAAGTAAGCGCCTTTCCATTTCCGTGGCATTTGTCATGCTGGCGGTGGGCCTTTCCATGACGGAATTTCAGATTGGCTCCGTCCATTGCGGCTTCTCCCTGCTGCTGGTGTGCATGATGACCGGAACGCTGTTCTGCAACATCTGTAATTTTTCTGAGGAACTCATGGAGCGTGTGGATCGCTGGACGGCACCGCTCAGCATCCTGTTCTTTGTGATCTCCGGCGCTGAAATGGATCTTCGCATCCTTTCCAATCCCGTGGTGCTGCTGATCGGTCTGATTTACATTGTTGCCCGTTCTCTGGGTAAGTGCGGCGGAGCAAATCTGAGCTGCCGTGCCACTAAGTGCAGCCCGCACATTACCAACTATCTCGGTATCACCCTGCTGCCTCAGGCAGGTGTGGCTTTGGGTATGGCACAGGTTTCCGTGATTTTGGCGGAGGGCGCAGTGATTCGCAATGTGGTTCTGTTCTCTGTGCTGGTTTATGAACTTGTGGGCCCGCTGCTGACTAAGTGGGCACTGACAAAGGCCGGTGAAATCCAGCCCGAGGGCAAAACCAATGCCCGGATTGCAAATAAAAGCCAAGGCTGAAAAGCGCTAAACAGTAAATCCCCGGCTCTGTATGAAACAGAGCCGGGGATATTTTACGTATTCTCGAAACAAAGCGGCAGTGAAAGGAACAGTCAGTCTGCATATTTTTCTTTCAGATAGAGAATTGCCTGACGGTAGCCCTCCAGCCCCAGCCCGGCAATAGTTTTTTCGCAGTACATTCCGGGGTAGGAGATCTGGCGGAAAGGTTCACGACTGCTCACATCGGAAATGTGAACCTCGACCGCAGGGATGGCTACTGCTTTCAGTGCATCCAGAATTGCCACCGAAGTATGGGTGTAGGCGGCGGGATTGATGACGATTCCCTGTACCGTACCGTAGGCTTCCTGAATCTTATCTACAATGGAACCTTCATGGTTGGACTGGAATTGCTCGATTTCCACCTGCGCTTCTTTGCCGACGGTATTAAGCAAAGCCATAAGGTCGGAGAAGGTTTCTTTGCCGTAAATATCCGGCTCACGGATGCCCAGCATATTGATGTTAGGACCATTGATTACTAGAATTTTCATGGTTCGTTCTCCAAAATCTCCATAATTTTTCGGGCAGTTTCCAGAGGTGTGCCGGTGTTATCTACGGTGTAGTCCGCAAACTGCTGATAAAGAGGATGCCTCCGGGCAAACATTTCCTCCAAACGGAAGCGTTGTGACAGTGGGCGCCCGGCGGTTTCCAGCAGGGAAAGGGGGCGCTGCAAATAAAAGATTTTGCCGTTTTGCCGCAATAGATCTTCATTTTCCCGGCGGGTTACACAGCCGCCGCCGGTAGCAATAATTTTGCCGGAGCCTTTGCCGAGGGAACCAAGTGTTTGTGTTTCCATCCTACGGAAGGCGCTTTCTCCTTCCGTGGCAAAAATTTCAGGAATACTGCGGCCGAAACAGTCTTCCAGACAGCGGTCGGCATCCAGAAGGGGTTTCCCTGTGATTCGGGAAAGCGCAGCGCCTACGGTGGATTTTCCGCAGCCGGGCATTCCAATGAGTACAATGTTTTCCGTTTCGCTGCGGAGCTTGCGGTAGATATTTTCGATTTTATCATCGGAAATATTTTGCCCGGTAAACCACTGGGCGCTTTCCTTGGCCTGTGCCACCAGCATATAAAGCCCGTTTTGATACTTTATATGCCGTTTCTGGGCATCCAGCAAAAGGCGGGTCATGCCGGGATTATAGATCAGATCCAGTACACCTTCCAGTTTGGGAAAGTGTGTAAGATCGATGGGAGATACCCCTGTGTTTGGGTACATCCCCACTGGGGTGGAATTGACGATGATGGCTGCATCGGCATGGCGGGAGAGGTTTTGGTAGTTGTTTTCTCCGGTGCGGGAAATGACGACTGTCTCAGCACCCTGCGCATTTAAAACAGCCACTGCTGTGTTGGATGCGCCGCCGCTGCCCAGCACCAGCACTTTTTTGCCGGAAACGGAGAAGCCACCATAGCCGAGCATGGCGGCAAAACCAAAGTAATCGGAATTGTGCCCGATCAGAGTACCGTCCGGTCGGCGGACGACAGTGTTGACAGCGCCCACAGTTCTTGCGGTATCTGAAAGCTGGGAGCAGTAGGGGATCACCGCTTTTTTATAGGGAATCGTCACATTGAGGCCGGTGAAGTCTCCGCGTTTGAGAAAGTCTTCCAGTTTCTCCGGCTCCTTTTCAAAGAGTGTATAGGAATAATCCCCCAGAAGGGAATGGATCTGTGGAGAGTAGCTGTGACCCAGCTTTCGGCCTAAAAGTCCGCACTTCATTACACTACCTCACAATAACTGCCCAGGTACTTGAATTCCTCGCACAGGTCGTCCAGTTCGCACATGAGCTGGACAAATTCTTCGGAATAAATGGAAGTGTCCAAATCAAAATAGAACATGAATTCAAAATCTCTGTCCGGTATGGGGCGGGATTCCAGCTTCGTGACATTGAGCCCCAAGGCGTAAAGCCGGGCCAGTACCCGGTAAAGTGTACCGGGACGGTGGTTCAGCACCATCATAATACTGGTTTTATCGGAACCGGGATAAATTTCCAGATTCTTGCTGATGCAGATAAAACGGGTACGGTTGTTGTTCTTATCCTGCACAGAGGGGACGAGAATATTAAGACCGTAAATCTCTGCACAGCTGCGGCTGGAGAGAGCTGCCACATCATTTCTGCCGGAGGAAGCTACAATTTCGGCGGCGACGGCAGTATTTTCCACAGGAGTGACAGTTACACCTTTCAAGGTGCTTAAAAACTCGCTGCACTGGTTGATGGCTTGCTCATGACTATAAATCTGCTTTACAGCTGCCAGATCCGTGCCGGGATTGACCATCAGATTGTGATCAATCTTCAGACGGAAGGTACGGACGATAGAAAAATTGTGCCGGATCATCAGATCGTAAACCTTTTTCACAGAGCCGGCAGTGGAGTTTTCAATGGGAAGGATACCATATTGGCAAAGCCCCTGCTCAATGGCAGAGAACACGCTCTCAAAGCTCTTAAAATACATGATAAAAGGATTCTTGAAAATCTTTTCACAGGCAATCTGAGAATAGGCTCCCTCCACGCCCTGACAGGCTACGGTGGGAGTTTGTGGAAAAAGCTTGGGCGTGTTTTGGATTGCATGCATGATCTGCTGATAAAGGGGTGTTTCATGCTGACTGCGTTTGCTTTGATAACTGCGGCTCAGCTCAAACATCATAGAGTAAAGTACCCGGGTATAGTTTTCCATATTGGGACCGGCCTGCTTTCCAACCTCGGCAAGTTTTTCCCGCTCCCGGGTCGGCACATAAATAGGCAGGTTATGTCCTTTTTTATAGTCTGCAATCTTGGCGGATACATCCATCCGCTGGCAGAAGAGTGAAACAAGCTGCTGATCGATCTTGTCAATCTGACCGCGAAGCTCAGTGATATCCATTTTTCGTTACCTCCTGATTTCCCGGCGATCTGCCAGAAAAGCATCGAATATTGCAATTGCCGCAGCAGCTTCCACCACGGGAACGGCCCGGGGGACGATGCACGGATCGTGCCGGCCTGTGACCTTAAGGGAGACTTCCTCCATTTTGCTAAGACTCACGGAGCGTTGCAGCTTTGCAATGGAGGGAGTAGGCTTTACGGCGCATCGCAGCAAAAGAGGCATACCGCTTGTGATGCCGCCGAGGATGCCGCCGGCGTGATTTGTAACAGTCACGATTTTTCCGCTGTGAATGGAGAATGGGTCGTTGCATTCACTGCCTTTGCAGGCAGCGGCACGCTGCCCGATGCCGAATTCCACGGACTTTACGGCGGGAATACCATATAGAATTTGCGCAAGTCTGCTTTCCATACCACCGAATATGGGGTCACCCAAGCCGGCGGGGACACCCACAGCGGCACATTCAACGATACCCCCAACGCTGTCACCGTCGGCCTTGGCGGCGGCAATCGCTTTGCGCATTTCGTTTCCCGCTTTTGGGGAAAGTACGGGAAAATCTTCTGCCACGGCATCCAGCTCCGGAGACAGGGCATCAAAGGGGAGATCCTCTTTCCCGGCAACCGAAGCAATATGTGCTCCGATGCGGATGCCCTGCAGAGACAGCCACTGCTTGCACAGACCGCCTGCAATGCAGAGGGGGGCTGTGAGCCGCCCTGAAAAATGCCCGCCGCCGGCCACATCCTGATAGCCACCGTATTTTATCTGGGCGGTATAGTCGGCATGCCCCGGGCGGGGGATGTCCCTGAGAGAAGCGTAGTCCTGAGAACGGGTGTTGGTATTGCGGATCACGGCGGCAATGGGGGCACCGCAGGTAAAGCCGTCTGCAAGACCGCTGAGAAATTCTACCTGATCCGCCTCCTTGCGGGGCGTGGCATATTCCCCATTGCCCGGTGCACGGCGGCTTAGAAATGCCTGCAATGCGTTTGTATCTACGGGAAGCCCGGCGGGGATGCCGTCCAGCACCATGCCGATGGCTGCGCCGTGGGATTGCCCGAAAATGGAGAGCTTTAAGCACTCACCGTATGTACTGCTCATAATTGCCTCCTAACCGGCGGAAATCCTGCCAGAAATTGGGATAGGATTTGTTAACTGCCTCAGCACCCAGCAGAATCACGGGGCCTGTGCAGACTGTTGCCGCTATGGCAGCTGCCATGGCGATCCGATGGTCACCGCAGGAATCCACGGTACCGCCGCAGTATGCTGCGGCATTTACAAATAAGGTGTTTGCATCGGCGCAGGCCGCTCCCCCGAGATTGCGGATCATGCGAAGCACGGATTCCACCCGATCCGATTCCTTCAGCCGGAGTCTGCCGATGTTGCGGAACACAGCGCCGTGCATAGTGCCAGCCGCCACAGCGAGAATGGGTACAAGATCCGGAATATCTCCTGCATCGATGGATGCGGAGCGTGCAGCCAGTAGGGGGAGAAGTGAGCTTGCAGCCCGATCTCCCTGGAGAGAATTGCCGTTAAGATTGGTTATGCTGACGGCACTTCCCAAAGCTGCGGCTGCCAGAAAGAAAGAGGCGTTGCTCCAGTCACCCTCTACGGTCAGCTCTTTGGGAGAGCGAAAGGGAAAACGTCCCGGATGCTCCGGATCGGCAGAGAAACAAATCATTGCGGATTTTGTCATGTCTACATAAGGCCGGGATTCCAGCTTCCCGGTGATTTGCAGAGTGCTTTCCTCCGGCAAAAGATTCAGTGCCAGCAAAAGTCCGGTGATGAACTGACTGGAAACATCCCCGCGGATGGTGTATGCGCCGGGGCGGAGCCTCCCCTGACAGAGAACACGGTTCTTGGCAGGGCGGGAAAGGGTACAGCCCATCCGTTCCATTTCTTCCCACAGCGGAGAAAGCGGACGGTCAGGCAGTCTGCCTTCCAGCAGAAATGTGGCCCTTACCCCCAATGCGCCCGCCACGGGCAGGAGAAAACGCACAGTAGAGCCGCTTTCGCCACAGGGAAGTGTAGCACAAGGCGGAATCTCGGCAGCGGGGGTCACCTGATAGCCCTGCGCCGTCCGTTGAATGTCAGCGCCGAGAGCTTGCAGGCATCGGACGGTTGCTTCAATATCTGCGTTGGTGTCAGGGCAGTTCAGCGTTACCGGTGCATCTGCAAAGGCTGCGCAAATCAAAAGACGATGTGCCTGCGATTTGGAGGGAATGGCAGGAATGGTGCCGGATAATTTGCCGGGGAAAATTTGAATGTCCATATCAAAGACCTGCTTCCACGAAAAAATGGAGCTGCTGAACAGGCAGGGGATATATGATACAGTTTCCGATGGCCCGGGGCAGAATCAGACGGATGACATCCCCAAAACGCTTTTTATCGGAAAGTGCGGCATTGGCAAGGGAGCAAGCGGAATATTCTGTTTCGGTGGGGAGACCGAACATGGCAATGAGGCGGGAAATTTCCCGGGCGGTTTCTTCCGGGCAAAATCCCGCTGCAGCAGCGGCACGGCTGATCAGCGCCATGCCCATAGCGACAGCGCGCCCATGGGAAACGGCAAATCCGCTTAAATGCTCAATGCCATGAGCCAGAGTGTGTCCCAGATTCAGTTTCATGCGCTCGCCTGTGTCAAATTCGTCCTGCATGACCGCATTTCCTTTCAGCTCAACGCATCGGGCAATGACGGTTTCACGGTCGAAATCCAAGCCCTTTTCTGCAAGGTGAGCGAAGAGACCGGGATCATAGAGAACTGCGTATTTGATGATTTCGGCACAGCCGTCCCGGAAAATTTCCGCAGGCAGGGTGGAAAGGGTGTCAGTGTCGCAGAGTACGAGCCTGGGCTGATAAAAGGCGCCTGCCAGATTCTTGCCCGCCGGAAGATCAATGGCGGTTTTTCCGCCTACCGAGGAATCCACTGCTGCCAGCACTGTGGTGGGCAGCTGAATATAGGCGATACCGCGCAGGTAGGTGGCTGCGGCAAAGCCGGTAAGATCTCCCACAACACCGCCGCCAAGGGCCAGTAAAAGGTCGCTGCGGGTGATTTGATTCTGCGCAAGGAAATTGAGAATACGCAAATAGGTTTCTCCGTTTTTGCTGGATTCACCAGCAGGAAAAACGAAGGAAAACACATGAAATCCGGAATTTCTGAGGCTTTCTTCTGCTTTTTTGCCATAGAGAGGAAAAACATTGCTGTCGCTTACAATTACCGCATTTCTGCCGGAAACCGTGGCAGCGGCCTCCTGTCCAAGGGTGGAAAACAGCCGGCTGCCGATTTTGATTTCATAGGAGCTTGAAGCCTTTATGGAAACGGTCTTCATCTGTCTACCTCCTCTTTGCGTATTCGTCCTTCCTCCAGAAGCGCTTTTAAAGCGGCAGTATCGCGGTTATTCAAAGCATCCCGATAAGCGGACAGGGATGCAATATACTGATCCAGCTCAAAAAGCATATTTTCCCGGTTTTCCATGCAAAGCTGTGCCCACATATTGGCATTGAGCCACGCCACCCGGGTCAGATCCCGATAACTTCCGGCAGAAAATCCCTTGTGTGCCGATGCAGTGGGGGATTTGATGTAGGCATTGCTCAGCACATGGGGCATTTGTGAAGTGAAAGCAATGCGCTTATCATGCTCCTCGGCGGTGCAGAGGGAAAAAGAACCGAAACGGCAGGGAGCCAGTGCGGTCTGCACACGCTCAATCAGCTGCATATCGTCAAAGCTGGGGGGAACCAGCACTATGGGCGCACCCTGAAAGAGGTTGGAGCGGCTGTATTTGAATCCGGAAAAATGGGAGCCTGCCATGGGGTGTGCGCCTACAAATGTAAAGCCGTATTTTTTTGCCAGAGGAAAGCAGTGTTTGCAGATCTGCTCCTTAGTGCCGCAGCAATCCATTACCAGAGCGGCAGGGGAGATATACCGGGCATTTTCTTCCAGCCATACAATACAGTCCTCGGGATAGACCGAAAGGAGAATCAGATCGCACTGGGAAATATTGCTTTCGCCCAGACTTCCGTGGACAGCCTCTGCCAGCTGGGCAAAGGCAAAAATGGATTCGTCATTGTCGGCAGCCAAAATCCGATGCCCTGCTTTGGCAAAGGCTCTGGCCATGGAGCCGCCGATGAGCCCCAGACCCAGAATACCGACGGTCATCGGATAGCCTCCCGGATTTTGCGAACCTTATCGCAAAGTACATCATACTGCGCCGGAGTGAGGGACTGCGCACCGTCGCAGAGGGCACAGGCGGGATTGTTATGTACCTCCACCATAATGCCGTCAGCACCGGCGGCTGCCGCTGCACAGGCCATGGGCGTCACAAGGCGGGATTTGCCGGTGGCGTGGCTGGGATCTACCACCACAGGCAGGTGGCTGAGCTCATGCAGAACGCTGACGGCAGACAGATCCAAAGTGTTGCGGGTGGAGGTTTCGAAGGTGCGGATGCCCCGCTCGCAGAGAATAACATTTTCGTTGCCCTCACTCATAATATACTCGGCGCTCATAAGAAGCTCCTGTAAGGTGTTGGCAAGTCCGCGCTTCAGCAGAATGGGCTTTTTGGTTTTGCCCAGTTCTTTTAGAAGATCAAAGTTCTGCATATTCCGGGCACCCACCTGAATGATGTCAACATCTGCAAAAAGATCCAGAGCGCTGATATTCATAATTTCTGTGATGATGGGCAGACCGCTGGCCTCTTTTGCTTTCAGAAGCAGGTGGATGCCTTCATCCTTAAGCCCCTGAAAGGCGTAAGGGGAGGTTCTGGGCTTGAAAGCACCGCCCCGGAGAATGTTGGCCCCGGAGGCCTTGACGGCCAAAGCAACCCCAATGATCTGCTCCTCGTTTTCTACACTGCAGGGGCCTGCAATCATGCCGAAATGTCCGCCGCCGATTTTGGCATCGCCTACGGTAATAACGGTATCGTTGGGGTGAAATTTTCGGTTTGCCTGCTTAAAGGGTTCGGAAACCCGCTTGACAGATTCTACGATTTCCAGGCTGCCCAGCAGTTCCATATCCACACGGCTGGTGTCTCCGATGAGTCCGAGGATGGTGACCTCCTTACCGGCGGAAATATGTACATCCAAATCCATATGCTTGAGCCAATCTACAAGGTGCTGAATTTGGGCAGTGGTGGTTCCGTTTTTAATAACAGCAATCATAGTCATATCTCCTAATAATAAAAAAAGCGCCGCACAGATGCGATCCTGTGCGGCGCCTGTAAATGCTTACAGAAGCGTAGTCTTGAAATCTTGGCAACACAAATCGCTATTACTTTTGCAGTTCAAAAAAGTAATAGTAGTTATAATACTGTGCTGCAAAGATCATGCCGAACATCTGGTAAGCCTCCGTTTACTATAATAGTGACATTATACCATCGGTTATTCCATAATGCAAGAGCAAATTTCTTTGAGAAGGACACGAAAAAGCTCCCGGATGAGCCGGGCGCCGATCATTTGGGTCAGGCCATCAGTGTGGTAACCACAAGGCTGGTAACATAAACACTGTAGTGGCAGTCGGTTTTGACACTGATGGGGGTTACGGCATACTGGCGGTGATAGAATCGGATGGCATCCATGATGCTGCCGGCTGCCCTCTGCCGATGACACCGGCACTGCACAAGATAGGAAAGAAAATACTTTTGCAGCCGGTGCTCATAGTTCCGGTGTTCCTGAAGATCTTTTGGGAAGAAATCATTATGGGCAGAGGTGAAGGCATCTGCTGTATAATGGATCAGCTTTCCCATAGAATAGTAATCCCAGAGATGCAGGCGTCTGCGCTTTTCCAGCCGCTTGGCTACTCTCTGCATATATTTTTCAGCGTTGCCCCAGTTGTGCCCTCGCAGCCATTGACTGCGAATGGAG
The DNA here is from genome assembly GCA_020025545.1 of Oscillospiraceae bacterium. Lineage (GTDB taxonomy): Bacteria > Bacillota > Clostridia > Oscillospirales > Oscillospiraceae > Faecousia. Next base: position 33,932 of record JAHHRX010000013.1, on the reverse strand, counting down.
CCTTTAAAATAGGTGGTGGGATTTCTGTCCGGCTCGGTACAGCCAAACAAAAAGGCTTTGCGATATCGCTTGGGGGTTTCTGTAAAATGCTGATGGACAAGATACTGTCCTAACTGTTGGTGACTTTTTCCGCGCATGGGGGTTCCTCCTAAGGAAAAGACGGGGATGTGCTTAATATCCGGACAGAGAACTTCCCTCCGGCGGTATGCGTCGGAGGGAAGCGAAATGCCGGGAATTTAACCATCTGTGATTTCAAAGCTCTGTTTTTTTACAGAGGCGCCGTTGAAGAAGATCTCAACGGAGTACTGGCCGGGGGTTTCCGGCATGGAAGGAATGGTGAGCTTGCCGTAGCCTCGGTGCCACATGGAGGACCATGTGCGGCTTTCCGTTGCGCAGCTGATAAGATTTCCGGAGGAATCCCGGATTGCGTAAAGGGTAACGATATTGTCGGATGAACCCTTATAGTCCCGCATCAGGGTCATGACAAAAGAAGCACTGACGCCGGGAGCAAACGAGGTGGTGTATGCGGAATTTGCCACATTGTAGTGGTTCCAGTTCGCTACATTGGGGGTGACGCACATCCGAAGGGAGATATCGTCTGCCTTCAGCAGATAGCCGCTGAAAGCGGAAGCTGCGGGAGCCTCATAGGCAAGTGTTCCACCGAAAACCGATACGCCGTTGGCTGCCTGAATGGTGAAAACATAGCGGCCGCCGGGAATCTGCGGGAGAATTACGCCGCTGTTTCCGTCGCATTTTACCACCTGCTGCTCCATGCCGTCAACGGTGTAGAGGAGCAGCCAGCCGCCTTCGGGGGCGGTGCCTTCCGATTTCCAGTTGACCGTCAACTGATTTGCATTGGAACTGTCCACGGTGATTTCGTGGATGGTGACAGAGTTGGCGGAGACATAGGCACGGGCGCTGGCCGTCATGCTCTCGGCGGTGACTTCTATTGTGTAGGCACCGTTCGGATCGAGATTTTCGAATACGGCCTTCGGCTCGGTAACGCTGATGATTTGATCAAATCCTGCATCATTGTAGCAGCGCACGGACCAGGATGCTACGCTCGCTCCCTCGGGTACTTCCCATACGGCAGTCAGCGCGTTTTCGGTGAATCCCTGAACCGTCAGATTGCCGGCGGTGATGACCTTCGAGGCAACATAGGTGACAGAATCGGTGCCGGACAGATAAAGCTCTTCAGCGGGCTTCAGCCGGAAGGTGTATTCCTTACCGATGGTAAGACCGGTTACGGTAGCTACGTGTCCGGAGAAGGTTACCTGTCCCGGAGTTTCATCAGCAGCGGTGTATTCAATAATCCAATCGGAATTCTCGGGTCCCTGAACCGTAAAGCTCAGAATTACGGAGCCGTCTTCACTGCCGGTAACGGCCTGGAAGTCGCTGATGACGGTCTGATTGGGGGTGGTGTAGCTGGTCTGCGTCTTGCCGGTCAGCTTGTGGAAGCCGCCGATCTGCACCTGAATTTTGTAGGCTGTACCGGGGGGCAGAGCCTCAAAGGAGGCGGTACCGTCTTCGACGGAGGAGCGCAGGGCATTGCCGTAGGGATCGGTACAGACTACGGTCAGCAGCCGGTCATCGATTTCAGAATTGAGGACAACTGTCAGTTTGTCTTCAGAGCCTTGCAGGTTGATATCCAGCAGGGGCTGTAAGTAGTAATGCTCATAGAAAAGATAACCGCCCAGACTCAGAAGTATCAGCACCAGCAAAGTGCTGACAGTAATGATGAGCTTTTTTCGATGACATTTAGCAGGTTTTCCCGGGCTGTCTTCGGACATTTTGGCAGCCGGATCTTCAATTTCCTCTTCAGGTGCTTCATCGGTACTTTCCAATGGATTTGCCGGATCTTCTGCCTCGGCTTGGGAGGAAGCTTCATCAGAAAGAGAAGCATCGTCAGATTCTTCCGCCTGTTCCTGCACATCTTCTGCAGGAATGGGGACGGGGATGGGAACCTCAATGGGTTCCGGCGCTACCACAGGATCGGGAAGCTGATGGGCAATAATATCGTCAGCCTGTGCCAGAATTTCGGCGGTGTCCAGATTGTTTTCTTCATCCGCCGGGGAATCAGCGTTTTCCGCTTCATCCTCGTCTGGTGCTTCCGAAGCTTCGCCCGGGGATTCATTTTCTTCCGGTTCTGCCTCGGCTTCATCATCCGGGGGAGCATCATCGGTGACAGTATCCACCTCCGGGACTGCACCTTCCGCACTTACGGAAGATACTTCCGAAATATCAGTGTCTTCGGGCACAGAGTCACCGACGGAATTATCCGGTTCTTCGGCGCCCGCATCTTCCGCGGGAGAATCTTCCGCAGGAGGTTCTTCTTTCGAAGCGACAGCTTCCTCGGCGGCAGTTTCTTCCGGTGCATCCGGTGTTTGCTGTTCTTCCGGTTCCAGCGCCTGATCCACTTCTGCCAAAATCTGATCGGTGGAAGGTTCGGCATCTGCTTGGACAGTTTCTTCCTCCGGGACTTCGGCCGCCACGGGTACGGGGATGATGGGAACATCATTTACCTCGTTTCGTTGGAGATATTCCACCAGCGCCTGCCCCATTTGGGTAGGATCCTTCCAGCGCTCTTGGGGATCCGCTGCACAGGCCTTCAAGATGATCTGTGCCATTTCCGGGTCTGCATAGCATGGGGGAGGGGGATTGTCGCTGCTTTCCGGCAGCGCACCGTCATTATAGGCCTGATAAAGGATCCGACCTACGGCGTAGACATCCATGGTGTCATTCAGTGTGGAATACGCATCTGAAATCTCCGGCGGGGTGTAGCTGCTGCGGTATTGCTCAGGCAGGGACACATAGGGCAGGGAATCTGTCCGTATAAATCCGATGTCTCCGATGCGATATTCCCGGTCGTTGCGAATGAAGACATTGCTGGGCTTTAGGTTTACGTAAAGATAACCCAGACGGCGGCATACAGCAAGAGCCGCACAGAGATCAAGTCCCAGATTGACGGCCCCAAGATGTGTCATTCCGCCCCGCTGCAATCGATATTCCAAAGTCGGCCGATAGGCACCCAGCAGGTAAACATCATAACCTGCCTCGTCCTCCATGGGAACAACCTGCCAGCCTTCATAGGACACAAACTCCTCCAGACGGGAAAGCTGCTGCAGAAGTGCAGCCTCATCCGCAATCCCATCGGCAAGATCCTTAAAATATGCGAGCGCAGATGACTTGTCGCTAAATGCACCTGCTAACAGCAAGGCGTCCAGCTTGGACTGTGAAGCCGGAATGGAAATGACTTTGACTATGTACTTGCGTTCAGTTTCCATTTGCATTGCAGGGCAGCAGCGGATGCCATCGTGGTTACTGATGGGATCGCCCATAATGAAGCCGTCCAGCAATGGAGAAATGAGCTGTGGTTCAGACAAGTCCTTCGCCTCCTTCTAGTGATATTGATATCAGCTTATATAATAAATTATTTTTTACAAAAATGCAACTGTAATTGACTGGCTTTTCCACAGAATATTTGGTAAAGAATTGTCACAGCCGGAGGGAACGCCTGCAGAGCACTATAAATAAGAAAGTTTTGACAGCTTGCAATCCGTATGTTCCTGTGGTATAATGGCAAAAAAGTATTGGCTCGGGTAACCGTGCCGGATTGGGGGTTCGTTCATGAGCAAAATTATCTGCGATGTCTGTGGTACTGCGTATCCGGAGACCGCTTCCCAGTGCCCGATTTGCGGCTGTGCAAAGGCTCCTAATGCAAAGAGTGCTGCCGGTGACGATGCGGATCACAGCACGGAAGTGACAGAACGCACTTATGTAAAGGGCGGTCGCTTTTCCAAGGGCAATGTAAAGAAGTCTGCGTCTTCTCAGAGACAGAGTGAGCGCCGTGCTCCGAAAAACCGTAAGGATGGATCGGAGAATAATAAGACTCTCGTTGTAGTGGTATCGCTGCTGCTGGTGGCAATTTTGCTGGTGGTGATTTATATCTGTGTGCGGGTGTTCCTGCCCGATGTGATCCATTCTGATCCCACTGACCCTGTCTACGAACAGACGACACCGAATGCTACGATCGCCGATGATACAAAACCGCCCGTACCCTGCACCGATATCAAGCTTTCCAGTAAGCAGATTGAACTGGCAGAGGAAAACAGCAGATGGATGCTGGGTGTGGAACTGGCGCCTAAGGACACCACTGATCAGCTGGTGTTTGCGTCTGCAGATCCCAAGGTTGCCACTGTGGATGAAAAGGGCATTGTGCTTCCTGTCGGTCCCGGCGAGACGGTTATCACCGTTACCTGCGGCAGTGTCAGTGTAGAATGCACCGTAAGGTGTACCTTTGGGGATCCGACTGTTCCTCCTGAAACTACCGAGCCGCCGATTGAGGTGCCCGCAGACTTTAAACTGAAGCTGAACCGCAGCGATTTTACCCTTTCTAAGAAGGGTGAGACTTGGAAGCTCTTTAAGGATACCGATGCTGTTAAGGCATCGAATATTACTTGGACGGTAGAGGATCCGGCAGTTGCTACCGTGGAAAACGGTGTTGTGACCGGTGTGGGATATGGCACAACTACAGTCCATGCACAGCTGGGCAATCAGAAGGTTTCCTGTACTGTTCGCTGCAGCTTTAAGGATAAAGGAGAGAAGCCGGATCCCGATAAGCCTTCTCCGACCGACGGTGTGCGCATCAGCAGTACTGACGTTACGCTGAAGGTGGGAGAGACCTTCTTTCTGGAACTCAAGAACAAGGACAGCGCCAAGATCAATGTAGAGTGGAAGGCAAGCGCCGACGGATTTGTGGAGATTGACGGTTCCAAGATCACGGGCAAAGCACCTACCACGGAAGGTAAGCGATACATTACCGTGTCCACTACCTATGAAGGCGAGACATACAGCTGTACGGTCCGTGTTATTCCTGATAAAAATAAGAAATAAAACATAAAAAACGGCAGCGCCAACAGGTGCTGCCGTTTTTTGTGCTTACTCCATGTCACGGAATCTGCGGAAAAGAATCGAAATACACCAAAGACCTGCAAGGCCGATGACGGTGTAGATGATCCGGCTGACAATGGCACCGGCACCGCCGAAGAGCCATGCTACCAAATCAAATTGAAAAATTCCCACAAGCCCCCAGTTGATGGAGCCGATGATGGTCAGAATCAATGCGATTGCATCCATGCGATTACCTCCGTTTTCTGCCTTAGGGTGTAAATATCATACCCGCAGTATATAGAATTATACATAAATTGTGAAAAAATGCATGGGTGCATTGCCAAACGGAGACATGTCGGCTATAATAGCCGTATCTTAATTGAATTTGTCACTTTTATGTGGCGATAAGGATACCCTACAGGAGGAACAGACTATGGAAACCCTTTATGAAGGTGCATACGCAAAAGTGAATTTAACGCTGGATGTTTTGGGTAAACGGCCGGACGGTTACCATGACCTCAAAAGCGTTATGCAGACGATCTCTTTGCGGGATGATATTACATTGGAAGTGAATACCGGAAAGCCCTGGGTGCTGACCTGCGACAAGGAAAACATTCCCTGCGATCACAGGAATCTTGCATGGAAGGCGGCTGAGGTTTACTTGAAGGCTACCAATCAGAATGTGGATGGCCTTGGCATTCATATTGCCAAGCGTATCCCCAGCCAAGCGGGACTCGGTGGCGGCAGCGCTGATGCTGCGGCAGTTCTGAGGGCCCTAAACCGATACTTTGATAGTCCGCTTTCCATTGCCGCTTTGGCGGAGGTGGGCGCATCGGTCGGAAGCGATGTGCCTTTCTGCGTCATTGGCGGAACCGCCATGGCAGAGGGGCGGGGGGAGCGGCTTCGGAGGCTGCCCAATATGCCCGACTGCGTGTTTGTAGTGTGCAAGCCGGATTTCCCGGTGTCTACTCCGGAGCTTTATCATAAACTGGATGAAACGGCGATCCCTCAGCGGCCGGACAATGCCGCCATGGAAAGCGCCATCCTTGCGGGAGATCTGGAGAAGATTGCGGATAATATGTACAATGTTTTTGACCCGGTGGTGACGCAGGATCATCTGGAGCTTAACTACATTAAATCCATCTGCAATTCTTATGCCTCTCTGGGGCAGCAGATGAGCGGTTCCGGATCGGCAGTTTTTGCTATCGTGAAGGAATTTGAGTACGCCGCTGTGATCTGTAATATGCTTCGGGAAAATTATCCGCAGATATTTATTGCTAAACCTGTATATTATTGACAAATGCCGTCCATACTGACAGTAGTTTTAGTATGGGCGGTGTTTTTTATGAAGAAAATCCTGAAATTTGCATGCTTTTGTACTTTGATGGTGTCTATGGTCTGGTTGGGCACGGTGATTGCCGGCAGAAAAGAACTTCATGACGAAATTATACGATTCCATGTGGTTGCAAATTCGGATTCCGAGGAAGATCAGGCGCTTAAATTGAAGGTGCGGGATGCCTTGGTACAGGAACTGGAATCCGTTATGGCCCAGATGCCAACAGCAGAAGAGGCTAAGGCATATATTCTGGATAATCTGGAAAAGCTGAAAGAAATTGCGAATGAGGTACTTGTGAGGGAAGGCTCTGACAAGGCTGTCGAGATTTCCATGGAAGAAGAGTGCTTCAACGCAAGACAGGCTGAAGGATACACCCTCCCGGCAGGTGTCTATGAATCTCTCAGGGTTACGATCGGCAATGGAAAGGGACATAACTGGTGGTGTGTCATGTTCCCGGAGATTGCTGCGGATGCAATTGCCGAGGAAGAGTCAGATGTGGCGGCAGGAGCGGGTTTTTCTCAGGAGACCGCCGGTGCGCTGGCAGGAGAAGAAAAATATCAGATCCGTTTCTGGGTTTTGGATGCATTGGGATGGCTTCAGAATTGGATCTATAATCTGAACCGGGTGGGATAAAAAATGCCCATCCGGTTCCGTTTCTATATTTCCTCTATGAAAAGCATTAGGGGCTGTGTTATAATGTAGAAAAAGATTACAAAGAGAGAGGACGGAGTGCTATGCTGACACTGTTATTGAGCAGGGACTGGGTTGCCTGCCGGAACGCAATTCTCGAGAAAATTCGCGAGGATGTTGCCGCTGAGAAATCGGGGCGGATTCTGATGGTGCCGGAGCTTATCAGCCACGATACAGAGCGGCGCCTCTGCGCTGTGGCGGGAGACACAGCCAGCCGTTTTGCAGAGGTGCTTTCCTTTACAAGGCTTGCCAATCGGGTGGCGGAATATACTGCGCAGGCACCGGAGCCCTGTCTGGATAATGGCGGTCGGGTGGTCGCCATGGCTGCCGCCACGCGGCAGCTTCACAGCCGGCTGAAAGCCTATGCCTCCGTGGAGACAAAGCCGGAATTTCTGGAAAAGCTTTTGGATGCGGTGGATGAATTTAAGCGCTGCTGCATTACTTCTGCCGACCTGCTGGCTGCTTCCGGGCAGACGGAAGGTACCTTGGCGCAGAAACTGGAGGAGCTTTCCCTGATCCTTGAGAGCTATGATGCCATTTGCAGCCGCAGCAAGCGGGATCCCCGGGATCGGATGACATGGCTGGCAAATCAGCTGGCAGACAGCAACTTCGGTGAAAACCATGTTTTTTACATAGATGGTTTTCCGGATTATACACGGCAGCATATGGAAATTCTGGAGCATCTTATCAAAGTATCGCCATCGGTGACGGTAGGCCTTAACTGCGACAGTGTTGGCTCCGGTGTGCTGGCCTTTGAAAAGGCGGGACATACGGCGGCGCAGCTGGTGCGTTTTGCGAAAAATGCCGGGGTGGAAGTGGAGATCCTGCCGGTAGATACCGGGGATACCTGCTTGCTCAGAGCCTGCCGCAGTCTGTTTCAGGGACCTGTTCCCACAGGAGATATGGCAGGCGTGATCACGGTCTACCAGACGGACAGCGTATATGATGAGGTGGCGGCGGCGGCTGATCGGGTCACAGAGCTAGTTCGCGGAGGATGCCGGTATCGGGATATCAGTATCGTTTGCTCCGACATGGCGCTGTATCAAAACAGCCTGCGGCTTGTGTTCCACCGGCGGCATATTCCGATTTATCAGTCCGGCACGGAGGAAATTCTGCAGAAAACGGTTATCTCCACGGTACTGGCGGCTATGGATGCCGCCCTCGGGGGCTTTGAGCAGCGGGATGTTCTGCGATACTTAAAATCTGTGCTGTCCCCCCTTAGCACGGATCAGTGTGACCGGCTGGAGAACTATGCAATCCTGTGGGGAATCCAGGGCAACGGCTTCCTGAAGGAATGGACAAAGCACCCGGCAGGACTTCGTGGCGTATGGGATGAAGAATCGAGGGATGAGCTGGCACAGCTCAATGAAGCGAGAGCTCTGGCGCTGGAACCCCTGCGCCGGCTGCGAACCGGCGTGCAGAACAGCGAAAATCTGGCAGGGCAGGTACGTGCGCTCTATGATTTTCTGGAGGATATTTCTCTGGCAGAACGCCTGCAGGCTCTGGCGGAAGAAATGGACGAAGCGGGTGACAACCGGGGTGCTCAGATTCTCAACCAGCTTTGGGAGATCCTGCTGGCGGCTTTGGAACAGATGTATGATGTTCTTGGGGAAACCGTTTGGGAGCCGGAGACATTCACACGGCTGTTTACCCTTTTGCTCAGCCAGTACAGCGTGGGTACCATCCCGCCGGTTCTGGATGCCGTTATGGCAGGGCCGGTCAGCGCCATGCGGTGCCAGCAGGAAAAGCACCTGATTGTTTTGGGCGCTGTGGAAGGTTCCCTCCCGGGTTACGGCGGCAGCACAGGACTTCTGTCGGATCAGGAGCGGGTGGCGCTGCGGGAAATGGGTGTTCCTCTGACCGGCGGCGCCGTGGAGGGCATTCAGGCGGAATTTGCGGAAATTTACGGAGTTTTTTGCGGTGCACGGGAAACGGTTACCGTTTCTTATCCTGGGGGACAGGCCTCTTACCTCTATCGCCGGCTGGCGAAAATGGCGGGCGGGGAAGCACAGGCCCCCAAGGATCACTGCGCTGCCATCGTGGATCCGGCAGAGGCCGGAGCCTATCTTGCCCACTGGAAGGCAGAGGACACAGCACAGGCGCTGGGCATATCTGATTGGTATCACAATGCCAGAAGCCATGCAGATTTTTCCTTGGGCAGCATGCGTGAAGAAAGCGTGCAAAAGCTCTACGGCAGGAAATTTAACCTGTCCGCATCAAAAATTGACCGTCAGGCCAACTGCCGCATGGCATATTTCCTGCAATATGGGCTCAAAGCGCAGGAACGGAAGGAAAGCACAGTGGATCCGGCAGAGTTTGGAACCTATGTTCATGCGGTTTTGGAACATACTGCCCGGGAGGTAATGGAACGCGGCGGATTTCACAAGATATCTTTGGAGGAAATCACGGAAATTGCAAAGCGCCATTCTGAGGCTTACAGCCGGGAGAATTTCAGCCAGCTGGATTCCCAGCGGCTGCAATACCTGTTCCAAAGAAATATCCGGGAACTGGAATTTATTGTGGAAGATCTCTGGAAAGAGCTTTCCCAGTCTAAGTTCTGCCCGGTGGAATTTGAACTGCGGTTCGGCCGGGACGGCAACCTGCCCGGCGTGGAGATTCCCGGCGGCAGTGTGAAAGCTGCCTTGGAGGGAGCTGTTGACCGGGTAGATGTATGGAAAGACGGCAATGCTGAATATTTCCGTATTGTGGACTATAAATCAGGAAAAAAAGATTTTGACTACTGCGATGTTTTTAACGGCATCGGACTTCAGATGCTCATTTACATGTTCGCTTTGGAGCAGGCAGGAAATGGAACCGGGGCGCATCCCACAGGGGCAGGTGTTCAGTACTTCCCCGCAAGAGCGCAGATGATTACGGCTGACGGCAGACTGTCCGAGGAAGAAGCGCAGCAGGAGCGTATGAAGCTTTGGAAGCGCAAGGGCCTCCTTTTGGGGGATGAGCAGGTGCTTCAGGCTATGGAGCCGGGGAAAACTCCGATCCGGATGCCCTATACCGTGAAAAAAGACGGAACACTTTCGGGGGATCTTGCAGACCGAGAACATTTCCGGGAGCTCAAAAAATATGTGTTTACGCTCCTGCGGGAGATGGTGGATGATATCGCTTCCGGCAATATTACGCCGAATCCCTATACGCGGGGCACAGCGCATGATGCCTGTGCCTACTGCCCTTATGCATCGGTCTGCCACCGCAGCGAAGTAAAGGGACGGCGGAATTATCAGGCAATGACCTCTCAGAGATTCTGGGAAGAAATAGAAAAGAAGGTGAATCCTCATGGCTGAAAAATTGACACCGCAACAGGAAATGGCTGTAAAAAACCGCGGCGGAAAACTGCTGGTTTCGGCAGCGGCAGGTTCCGGTAAAACGAAGGTTCTGGTGGATCGCCTGCTGAGCTATCTTATGGACCCTGTGCAGCCTGCCAATCTGGACGAATTTCTGATTATTACATATACAACGGCTGCGGCGTCAGAGCTGCGGGGCAAGATTGCGGCGAAGCTTACGGAAAAAATTGCCGAAGACCCGGAAAACCGACATTTGCAGCGGCAGATGCAGCGGCTTTATCTTACAAAGATTTCCACTGTCCACTCCTTCTGTACGGAGATCCTGCGGGAATATGCTTTTGCTGTGGATCTTTCTGCGGATTTTCGGGTGGCAGATGAAAACGAGTGCCGAGAGCTTCGGGAACGATGCATGGGGAAAGTGCTGGATGAGGCCTATCAGAATCCGGAGGATGCGTCGTTCCGTTCCTTTGTGGATACGCAGGGACTGGGACGGGATGACCGCCTTGTTCCCGAGATCCTTCTGAAGGTTTATGACAGCGCCCGGTGTCATCTGGATCCGGAAAGATGGCTTTCTGCCTGTGTGGAAAATGCCCGGACGGATGCCATTGCGGATGCCGCCCAGACGGTTTGGGGAAAGTATCTGATGGCGGATCTGATGGATTATCTGGGAATGCAGATCGAAGCCATGGAACGCTGTGCCAATGCTGCCGCAAAGGCAGAGGGAATGGAAAAACCTGCGGCACTGCTGGCCGGGGAGATTATGCAGCTGCGGCATCTAATGGAAAGCACCACATGGGACGAAGTAGTGCAGAATAAGGACATTGCCTACGGCACATTGCGCTTTCCCAAGAAATGCCCGGATATGGATTTGCAGGAGCGGATCAAAGCGGTGCGCAACGGCTGTAAAGCCGGTCTTGCAAAGCGCCTGAAAACTTTTGCCGACCCAAGCTCAGTGGTAATGGAGGAAATGGAAAAGTGCAGTCTGGCCGTGGAGGGTATGGTTAATCTGGTGCGGAAGTTTGATACAGAGTATCAAAAACTCAAGCGTTCCCGCCGGGTGCTGGATTTTGGAGATCTTGAGCATCGGTGTCTGGACTTGCTGCTGGGCAAGAGCCGCAGCGGCCCGACGGCAGCGGCAAACGAGATTGGGCGCCGTTTTCGGGAGATCATGGTGGACGAATATCAGGACTCCAATGCGGTTCAGGATGCTATCTTCTCGGCGCTGACGGTGAAAAGGCAGAACTGCTTCATGGTGGGCGATGTCAAGCAGTCCATCTATCAGTTCCGTCTGGCGGACCCCGGCATCTTCCTCGAAAAATACGCAGCGTTTGCCCCTGCGGAGACAGCAAAGCCGATGGAAGGCAGAAAAGTTATGCTATCTCGTAATTTCCGCTCCGGCGGGGATGTTCTGAAAGCGGTCAACGATGTATTCCGCAGGTGTATGTCTCCCAAGGTGGGAGGACTTACCTATGGGGAAGACGAAGAACTGCGGGAAGGCATCCCCCATACACCGCTGGACGAGCCGGAAGTGGAGCTTTGGGCTTTGGAGGTTCGGGAAAGCGCCTATGATGAAGAAGCAGCGTTTGTTGCCCAACGGATTGCACAGCTGCTGGATGGCACCCATATGGTTCGGGACGGGGAGAATTTACGCCCCATCATTCCCGATGACATTGCCATTTTGCTCCGCTCTCCCGGATCTTCCGGCAGTTATTTTAAGGAAGCGCTGGAATCTCGCGGTATTCGTTGTACCACCGGCGGCGGAGACGATCTTCTGCAAACCGAAGAAATTATGGCGCTCCGCTCACTTTTGCAGACCATCAGCAATCCAAGGCAGGATATTCCGTTAGTTGCAACTTTGTCAAGCCCTGTGTTCTGCTTTACAGCGGATGATCTGGCGGTGATCCGAAGCGCCCGCCAGCAGGGAAGTTTTTACGATGCTCTCCTGCTGTCAGATGCGCCGAAGGTGCAGGCGTTTTTGGAAAAACTCAATGTGCTGCGCCGTGCGGCACGAATGGAGCCTTTGGCACAGCTGATTGAGCGAATTTTCTCTGAAACATACATGGACAGCATGTACGCTGCCATGGCGGACGGGGAAGTGAAAGCTGCCAATTTGCAGACCTTCTACCAGTTAGCGGTGGATTTTGAGACTACCGGGCGGCGGGATCTGGAGGCATTTTTGGATTTCCTGACAGCTATGGAGGACAAGGGACTGGTATCTGCTGCGCAGCAAACGGTGAACGGTGCAGTTACCATTATGAGTATCCACAAGTCCAAGGGGCTGGAATTTCCGGTGGTGTTCGTTTCCGGCCTTGCCCGGACCTTCAACAGGGAAAGCACCAGAGCACAGGTTCTGTGCGATCATGAACTGGGGCTGGGTCTATCGGCTGTGGACGAAAAGAACCGTGTCCGCTTCCCGACCATTGCCAAACGGGCGATTGCCGCAAAAATTTCTGCTGACAGCCTTTCAGAAGAAATGCGTGTCCTCTATGTGGCGCTGACAAGAGCCAGAGACCGCCTGATTATGACCTACGCTCCCAAAGGACTTGGCAAGCAACTTACCAATATGGTTCACGCAATGAATGCGGGAGCAGACCGGCTTCTCATTCAGGATGTGTCCTGCCCGGGCGAGTGGGTCATCATGACGGCGCTGGGGCATACGGAGGCCGGGGAGCTGTTTGCTCTGGGCGGAAAGCCGGAGCATACACAGCTGGGCGATCCCGTGTGGCGGATCGGCGTGGCGGAGGCTCCTGCAGATGTCTCTCAGAAGGCTCCGGAGACAGAAGAAAAGTCAATGCCTGAGGGAACCGAAGAAGCACTGCGGCAGAGCCTTGAATTCCGCTACCCGCATGAGGCAGCAGTGACGGCACCTTCCAAGCAGACCGCCACCCAGCGCAAGGGCAGAGAAAAGGACGAGGAGGCGGCAGAAAATGCAGGGAATTTCCCCAAAAGAAAACCCGGCTGGCGGCGGCCGTCCTTTGTGGAAAAGAAAACCGACAGCACGGATTTCGGAAATGCCATGCATCGGCTTATGCAGTATGTCCGCTTTGAAAACTGCGGGACTGAGGATGAAACCAGACGGGAAATCCGGCACCTGCGTGAAGTGGGATTCCTGACGGAAGAACAGGAAAAAATTGCGGACAGCGCTGCCATCTTCCGTTTTATGCAGACACCCATAGGGCAGAAACTGCAGCATGGCGGAAATATCCTGCGGGAATTCAAATTCTCCGTATTGGACGACGGTGAGAACTTCCATCCGGAGCTCAGAGGGGAAAAGATTCTTCTGCAGGGCGTGGTAGACTGCGCACTTATGGAAGAGGATGGCATCACGATCCTTGATTATAAGACGGACTTTGTGACGGAGGAAACTTTGCCGGAGCGGGCAGAATTTTACAGGCCCCAAGTTCGTGCGTATGCTGAAGCCATGAGCCGGATCTATCAAAAACCAATCAAAGAGACTCTGCTCTATTTTTTCAGGCTGAACCGGTTTGTAACAGTGTAAAATAAAAAGGCACCATCCCAGATGGTGCCTTTTTGCAGGTTTACTTCTTGTTCTCGGCCTTGTTTTGACTGTTCTCGGATGTTACCTGTGCTTTGGCTTCGCTTTTCTTGGAATTCTGATTCTTATTCATTTTCATAAACTTATCCTCCGATGGAATCAATTGCAGCTTTGCTGCGAAACTAGTATTCCCCAAAATTCAGGATTTATCCGCATCCCGGAAACAGATACTTGCAATTAGTCCGCAGATAATGGCGGCGGTGATACCGCCTGCGGTGGTCTTGAGCCCCCCCATAACGATTCCCAGAAAACCCATTTCGTTTACAGCTTCTTTGACGCCTCTTGCAAGCTGATAGCCGAAGCCAGTAAGGGGTACGCCGGCGCCTGCACCTGCAAATTCCATCAGGGGCTCGTAAAGTCCTATGGCTCCGAGGAACACGCCTGCGACCACATAGCTAACCAGAATTCTTGCCGGTGTCAGACTGGTTTTATCAATGAGAATCTGGCCGATGAGACAAAAACAGCCGCCTATCAGAAAGGCTTTCACATATTCCATGATTATGATTCCCCTCCCATGATGGATACTGCGTGGCAGACACCCGGAATGGGCAGCCCCTGCTGCGTGGAAGTAGGGGAGAGAAGAGCGCCGGTGCCGCAGAACAGTATCCGTTTGCGTTTTCCTGATGCTACCTGATTCAGAAGATGGCCGCAGAGCGTAATGGCGCTGCATCCGCAGCCGGATCCGCCTGCGTGGACATCCTGTTTTGTGTTATCAAATACCAAGGTGCCGCAGTCTGTCAGCTTTCCGCCGAGATAGACGCCATCCCGTTTGGCAAGCTCTAGAAGGACTTCCTTTCCCAGCTGACCGAGATCACCGGTAGCAATCAGATCAAAATCTTCCGGGCCTCTGCCGAAATCGTCAAAATGTGAGCGAATGGTGGCATAGGCTGCAGGCGCCATGGCGCAACCCATGTTATTAGCATCTTTAATGCCGAGATCCGTGACCGTTCCGATGGTGCAGCACTCAATTCGCGGCCCTTTTCCGGCAGATTGCACCAGAGCGGCCCCGGAGCCGGTGACAGTCCATTGCGCTGTGGGAGTCCGCTGACCGCCGTACCCAAGCGGGAAGCGGTACTGGCGCTCAGAGGAGGCAAAATGGGAGGAGGTCATGGCAATGACTCGGTCAGAAAAGCCGCCGCTGACGGTCATAGAAGCCAGAAGCAGGCTTTCTGCCATGGTGGAGCAGGCACCATACAGCCCCAGGTGGGGAATTCCGGTGTTTCTTAAAGTAAAGGAGGAGCCGATGCACTGGTTCAGCAAATCTCCGGAAAAGACAAGACCAATCTGATCGGGCTGAAGCCCGGCCTTGTCCATCAGCTTCTGAAGAACCAGTTTCTGCATCTGCTTTTCTGCCTGCTCCCAGGTTTTCTGACCGAAATATGTGTCCTCGGATACAATGTCAAAGGTGTATCCCAAGGGACCTTCCTTTTCTTTTTTTCCGGCGACACTGGCCCATTGGGTGATGACCGGAAGCCGGGGGAGAACAAAGCTGTGTTTTCCTCGCTTGTTTTCTGACATAGCTGTACCTTCTTTTCTGGTTTTTCCCTAGTGTTTACAAAAATTGCCGTTTCATGCATTCGCTGACAGGCAAAATGAAAATCCAGTAGCAGAAGAATTTGTGATTTCCATGAGGAAACAGAAAAAACGCCGGAAAATTTTAAAAAACCAATTTTTATTGGGGAAAAAGTAAAGAAGGGCATTGACAGGGGCGTATTACTGTGATACCATGTGTAGGAATTGAATCGCTCAGATAGAGGCGCGGAGTTTATGAGTACCCGGTGGCAAGGCCAGGCAGCCGTCACAGGAGAAAGGAAAATCCGCCGAAGTGAGAAGAGGTTGCCTGATTTCTTCTTGCTGGGGCGTCAGAGAACATCTGACGGACTGTCACAAATTTTCGTGAAGCGCTATCGAAGGCAGTCGTTTTCCATTTTCTTTTTGTATTTTGGGATATGGTTGATGCTGACGGGTCGCTTGACAAGGCGATCCGATTTTTTATGCCCAAAGCAGAATTTGTTTTCTGCAACCAAAAAACGAGAAGGAGATTATTATTATGAAAAGATGGATGAGTTTACTTCTGGCTGTTACATTGATGCTGACTATGGCTGCATGCGGCAGCTCAAAGACTGGCGGAAATTCCGGCAGCGGTGAGGCCCTCAGCGGAGTGGAGGACGGTGTGCTGACGGTTGGCATGGAGTGTTCCTACGCTCCCTACAACTGGACGCAGACCAGTGACAGCAACGGTGCTGTGCCCATTGTCAACAACCCCGGTACCTATGCCAACGGCTACGATGTGATGATCGCAAAGAAGATCTGCGAGGCCAACGGCTGGAAGCTGGAAGTCATGGCAATTGGCTGGGACGGTCTGACCCCTGCGCTGAATGCCGGCAATATTGATATGGTCATTGCCGGACAGTCCATGACCGGGGAACGCATGGCTGAGGTGGATATGGCCGGCCCTTACTACTATGCCTCCATTGTTTGTGTTACCAAGAAGGGCTCTGCACAGTCTCAGGCTACCGGAATCTCTCAGCTTACCGGAACCTGCACTGCTCAGACCGGAACAATCTGGTATTCCTCCTGCCTTCCTCAGATTAAGGATGCAAAGCTGATGCCCGCATCCGAATCCGCATCGGCTATGATCATGGCTGTGGAAAGCGGCACTGTTGACTACATCTGCTGCGATATGCCCACTGCTATGGGCGCCTGCAGCACCTATGACGATCTGATGATCCTTGATTTCAGCAACAGCGATGATAACTTTGAGGTCGATCAGAGCGAAATTGACATCGGACTGTCTGTGAAAAAGGGCAATACCACTCTTCTGGATGCTGCAAACGCAGTTTTGAAGACCATGAATGCAGATGATTTTAGCAACATGATGAATGACGCAATTGCCGTTCAGCCCAAGATCTGAAAAAGGAAGGAGCCGGAAGAGGCATGGATAAGCTTTTAAAGCTGACAGAAGATATTAAGATCCTATGGACAAATTACAGTGACCAATATCTGATCGGTATCCGCAATACTCTGATCCTTGCGGTAGTGGCTACTTTGGTAGGCTGTCTGATTGGATTTGTGTGCGGAATCCTGAACACGATTCCCTGCGCAAAACAGGATCCCCCACTCAAGCGGTTTTTTCTGAAGCTGATTCGTGCCATTGTGCGGATCTATGTGGAAGTGTTCCGCGGTACGCCCATGGTGCTGCAGGCAGTATTTATTTTCTACGGCCTGCCGTATTTTACAGACGGTGCCATATCTTTCAAGGGAATGAGCGGTATCTGGATGGCGGCAATGGTTGTTGTTTCCGTCAATACCGGAGCCTATATGGCGGAATCTGTTCGGGGCGGCATTAACTCTGTTGACTCCGGCCAGACCGAAGGTGCCAAGGCAATTGGCATGACCCATGTGCAGACCATGACCAATGTGATCATGCCGCAGGCAATTCGCAACATCATTCCGCAGATCGGAAACAACTTTATTATCAACATCAAGGACACCTCCGTTATGTTTGTCATCGGATTTGTAGAATTCTTTGGCGCTCACAGAAATATTGTCGGCATGAACCTCAAATATTTTCCTTCCGCAGTGATCGAAATGGTGGGCTATCTGACGCTGACCCTTGTTGCTTCTTTCCTGCTTCGCTGGCTGGAAAAGAAGATGGACGGATCTGACCACTATGAGCTTGTTCAGGAGGATCCTCTGGTGATGACCGCCGGTACATACAGACATCCCAACCGGGGCAGCTGTCTGGATGAGCAAAGTCGGGAGTTTAGCAAGGCTGGAAAACGCAAGAGCGGCAGACAGGAAGGAGGGCGCTGATATGGACGAAAAGCTATTGGAAATCAGACACCTGAGCAAAACATTCGGAAATCATCAGGTTCTGAAAGATATTGATTTTACCGTGAATCGGGGAGACGTGATCTCTATTATCGGCGCTTCCGGCTCCGGAAAATCTACCCTTCTGCGGTGCGTGAATCTTTTGGAAACGCCGACCTCCGGCGAGGTGATTTATGACGGCATCAATGTGGCTGACCGGAAGGTAAATGCTCCGGAATACCGTTCCCATGTGGGCATGGTTTTCCAGTCCTTTAATCTGTTTAATAACATGACAGTGCTGAAAAACTGCATGGTAGGCCAGATTAAGGTTCTGAAACGCAGTAAGGAAGAGGCAGAAAAAACGGCTCTTCTTTATCTCAATAAGGTGGGGATGACCCCTTATATCAATGCTAAGCCCCGGCAGATGTCCGGCGGACAGAAGCAGAGAGTTGCCATCGCGCGGGCACTGGCGATGGGACCGGATGTTCTGCTTTTTGACGAGCCAACCTCTGCACTGGACCCAGAAATGGTGGGAGAAGTGCTTTCCGTTATGAAGCAGCTGGCCCGGGAAGGCATGACTATGCTGGTTGTGACCCATGAAATGGCTTTTGCACGGGATGTGAGCAACCGGGTTGTCTATATGAACGATGGTGTTATCTGTGAACAGGGAACACCGGAGCAGGTTTTTGGAGATCCGCAAAAGCAGGAGACAAAAGAATTTTTGTCCCGGTTTCTGAAAGACTGATTTTCCTTTTAAGCAGCAACAGGCGTGTCATTTTTGAATGGCACGCCTGCTTTTTGGATGGTTCATGCTGGAAGTGCAGAAAAAATAAGGAGAATGAAATGTATATGAATGACATAGAATGGATACGAACCTTGTTTGAAATCGACACCAAAGATTATGATCCTCAGGGCAGAGCGTTTGTCCGGCCATCTGTGCGTGGGATTATTCTGCGGAATGGAAAGGTTGCTATGGTACATAGTGTTATGTATGACTACTATAAATTTCCCGGCGGCGGCATAGAACCGGGGGAAGACCATAGGGAAACCCTCATACGAGAGGTAAGAGAAGAATCGGGCCTGCTGGTTTTGCCGGAGACCATCCGGCCTTATGGCAATGTTCCCAGAAGACAAAAATCCGATCAGGAAGACTATGATTTATTCGTGCAGGATAACTTCTACTACTTTTGTGAGGCGGAGCAGAATGCGGTAAAGCAGAAGCTGGATGATTACGAGGCTGAGGAGCACTTTACTCTAGAATGGGTTTTGCCGGAGTATGCCATGGAAGTGAATCGCAAGCGGGATCACGGTCCCAAGGAGCAAATGATGCTGGAACGGGAAGCTCGGGTGCTGGAACTTTTGATCCGTGAGGGATATTTTAGCAGTCCGGCAGTGTCTTGCGGGGGAAAATCCAACGGTTAATCTGGGACTGGTGGGAGAAACATGTACAGGCGGAGGTAAATTCGGGCAATCCATATGGAACCGGGTATATGGCTGAAACATTATTTTTATTGCGGGTTCTTTTACCTTTCGACGGTATTCTAATAAATAGCTTGAAAAATTGCGCTAGGTATGCTATAATTGCGCAAATGCCAAAAACTTGAAAAGAAATAAGGCGATTGTATTGAAGAAAAAAGTAAATATCCGAATGATTATTGCGGCGTTCGTTTCCGTCCTGCTGGTGGTTTCGGAAGGATTGCTGTTTTATAAGCTGTGGGTTCTGGATGTGCTGCCTGCTAAATTCTTTGCAGCGCTTGCAGGGGGACTGCTGATTGTCACAGCTGCAGTGATTCTGTTCTTCTTCTTGGCAGGAAGAAACAAAGATAGATCCGGATTTATGGCAGTGCAGGTTATTTGCATTATGCTGGCAATTTTGATTGCCGGCGGTTCCGTGATCGGTTATTACGCCATGCAGAAGCTCCATGAAACGCTGAATTCCATCAGCGAAGAACCCAACAACGGAGCTGCGGTGGTGGATCAAATCGGTGTTTATGTGCTGGCGACGGATTCTGCCGCAACGCTGGGAGATACCGCCGGGTACGCTGTGGGTATCTGCAGTCAGATGAACCCTTATTGGGGAAACACGAAGCTGGCTCTGGACGAGATTACCAAAACGCTGGCAACTCCCTATAAACAGCATAACTACGAGTCGGTGCCGGAATTGATTACGGCGCTCTACAATGGCGAAGTTCGCGCTATCCTGCTTAGTACCCATCAGTCTGACATCATGGGAGATGTAGAGGGCTTTACTGATTTTACATCCCGTACGAAGCGGGTCTATCTGCACGATATTAAAGAAATGCAGGAGAATCCCGATGCGCCGGTTGTTCCGAATAATCCCAATGCGACAGAGGAACCTGCTGTGCAGCCTCAGGTTTCGCAGTCCATCAAGGATCCCTTTATTGTGTACCTGAGCGGTTCTGATACCCGTAATAAATACTTGACAACAGGCCGCAGCGATGTGAATATCCTTGCTGTCGTGAACCCCACCACCAAGCAGATTCTGCTGATCAACACACCCCGGGATTATTATTTGCCCAATCCGGCTTTGCGTAACGGGCTGGATAAGCTTACCCATTGCAGCAATCACGGTGTTGATAATACAATCAAGGTGCTTTCCAATCTTTATAATCAGCCGATTCGGTATTATGCCAGAATCAACTTCACAGGATTTGAAACACTTGTGGATGCTGTAGGCGGTGTTACCATTTATTCAGAAAAGGGTGACGGTGTACTGCTGAAGCCCGGCGCTAACCACATGAACGGCGCAAAAGCATTGGAGTTTGCCCGTGAGCGCTATAGATATGGAGACGGCGACAATGCCCGTGGGCGTCATCAGATGCAGCTGATCGGTGCCATTGTGGATAAGCTGACCAGCGGCACTATTCTGACAAATTACGCAAGCATTATGGATAGCCTGCAGGGAATGTTCAAGACCAGTATGCCTACTGACCGGATGACTTCCTATGTAAAGATGCAGCTTTCCGATATGGCACATTGGGATATATTCAGCTATGCAGTTGTCGGTAACGGTGCCATGAAGGTTACGGCTTCCATGCCCGGACAGAAGCTTTATGTTGCTGTTCCTGATAAGAAAACCGTCAGTCACGCATCTTCTCTCATGTCAAGGGTGATGAATGGCGAAAAGCTGACTGCGGCTGACATTCCGCTTAAGTAAAGAAAAAACTCCGAAGCATTTTGCTTCGGAGTTTTTTATGTAAAAAGCATCCGACACTATCGAGTGTCGGATGCTTTATGTCGATTACTTGCCGGCAAGTGCTCTTTCCAGCCACACACAGCCAAAATCCAAAGCGGTATAAAGGCCGTCCTTTTCGCCCTTTTTCACAATGCGATTGCGGCCCTTTGCGGCAGGATCGGTCAGCTGAAGCTGCACGGAAACTTTGGATGCCACATCCATGCTGCCAACTTTTTTGGTCTCCAGAACCTGGAGCATGACAATATGGGAGTCAGCCATAGAACCATAGTAGATCAAATTGTCAAGCCGCATCAGCGGATGCCCTTTGTACATGAGAACTGCATTCTCGTCAGCCATTTATGAGTACCTCCTTGTAATTGCAGAGTCAAATAAAAAATTTTACCGGTTGCCATAACCGTTTGAAAAAAGAGTTTCCAAACGGAAAGTATCGCTTAGGCTGTCCAAAAACAAGAGGCTTTTGCCCTGGCAAAAGCCTCTTGGCGGTTTGGTCAGGCCAGATAGCACCGAACCAACTCCTGCAGCAATTCGTCACGATCCAGTTTGCAGATCATGCTGCGGGCGTTATTATAGTTGGTGATATAAGTGGGATCCTCGGTCAGAAGATAGCCGACGATCTGGTTCACGGGGTTGTAACCCTTTTCCCGAAGGGCGTCGAAAACAGTCCGGAGAATACGGCGCATATTCTCTTTATCGTCGCTGGGAACTGTGAATTTAAGTGTGCTTTGATCCGTCATGATATCGACCTCCTTTTACGCTTTAAGCGTATTATATCCTAAAACGAGCCGGGTGTAAAGGGTTAAACCGAATTTTTTTGTGAACAGATGTTTAACGAAGAGTTGCGTCAAGCTTTTCCTTCAAAGCGGCCAGTACCTTTGCCGTTACGGACTCGGAATCGGCATCGGTAAGGGTGCGGTCGTCTGCGCGAAGCTCCATGGAGAAGGCCATGCTCTTCTTGCCTTCGGCGACACCCGCACCGCGGTAAATATCAAAGAGTTTCACACTCCGCAGCAGCTTGCCGGCGGAGGCGGTGATGACCTTTTCGGCTTCGGCCACCGTTACAGCCTCGTCACAGACAACAGCCAGATCACGGGACACGGAAGGATACTTGGGCAGAGGCGTGTAGGTGGCATCCGGCAAACGCAGGTCAAAGAGCTTGCTGAAGTTCAGCTCTGCGCAGTATACCTCGCCGTCAAGACCGTAATTTTTTGCTACGAGAGGATGCACCTGACCCATATAGCCCAGATCCACGCCGTCTACGCTGACCTTTGCGCAGCGGCCGGGGTGGTAAGAAGGATTATCCTGGACAGCAGTGTAGCTGGCTTCTTTGACCCGCAGGCCGGCAAAGATTGCTTCTACCTCGCCCTTCAGGGTGAAGAAGGTTTCACCGGCACCGTAGGTGCCCAGCATCAGCATTTTAGGCTCCTCAGGCTGATTCTCACCGGCAACGGGCAGATAGATTTTTGCCAGTTCGTAAAGCTTGGCGGCTTTGTTGTGATAGGCATTGTTTTTTGCCAGAATGTCCAGCATGGAGGGCAGGGCAATGGTACGCATGATGGAGGTATCCTCACCCAAGGGATTTTGAATCTTCAGCGCATTGCGCAGAGGAGAATCGGCACTGATGCGAATCTGATCGAAAATGGTGGGGGATACGAAGGAATAGGTGATGATTTCGCTGTAACCAAGACTCCGGCAAAGCTGACCGGCCTTGGTTTCAAGCTTCATGACCGGGGTGTAGCCGCCCTGTGTAGCGAGCTTCAAATCGGTAGTCGGGATCTCGTTGTAACCGAAGGAACGGCCTACTTCTTCTGCGATGTCGGCCATGTGGTTGAGGTCGGGACGGAAGGAGGGAACGATAATATCATCGCCCTCAACGCTGATTTCCAACCGATTGAGATACATGACCATATCTTCTCTCGAAATGTCGGTGCCCAGCAGGGCATTGATTTTCTCCGGCTCCAGCTTGATGGTCCTGGGCTGGGGAACGTAGTTGATGATGTCGATGGTGCCGTCCAGCACATCACCGGCATTCAGCATCTCCACCAGCTCACAGGCACGCTCTACAGCGGGAACAGTCAGCATGGGGTCGATGCTCTTTTCAAACTTACCGGAGGCATCGGTACGCATACCGAGGGCCAGAGCGGTCTGACGGATGGAAGTGCCGTTGAAGTTAGCAGATTCAAAGACAACCGTGGTGGTGTCATCCTTTATTTCAGAATTTTCGCCGCCCATGATGCCTGCGAGGCCAATGGCTTTGTCACCGTCGGCAATCACCAGCATACCGGGATTCAGGCTGCGCACATTGCCATCCAAGGTGGTGAGAACTTCACCGGCTGCGGCTTCCCGGACAACGATTTTGCCGGAGGAAACATAGCGGTAATCAAAAGCATGCATGGGCTGACCGTATTCCAGCATCACATAGTTGGTGATGTCCACAATATTGTTGATGGGGCGGACACCGTTGGCACGAAGGCGCTGACGCAGCCACTTGGGGGAGGGACCGATCTTTACATTGGCCACCATCCGGGCGGTGTAGCGGTTGCAGAGATCCTCCGAGAGGACATCTACATCCAGCTTGTCATATATGCTGCCGGCGTCGGAGCCGTGTACCACGGGCTTGTGGTGCTTCATGGGCAGATGGAATGCAGCGGCGGCTTCCCGGGCCAGACCGATCATGGAATAGCAGTCCGGACGATTGTTGGTGATTTCAAAATCTACGATGGTATCGTCGTTGCCGATGATCTCGTTGATATCCTGACCTACATGGCAGTCTTCGTCATTGAGAATCCAGATGCCGTCAGCGAATACGCCGGGCAGGTCGTTCTGAGTAAGACCCAACTCTTCAAAGCCGCAGAGCATACCGTTGGATTGTTCGCCACGGAGCTTGCCCTTGGTGATATGAACACCGCCGGGCAGGTAGGAATTGTGCAGGGCGGCGGGAACCAGATCCCCTTCATGGACATTCTGAGCGCCGGTGACGATCTGAACAGGCGCATCCTGTCCTACATCCACCTGGCAGACCCACATATGGTCGGAATTTTCATGGCGGACAATGGAAACCACTTTGCCCACCACGACATTCTTGATTTCTGCATCCATCCGCTCGTATGTTTCTACCTTCTGACCGAAGATGGTCATGGTCTCCACAAATTCCTTATCGGAGACATTGCTGAGATCTACAAACTCTTCATTAAGCCATTTTCTATTGAGCTTCATCAATAACCCCTCCTTAGAACTGATTCAGGAACCGGACATCGTTGTCAAAAATCAAACGAAGATCGTTGATGCGCATCCGGCCCATGGCCATACGCTCCAAACCCATGCCGAAGGCAAAGCCGGAATATTTACCGGGGTCAATGCCGCAGCCTTCCAGAACATTGGGGTGAACCATACCGGCACCCAACAGCTCAATCCAGCCTTCACCGTGGCAGGTGGAGCAGACCTGTCCGTCTACCTGACCGGTACCGTGACACTTATGGCACTGCATATCCATTTCGCAGCTGGGCTCAGTAAAGGGGAAGTGGTGGGGGCGGAATCGCATGATGGCATCCTGCCCGTAAATTTGCTTCATAAGCGTGACCAGAGCGCCCTTAAGGTTGCCCATGGTGATATTTTCAGCAACCACCAGCCCCTCGATCTGATGGAACATGGGGGAGTGGGTGGCGTCCGCTTCGTCTTTGCGGTACACACGGCCGGGAGCCAGAATGCAGATGGGAGGCTCGGTTTTTTCCATGACACGGATCTGCATGGGGCTGGTCTGCGTCCGCAGAAGCAGAGAATCGTCATCCGTAAAATAGAAGGTATCGGAGCGGTCACGGGAAGGGTGACCTTCTTCAATGTTCAGACGGGTAAAGTTATAGTCTGCCAGCTCGATTTCAGGGCCGTCTACGATCTGATAGCCCATGCCGACAAACAGCTCTTTGATCTGCTGGAGCACCTGATTCATAGGATGCTCATGCCCCAGAGTGACGGCCTTGCCGGGAATCGTGACATCGATGGCTTCTTGCCGGAGCTTTGCCTCCAGTGCGGCGGCGTAAATCTCAGTCTTGCGTTCTTCCAGCTTTGCCTCGATGTCAGCACGGACAGAGTTTGCCAGCTGACCCATAACGGGACGCTCCTCCGGGCTGAGTTTGCCCATCTGCTTCAGAACGGCGGTGAGTTCTCCCTTTTTTCCCAGAAGCTTGACACGAAGCTCTTCCAGAGCAGCGGGAGTTTCGGCGCTTTCCAGAGCCTGCATGGCCTGCTGCCGAATGATCTCCAATTGTTGTTTCATTATTAATTCCTCCTAAAAGGTTAACTAAAAAAATAATCCCTTCATCCCAAATTGGGACGAAAGGATATCCTTCCGCGGTACCACCCACGATTCGCCTTGCGGCGCACTTTCAGATGCAGCTACATCCAAGACATTTAACGGGGTCAACCGGCGCACTCTACTCATTTTTCAAGCGGCAGCTCATGGGGGAAAGCCCGGTACTGCACCCATGCGGCTCCCACCAATCCGCATTCGCTGAAGAAGTGACCATAGTGCTAGGCAACCCAATCATCGCTTTTTACATATCGGATAAATAATAACAGATATTAGTGGAAAAAGCAAGCACAAATTCAAAAAACGAGGCAAAGAGGGACACTTGACGGAAGCAGACATACATGATATGGTTTTCATATATGTGAAAACACTTGGAAAGGGGAAAATTTTATGCATACACTGGATCATGCACAGGTGCTGTCCCTCCTGCCGGATCGGGATCCCTTTGCACATAAGGGGTGTTTTGGGAAGATCCTGCTTCTGTGCGGAAGCCGGGGATATACCGGCGCAGCGGCACTGGCCGCGATGGGAGCGCTGCGCTCCGGTGCAGGACTTACCTATCTTGGGGTGCCGGAAAGTATATATGCCATTGAAGCGGTGAAGCTTACGGAGCCGGTGGTATTTCCGGTGCCGGAGGAAAAGGGAATGCTGTGTGCCGAGTCCGTCCCGGAAATCTTAAAAATGCTGCCGGGGATTTCAGCAGTCCTCTTTGGCTGCGGCTCCGGAAAATCGGAGGGTACATTTTCCGTACTGAAAGCGCTTATGGAGCATTACACCGGAGCACTGATTTTGGATGCAGACGGCATAAATCTTCTGGAGGGGCATATAGATTTACTGCGCAATAGGAGGCATACCACCATCCTTACACCTCACGACGGGGAATTTACCCGGATTGCCGGAGACATTGGCAGGAACCGACAGGAGAAGGCTATGGCGTTTGCAAGGGAAAACGGCTGCATTCTTCTGCTGAAGGGCCACAGAACGATTATCACCGATGGAATCCAATGCTACCGGAACGAGACCGGCAATCCCGGTATGGCGGTCGGCGGCAGCGGGGATGTCCTGGCGGGTATCATCACCTCTTTGGTGGGGCAGAAGCTGGAACCGCTGGAGGCAGCGGCCTGCGCAGCATGGCTTCACGGTGCCGCCGGAGATCTTTGTGCTGAAAAAATGGGGACTTATGGCTTATTGCCCACGGATATGGTGCAGATGCTTCCGCAGCTTATGAAATAAGGTGGGGATCACATGAAAAAAGGTGCGGCGATCCTTTGCCTGCTGGTGCTGCTGCTGACAGGCTGTGCAGACAAGGATCGCGATATGGAAAAAGCCATAACGCTGCGCTCGAAAATGCTGCAAAGCGGCGTGGCTTTTACGGCTTCGGTGACGGCAGATTATGGAGACCGGCAGTACCACTTTGCTATGGAATGTGAGGCAGATCCCAAGGGAAACCTTACATTCCGCGTGAAAGAGCCCGAAACGCTGGAGGGAATCAGCGGCAAGATCAGCGAAGCCGGAGGAAAACTCACCTTTGACGATCATGCGCTGGCCTTTGACCCGATGGCAGGCGGGCAGCTGTCCCCTGTGACGGGGCCCTGGATCTTGGTAAAAACCTTGCAGGGAGGCTATCTTTCTTCCTGTGCCAAAGAAGGGGAGCGGCTGAGGCTTGCCGTGGATGACAGCTATCGTGATGACGCTCTCCATCTGGACATCTGGCTTGATGATGCTGAAATACCGGAAAAAAGTGAAATTTTTTGGCAGGGCAGACGCCTTCTGTCGATTGAAGTGGAAGACTTTCGATTTCTGTAACTAATTTTACGGTGGCGCATAGGATATTCCAGATGCGCTACCGTATATTTTTCCTATGGGCGTGGGACAATAGAAACAGCTGCGTTACATAGGTATTTCCGGTAGCGCAGGGAATGAATTCTGCGGAGTGTGAAGAAAATGGATACCACGGTCAAACGGGGAGATATTTATTATGCAGATCTTTCGCCGGTAGTGGGCAGCGAACAGGGCGGAACAAGACCTGTGCTCATTATTCAAAACGACACCGGCAATCGCCATTCGCCTACGGTGATTGCTGCGGCAATCACCAGTCAGACGGGCAAAGCGAGACTTCCGACCCATATCAATATTGCCGGCGGGAGTGTCGGCCTCAGCAAGGACTCGGTGATCCTGCTGGAACAGATCCGAACGATCGACAAGCGGCGGCTCCGGGAGCACATGGGAAAGCTGGACGAAAAGCATATGCAGATGGTGGACGATGCCATTGCGGTGAGCTTCGGGCTCCATGGCGGACTTACATGAATATACCCCCCTTTTGCGGCATAGAATGTGGCAAAGGGGGATTCTTTTTATGGGTTCGATCTATGAAATCTATCTCAATAGTAAATCCGTCGGACAGGCGCAGGTGGAAAAAATGGGACTTTATTACTGCTTTTTTTGCAGATGCCGCCTGCCGCAGGGGAAAATATATCGGATTTGGATGCGCTGCGGCGGAAAAGAAGAAAGCCTGGGCATCCCGGTACCAAAGGGAAATGTGTTCATTCTTGAAACCCGCCTGCCCGTCAGCCGAATGGAAAAAGGACAGTTTTCATTCCGGGTGGAGCCAAAGGATGCCGGGGGAAGGTTTTATTCCGTGTCGCCGGAACGGCCGTTTCCCTGTATGCTGCGCCTTCGGGAGGGACAGTGGCGGAAGGAAAAAGGGGGTGTGGGAATATACATTCCGGAAAAGAAATAGGAAAAGGGCCGCCCGCCGGGCAGCCCTTTTGTTACAGAATATCCAGTTCCAATTCCACAGGGCAATGGTCGGAGCCCATGACATCGGAATGAATGGGTGCGGCGACAATGGCATTTTCCAGTCGCTTGGACACCAAAAAATAGTCAATTCGCCATCCGGCGTTGTTGGCTCTGGCATTAAACATATAGCTCCACCAGGTATAGGCTCCGGTGACATCGGGATTCAGACTGCGGAAGGTATCCACAAAGCCGCTTTCGAGGAGCTTCCCAAAGGCTTCCCGTTCCTGATCGGAAAATCCGGCGTTGCCGCGGTTTGAGGAGGGATTTTTGAGGTCAATTTCATTGTGTGCAACATTCAGGTCGCCGCAGAGAATTACGGGCTTCTTTTGATCCAGCGCCATCATATACTGCCGGAAGGCATCCTCCCATTGCATACGGTGGTCAATGCGGGTCAGCCCCCGCTGGGCATTGGGGGTGTAGCAGGTAACCAAATAGAAATTTTCATATTCCAGCGTAATGACACGCCCCTCAGTGTCCAGTTCAGGCACGCCGATGCCATAGCTTACGGACAGGGGAGTGTGCTTCGTGAAAATGGCAGTTCCGGAATAACCTTTCTTTTCGGCGTAATTCCAGTATTGCTCGTAGCCGGGAAGCTCCAGCTCCAGCTGACCTGCCTGCATTTTGGTTTCCTGCAGGCAGAAGAAATCTGCATCGGCCTGTCGGAAAAAATCCAGAAAGCCCTTTTGTACACAGGCACGAAGCCCGTTGACATTCCAAGAAATAAAGCGCATAGATGACTCCTTTTCGGTTAGAGTTTACTTTTTGGTGGGATAGCTGTCCAGAAGCAGATAGCTGTCTTTTCCAAAGGTGATAAATTTGTTGCCGTCCAGGTTTGTTGTCCGGGCGCGCAATGTTACCTGCTCACATCCGGTCATTTCAATCACAGTGCGGGTCAAACAGACACAGGCTACCGTGAGATCCATTCCTGTCAGAATCGAAAAATTATCACTGAGTGTGATGGATGCCCGATTATTTTCCAGAGAAAAGCGGAGTACCTTTGTCCCTAAGGGAAAGGTGGGGGCAAGATGGGAGCTTTTGGGGCCTTTTACATAAATGTTGAGAAGATATTCGTAGTCATCTTCGTGCCCTGCAGCATCCCGCTGCTCAGCCTGCATGACCCCATCCGGGGCACCCAATCCTATTTCCGAGCATCGGTAATAGAATGCAACCGGGCTCTGAGGCGGTGTTTCCGCTGCACAGCCGGCAATGCTGCAAATGCAGATAAGGGCCGAAAGCAGAGATATCATTCGTTTCATTTGTCTTCCTCCCCGGGATCAAAGGCAGGGAAGGTCACTGTAAAGGTAGTTCCTTCGCCAAGGTTACTGTCTGCACAGATCTGTCCCTGATTGCGTTCCACCGTGTTCTTCACGATGGCAAGACCCAAGCCGCTGCCGCCGGATTTGCGGGAGCGGGCCTTATCTACCCGGTAGAAGCGTTCAAAGATATGGGACAGGGCATCCTCGGAAATGCCCACGCCGGTGTCCGAAACTCGCATCACCGCATTTTCCCCATCACGCAGGAGGGAAATTGTAAGTCTTCCGCCGGGGGTGTTGTATTTGATGCCGTTTTCTACCAGATTGAAAGCAATCTGATAGAGATCATCCTCAAGAATCAGGATAGGGCAGTCCTGCTGCACGTCCAGTTCAATGGTGATCTGGCTCTTTTCGGCAATACCGGAGAGCATACGGACCACTTTTTGAATGGTGGGAGCCATGTAAACAATCTCGCAGTCGCCGTCTTCCTGACTTTCAATTTTGGAAAGGGTCAGCAGTTTTAGCGTCATGCGGTTCAGACGGTCGGCTTCATTGCCGATATCCTCCACAAATTCCCTTGCAGTATCCAAATCCATATCGTTTTGCAGGATGGAGTCCGACAGAAGTTTAATGGATGCCAGCGGAGTTTTCAGCTCGTGGGAGGCATCGGAGACAAACTGCCGACGCTTGTTCTCAGATATTTGCAGGCGGTCGGAAAGCGCGTTGAATTCTTCGCCGAGGGTAGTAAGTTCGTCGTTGCCGCCCATATCTACCCGATGGGAGTAGTCACCCTCACGGATGATCCGCATGGAGGCCACGATCCGCCGCAGCCGCCGGGAAAATCCGGTGGCAAATGCTACGGAAAACAGAATGACCACCAGCTCCAGAACCAGCGTGATGGAAAGCACATTGTGCTGCAGGGATTTGATCAGAGCTCCTTGCTCCCGATCCTGCTCCATCATGTAGACACAGCCGATGGTGGTGCCATAGGAAACGATGGGGGTGGCGGCACGGGACTCCATCATACCCTCAAGGTATCGATACTGCCAGGAGAACACATCATAGCGCTTCATGGCGCAGACAATCTCAGGAAACAGCACAAAGCTGCCCAGTGCAGATTTTTCTGTGTAGGAATCATAAACCGCTACGCCGGACTGATTGGTGACAATAAGCCGCGTAACCCGGAGACTGTCCATCTGCGCTATGGCGTCGCTGACTGTGGAGGGGTTCAGCACCCCTAATTTGGAAATTTCTGCCGCTGCCAGCTGACACTTTTCGATCATGGAAGTTTCCTTGCTCTGGTAAAACAGTTTTTGACTGGTTTTAGAGCAGTAGATATTCAAAAAAATCAGCACCGCAAGGGTGATCACCATGTAAATGATGGCATAACGGAATTGAGAGCTTCCGTGGCGCCGTGTCTTTTGGGAATCATTTTCTGAAATAATAGCCAACGCCCCACTTCGTCATAATATAGTTGGGATTTGCCGGATCTTCCTCCAGCTTTTCCCGAAGACGGCGGATGTGGACATCCACCGTGCGGATGTCACTGCGGTATTCGTATGCCCAAATGGTATCCAGCAGGGCTTCCCGGGAGTAAACCCGATTGGGATTGCGCATCAAAAATTCTATTACATCAAATTCCTTGGCGGTAAGATCTGCCAGCTTTCCGTTGCGGTAGGCATTGCGGGCACCGAGATCCAGAGAGATGGTGCCAATGGTAAGTATATTGCTGCTGTTTTTGCTGTCGGTGGCACCGGCTCTGCGCAGCAGGGCACGAATCCGGGCTTTCAGCTCAAGAATATTGAAAGGCTTGGAAAGATAATCGTCTGCGCCGTGGTCAAAGCCCATGAGCTTATCCATATCGTCGGCCTTGGCCGTCAGCAGGATGATCGGTACATTGGAAAAACTGCGGATCTGGTCGCAGGCAGTCAGCCCGTCCATTTCCGGCATCATCACATCCAGTACAATGAGATCCGGATGCTGGTTCCGGGCGGCATCCACGGCTTCAACACCGTTGAAAGCGGTGATGACCTCGTATCCTTCATTCTGCAGGTTAAAGCGAATTCCCTTCACCAGCAGTTCTTCATCATCAACAACTAATATTTTCATAGACTACCTCCCGACGGTTATGAGATCTTTGATTGCGTCAAAACGCTTTTCACCGATGCCGGAAACATTCATAAGATCTTCGGGCTTTCGGAAACGGCCGTTCTGCTGTCTGTAAGACACAATGCTGTCTGCCAGCACCGGACCGATACCGGGCAGGGAAGCCAGCCGGTCGGCGGTGGCGGTATTGATATTGATTTTTCCGGAAGCTTCAGGCTCAGACGGTGAGACGGCGGGAGCCTGTGAATCCGCTGAATTTGTTTCGGTTGCCTTCGGCGGCGCAGTAGTGACCGGCGCCAAATGCGTGGTGTGGATGGTATCACCGCCTATGTTGCGTCCAATATAAAGTCCGCCCAGAAATGCAGCGAGGATCAGACAAATGACTGCCAGGCAGACAATGTGTTGATTTTTCATTATGAAATCCCTCCTGCATTGACTATGATTACAAAAGCTGATATAATACACTTCGTCCATTATACATGAGATTTTGTCCCCGGACAAGTCCGGTTTTGAAATATTGAGGTAATTTTATGAAAAAAAACAGAGCAATTTGTTTGCTTATTGCGATTGTACTTTTGTTTGCCTGGATGGTTCCGGCGGCTGCGGCGGCATCTCCGGAGAATGCTCCCGATCAGCCTGTACTGAGCGGCAGCCACAGTGTGGATGCGGCGATTCCCCTCGGCACCACAGAGCGGCTGACCAAAACCGCAAAAGCGGTGATCCTCTATGAGCTGAACAGCGATACCATGCTCTATGCCTATAATGCAGACGAAAAAATCTATCCAGCCAGTATGGTAAAGCTGATGACGGCACTGGTGGCGCTGGAAAACGGCAATATGTCGGATTCCGTAACAGTCACAAAAGAAGCGCTGTCCCATGTGATGATAGGCGCTGTCAGCGCAGGACTCAAGAGGGACGAGGTTATTACTCTGAGAGATCTTCTGTACTGCATGATGACGGCCTCTGCCAATGATGCGGCAGTTGTGATTGCAGAACATATCGGCGGCAGTCAGGATGGATTTATCCGGATGATGAATGAAAAAGCCCAGCAGCTGGGGTGCAAGAACACACATTACAGCAATGCCCACGGTCTTCACGATGACGATACCTACACTACAGCCCGTGATATTTGCCGCATTATGGATGCTGCTATGGAGAACGAAGACTTTCGTATGCTTTTTTCCGCAAAGCAGCATACTGTCCCGGAAACCAATAAGAGCAAGGAACGCATTCTTAACACCACGAACTATATGATGAGCACCGAAGTGGTGAAAAAGTATTACGACCAGCGTGTAACCGGCGGCAAGACCGGTGCTACCGACAAAGCGGGCAGATGCCTTGCGCTGACGGCGGAATCTAACGGGATGAATGTGCTGTGTATCGTTATGGGGGCCGAACCCACATATGATTCCGACACTTCGCTCAAAAGATTCGGAAGCTTTGAAGAAGCGCAGGTCCTGCTGGACTACGCTTTCAAAACCTACGAATTTCGTCAGGTGTTTTTTGACGGGCAGATCATTACCCAGTACCCGGTGGATGGGGGCATGAACGATGTGGTGGTACAGCCTCAGACATCAGCCTCCACAGTCCTGCCGGTGGATACGGATGTGAGTAAGCTGACGGTCAAATATGAAAAAAGCTTCGACACCCTAAAGGCTCCGCTGGAAAAAGGAGCAGTATTGGGAACTGTGCAGGTCTGGTTTGAGCAAAAGTGTCTTGCACAGACAAATCTTGTGGCAAAGAACGCAGTGGAGGTGTGGCATGCCCCGGTTGCTGCATCGGCACTGAAGGATAGGGACAGTATCCACAGCTGGACACCGTTCCTTATGATTCTGGGGGTGCTTTTCGGGGGCGTCCTGCTGTTCGGCGTGGTGCTTCTGGTCATTCGATTTGTGAGAATCCGTTCCCGGGAGGCTGCTCATAGCCGCAAAAGAGAAAAACGCAGAAGGAGCCGATGAAAATGCTGGACTGGATGGGATTGGAGCAGGCATGCGCCCAATGCAAGGGCTGCGGACTGTGCGAAACACGGCACAATGTGGTGTTCGGTACGGGCAATCAAAAGGCGGATCTGATGCTTGTGGGCGAGGGTCCCGGAGAGCAGGAGGACCTTACCGGAGTGCCGTTCGTGGGGCCTGCGGGACAGCTGCTGGATGATATGCTGTCCATCATCGACTTGGATCGGAAAACGGACTGCTATATTGCTAACATTATCAAGTGCCGCCCGCCACGCAACCGGGATCCTCTGGAAATCGAGCAGGATGCCTGTATTGAGTATCTTCGTAATCAAGTGGCGCTGATTCGCCCCAAGATTATTGTTTGCCTTGGGAGGATTGCTGCCATGCGGCTCATTGATCCCAAGTACCGGATTACCCACCAGCATGGACAATGGGTGGAGAAGAACAGCGTGTGGATGACGGCGATTTACCATCCGTCTGCGCTTCTTCGGGATCCGAGTAAACGCCCGGAAACTTTTGAAGATCTGCTTTCCATTCGGGAAAAGCTGAAAGAAGTCAGAAAATAAAACATTAACCGGAACGCATCGGCGTTCCGGTTTTTCTTCGTCTGAATGCAGGCAGAGAAGCAAAAAGCAGCTTTCATAAGAAAGCTGCTTTTTGCTGGAGCTAGTGACCTGACTCGAACAGGCGACCTTCTCATTACGAGTGAGATGCA
>JAHHRX010000012.1 GCA_020025545.1 Oscillospiraceae bacterium | reverse complement strand
ATTACGGCAAAGCCTATGGTTATGGCGGATACGGCTACGGAGAAAAGACTCATCAGGAGGATTCCTAAACCTAACAGAATAAAGCAGGGATCTTTTCAGCTCTGAAAAGATCCCTTTTTGTATCTGCAAGCATTTTGTCAAAGGCGGAATGTAACTGACCCTAACGCCGGGCAGAAACTGTCCGCCCCCCTATCTGTTGAATTTGGAACGGATCATAGATCCTGCGAATACCTTTAGCATTCGGAAGCTTTCTCTGTCGCAGAGGGAATCTATCAAGAATGTCGCACCAAAGCAAATAATAGATACCCATACTGCATTTAGTGCCCAAATAAGATAATTATTCATTACAGGGATGATCCGATTGATTCCTACTACGCAAAAAACCATCACTGCAAAATTCTGAATCCAACGGCGGTAGGTCTTCCATGGCTTTCTGCCAAGGATTCGACAGTTGGCGTAGATAATTACATCATTAGTCCGATAAAGAAGGGCTACGATAGTTCCGATAAGGACACCGTACATACCGATTTTCTGAACCAGGAAAAGAGAAACGGACAAATTAATTGCACTTTCAATGATGGATCGGCCCTGGGTTTCCTTAAACGCTCCCGCAAAATTGATGATCTGGCTGGAAGTCCTTCTTGCATAGGTAAGGATATGAATTGTAATAAAAAGATAGGGAAGATACGTATCTACATAGTTAATGTCTGTAATGCCCGCAGAGTAAATTCCGATAAAAGATGGCAGCATAATCAATGTGACTGCAAAAAAGGAAAATGAAAGGCCCAGATAATAAGTTTCGTAAGTCTCCTGAAGTCTCAGGAAGTGCTCCCTGTCTGAGTTAAATGCCTGTCCTAAAATAAACTCTACGCTGCCGCAAACTGTATCGATAATACTGGAGACACAGTTCACAATGAGATTATATAGCGAATATACACTCACAACCTTCAGTCCGCAGAAATATGTCAGCACAAGAATATCAGTATTATTAAATATAAGGCCAGAAATTTGGTGAATGATTACATTCTTACTCTGCTTCAGTGCTTTGTAATCTGGATCCGCCTTCAGATTCAACCAACCATAATTTTTCTTCACATACCAAGTAATAAACAGCATCTGAGAAAGATTGATAACAAAATATGCCGCTTGGACTGCCAAAATATTGCATCCCATCAGCACTAGACCAATCTGAAACAGTTTAGAGCTGACACTGGCAATAGTAACTGCATTGGTCGTAATATAGCTCTTACCGTCCACCCGCAGGAGGATTGTAAACTTTCCCTGGAAGAAATAATTGATTACACCGGAAGCCCCCTGGAAAAAGATCACCCCTACCACGATCCCGTAGGGAATCTCCGATCGGATTACCATGGGGTACACAATGGCCAGAATGATAACCGCCAAACCATAGAGGAAACCAGTTCGCTTGTAATAGCGATCCGTAGCTGCCATTATTTCAGAGATTCGCTGGTGATCCTCTTTTGCGGCAGGCGCATACAAGGCCTGTAAAGACGCTGTTCCGATGCCTGCCTCCAGCAGTGTTACATAGACAAATATCTGCCGTACTGAAGAAAGAAGGCCATTTACCTCCGAACCGTAGTTCACAATAAACAGTTTCGGCAGAATGATTCCCAGAAGTAATGTGACTACCTGGGACATCACACCGTATACAAAAATTTTAAAACTTCGTTTTCCTTTATCCATTGTTTCCTCCGATTATCTCAGGAATGCGATACATAATCCCTGTAGGGAAGTTCGAGATTGACATATTGAAAATGTGGTGCCACCTGTTTTTCTTTGGGTTCTCTGAAATCTGTGCGGTTATACCGAGTCTCCAGATACTTCACATAATCTCGAACAATCATGAATTTTCTTCCCTCGAACTCAATTTCACTGTAGTGTTCATATATTTCAGGTGCATAAGGTTTCGTATTGCAGTATGCGCCGAAGAGCTCAGAATAGTGGTAATTCTTTGTATTAGATAACTTTTCCACCCATTTTTGGAAAAATTTCAAATACTTTCTCTTGTTATGCAGTAGAGGGATGACCGAGAGCAGAAGATTTCTGCATCTTGTCTTCACGGAGTTACCTTCGATTTGACCGATAGTCACCACCTGAGAAACCTTCCAGAGGAAAATATCTATTTTCGATTTCCAGTTATCAGGAATTTTGTCATAAACAGTAATATCCAGAAATACTCCGGAAATGGTCCCATCCTGCTGAACTAATGTTGTCTGATCATTGACTATTTTTGTAAACAGAGACTGGTAATCATCACTGAACTGAAAGTTATGTACGGAAAAACCCGCGGGCAGCTCCGATTGAACGATATCAAGAAAATGATTATAGTTTTCCCGAGTCATCATGAGGTCAATGTCATCATCCCAGGGTAGACACCCATTATAAAGATGAGCACCAACCACACTTCCGCCGCAGAGAGAATACTGAATCCCATGCTTTCTGCAAATAGAATCCACAAATCCAAGGATTTCCAAACACTTTAACTGTATTAGACGAACTTCATTATCCATATTCAAGACTCTCCATCATTCTCTATGCTTTATTTTATATATTACCTCTGATTACAGGGATTTCTGCCATCAAAATAAGGGTACAAAGAAGAATCCTCCAGGAAACCCTCTTTAAAATAATACTTTCTCATGCATCGCACACTCTAAAAAGCTATAATGATCAGAAAGTTCTTACATGCCCCAAAAGTTCTCGAATATTTTTTCATATTAGCTCACTTTACAAAAAAGTAACTGATCCGAGTTTTCCAGAAAATCTCCCGATTAAATAATGCCTGCCGGGCCATACGTTTAATAAATTTCCGCATATCCGTCATTCTGGCAGAAGCATCTGCTCTACTCTCATGATTCAGAGAGCTGAGCTTGCCCTTTGCCTCATTATACTTAAGCAAGCATACATCCAGCAAAAAGGCCAGGCTGTGGTCCTTCAGATCCGGATAGGTATCTACAATGGTGCGGTACATCTTTTCATGAGCAGCAAAAGAATCTGCCAGGCTCTGAATATTCAGGCCGCCGTGAGTGGCGCTGCCCTGCCGCACCAGATTACAGTAAAGAGGAGCATGGACAAACACCGCTGTTTTTACTCTTTCCATATATGCAGTCAGGAACAGCACATCTTCCGAAGAGCGCAGTCCCTCCTGAAAAGTCAGACCTTTCAGCGCGGATTTTGTAAAGAGCTTATTCACCACACCATGGCGTACTGTAGGCGGCATATCCGACATCCGACGCATCAGCTCCTTCCGGCTGATTACTTCGTTCGGCTTTACCGGGTATCTCCGCTTTTCATCCACAGCATATTCTTCGTCATAGTATTCATAGCCGCAAATGGCAAGCTCTGACCGGGACTCCTCGATAGCACTCACCATTTTTTCATACATTTTCGGTGCTACAAAGTCATCTGGGTCTATGAACCCTATGTAGGTTCCCTTTGCTGCCAACAAGCCTGCATTTCTGGCAGCGGAAACTCCGGCATTTATCTGATGAATCACACGAATTCTAGAATCCTGTGCCGCATAACGATCACAGATTGCGGGACTACCATCCGGAGATCCGTCATCCACCAGAATCACTTCTAAATCCCGATAGGTCTGATTCAAAATACTTTCAATGCACTTTTCTAGATATTTTTCTACATTATAGATGGGAACAATAATACTAATCATAACTGAGGCTCCTGTTTTTGTTTTACTCAAGCAAAACGGACTGCAGACCACCATCAATAATTTCAATTTCATGTTTCCGAAGACGCAAAAGAAAGATCAAACAATAACACCCCTATGCATTCCATAAAACAGAAATAAATTACATCCCAGCCCTTTTGCACCATCGCATCACTTAATTTTACTCATTATTCCATAATCTCCCAACCATATTATTGGTTAATAAAGGTTATATAGTCAAACTGATCCACTGGACGTGTTCCATCCCAGCTGGAATGGTCTGTAATAATGCCAACACTGGGCTCTGTTTCATATCCCCGGATATAAAAGCAGCTTTCATGCTTATCATCCGGCAGATGTGTGAACATAACTTTCTTATAGGAAAGGGCTTCAAAACGGTCTTTTAGTTCCTCGGTCATGCCCTCACGGTCTGTATTCAGGATCACAATATTATCAAAGTTGATCCGTTTCTTTCTCTGATTCCACTTCTCCTGGGCTTCTTCCAGAGAGTGATAGTGGACGAAGAACACTGTAAGATCGCCTAGGTATCCAATGGGATAGGTTCGGTTGCCAATCACTTCCGGATCGGTACATTCCACAAACGCATCAATTTCCAGATACTCCCGGAGATGTTCACAAAATTTGATAAAATCTTCTGCACGCATAAAGAGATTAACCGTAGGGGACAGAAACTGTAGTCCAAGATCATGGGAGAGAATTCCTCCGGTGCAGTTGCAAGAGAGGATGGATGCCGTTCTTGCCCGCTCTGTCAAGCGCTGGCGGTTCTCCTGATTCCTCCTGTCTCTGTTTCTTTTCCATACCGTATTTCTAACTTTGTTGAAAGCCCTTTTGAAAACATTCATATTAAACACCCTGACGGAGTCGATTTTCGATAATCTCTGTCACTTTCTTAGCTGTAGATTCAATAGAGTAGCCTGCATCGATCAGCTGCTGACTGGTATCAGGTCGCTCTTTTCCTGCAGTGCAGAGAATCTCCTCTGTCCATTTCTCTGCACCGGCTTCAAGTTCCACATAGCTGACAAGTCCTGTCAGATCTGCTTCCCGAGAGACATTGGAAGACACTACACAAGAAAGGCCTGCGGCCTGAGCTTCGACTAGGACAAAGGGAAGTCCCTCAAATAGGGAGGGCATCACAAGGCAGTCCAAAGCAGACATCCACTCATTTACATTGTCTACAGCACCCACCAGACAGAAATACTTAGACAGGCCTCTTGCGGCAATCTCATTCTTAAACTTCTCACGCAACTCTCCATCTCCGATCATGACGATCTTGAAGGATGTATTTTGTGTACGCAGCTTGCCAGCCACATCCAGCATATAGAAAGGGTTCTTCTGAGGATCCAACCGTCCTACACAGCCAATCAAAAATTCATCAGAAGCACCTAACTTCTGTCTGCACTGCTGCCGATACTGCTGACTATATGTGTAACGAGATAGAGTGATTCCGTTCTTGATTATCGAGTAACTATGACCGCCGAACATCCAGTCGCCAGCAGCTTCCGAACATGCCAGTAAATCCGTAGCAAATTTCTTAATATGCTTTTTATTCCATTTTTCAGTAAACTTATGGAAGCTGTCCAGCCTACCGCCGATTGCCATTTGGTTTCCGGCATTATGAGAATGAAAAATACGAACAGGAATTCCCGCCTGCTTGGCGAAAATCATCGGATCTATACTCATAATATCGCAGGTGTTAAAATAGACTGCATCGAAATGGTTTTCTCTGTAGAATTTCTTCCAGAAGGAATAATACTTAAATGGATTATGCCGATTAACCGGCATAATCCACTTTTTGCCATCTATTGTCATTTCTGGCCAGTGTAAAATAACTTCATATTCTTCCTTGGGCAGATTGCTAACCAGATTTTTTATATAGGATTCCACGCCACCTTTATCTGTACTGAAACCAATCATAAATATTCGTTTGATGAAAATCACCTTCTGATCTTTCCAAGAATTCTAAACATAAAATTTAAAATATTAAATCTTCTGGTCTTTATATCAATTACCTCGTAATTATCCGTTGCATTATAGGTGTGAATACCGTCTCGAATCAGATTTCCGGAGAGGACCAGATCATTCGGCGCAAGCCTTTTAATTTCAGTTTCCTTGTAATTCTGATCATCGTCAAATTGAATCTGATAAAATACCAAGCCCTCACCATAATCATGCTCACAGATCTGTGCCGGTCTCATCAATACATCGTCCGCAAGAAAAAGACTTCCTGCGGGTCTCTGCAGCTTAGGATTGCCGTCTCCTATAAGCGTATCCTCCTTTTGATTCTTCAGATCAATCAGAAGAAGCTTATATTCATCCTTCACATCATAGGTTAGTGCCCAGGGATGATCTTTATGTAAAAAAGGTGTCGTATCTCCATATACAACATTATCGCGAAGAACTTTCTGCTTTTCCCAGTGATCAGGAAAATCTACTGCTTTATAAATATAAAGGCTTTTATCTGCGCCAGATTCGGGCATGATGTAAATACTGTCACCGTATTCTCTGATGCAGGGATAGGAGAGATGATAGGGCTCCTGAATCACTTTTTTCCACTTTGTAACTTTATTGTCCTGCAGCTTACAGTACCCCAGAGTACCGTGGCAAAGGACATAGTCATAAAGCTCCGCAAAAATATATGTATCCCCATTGTGCTCGAAGAAAAAGGGATCTGCTGCCCAGTAACGAAATGAATTGGGAATAACCACAAACGGAGTCTGCTGGTCTTTTAGAATAGAGCCCTTTGCTTTTCTTCTCCAAGCTACATTCCAGCTCTCTGCATACAAGCCGGTTCTCTTTAGCATTTAGCTTCCTCCCTTTAATGTCATCGTCTAAGCAGCGGCTTAAGCCAATTAAAACAGTTCGGTCCGAAAAGACGGTGAAACGGTCTTGTAAGTTTTGAGATCAAAATTGTTTTTCTGCTTAATGCGCTTTTCGCGAACCAGTGGATTGAATATGTTTTATCCGTTTTATTCAGTCTTCCGGTGGCGTCATCATATGGATTCAGGCACTCTACAGGAAGGATCTTCACATTCCCCACGCATTGTTCCTGGCCATTAACAGTAATCCCATACTTCTTCAGTGCGTCTGTATTCAGGCGGGGACAGCCAACCATTGTATACTTTCCTCCCTGATCTGGCTCCATAGCCAAATAGGCATTACGCATCATTTCCAGTGATCTATGGTTTTTTACAGCACCAAAGCCCAGTCCAGAAGCAAGATTGCTGGCATTTTCAAAACCATAAAACGCATCATATTTCAGTAAATCATCAAAAGTGCGGATGACTTCCACATCTGTATCAAAATAAATTCCGCCATGATTAAATACAACTTCCAGACGAACAAAGTCGCTTAAATAAGCCCAGAGTTTGTTGTCATAACAGAATTTTGTATATGCATATTGATTTACGTCAAAATTATCTTCGTTCCACTCGATAATCTCATAATCTGGGCAGTATTTCTTCCAGCTGGCAATGCATTTTTCCGCTAGTTTTGGCTTTGGTTTTCTGCCGAACCAGCAGTAATGAATAACCTTTGGAATCATACAAGCACCTCCTTATTATACTTTAAATGCGATATATCCCGTTGTCGCTTCTTCTTTTTGATGAATGACACCAGGATTTCCAACAACAACTGAGTGGTCTGGCACATTAAAATTCACAAAGGAATTGGGTGCGATCATCACATCATTTCCAATATGAATATTACCGATCACGG
Source organism: Oscillospiraceae bacterium (assembly GCA_020025545.1). Taxonomy (GTDB): domain Bacteria; phylum Bacillota; class Clostridia; order Oscillospirales; family Oscillospiraceae; genus Faecousia. The sequence goes on along the minus strand of JAHHRX010000012.1, from coordinate 42,082 downwards.
TTGCATTGATGCCCACTGCAACGCAGCTGCCGATGGTGGGGACGCCTTCCCGTGCTCCCCGGTTTTCCCGTCCAATGGTACATCCCTTATGAAGATTTACATTATTTCCCAGGACAACACCAGATGCCACCGTAATATTGTATGGATGCCCCAGATAAAGGCCCTTTCCGATTTTCGCACCAGGTGAAATCTCTAATCCGTATTTTCTTGCATAACGCAGAAGGCGAAGCTTTCTCAATACTGTCATTTTCTGATTAGCCTTCCTCCAGAGCCGAACATAACGGATCTGAAACGAAAACAGTATCTGTATCACACTTTTAATGCCCACTCTGTACTCTGTTCCTGTCATACGAAGGTAATCGTCTTTGAAGCTAGAATTCATCATCATATCCTCAATTTCTTGCTTTCTTTTTGATATAAACAGTCAAAAGCGCACCAAGAGGTACGGACAACAACGTGAGCAGTTTACAGGGGGACTGTGAAATAAACTTACGGTCCTTTGCAAGAATACTGCTGGAAACATAATGGACGCAATCCACCAGCTTCCGTTTTGGGGACTCCGGATACTGCATACAGACCTTTCTCCAGAATGCAAAGCCCCTGGGGCTTCGCACATATTCCTTCCACATCCCGTGGCTGTGTCCATCTTCCTGATAGTCAACATTACAGACAACTTCATTCAAAACGGCCAGCCGATAGTCCTGATCAATCAGACGATACTTATAGGCCAATGCCACATATTTTTCTCCCTCGAATACAGGGTACGGCGGATATGAATTGATTACATCCGTCCGGTAGATCTGTTTTTTATCCCCTGCCCCTCCGGCGGCATAATAGCCCATCAGCGTTGTCTCTGTTAATCCATCCGGAAATCCTTTTCCGATTATATTTCCTTCCATATCGGCATCCAATGCAATGATTCCAGCATACCCCTTATCTTTTACCGCTTTCCATTTATTGAGAATCAGAGAAACCGCATTTTCAGCCAGCATGTCATCCGAATCAATACAGACATTCAGTTCCGTATCAATGTTTTCGTATGCAACATTATGAGCTGTATGCATTCCTCCGTTTTCCTTATGGATATAACGAATTTGAAACTCGTTTTCTGCATTTTGCCATTTTCTTACCAACTCTGACGTATTGTCAGATGAACCATCATCAACAATCAGCCAAACAAAATCATGGCAATCCTGATTTTTAAGAGATTCGTAAGTCCTGGGTAATGTATGAGCCCGGTTATATGCCGGTGTAAAAACAGTTAAAGTTGCCATGATACCCTCCTGAACTAAATCAGCCATTCAGCAGCAGATTCAGATATTTGTTGTTTGCTTTCTTAATTGCCCAGAAACAGGCCGCACAGACAGCCAGTACCACCAGAACTTTGGGGGCAATCATAGTACCACTGTAAGTGGCAAAATTAGTATATCGATCCATCAACGGATTGAGAATATTATACAACACAATAGTGTGCAGGAAATAAATGAAAGCGCTAAGCTGACGGCAGTTAAGAGCAACTTCCGTTTCAAAACGGACTTTCAGGCTTTTTGCCAGCATAAAATAGGAAACCCCCTGCAGGATAAAAGCAAAGGTAATGTGGTTCTTTTCCCAGAATGCTGAGGGAAAAATGAGCGGAAGATTATACTCCAGGGCGCTCAGGACAGTTGCCAGAAGCAGTAGTACTGCAGCTTTTCCGGTAGACAGTTCCCATTCCTTTTGAGAAATTAAATAGCCAATTCCCATAAATGGAATACCGAACATCAGAAAATTGTATTCCCAGGAGAACACACCGTAAACCAACTTAAAAAACAACCTGAAGATCGTAAACTGTGCCAAGACCCCTTGACAGCAGGAATATAATACTTCCAAAATCAGTCCGAAGACAATACCAAAGGAAAGTAGCCAATTTGCTCCTTTTCTGTAACAGAAGTACAGGAAAAGTGCGGACCACATGAGTGCGATCAGATACCAGTAAGGCCCCGGGCCGATGACAAAGATCCGTCTGAAAAGTGTCCCAATCAACATAAGGGGATTGGCATTGGCATACTTGCCGACATAAGCGCCAATGGTAAAGGGAGAATAAATCAGCAGTGCCCAAATGGAGAAAATCCTGAGCAGATTCTTTTCGTACTTGATCAGGTATTCTCTTGGATTCTCAGAGCAATCCAAACCCTTGTAGAAGAAAAATCCGGATGTAATAAAGAAAAAAGGAACCGCCAGTCGGGTAAATACATATTTGATCTCAGATGGGTACCAAGCCGTAGTCTCCACCGTATGGAGCAGCACCACGAGGCAGGCAGCAATCAACTTAAAAAAATCAATTCCAGGATAGTCTCTTTTTGTAGTCATAAGTTCTCATATAGGCCACAGTAGAACTTCTGTAGCCACTGCGCATTTTCTCTCACATCAAAGCCACTGGCAACGATCTGTCGGTATGTATCGACCCTTTTTGTATCCGCCAGTCTGATGGCAGCCTCCGCCCACGCTTCTGCACCAGATTCCAGTTGCATTTGCTCCACCAGATTCGTTTTCTTGCATTCGATAGGCACTCTATCAGAAATCAGGCAGGGCAGGCCAGAGGCTTGGGCCTCGATCATTGTAACTGGAAGTCCCTCATAAAGAGATGGTAAAATGAATACATCCATTGCTTGCATACAGTCAGCGACATCTGTACGCATCCCGGCATAAACAATGCTGTCATCCAGTCCCATATCATGGGCATTCTGCTTAATTTCTTCTTCCCACCGTCCAGTGCCGACCGACAGAAGCTTTACGTTCTCCCCCATAGAAAGCAGCTGTTTCAGTATCTTAAAAATGAATGCATGGTTCTTTACAGGGCTGAATCTTCCCACATGACCAATCACCAACTCATCACTCAGACCAAATGATTTACGCATTCTGTCCCGAATTTCAGAGTTGTAGGAGTATTGCTTGGCATCGATTGCGTTCGGAAGAACACAAAAATCATCGCACTGAAACATCCATTTTCCTGCAGCCTCGCTACACGCAAATAATCCCGTAGCAACCTTGGGGATATTTCTTTTATAATAAAGCTTAAGGCAATACTTAAAATCCTTATCCTGATTACTACTGTGAGCATGAGCGAGTCGCACCGGAACTCCCGCTGCCTTTGCTGCCGCGAGAGGAATACTACTCATGCAATCCACATGACAATGCACGATCTTATACTCTGGATGGCTTCTAAAAAATTCATTCAGTTCCCTGCGGTAAGAAATGCTCCAGGGTTTCAGTCGGTGAAGTCGATAAATCCGACCACCAAGGCTTTCGATTTCATCGTCAAACTCATGTCGTTCCTGCCTATGTACCAGAAAATCAAACTGAACCCTGGTACGGTCAATATGGCGGTAATAATTCATCAGCATGGATTCCAGGCCACCACGCCCCATGTAGGTAACAACATGCAAAACTCTGATCGGCTCTGACATTATACTCCACCTCTCTATTGGATCTACATTATCAAAATATTCTTCCAGTAATTTCACTTGAGTAGTAGATTCCTCTAGTCATTAAATAGAAATAAAACAAGAAACACACTATACTCAATCCATATAACAACCGTCTGCTACCTCTTGTAAAGCATTTGTCAAATACAATTGGCAGCAGTATATACTGATACAGCTGTGTATAGATTGGAAGTCTACCAATTAAAATACCACTTGTAACCATACCGATAGCATATATTGCGGAGGTAAGGATTGACATATTGACGAACATATCGATGAGCTCATTTTCTTCATGTCTAAGTATATCTCTGCAACAAAAAGCTAATACCGTTGGAACGGAGAACACAAGCAATCGCAATGGATTCACTCCATCGTCGCCAGCAAAATGATCAACGGCATTTGAGTATGTTGTATCAGCTAAAAGCTTATCAAGCAAACTCGTAAATTGTGAGGTAAACACAAGTACCAGAATCACGCCAGCAATAAGTAATATTGTTTTTTTCTTCCATGGCTTTCCTTGTACCAGAAAATAAACCGGTATCATCATAACACTTGTAGCATGAATTGTTGTGCACAGGAGCGCCACAATACAGTACTGCCAGCCTTTCTTTTTTTCAAGCAGCGGCGTACATGCAAATAAAATACAAACAGCCATGAACTGCCGTATGCCATTCATCATCCATGTAAATGTGGTCGCTGCCACAAACAAGAAAACTGAGTAGTAAAAATTAGGAGAATATCTTCTAAAAGTCACAGCAAGACAAGTGCCAGAGATAATCGCAATAAACATCAGCCAAGCATGATAATTAGAGGACACAAATGTCTTAAACAAGATCTGTATAAGTTCAAACCCCCACGGGCTTCCTGGAGTAAAATCGAGATAATGTAAGTCTTGAATAGTTACCGCATTGAATGCTCTGATATAAGCCGGTGTATCAGCAAAAGCATCTCTAATACCTACCCAAAAAATTATATATCCAAAAACGAATAGCACGCCAATTACGTGTACCGGGGTTTGACGCCCCACCCCATGATTTGAAATTGAAATCTCATGAAGAATCTTTCCTAGGCATACAATTCCCAGCATGGACACATATATTGCCATATTATAGCCCCTCAAAAATGTATTTTGTTGTTAAAATATACTTCTTCTAACTCGTATTTTACTGATTTAAAGCCATAATCCATCGCATATACTCTAGCCTTCTCTGAGACTTCATTGCACAGCTTATAATTACGCAATAATTCGATACTTCGTTCAGCCATACGGCAAGAATCATCTACCGAAACAAGAAAGCCCGTCTCCCCCTCATGAATCAATTCTCGATGTCCTCTATTTAAAGTTGCCACCACAGGAGTACCGGAAAGCATCGCCTCCACCAGGTTCAGGGGCAATCCCTCTCGCTTACTGCATGCAACTAAGAGATTTGCAATTCTCTGATACTTTTCAAGGTATGTACAGTATCCCAGCATCTTTACATTCTTGTTCAGGCCGCAGTTTGCAATCTCGGTTTCCAGATTTTCTTTCTCCGGACCATTCCCAGCCAGTAACAGCATGGCATCCGGGAACTGTTTCACTACTTTCTGCATCATATGAATCGCCATGCTCTGGTTTTTGTTGGGCAGTAACTCGCCCACGCAAAGAATGATCTTCTGATCCGGCGTAAATCCCAACTCTTCGCGAAGCTGGAGCTGTTCATTTTCAGATACGGGATAGTAGCGCTGCTCATTGACACCTACGCCATGAATGTGCTCCACCCTGCAGTGGAACTTCTCCGATGCCAGTTTATAGTCCTCATGCGTAATGGTAATCAATACATCTGTCAGTCTGGAGAAATACTTTTCAATCGGATAAAACACCATCCAGTTTTTTCTGGGTGCACCCTGATAAAAGTGGAAACCGTGGGCCGTGTAAATTACCTTCGTTCCATGTTTACGCGCGTTACGGGCAGCCAGACGGGTCACGATGCCTCCCATCGGAGTATTGCAGTGAATTACATCATAGTTACCATCGTCGATAATCTTTTTGAGCTGCTTATATGCTTTCAGATTATCAGGACTTTTGGGCGATCTGGCAAAAGGCAAATCAAATACTTTCTCAACAAAGTCCAGCTTAAGTCCATTCTTTTCCGCAAGATTATCTCTTGCCGCAACATGGACCTCACATCCATGGACGTGCAGCACTTCCACCAGTGGTTTGTGAAATTGACAAATATGACTCTGAACTGTTGCAGTCAAAAGTACTTTCATATCTTTACTCCTTTTCCAGATTCGCAAGAATAACAGCAGACAGCCTTCTCTGATTTCCCTCGCCCACAAAACTGTTATGGGGCGTTGCAATTACATTCTCTGCATCCCACAGAGGGCTATTGCAGCTTAGAGGCTCCTCTTCAAACACATCCAAAACAGCGCCGCCCAGATGGCTTACTGCTGTTTCCAAGGCATTTTGATCTACCACCCCGCCTCTGGAGATGTTCACCAGAACAGCTGCCTTTTTCAGCATTCCCAGTCGTTCGGCATTCATCAGGTGCTTCGTCTGCTCCGTCAGGGGCAGGGTAAGTACCAGCACATCGCACTCTGGCAGGACCTGGTCCAGTTTCTCAAGCGGAAGGATTTGCTGGTAGGCGGCGTTCTCATAAGGGAATAGATCCACACCAACAATCCGGCAGCCGAATGCAGAAAAACGCCGGGCGCACTCAGTGCCCACGCTGCCGCAGCCAACAATACACACGTTTTTACCGGAAAGCTCCAGCAGCCCCCGGTGTTTTTCCCAAAGGTGATGTTCCTGATTATGGTCAAAAAAACGCATCTGCTTGTAGATCGACAAAACTCCCGCAATTGCGAATTCAGCCATTGGAATGCTATATACCCCTCTGGCATTATAGATTTCAATTTGATGGTCTTTCACATACTCCATCGGAACACGATCCATCCCTGCACTTGTCAGCTGAATATATCTGAGATTTATGAAGGTTTCAATCGGATGGTAGAGGAAAATACCATTACCTATAATTCCTTCAGCCCACTCACTGGGTACCGGCAGACTGTCCCGTTCCTGCTGAAGAAATGCAACTTTATGCCCCATTTTTTCAAGGTTGTGAATATTCTCTTTTGCTTCAGCCCATGCACCCGTAATTAAAAAATTCATCTTAAGATTCCTCTACTAAATTCACTCGCCGAATGACTTCTTTGGTGTTTTGGATAAAATAATCACTGTTCGTTGGATACTGCATACACTCGGATTCCAGTGCACGAATATCATTGATCCCTGTACGAAACAATCCCTCAACCTTGTCCAACCGATCAACCTGATCGGTATTACAGAAGCATCGAGACAGAATTGCACCCGTAGAGCCTAACCGATAATGCTCTCTGATTACATACTCAGAAGGCAATAACCCATGCCCCAAAGACGCAATTCCTCCAAATCCATAGGGCACGCCCTTTTCTTTGAACTTCATGCAGAGCTTCTCTACTGTACCATCCGCCAAAAGTTCAAACATAAACTTCATGCCATATCCCAAGCTAAGATCATTCAGACCAATATGTACTTCATCGATCCCTGGTACCTTTAAAATATCATCGATCTGTGCAACTGCCTCCGGAGTTTCTACCAACAGCATGGTTTTCACCCGGCCATTCACGAACTTGATAAACTGTTCTACTTCCCCTACCGTTTTAAAATACGGGAGCATCAAAATATCTGTCCCCGCTTGGATTGCACCTTCGATTTCCTCCTCCGATGAAGAATACTCGGCTGTCTGGTTATGAATCGGATTTACCCTGCATAAAACCTGTGCCTTGGAAACACTGTTTCTAATCCGTCTTACATCTTCAATTGTATGATGATTCTGGACCGTGTCCATGCCGCCCTGCCGCGCATCTTTCCCTATGTATTCCATATCAACAAAAATTCGGTCAACTCCAGAATTTTCGGCGATTCGTGCAACATCGGGAATATTTGTAATATACATCAATCTAAGCCCCACTGTACGTACCTCTATTTCTGCGCTTCTCTCAATTAAACCGTTTTTCCTACGTTTTCGTTGTCTGCATTCATCAAGACTTTGGCAAATGTCAGAAAGAAAATCTTGAGATCAAGTAAAAAAGAAACATTTTCTGCATACCATACATTTAATTCGATGCGCTTATGCCATTCGACCGTCTTTCTTCCATTTACCTGAGCCCAGCCCGTAATACCAGGACGAACATTAAACATTTTCTTCTGCTCATCCGTATAATCCTCCCAAGGCCACGGATGATACGTAAGCGGACTTCTAAATCCAATCAGCGCCATATCGCCTTTAAGCACATTCACTAACTGAGGTAATTCATCAATACTGGTTGCACGAATAAACTTTCCTACCTTGGTTACGCGGCTGTCCTTATTGTCCGAGTAAACTCCACCTTTTTCTGCACCCACACACATACTGCGGAATTTATACATCTTGTAGACCTTCCCCTTATACCCCAAGCGATCCTGTTTAAAAATAACTGGCCCTTTGGATTCCACCTTGATTGCAACAGCCACAATCCCCATCGGAATTGCAAAAATAATGAATCCAATCAACGCTAAAATAAAATCAATGCCTCGTTTAATTACTCTCTCATAAACCATTATTCTATCCCCTAATCCTTCATTTTTGAGACACTTCAAAATTAGTGTACTACCACTTTTTTACCGATACAACGGCTTAGCCAGTTTAAGCCTGTTGCTTCAAAGAAGCAACAGGCTGTCACAAATTATTCATATATCCTATATTATACGATTTTGAGATTTTTTGTCAACATAAAAACCGATAATTCTACCAAAAACGCATAGTATTTACCATAATTTGACAAATTAAAAAATACTAAATAATAATTTTTTCTAAAAACAAGATTTTTTATAATCCTTGCACAAATTCTAAAGAACACACATTTTGCAGTATCTTATTGAAAGTTCCATTTGCATTTATAATTAGTCTTTTCTAATTTCAAAAATCTGAATAGCTGCACTTACATCTGACGGGTCTATTCTCTGTTGCTCGCTAGTACTTTCCATGCAATAGCGCTGCGCTTATGCTACCATTTTCATGTCATTTTATATTTTTTGACTTTTATCTGATCAAATTATCTTGTTTCACAAAACTCTACACATTTCTAAAAGCATATTTGCAAGAAAAGGTGTCTACCCTTGACATTCACTCCGTCTGATGTGGCAGCGTTGGTTCGGGCTGCTTCGTATCGTACGCAGTTGCATCCGTTTCTTCTGTCTCCGGCTGCTTTAACGATGGGACGGAATCCGGAAACAGCAAATCGCTACTTTGTTTCCAGCAAATATGCGCCATAACCACGGCCGAAACCGGCAATGCACACATTACGGTAAGCACAGCCTGCTTTGTTGTCACTGCAATAGTTCCAATCGTTTTCAAGCATGATACGCTTTCCCAAGGCAATTGCAAACTAAGTCCCGAAAGACCGGTAAAATACATTTTTCAAAAACCCTACTGCACCACATTTGTGAGACAGCAAAAATACCACAGCAGCAGACGAAGCAAAACGAAAAGAAAGGACTTGCTGCCCGTTTTTACACAGACAGCAAGCCCTTTTGGCTGCTTAAACAGTATTTAAAAATCTTGTCTCGCTTTTCGGAGTCACTTCAGCGGTGACTCACGATTGTGCAGAAAAAGGATCAGCCCTTCAGGGACTCCTCAACTGCAACAGCAACGGACACAGTCATGCCGACCATGGGGTTGTTGCCAGCGCCCAGGAAGCCCATCATTTCCACGTGAGCAGGAACGGAAGAGGAACCTGCGAACTGGGCATCGGAGTGCATACGGCCCATGGTATCGGTCATGCCGTAGGAAGCAGGGCCGGCTGCCATGTTGTCGGGGTGCAGTGTACGACCCGTGCCGCCGCCGGATGCAACGGAGAAATACTTCTTGCCCTGCTCGACACACTCCTTCTTATAGGTGCCTGCAACAGGATGCTGGAAGCGGGTGGGGTTGGTGGAGTTACCGGTGATGGAAACGTCAACGCCTTCCTTGTGCATGATGGCAACGCCCTCACGGACATCGTCACAACCGTAGCAGCGGACAGCTGCACGCTCACCCTCAGAGTAAGCGATCTCATTCACGACGGTCAGTTCGCTGGTGTAGTAGTCGAACTTGGTCTGTACATAGGTGAAGCCATTGATCCGGGAGATGATCTGAGCAGCGTCCTTGCCCAGACCGTTCAGGATAACGCGCAGGGGCTCCTTACGAGCCTTGTTGGCGGAGCGGGCAATGCCGATAGCACCTTCAGCAGCAGCGAAGGACTCATGACCGGCCAGGAATGCAAAGCACTTGGTCTCGTCACGCAGCAGCATAGCGCCCAGATTGCCGTGACCCAGGCCAACCTTACGATCCTCAGCAACGGAGCCGGGGATGCAGAATGCCTGCAGGCCGATACCGATAGCCTCAGCAGCCTCAGCAGCAGTCTTGACACCCTTCTTCAGAGCGATGGCAGCGCCAACGCAATATGCCCATGCCACATCCTCGAAAGCGATGGGCTGGATGTCCTTTACGATGGTGTAGGGATCAAAGCCCTTAGCCTGGCAGATCTCACGGCACTCTTCCACAGACTTGAGGTCGTACTGAGCGAGGACACCGTTGATCTTGTCGATTTTTCTTTCGTAACCTTCAAACAAAGCCATTGTGTAGTCCTCCTCTTATTCGTGACGGGGGTCAATGTACTTGACAGCGTTATCAAACTGACCGTAGTGACCCTTAGCCTTCTTGAGAGCCTCGTTAGCATCGTCGCCTTTCTTGATAAAGTCCATCATCTTGCCCAGATTGACGAACTCATAGCCGGTGATCAGGTTGTCCTGATTCAGGGCCACACGGGTAACATAGCCTTCGGCCATTTCCAGATAACGGGGGCCCTTTGCCTTAGTGGCAAACATGGTGCCGACCTGGCTGCGCAGGCCCTTGCCCAGATCTTCCAGAGAAGCGCCGACTGCAAGGCCGCCCTCAGAGAATGCGGACTGGCTGCGGCCGTAAACGATCTGCAGGAACAGCTCACGCATAGCGGTATTGATAGCGTCACAGACCAAGTCGGTGTTGAGCGCCTCCAGAATGGTCTTGCCGATCAGGATCTCGGAAGCCATTGCGGCGGAGTGGGTCATGCCGGAGCAGCCCAGAGTCTCTACCAGAGCCTCTTCGATGATACCCTCTTTAATGTTAAGGGTCAGCTTGCAGCAGCCCTGCTGCGGTGCGCACCAGCCGATACCGTGGGTAAATCCGCTGATGTCCTTGATTTCCTTAGCCTGTACCCACTTACCCTCTTCGGGAATGGGAGCGGGGCCGTGGTAGGCACCCTTGGCCACGGAGCACATATTCTGTACTTCTGCACTGTAAATCATGGCAATATTCCTTTCTTTCAAAAGACGGTGTTCCGTCTTAGGATTTACATACTGGAAAACTGAGATTTTCCGCATATAATTATACATTCAGCTGGGAAAAATGTCAATTGTCAAAGAAACTAAAATCCCGGCGCATTTTCCCTCCGGGAGCGCAATAGCGTCTATTTTTCCGCATTTAGGTGCGGCGCATACCGCGCTTGTTTTAGAATACCCTAATAAGCTGCCGGGGATTCAAAATTCTTTTGTTTAAAAAGAAATTTTTCTGCCATACTATTCCCGAAACCATTTTGAAGGAGGCGTACAACATGAACTGCAAAGCAAACAAATGCATCGAGTGTACCGTACAGCAGTGCGCACACCACTGTGACGGTCAGAACTACTGCACTTTGGATCGCATTATGGTAGGTACCCACGAGGCAAACCCTGCCATGGACCAGTGCACCGACTGCAAATCTTTCTGCAAAAAGTAAGTATCCCCCGGCGGCGGCAATAGCCGCCGCTGCTGTTTTGCGGCAAAAAGCTTGACGGGCTTCCTCGCAGAGGGTATCATAGAACTGCGCCAGAGTTGAGCTTTGGGATGTGTTTATAAATAGTTTGGTCAATGTACATAATTATTTCATACTCAATCTGTATAGTAAATGCAAGTTAAGCATCAAGGGAGGAACCATTTATGGATAATTTTGAAAATAATCCCCAGAACCCGGAGCAGCCCGAAGCTCCCCGTCAAAAGGAATCACCCTTTGCAGATTCCCCATACATTATGAATGATTCGCAGTCTTCCGGCACCTACCGCTCACCGGAAGCCCCCGACTTTGAGCAGCCCACCAGAAAAAAGTCCGGCAGAAGTATTTGGAAAGGCATCCTTGCGGTTTGTCTGGTGGTTGTGATTGCGGCAGCCAGCTGCGGCATTACCGCTGCCGTAGTGGACGGCATCTGGCAGAAGCGCTCTGAGGATACCAGCCATCTGCTGGAGCAGATGGAGGATAAAATCAACGCTCTGGAAGAAGAAATCAATGACAAATCCTTTACCGGCAGCGGCAACTCCATTTCCGGCACGCCTGCCGCTGCGGAAGGTCTTACCGTCGGTCAGGTCTACGCACAAAACAAGAAGAGCGTGGTGGCTATTTCCAACCATGTTACCACCAATATTTTCGGTCAGGTAACCGAGCAGGCCTCCTCCGGTTCCGGCTTCATAATCTCCTCTGACGGTTACATTCTCACCAACCACCATGTTATCGAAGGCGCCAGCAAGCTCTATGCCATCACCTATGACGGCACCAAATACCCGGCTACGGTTATCGGCTCTGATGCCGGAAACGATGTAGCGCTCATTAAGATCGAAGCATCTGATCTTCCTGCCGTTACCATCGGCAAAAGTGATGATCTCATTGTGGGCGATCAGGTAGTTGCCATCGGCAACCCTTTGGGCCAGCTCACCAACACCCTGACTGCCGGTTATGTGAGTGCCAAGGAGCGGGATGTCTCCACGGGTAACGCTGTTATCAACATGCTGCAGACGGATGCCGCCATCAACCCCGGCAACTCCGGCGGTCCCCTGTTTAACATGAAGGGTGAGGTCATCGGCATTACCACCGCCAAATTCTCCGGCACCACCTCCTCCGGCGCTTCGATCGAAGGTATCGGCTTTGCCATTCCCATTGACGATGTGGTAAAAATGATTGAGGAACTCAAGACCAACGGCTATGTCTCCAAGCCCTATATGGGCGTGGTCGTGCGGGATGCCGGCAACGGCATCGGCGTGTATGTAGATGCCGTCGAGCCGGAAGGCAGCGCTGCCAAGACCGGTATTCGGGTGAACGATATCATCGTAGGTCTGGGCGAGTATGAGATTACCTCCATGAACGATCTCAACCGTGCCCTCCGGGATTTCAAGGTAGGCGATACCACAACAATTTTCGTCTACCGCAGCAGACAGGTTTTGGAACTTACCATCACCTTCGGCGAAAAAGCAAAGCCTGCACAGCCCCAGAATGTTCCCACCGCCTCTCAGATGCCCGTAGACGGCACCGCTGAGCAGTGGTATCAGTACTGGCAGCCTAAGTTTGAGAATAAGGGCTGATCATCAAGGTAATATTTGAGCCTGCCGCCTGTTCGGCAGGCTCTTATCATATGCATCACGGCAATATGTCGAATTTCCTCGAAAAACAAATGCCTTTTTTTATTGAAAATACAAGAAAAATGTGTTATTTTGTATATAGTAAAAGAAAGTAGCAGAGGTAGTTCAAATGGATAAGCTGAAGATGATCATTGCAGACCCTTCAGAAGACTTCCGCACGGCTTTATCGGATGCCTTGATGGGTCGTTACAGCATTGAGCTCTGCCAAAACGGTTTTGACACGCTGAATGCGATGCGCACATTTCTGCCCGATATTCTGGTACTGGATTTGATGATCCCCGGCATGGACGGCATCAGCCTTTTGCAGGAAGCCAGCGACAGCGGACTGCAGCCCATGGCCTTGGTGACCACACGATATGTCAGCGACTATATTCTCGATGCCCTGGAGCGGCTGGGAGTTGCCTATTTAATGACCAAGCCCTGCGACATCAAATCCACTGTCAATCGGATCTCCGACATGTCCCAGCGCCTGCAGGACACATTTTCTATTCACCCGGATCCCAGAGCCACGGTATCCGGCATTCTGCTAAGCCTCAATATTCCAACCAAGCTCCACGGTTACGGATATCTAAGAGAGGCCATCGTATTGAAAGCCGCGGATCCCCGGCAATCTGTAACCAAGGAGCTTTATCCTGCCGTTGCCGAGCATTGCGGCGGCAATGCCGCACAGGTGGAGCGTTCCATCCGCGGTGCTATTTCCGCCGGCTGGCAGCATCAGGACGAATTGTCCTGGCGACAGTATTTTTCTGCAAACGAGCAGGGCGTTATCCCTCGCCCCACCAATTCCGCTTTTATTTCCCGACTTGCGGACGCCTTAATTTATTCAGGAGGTCTGGAGGTATCGGAATAAAGCTTCCTGAGAGCGATAAAATAAAACCAGAGCCATTATAAATATCTCGCATGATTGCGGATTTCTCAAAGCAAAAAGTGAATTTTTGCCGGTTTCCGCTATAATGGGAGGAAGCCGCAATGGTGCATTACATCGTCTCTGGAGGCTTTTATGAAATCTAACAGTAAAAAGCACCGCCCACTTTCCTGGCAGCGGATTACATTAAGCATTCTCGCCGGTTTTCTGACGCTTGTACTGTGCGTGATGATTTGCGCTACCGTCTATGCCCGGCACCTCTTTCATCTGATCAACCGTCCCGATGATCCCCAGGCAAATTATCCGCCGGATTCCAGCTTCCCTCAAGAGACGGAATACACACTTCCCCCGGATTTTACCGGACCTACGGCAGACCCCTCTGACATTTATCTGGATACCATTCCGGATGACCCCATTCCGATCGGCAATGTAGTAAATATTATGTTGATCGGTGAGGATCGCCGGCTGGATCAGCACCACAACAACCGTTCCGACGCCATGATTCTGTGCACTTTCAATAAGCAAAAGAAAACCATTATCCTCACCTCCTTTATGCGCGATCTCTATGTGCAGATCCCCGGCCGCAGCAAAAATAAACTCAACTCCGCCTATGCCGGCCGCGGCGGCGGTATGTCCCTTCTGACAGAAACCATCGCCATTAACTTCGGTGTCCATGTCGATGCCTGCATCCGTGTGGATTTCACCGGCTTCACAAATGTCATCGACACCTTGGGCGGTGTGGATATTTCTCTGACCGCCGCAGAGGTGAAATATATGCACGAGCGTGACAGCAGCTGGCAGCTGAAGGTCGGTACGAATCATCTCAGCGGTGCGCAGGCTCTGGAATACGCCCGCATCCGCCGGATCGGCAATGACTTCGGCCGCACCGAGCGTCAGCGCAAGGTTCTGAGCTCTCTGTTGTATGCTTCCAGAAACATGCGCTGGTCTGAGGTGCTGAACACCATTGAAAAGGTTCTCCCCCTTATCACCACAGATATGACCAACGCAGAAATCATCCGCTTCGCAAGTCAGCTCTATCCCCTGCTGGGAAGCGGCCAGCTTTCCACCCTGCGGATTCCCGCAGACGGTGCCTATTCGGATGCCACAATTCCCAAGATCGGTATGGTTCTGGTTCCCAATCTGCAAAAGAATCGCCAGATTCTCATGAACACCATCTCCGGAAAATAAACGGCAAAAGGCGAAGACTTTGTAAAGTCTTCGCCTTTTTGATTTCTTCCCCGGCAAACGCTGGAGAGTTTTATTTCAGGTATTGCTCCCAAACAAGCGCCGTCTGCGTATCTTTGAGTCCAAATGCCTTGCGGATACCGTCACAGATGCGGCGGAGCTTCGCCTGCATCACATCTGTTGCAAAATAGCCTTCGTTTCCGGGCATAGAAGCGTATTCCAAAATACGGGCTCTGTCCTCTTTTGCAAAGCTCATGGAAAAAAGATCAATAAATGCCCTGCTGCCCCCTTCCAGATACTTGGCATCCTCTTCCTTGAGGGCGGGCTCGTAGTCGTTATAGTAGGCAAACCCCGCAGGATTCAGGGTATTCCATTCAAAAAACACCGATGTCGTGCTGAGAACCCGGGAATCGATTATGTGTGCCATTTCGTGGAAGAAATTCTGCCGCATATGCTCGCTCAGCTCCAGCGCAATGCAAATCTTACTGCCCATCCAGTACTGGATGGCGTGATCCGCTTCGTAGGGTTTCCAGCCTCCCTCCGCCTCCACAGAACGCAGCAGGCAGATTTCGATTTTCTTCCCCTCTGCCCGCTGTGCGGCAGTGACAAAGAAGCCGTCCGGATAAGATTTCAATATCTCCTCCAAAACAGGCAGGTAATGCTCATAGGCAGGCACCAGATACTCAGCCGCAAACATATAGCCCTCGGGCTGCAAAGTCAGCGCATCATCCCATATCCGGATGCTGACACCGTACTTTTCTCCGATGGAATTTGCCTGCTGCCGCACTTTCTCCAGTCCGTCTTTGTCAGGGTTTTCCCCGGTGTAATGGGTCGCCGAATAGATTCTTTCGTCCTCTGCGGCAGTTTTCTTGGTATCCCAAAAATAAATGGAAGCCTCACCGGATTTGGTGTCCTCTCCGATAAACCAGATGCCGCCGTCTGCCGCCGGCAGAAAAGAGCGGTACAGAAGCCCTTCCCCTTGCAGAGCGACGGTGCTTTCCCGTTTGCCGGTGACAAGGTCATAAAGCTCCAACTCAAATTTTCCATCCGACAGGCTGCCAAAGACAGCCTTGGATTTTGCGAGCATCACAATGTCGGCCGGCTGCTTCCGGGGCCAGATGTTTTTTGCGGTGCCGTCCACAGTGCCGTAGATATATTCCGCCACGCTGCCGTCCGTTTTCCGGGTAAAATAGTGATTGCCCGATGTGACCAGATCTTTAAGGCTTTCTCCTTCTGCCACAGTCTCGCCGCTGACGGCAGAAATGAGCTTTGTTTCATAAGTACCATCTGTCAGTTTCCGGGTGCATCGCAGCATTTGCCCGTCAAAGAGAATTCCGGTAATTTCCTGCCATTGTGCTTTCTGTTCCAGCAGCATCCGGGAAACGCCGGTTTGCAGGTTCATGGTAAACACGCCTGTATTCATGCAATAGTAGACATGCTTGCCGTCTTGGCCGATCCAGGCATCTCCGATAATCCCTTCCGGCATCTGGATCCGCCCCAGTTCCCGCAGGAAGGCATCCATGAACACCACGGCCTTGTCCCCTGCATCGTAGTAGCCCAGGCCCCGTTTGGATACCCACTGGATATGGACATCCGAGGCAAAAGCGGTGTGGAGCCGACTGACGATGGTGGGATGCAGGTCATTACCGCTCAGCATGACCATTTCCGTGTTGTTTTTTCCATGGTGGAGCAGCACCAAATGCTCACCCATAAAGAAGATCTGCTGCTCCGTTCCTGCTTCCAGTGCGTACTGCTTCACCGCCGCATTGGTCTGCTGCTCAATTTCGCTGTTGGGTACATACCAGCCGGTGGGGGCCGGCTCTTTAGGGGGCATGGTAGGATTGGTGGGTCTTGCGGTCTCTTCCGGCGGATTGCCGCTGCATCCTCCAAGGAGGAGCCCGGCTGCCAGCAGAGCCAAAATCCATCGTTTCATATCATTGCCTCCTTGCCAGAGTATAGTCGTCGCCCTGCCGGTAGAAGGGGCAGTGTGTGCTGTTTGCCGAGCAGAAGATCCGATATACCTCGTCCTCGTCCAAATCCATCATGCAGTAATATTCGTCGTATTCCTCGTCGTAATCATAATACCAGCAGGTATCGCATTCCGAGCTTTCCATTTTTTAATCCTCCAATGACAAAAAGGTGAACGCACCGTTTTCATAGAGCAGGCAGCTGCGGCTGCCATCCTTGGGGATGGATACACTGCCGGGATTCAGGCAGCGGATGCCCTGACGCTCCTCGTCCATCTTCACATGGGTGTGGCCGGACAGAAAAATGCTCCCTGCCTCCAGCGGCGGCAGGTTGTCGGGGTTTTGGTGGTGCCCATGGGTCAGGAAAAACACCTTCCCGTCCACCAGAAGCTGGGCATATTCTCCCATACACGGAAACGGCAGCACCATTTGATCCACCTCTGCCTCGCAGTTGCCCCGAACGGCGATGATCTTTTCCGCACACCCGGAAAACATGGGAATCACCTGCTTGGGCGCATAGTCCCGGGGCAGGTCATTTCTCGGGCCGTGGTATAAAAGATCTCCCAACAGCACCAGCCTGTCGGGATTTTCTCTTTTCATAACTTCCATCAGCTTGCCGCAGTAATAGGCGGAGCCGTGAATATCAGATGCAATCAGCAGTTTCATAATCTCTCCTAAACGCACTCCAGATAGGATGCGACATCAAAGGTTTTCAGTTTTTCGTCCTTCCGCAGGTACAGCGGATGGTGGGGATGCCCCTTCTTGGTGACGGCTCCGGCGCAGTACCAGCTGGCATCATACTCCATGCCCACTTCTGCCATATCCCGGACACACTGGGCAAGATAGCCCCGCTTTTCAATAATGGCACCCCATGCCGCCCAGATGGCGGGCTTAGAGGAAATAGACAGGACATAGCGGAAGGCCGCCAGATTTTCTTTATGGAGCAGCGGGTTCATTTGCTTTTCCATGGCATCCGGGTTGGTGGCCCGCTGGGCGTAGACATTAAACATAATAAAGCTGTCAAATCCGTTGCCCAAGGCGATCCGCTCCACCGATTTCAGGGTGTTGTCCAAATTCCCCGGCTCTGCGGTAGAAGGGTTGATGCCCACGCAGATCAAAGGATTTTTGCCTCGGGTGCCCAATATGTAACGGTACTCCGAATAAAAATTCGGAGCATAGATCCACTTTTCAATATCATAATCCGGATTGGGTGTATTGGCCGCCGCCAGCGCTTCTTCAAATGTCACCAGCGTCAGTTCGGCGGTGTCTCCCTTTGGTATATGCATCAGTTTTCCTCCCTTGTCGGAAACCAGCAGCTGTTCTGTGGATCATGGAAGGGGCAGTCCTCCGGCTGTAACCCCTTCTGGGCGCACCAACCGGCAAAAGCTTTGTCCAGGAACGGGTAGACGCCGTTCATTCCTGCCTGAAGCGGAACCGTTCTGCCGTCGTTCATGGTAAGCTCAATGACAATATTTCCGTAGCTGCTGTAAAGCTGCTGGCTTACAATGTCCCCATAGCGGTAGGTGGTGCTTTTTTTGCCGAAGGTAGTAAGAATGAAGCTGTTTTCGTCATAAAACACGCCGAAGGTCATGTAATAGACAATCAGACCGATACCCACCAGAGAAATCACACCGCCGCCCACGCTGAGGGCCCATTTTTTTCCAAGCCCCGCAAAAATTGCCGCAATGCCCAGGGTTACCAGCACCAGACCGAGTGCGCCGTAGTGCTTACTCAGCCGCACGCTGAGGCCGGACTGATGCTGCGCTTTCCCTCTGAATACTTTTGTAAAACCTTTGTCCGCCAGATAGCACAGGCCGAATGTGCCGCCGGCCACCAGCGCAACCAGTAAAAAATCCATTGTAACTCCTTTAAGCCCACAAAACGCAATCCACAGGAATATCGAATTCCTCGGTTTCCAGATGGGGCAGCATTTGAAAATCATAGCACAGCGCCAGCGTGGGATGCTCCGGCTCCCGTGCCAAAAACTTATCGTAAAATCCCCCGCCATAACCGATACGGTGTCCCTCCGGGTCAAAAGCCAGCCCGGGCATCAGCACCAGCGCACGGGGATCCTCCGCCACCGGCCCGTCCGCCACCGGCTCCGGAATCCCGGCATAGCCATTTTCCACCAGAGTAAAATCCGTTATGTAGATAAACTTCATATCGTCCCCACAGACCTTGGGCACCGCTACTTTTTTCCCGTCCGCCAGCGCCTGCCGGAGCATAGGGACGGTGCGCACCTCCTGATTGTAGGGCAGATAGCCATAGATCGTTTCCGCCTGTTGATAAAGGGGGCTTTGAACCAGCAAGATACCCAGACGCCGGCTGGCCTCCTGAACCTGCTGTTCGGTCATAGCCCGCTTTTTCATGCGGATCTGCCGGCGCAGGGATTTCTTATCCATTTTCCGCCTCCTTATTCTTCATAGGCCGGAACATACGGAACCACAGGATAATGGCTGCCTGTCCGGGGATGCCCAGCAGGAAAATTTTCCATACATTAATCTTCAAAATAATCAGCAGTGTCAGGTAGATTGCCGCCAAAAAGCCCCACATGATGATGCTGATGAGGCTTCTGTTCCAGTCGAAATCCCGCCACGCAGAGCGCAGACTCAGCAGCACAATGGCATTGATGGGCACGGCATAGAAAAATGCCAGCTCGCTGTATGGAATTTTCACTGAGGACAGCACCACAAAAATGAGCAGCGCCACGAACCACACAAGAATGGAAGAAAGGCTCAGAATCACATTTTTGTTGGCCTTGCGCTTAAGGGTCTTTTTCACCGCCCTATCCACTGCCCGCTGAACTTTTCCGTTCCCCTCCGGCAGCGCACGGGGGTCTCTCAGCAGGTCATTGACCGTCACTTCCAGCACCTCCGCCAAACTCACAAGGGTCACCACATCCGGAACGGACTCCCCCCGTTCCCACTTGGAAACCGCCTTGTCAGAATAGTTAAGCATTCCGGCAAGCTCTGCTTGGGTCAGCCCACGGTGTTTGCGGAAATTGGCAATATTCGCACCGATTTGGATCTTCAAAATCTCATCGTCCATAATGATCCTCCATTATAACTTCCCCGTTATTTTAACAAATATGGTGCTGCATTGCAACCGAAAATCCGGAATTCCTGCCCGTAACGCAAAAATACCCCCTGCGGACGGCATCCGCAGGGGGCGCTTGTCAATCTTCCGGGAACAGGCGCTGAGAGCAGTATTTAATAATTGCTCTTCTGGTAACAATGCCGATAAAGGCATCCTTGTCATCGACCACCGGTACGAAATTCTGCGTGCTGGCCCGATCCACCAGATCATGCATAGAGGTGGTGACCCGAACCGGTATGTTGTCCCGCCGCCGGGAAATTTCCATAATCCGATGTGCTTCCGCCTGCCGCACATCCATGTAACACATATTTTTGATTCCCCACAGGAGATCTCCCTCTGTGAGTGTGCCGCGGTACTCTCCCCGTCTGTTAAGGATAGGCAAAGCCGCGTATCCCGCCGTTTCCATTTTTTCAAGTGCCTGCCGCATGGTATAATCGTCGTATAAATAAGCACACATTGCTTTGGGTGTTAAAAAAAACAAGATATTGTTATTCATAGTCGCTCCTTCTTTGGATCCATTGGGCAGCCTTCTTGCTACCATTAATATTATAGCACAAAACCGGCCGGGGAGTATGAAAATTTAGTGAAAACATCTGACAACGGCGCTGAAAAACCCAGTTGTTTTTTAGTGATATCGTACAATTTCCTTTTTCCGGTCTGTCATATCTAAGCCCCCGGCATCAAACTGCCTCCGCAGCGAAAATATCTGCTTTTTGTCGGGAGCGTACCAAATCCCCCTGTTTTGAGGGTTCTACCCACAGTAGAATCCAGATTCTACCGATTGTGGAGAAGAATTTCGCTTGCGTATAACACAAACTTCAGGCTTTGTGCTATACTATATCAATGCAATACGGAAAGGCGGAAGTAAATCTCATGAAACGAACCAAACTTAAAAACCGTCCCCTGCCCGACTACACCAAAGGCGAAGAGATTACAAACATGGTGACCCACATTGCAGGCGGCGCCATGGGCGTTGTGGTACTTGTGACCTGTATTCTTCGGGCAGCCAGCCATCACAATATTTACGGCATCGTCACCGCCAGCATCTACGGCGTGTGTATGATCTGCCTCTATGTCATGTCCAGCGTGTACCACGGCCTGCATCCCTCCACCGGAAAACGGGTCATGCAGGTGATTGATCACTGCACCATCTACTTTCTCATTGCCGGCACCTACACCCCGGTGGCACTCAGCGCCCTGCGTCCCAGCTATCCGGTGCTGGGCTGGTGCATCTTCGGCTTGGAATGGGGACTTACCGCTCTGGCTGTAAGCCTTACCGCTGTTGACCTAAAGAAGTTTAATGCATTCTCCCAGATTTGTTACATCTGCATGGGTTGGGCCATCGTTCCCTTTATCCCGCAGACCATTGCAGTGATGACCAAGCCCGGATTCTGGCTCCTGCTTGCAGGCGGTATCAGCTACACGGTGGGCGCCATTCTCTATGGCATCGGCTCCAAAAAGCGCTGGTTCCACTCGGTATTCCATGTCTTCGTCGTGCTGGGCAGTCTGCTTCAGTACTTATCCATTCTGCTCTATGCTCTGTAAACAGCAAACTGCAAAATATCGGGATCAGGCCACAAACCTGATCCCGATATTTTTATACATATCCGCTTTGCCGTAATCTCTTGCAGCCGGCAGAAAGAACTTTATTCTTCTGTGGTTTCCGGTCTGTCAAACATACTGACAGCCTTTGCCTCACCGATGGTTCTGCCCTCCATGCAGTCGGCAAACTGAGCACCGGTCATGGTTTCATGCTCCAGCAGGAAGTCCGTCACAGCAAAAACCTTATCTTCATTCTGCTTGAGGATCCGGGCACAATGCTCATAGGCCTTATCCACAAGCTGCTTCACCTGATCGTCGATGGTACCGGCGAACTTCTCGGAATAACTCTTGGTGCTCTGGTAGTCTCTGCCGATGAACACCTCGCCGCCGTCCAGATAGGAAACGGTGCCGAGAGCATCGCACATACCGTAGCGGGCTACCATATCTCTTGCCAGCTTGGAAGCACGGTCAATGTCATTGGAGGCACCCACGGAGATATCATCCAGAAACAGCGCTTCCGCCACACGGCCGCCCAGCAGGCTTACGATTTCCTCATACATCTGGTTGCGGGTCATGTTGAAAGAATCATCCTGAGGCACATGCCAGGTGGCACCCAGAGAATTGCCCCGGGGGACAATGGTAATCTGAAGCACCGGATCCTGCGTCGGCAGGTTATACATAGCAACTGCATGACCTGCCTCGTGGATAGCCGTCTCTCTCAGATCCTTGCGCTGACGCACACGGCTCCGCTTTTCCGGCCCTGCCAGAATCTTCATCATCGCCTCGTTCAGGTCCTCCATGCTCAGCACCGGACGGTTGTTCCGTGCTGCCATAATGGCTGCCTCGTTCATCAGATTGCTGAGGTCTGCACCGGTAAAACCAACCGTGGAGCGGGCCACCAGGCCAAGATCCACGCTGCCATCCAGCTTCTTATTCTTGGAATGGATCCTGAGAATCTGCTCACGGCCCTTCACATCCGGTACGCCCACATGAATCTGCCGGTCAAATCGACCGGGGCGGAGCAGCGCCGGATCAAGGATGTCGGGGCGGTTGGTTGCCGCCAGCACGATGACGCCCTCGTTTCCGGAAAAGCCATCCATTTCCACCAGCAGCTGGTTGAGGGTCTGCTCCTTTTCATCGTGGCCGCCGCCAAGGCCGGAGCCCCGCTTGCGGCCCACGGCATCGATTTCGTCGATGAAGATGATAGCGGGAGCGATTTTCTTTGCCTGTTCGAACAGGTCGCGAACACGGCTTGCGCCGACGCCCACATACATTTCCACAAAATCCGAGCCGGAAATGGAGAGAAACTGCACTCCCGCCTCACCGGCCGCTGCACGGGCCAGAAGCGTTTTGCCTGTACCCGGAGGGCCGACCAGCAGCAGTCCGTGAGGAATCCGTGCGCCGATTTCCTTGAATTTTCCGGGATTGCGGAGGAAATCTACGATTTCCTGAAGCTCCTGCTTCTCTTCATCGGCGCCTGCCACATCATCAAATGTGACCTTCTTGCCATTCGGAATCCCCAGAACCGTCCGGGCCTTGCCGAAATTCGTCATAGGATTGCCGCTGCTCATCTTACCCATCATCAGGAACCATACCAGCAGCAATGCGCCGCCCGCCAGCATCAGCGGCAGCACCAGAGAATAGGGGGAAAACTTGGCTTCCGGGCGGAAATCATAGCTTTCAAGGATTCCTTTGTCGCTCTGTTCCCGGAAAATATCCTGCATTTCTGTGCGGAAGCTTTCGGCATCTGCCAGATTGCACCGCAGGTGGTCCTTGCCGTTATAGGGTTTCCGGAGGATCAGTTCAATGGTCTGCTCCTCCACCACAAACTCTTTGACTTGTTCTTCTTTGAACAGCTGCACCAGCTGAGAATAGCTCAAATTGTCCTTCGCATTGCCGAATGTACCGACAATCCACGAAAACAGCAGTGCCAAAATCACCAGATACAGCGCCAAAGAAAGAAAACTACGCTTTTTCAAATTCGCTACTCCTTAAAATAATCAATTATATGCTTCCGGTTTCAGTATGCCGATATAAGGCAGATTCCGGTAGTATTCATTATAGTCCAGTCCGTAGCCCACAACAAAGGCATCGGGAATGGAAAAGCCCACATAGTCGGGCTTCAGGGTAATATTGGGATTTCTGCGGGCAGGTTTATCCAGCAATGTACAGATCTTCAAAGAAGCAGGGTTTCTCTCCATCAGATGCTTGTAGGTAAAATCCAGAGAATTGCCGGTGTCAAAAATATCCTCAAGGATCAGCACATGCCGTCCCTGAATGTCCGCAGAAATATCCTGCTTTACCACCATTTTGCCCGTAGAACTGGTGCCGACATAGGAAGAAATACACATAAAATCCATCTGGCAGGGAACCTTCACCTGTCGGATCATATCTGCATAAAAAACCACAACGCCCTTGAGAACGCCCACGATCACCGGGTTCTTATCCTTGTATTCCTCGGTTAAGACTTCTCCCAATTCTGCAATACGCTGACGGATCTGTTCCTCAGTCAATAATACTTCCTGAATATTCTGCTCCATATGATATCCTCCCGTAGTTATATTAAAATGTTGCACGGTTGTCTATTTTCTCGAATCGGATCTGCAGGGCCGGCAGGCTGTCCGCCAGTCTGTCCACATTGGCACCTACACCGTAAACCCCCAGCACGCCCTTTTCATCGGCAATGACAGGAATCTGACAGCGCTGTGCCGCCGGAATCTTCCGGTCGATAAACAGTTTTTTAAGGCTTTGACTGCCCACATTCAGGCGAATGCTGTCCCCCGCCTGCCGCTGCCGCAGCTGGATTTTTTCCCCCGCCGCAACGGTAAAGATTTCCTTGGTATTGCAAATGGATCCCGCCGGCTCCGTAATGACCCGAAGCCCCAGCCGGGGCAGGATCACCGATCCCTGCATGGGAAGCGCAATCGCTGCCAGCGCCTGGGTTTCTCCGGAAACCGTCAGAGTATCATAATTGCGATGGACCGTAAGCCCGCCGGGAAGGTTTGCCCGGGCAGAGGGCTTTTCCGAAAAAACCAGGGCCTCTGTAAGCGCGATATGCTCCCGTTCCGGCTCCCGGATACCGTTTTCCTTCAGAAAGCGTTCCAGCATTCTGGCACGCACCGCCGGCGGCAGCAGCCGCAGTCTGGGAATTTCCGGCAGGCTCCCCGATGCCAAATCTTCCAGCACCTCGGAATCCTCCCGCAGGCTCATAGCCATTTGGGAAACCGTCAGGGAAAATTTGGGGTTTTCCCTTTTCAAAAGAGGCATCACCCCATGGCGGATGCGATTGCGCAGGAAGGCATCGCTGCCGTTGGAGCTGTCCTCCACGAAACGAATATGATACTCCTCCAGAAATGCCAGAATTTCCTGCCGGGTACACTGGAGCATGGGGCGGATCAGCCGTCCGTTTACGGGTGCGATTCCTCCCAGTCCCTTCAGCCCGGTGCCCCGGACAAGATGCATGAGGATGGTTTCCGCATTGTCATCCGCCGTATGGGCAGTGCTGATTTTTCCCGGCACCGTTGCAAAAAAGCCGTATCTTGCCTCTCTTGCAGCAGCTTCCAGACCTTTTTTCCCGGCAGTCACTTCTGCGCCCCCCAGAGTCAGGGGGATGTCAAAGCGTCCGCAAAATTCCCGCACAAAATCTTCATCCCGCTGGGATTCCTCGCCTCGCAGGTGGTGGTTAAAATGCACCGCCCGAAGTTCAAAATCCAGCTTATCCCTCAGAAGGTACATTCCCCACAGCATAGCCATGGAGTCAGCACCCCCGGATACGGCGCAGGTGACCGTGTCCCCGGGAGAAATCATGCCGTATTTGCGGATGGTTTGCAGCATATTATTCAGCATGTTTCCACTCTCGATCCGCAAAAGTAGTATACTGAGGAAGCCACTGGAGCTTTACCGTGCCGGTTTCACCGTGTCGGTTTTTGGACACGATGCACTCAGACACATTCTTTTCCTCAGTATCCGGATTATAGTAATCGTCCCGGTAGAGGAACAGGATTGCATCGGCATCCTGCTCGATAGCGCCGGATTCCCGAAGGTCGGACATAATCGGGCGCTTATCGGTACGGCTTTCCACGGCACGGGACAGCTGGCTGAGGCAGATTACAGGGACATTCAGTTCCTTTGCCATGATTTTAAGAGAACGGGAAATCTCGCTGACTGCCTGAATACGGTTTTCGTTTCCCTTGCCATAACCGGAACTGTTCATGAGCTGCAGGTAGTCGATAATGACGAGCCCCAGGTTATCCAGCCGGCGGAGCTTGGCGTTCATTTCCGCCACAGTAATAGAAGGGTTGTCATCCACCCGGATATCCGTCTGGCTGAGGGAGGCAGATGCCATGCAAAGTTTGCTCCACTCTTCTTCGCTCAGCTTGCCGGTAGCCATTTTCTTGCTGTCCACAAAGCTTTCGCCGGACAGCAGACGCATGGCGAGCTGTTCTCTGGACATTTCCAAAGAGAAGAACGCCACGGTGCTTTTATATTTTTTTGCGACATTCAGACCGATGTTCAGAGCAAATGAGGTTTTACCCATAGCAGGACGAGCCGCCACGATCAGAAGGTCGGATTTATTGAGGCCGTTGATCTGCGCATCCAGATCCCGCAGTCCGCTGGACAGTCCGGGAATTGCGGAATCAGACTGACTCAGCTCTGTCAAATGGTCAAAGACCTTGTAAAGGATGGTGCCGATGTGTTCCAGCGAGTCTCCCCGCTCACCTTTCCGAAGCGCGTAGATCTTCTTTTCCGCCGCCTCCAGCATTTCCGCCGGGGTGCCCACCTGAGAATAAACGGTTTCGGAAATATCCGACGCAGCCTGTGCAAGCCCCCGGAGCATGGCCTTCTCCCGCACAATATTGGCGTAATGGGTCACATTCTTTGCCGTGGGGGTGATCTGCATCAATTCCAGAACATAGCGCTTGGAATCGTCGGTATAGACGCCGTTTTCCCGCATCTTGTCCAGCACCGTAACCGGGTCGATCGTCTGAGAAAAGTTAAACATGGAGTAAATCGTCTCAAAGATTTCCCGGTTTCGCTGGTTATAGAAATCCTCCGGCCGCACAATACCGATCACATCGGCTACGCACTGGCTGTCAATGAGGATTGCGCCCAAAACAGCCTGCTCTGCCTCGCTGGACTGAGGCGGCTGACGAAAGGACAGCTCATCATCCATGTTTCATTCTCCTTTCTGTCTCTCTTTTTGAAGATCGGATCAAGCTTCCTCGATCTTCACGGTAAGCGGTGCATTGATCTCATAACCCAGCTTGCAGGTTACGGTGTAAGTGCCCACAGACTTGATAGGGTCGGAAATGACGATCTTTCTCTTGTCCAGAGCAATGCCGGTTTTTTCCTTCAGTGTTTCTGCAATCTCCTGATTGGTAACGGAGCCGAAAAGCCGTCCGGTGCCGCCGCCCTTGGCGGTGACCACCAGCGTCATTTCCCGCAGCTGCTTGGAAAGTGCCAAAGCCTCTGCCTTTTCACGGGCGATCCGTTCCTGCGTTGCCTTATCGTTCATGCGCATCGTATTGACAGCATCGGCAGTAGCCTCCGTTGCCATCTTTCTGGGCAGCATATAGTTGCGGGCGTAGCCGTCAGAAACTTCAATCATCTGACCCTTTTTGCCCTTTCCCTTAACATCCTGCAATAAAATAACTTTCATAGCAAATTCTCCTATCCATAACATTCTGCCGAAATTTCGGCATGGAATCAAACCGTTAAACGGTAATTATTCTTCATAAAACTGATCGATGGATTCAACCAGACGATCCAGCGCATCCTTCACCGTACAGTTTTTGATCTGAGCGCCTGCCGTAGCGGTATTTCCGCCGCCGCCCAAAGGCTCCAAAATCATCTGCACATTGGCATCGCCGATGGAGCGGGCGGAAATATATACCTCGTCCTCCATGGGATAGAGAACAAAAGAGGCAGTAATACCGGTGATGTTCAGCAGCTCGTCGGCTGCCTGAGAGGCCAGTGCCCGGGATGTGGTATTGTTGAGAGCCGCAATGGCAATTTCCTGCCGGTAGAGTCGGGCGGACTTGATGATCTGATACTTGGCCATAGTGCCCTGAAAATCGTTTTGCAGCAGCTTTTTGACCTCCACCGTGTCCGCGCCCCACTGCCGCAGCACCGCTGCTGCTTCAAAGGTACGCTCGCCGGTACGGACATTGAAGCTCTTGGTGTCCAGGAAAATGCCTGCCATCAGGCTCTTGGCCTCAATGGGCAGCACGTCGGACTTTTCCACCGCATATTGCAGTAGTTCCGTCACCAGCTCCGAAGCGGAGGAGGCATAGGTTTCGTGAAGCTTTACCACCACAGGATCAATATAATCTGCCGCTCTGCGGTGGTGATCCACCACGCAGACCTTGGAAATCGCTTCCAGCAGAGGTCTGCTCTCCACCTGATCCGGGCGGTTGGTATCCACCACCACCAAAATACTGTGGTTATCACACAGGAGCATTGCCTCCTGACCGGAAATGAAGGTATCCTTGTATTCCGGCACCTCACGGATTTCCTCAATGAGCTTTTCGGCACAATTATGCTCCAAATCCAGCACGATATAGGCTTTCTTTCCCTTTTTGCGGCACAAAGTGCTGATACCCATAGCCGCACCCACGGCATCCAGGTCTGCATTTTTGTGGCCCATGATAAATACCTGGCTGCTCTGACCGATCAGCTCCATCAGGGAGTTGGCCGTAACGCGGGAACGAACCTTGCTTCTGTGGTCAGCTTCCTTGTTTCTGCCGCCGTAGAATGTGAAGTTGAAACGATCCTTGATAACCGCCTGATCACCGCCGCGGCTCAAAGCCATTTCGATGGACAGCGCCGCAAAATTGTAGGCCTCTTCGAAATTGACACCGTCCACGCCGATGCCCATGGAAATAGAGGCTTCCAGACCGGCAGGGCTGGTAACCTGATGGATCTCCTCCAGCAGCGGGAATTTATCCTCCACCGCCATGTGCAGATCCCGTTTTTCAAAGATGTAGAGAAAACGGTTTCGCTCCATTTTACGGAACAGTCCGTGGTACTGCTCTGTCCACTTGGTAATCACATCATTGATCCGGGCATCCAGATTCGCGATGGCACCTTCGGTCAGGTTCTTTGTCAGTTCCTCGTAGTTGTCGATTAAAATGATGGACACCATGGGGCGAGAGCGAATATACTCATCCCGGACCTGATAAAGCTCTGTCAGGTCACTGAAATAAAGCATTCCCAGTACGGAACCGTCAGGATCGTCAGCCCGGACGGTGTTGCCGTAGATCCGGTATCTGCGGTCGGAAATGGTAATATCGTAGGGGTATTCGGTTTTGCCGGCAGAAAGCCATGCCGTATCGAAATCCGGCACCAGCCCGCTCAAGCGCTGATCGAGATACTCGTCCTGATAGCCGGTGATGGACGCAAAAGCATCATTGGCCCAAATCACGCTGTCGTCTCCCAAACGCACCAGTACCATGGGGAAGGGAGTATCTGCGCCGCTGACCTTTTCGTGACTGCTGAAAGCAGTCCTGGCATAATTCTGCACCTCTTTGCGGTGCTTTGTGCGGCACAATAGATAGTAGCCTAGCAGCAGCAGAGTAATGACTGCCTCCAATGTGCCCAGAATATAATTCTTCGTTGCCACAGCTGCCCCGGCAAATATGGCCATAAACAGGAAATACAGCCACAGCCCCGGCCATAGCAGTCTTCCAAGCTTCTTGTTCATATACTCCGCCTCCTCCGTAAACGAGCATCAGCCCGCAGCATCCTTTACTATAAAGGGTATTATAACAAATTTGCGCAGAACCTGCAACTGATTTTGAAACTTTTTAACCTCACAGTCTCAGGGGAAAGGGGCGGATTTGCCTGTTTTCCTTTTCTCTTACGAAGCCCGTCGAAAAAAAACAGTATACAATCTGACCAAATTGTGATATACTATTCGAAGAATGCGCCGGGAAGGGCAGTCCCGGGCAACTTTCAAAGGCAGTGCTGCGGCTGGCGCTGCCGAGAAATTGAATGTTTTGCAGGCGTTTTTTCACTGAAGGCGATTCAGGGTCTTAGGTGCAAAAAGGCGGCTGCTGATTTTGTGACGGCATTTTTGCTTTATTTACGAAAGGAGCTATGATTTTATTGGCTGAAAAACTGAAAATTATACCGCTGGGCGGTTTAGACGAGATCGGTAAAAATATTACGGTCTTGGAATACGGGAAGGATATGATCGTCGTAGACTGCGGTGTTGGCTTCCCCGACGAAGAAATGTACGGTGTCGATCTGGTAATTCCGGATTTTACCTATCTGGTGCAGAACGCCAAGAAACTGCGGGGTATGTTCATTACCCACGGGCATGAGGATCACATCGGTTCCATCCCCTACTGTATGCAGCAGGTCAATTCCCCCATCCACGGCACCGCCATGACAAACGGCCTCATTAAGCTGAAGCTCGAAGAGCATCACCTGGCCGACAAGGTAAAGCTTGTTACCCACAAGCCCGGTGATGTGGTAAAGGCCGGCTGCTTTACCGTGGAATTTATCCATGTGAATCATTCCATCGCTGATGCAGTGGCATTTGCCATCAAGACTCCGGTGGGCACCGTAGTCATGACCGGTGACTTTAAGATTGACCCCACCGCCGAGGGCGGCATGACCAATCTGACCCGCTTCGGTGAGCTGGGTAAGGAAGGCGTTCTTGCGCTGCTGGCAGACTCCACCAATGTGGAACGTCAGGGCTACACTCCCAGTGAAAACATCGTGGCAGAAAGTCTGGATCGTCAGTTCAAAAATTGCGATCAGCGGATTATTGTCACCACTTTTGCATCCAATATGCACCGTATTCAGGCAGTTCTCACCACTGCTCACCGCTACGGCCGGAAGGTGGCCGTTTCCGGCAGAAGCATGGAAAATATGCTGAAAGTGGCACAGGAGCTTGGATATCTGAAGGTTCCTGCCGGAACCATCGTGGAGCTGGGTTCCATTAAGAGCCTACCGAAAAATAAAGTGGTCATCGTTTCCACCGGTTCTCAGGGTGAAAATATGTCCGCTCTTTACCGCATGGCCTTCTCCACACACCGTCAGGTGGAAATTCAGTCCGGTGACCGGATCATCATTTCCGCCTCTGCCATCCCCGGCAACGAAAAGGCTATTTCCCGGATCATCAACGAGCTTTACCGTAAGGGTGCCGATGTGGTCTATGAAAAGAGCGAAGGTCTCCATGTTTCCGGCCACGCCTGTCAGGAGGAGCTGAAGATCATCCATTCCCTCTGCAAGCCCAAGTTCTTCATTCCCATTCACGGTGAGCAGCGGCATTTGCAGATTCACGGCCGCCTTGCAAAGCAGATGGGCATGTCTCCCCGGAATATCTTTATCGGGGAAATCGGCACTGTCTTTGAGCTGTCCGCCAGAAGCTGCAAGCCCAACGGCACCGTTACCGCCGGCAAGGTCTTTGTGGACGGCACCAGCGTGGGCGATGTGGGCAGTGTGGTTCTGCGGGACCGCAAGCATCTGGCGCAGGACGGCATGGTGGTTGTCTGCGTGAATCTTTCCGGTCAGGATGGCAGCATCATTTCCGGCCCCGATATCATCACCCGCGGCTTCATCTATGTAAAGGAATCCGAACAGCTCATGGACGAGCTGCGGAATGTGGCACTGGAGGCCATTGACCGCTGCAACCGCAAGCGTGTCAGAGATTGGGCCACCATTAAATCCGCCATTAAGAACGACCTCAGCGGATACCTTTATAAGACCACCAAACGAAATCCCATGATCCTGCCCGTCATTACGGAAATCTAAATTTTTTGGCGGCGCACCCCTGAAGTGCGCCGCCTTTTTATGTAGAAAAGAGACACTATGCAGTATTATTTTGCACCCATGGAAGGGCTCACGGACAGCATTTACCGCACCCTCCATCATACTTTTTTTCCCGGCGTCCACCGCTACTATATGCCATTCCTCTCCCCCACCGTCCACCGGGCGCTGACAAAAAAAGAGGAGCGGGATCTGCCCATGGCGCAGTCTGTGGGCTTTACCGCTGTTCCTCAGATTCTCACCAAGGTTCCGGAGGACTTTCTCTGGGCCGCAGAGCAATGCGCCCAGCGTGGCTACAAGGAAGTAAACCTCAATCTGGGCTGTCCCTCGGGCACGGTGGTGTCCAAAGGAAAAGGCAGCGGAATGCTTGCCGATCCGGACACACTCGATCGTTTTCTGGATGCCGTATTTACAAAGGCCCCTCTGCCCGTTTCTGTCAAGACCCGACTGGGACTCGAGAGCCCCGAGGAATTTCCGCAGCTGCTGGATGTTTTCAATCGCTACCCCATTACGCAGCTGACCGTGCACCCCAGAGTGCGCCGGCAATTCTATAAGGGGTGTGTGGATATAGAAATGTTCCGCTACGCTCTGGAAAACAGCAAAAATCCCCTCTGCTATAACGGCGATCTCAGAACCCGTGAGGATATCGCCGCTTTTCATGAAAATTTTCCTGCGGTGGAGGCGGTGATGATCGGCCGAGGGCTCATCGGGAATCCGGCACTGCTTACGGGAGAAGCAAATCCCGTTCCCCAAATACAAGCCTTTCACGATCAGCTGCTGGAGGCCTATATTGAGGCTTTCGGCAGCGGAAGAAATGCCATGTTTCGTCTGAAAGAAAACTGGAGCTATATGATCTGTCATTTTGAAAACAGCGAAAAGCTGGAAAAGCGGCTCCGCAAAACCACCGATCTTGGCGAATACCGGGAAATCACCCATTGCATTTTTACCACCTGCAAATGGATATAAAAAAGTGCGCCGTGAATTACGGCGCACTTTTTGTTATTTTTGTATGGACAGGAAATAGTTCACAATTCCCTGTGTGGTGGCCTGTGCCTTCACGGCAATCTTTTCCGGATTGCACATATTGAAAAGGTCCTTGGCGTTTGAAACATAGCCGTTCTCCAACAGCACCACCGGGCAAACCGATTCCCGGGCAGTATAGTAGCGGTGCCAGTTGATACCGGTTTTCTGATAGATATTCGAAGCCTTAGTCGCTTTCAGAATGTATCTGGCCGCAGGCATAGAAAAGGGATGATAGTAATACGCCATAAAGCCGTTGATCCCGGGATACCCCTCAATGGAATTCTGGTGAATGCAGATGCAGATATCCGGACTTTCCCGATGAAGCATGATCTCCCGGTCATTGGGCCGCATCAGCACATCCTCTGTGCGGTTCAGCACCACCTTGGCGCCGATGCTTTCCAGCTCCTTCTGAATGGCCTTTGACAGCATCAGATTAAGATCTGCCTCCATCCACTTTTTTCCGCTGGCGTCTACGCCGATAGCACCGCAGTCATAACCGCCGTGGCCCACATCGATCATCACCTTCACGCCGGTGAGATCTGCACCATACGGATTGTCGGCCTTCTGGACCTTACTGGGATTCAGGAAGCGGAAGCAGAGCTGATTGCTCTCATTGTAGTAAGCACGCCAGCCATAGAAGCCGCCGGTTTTGCGCAGGTAGAGCCGCAAGGTAGTATCCGCCTTGTTGCGGATGATTTCCGCAGATTTGAACAGCGGATTATCCGCAGGCAGCTCCACAGAGCCGGTAAACTCAGTGGCATAGCAGAAGCGGATATCCACATGACTGACCGTAAAAGAGGTGATCGCATAGCTGCGCTGGGAGCCGCCGTTGGGTGCTGCATAGCTCTGCGGGCCGATATTCAGGTAGAAAGGCGCCTTCCACAAGCTGTCCAGCGTAAGGATTGTGGCGTTGCCGGACTGGCTCCATCCGTTGACATGGATAGCATTATGATCCGGCAGCTGACCCTTGCGGAACACAGCAACTTTCAGGTTGTTGGAGCCGGGAGGATTCCGTTTGGCAACATAAACCCGCTGACCACTGCGCAGGACATAATAATTGTATGTACCGTCCGTATTCGATACCGTCTTTGGGTAGCAGTAATCCACCGTGCCTTTCGGCAGGTAATTGTTGGTAGGATAGGAATAGTCATCCCGGGTCTCACCACGGAATGTCTCGGCAGCATAATTCACAACCTCTGCCACATACTCGGTACCCACATCCAGATAGCCGTTTCCCTGCGCAATGATGGGCGGTTCTGTGGGCTTCGGCGGATCGGTCGGTTTCGGAGTCTTTGCTTTGAGGCAGACCAGCTTGTCGGATTGATAGGTTTCCGTTACCCCGTCACAGACAGCCGTAAAGACTGCCTTTCCCAAGTCCACATCCTTTGTGTTGCCCGTCGGCAGGACATACTCACCGGTATAAAGGAAGAAGCCCGGAGCTGTGCTGCTCTCCTTATCCCCCTTTTGCAAAACCAGAGTCTTACCGTGCAGCTCCACCGTTACGGTACTTCCATCCCGTGCCGACACCGCAAAAGGAATCGATGTGCCGCTGGGGAAAGACTGGGTTTCAGATGGCATAAAGCTTTCCACCGCATACCGCCGTTGGAATAGAAAGGTCTGTTCCTCTCCGTCATAATTCACTGTCAGCCGGTTTTCACCGGGGTTCAGCTGTACCTTGCAGGCAAAGCTGCCGTCGCTGTCGTGGGGAACATTTTCCCCGTTGACCGTGAGGATTTTTTCCGGATCTGCCGTTCCTGTAAATGTCACGGCATCCGCCAAAGTAACACTGCCTGTTTCTAAAGAGCATTGCAGTACAAAATCTCCCGCAAAAGGCCTTTCCGCAGATTCGCCGGTACTATTCTGTGAAGGTATCGGCGTAACTGTTTCAATTGGATTTTGGGAGTTATGTCTACTAAATGTCACTGCCAAAGAAGTGAAAACGATCACCGCCGCCACCATCAGGCAAGCGAACAGCGGCAGATTACGGCGATCTTTGCCTTGATAACTGCTTTTTTTATCCACGGTGCTTCCTCTTTCTTCGTTTTGTCCATTTTCTGGATATAGTGTAGCATACCGGCACCGCTTTGTACAGCATTTTTTAATATCATATACAAAAATCCGGCGCAGCAATCATCAGAATGCTGCGCCGGAATGTCTTAGTTGGAAAAGTTCGGAGCTGCCAGGCCGATGGCCTTATAGGTTACTTCAATCGGATTCTGCTCGCCGTAGTCCACCAGAACCTTGCCGGCTTTTTCATTGCGAACCCCTTCACGGGACGCACGGATCCAGCCCTCTTCGCCGCCTGCAAAATACATAACATGGTAGCCGAACGGTGTCTTGACCAGACCGTGATCCCCGGTTTTCCGGGCAGGATCAAAGCACCAGTCGTCGTATTCCTTCACCATACTGCCCTTACTCACATTGGGGTAAATGCCGCCGGAAGGAGCATTTCCGTCCTTGGAATACTTCTTTGCCAGCTCTGCAAAGGAACCTTCGGTCTTTTCACCGCTGAGCCACTCATCGTAGACCTTCTGTGCCTGAACACGGCAGGCCTCCCATTCGGCCTCGCTGTATTCGATCTTCGTGTTGCCCTTATCGTCTTCCACTTTCTTGCCGCCCTCGGGCTGGATCAGGATGTGGCGAACATCAATCAGAAGGCCGCTTTCCTTAGTAATGGAGGGATTGCCCTTTTTGAGTTCTTCGGCGTGGGCTTCAAAATAAGCATCGATTTCCTCCTGGCTGATTTCCATCTTCTCGATAATATCGGTAAAGTAGAGGTTTCCCATGTAATAAAGATTCAGATAGTTTACATAATCATCACGAGTTACGCCCTTGCCCACCTGCTCAGCCAGCATAGCATCCACAGATTCGTATTTTCCTTTTTCTGCGTCTTCTTCCAAAAGCTTCTTTGCCTCTTCCAGATTCTTTTCATCTTCTTCGGACATCTTGAAGCCATTCTTTTCTGCTTCAATTGCCAGACTGCTGTACCGATGCCAGGAATTGAGGGCTGCTTCCATGAAATACTTTTGCCAGGTCAGACCCTTCTGCTCGTCAAACATCTGCTCATCAAGGGGCTTCTGAATGTCTAAGCCATAGTAGCTGGCATAGCCGCCGGTATAGTTCAGGAAATCAATGATCTGCATCCAGTAAAACACCTGCAGCTGGCTGTTGGTAAGTGTGCGGTCTCCCATGGTTGCCACCACATCGTCCCGCTTGGAATCCACCTTCTTATCGGGGATGGTGTAAGAGTCTCTATAGTGAATATTGTTTTCCTTTGGCTTAAATATATTGACAACGCTGTGGGCCATATCGGAAAAGCTCTTTCCGGTGGTGCCTATATACAGCACGGATGCCAGCATCGCCGCCAGCAGGACAATCGCCGTCACCGACAGGACGATTTTTAACACAGTTTTTTTCCTCTTAGGCTTCTCGGGAAGCTCGGGGCTTTGGACACTTTTCGTTTCGGCAGATTCTGCCGGAATCACGGGATCAGCGTTATCCCTGCCGCAATTTGAGCAGACAGTCTGATTTTCCTCCAGCTCCTTGCCACAATACTTGCAGAACATACTTTCCTCTTTCCCCCACTCGCATGGGCATATAATCAAAAAGTCTACCATGGATAGGAAAAAAATGCAAGCTGTTACACAGTTTGTTTACAATTCTCAGGACTCCTCCGGAAAAAGCCGGGATTTTCCCTGCTGTCCCCTTGAAAAAACAGGGGAAAAATGATATTATCTTAGATTAAGAATGCATCTTTCGGAGGAACTTACATGAACACAAAAACAACCGTCATTGAACAGGCAGAGCTAGAGAAGCAGTATGCCTTTTGCGATAAAATCAGCGCCTACTGGCAAGGCGAAAACCGTGTGCCCACCGCCTATGTGGAGACCTACGGCTGCCAGCAGAACGAAGCCGATTCCGAAAAGCTGAGGGGCTATCTTTCCCAGAGCGGCTATACCATCGTTGCTGAAGCTGAGGGTGCCGATGTGGTGGTTATGAACACCTGCGCCATCCGTGAGCATGCCGAGCAGCGGGTATTCGGCAATCTGGGAGCACTTACCCACACCAAGCGCCGTCATCCGGAGCAAAAGATATTCCTCTGCGGCTGTATGGCCGGCGAAGCCGGAGTCTCCGAACGGATCCGCAAAAGCTACCCCCATGTGGACGGCGTTTTCTCTACCCACCATCTCTGGCAGTTTCCGGAAATTCTCTGGAATGTCCTGAGCGAAGGCAAACGCCAGTTTTATATTGCCGACGAGGCAGGCTCCATCGCCGAGGGCATTCCCCAGATCCGGGACAGTTCTCTGAAAGCATGGGTCTCCATTATGTACGGCTGCAACAATTTCTGCACTTACTGCATCGTTCCCTATGTCCGGGGACGGGAGCGGAGCCGAAAGAAAGAGGACATCCTGCAGGAGTGCCGCAGCCTGATTGCCTCCGGCGTAAAGGAAATCACCCTGCTTGGACAGAACGTGAACTCCTACGGCAAGGATCTGGAAGAAAATGTGGACTTTTCCGATCTTCTGGCAGAAATTGCCGCCATTCCCGGAGATTTTCTTATCCGCTTTATGACGAGCCACCCCAGAGATGCCGGCAAGAAGCTCTTCGATACCATGGCATCCTCCCCTAAAATCGCAAAGCAGCTCCACCTTCCCTTCCAGTCCGGTTCCTCCCGGGTCCTCAAGGCCATGAATCGGCATTATGACCGGGAGCACTACCTTTCTCTTGTGGAATATGCCAAGCGTGTCATGCCGGATCTGGTGCTGACCTCCGATGTGATCGTAGGCTTCCCCGGGGAAACCGCCGAAGAATTTGAGGAGACCCTGACCCTCATTGCCGCTGTCCGCTTTGATGCACTTTTCACCTTTATTTTCTCTCCCCGTGTCGGCACACCCGCCGCACAGATGGATGACCCTACTCCCAAGGAGGAAAAGAATCGCCGTTTTGACCGGCTCTGCGCCCTGCAAAACAGCATTTCCGAAGAAATTCACAAGGCTTATATCGGAAAAACCCTGCGCTGCCTCATTGACGGAAGTGATGAAGAATATCTCACTGCCCGGACAGAGGGCGGTCGACTGGTGCGCCTCAAGGGCGACAGCAGCCGCATCGGCACCTTTGCCAATGTGACCATCACCGCCTCCAACACCTGGAGCCTCACCGGTACTTTGGCAGAAACGGAGGCTTAATATGGCTGCAAAATCCGAACTGACACCCATGAAGCGTCAGTACAATGAAATAAAAGAGCGAAACAAGGACTGTCTGCTGTTCTTCCGGCTTGGTGACTTCTACGAAATGTTTGACGAGGATGCAAAGATTGCCGCCCGGGAACTGGATCTCACCCTCACCTCCCGTGACCGGAACAAGCCCAAGGAAGAACAGACCCCCATGTGCGGCGTGCCCTTCCACAGTGTGGAATCCTATATCGCCCGTCTGGTGCAGAAGGGCTACAAGGTCGCCATCTGCGAGCAGATGGAAGATCCCGCCACCGCCAAGGGACTGGTAGAACGGGGCGTTACCCGTATCATAACCCCCGGCACCGTGACCGAAGGCTCCATGCTGGACGAATCCCGCAATAACTACTTCGGCTGTCTGTACGGAGAAGGCAGGCAATACGGTCTTGCTTTCTGCGATATTTCCACCGGTGCATTTTTCGTCACCGTCTGCTCCGATGCAGCAGCCGTAGCCTCAGAGCTGGGGCGCTTCTCTCCTGCGGAAGTCACCCGGGGCGGCGCAGGCGTTTCCGACCCCGCCATCGATGATGCCCTGCTGCGGCGGCTGGAATGCTGCGTCAACGAGCAGTCGGCGGATGGATTTGACTTTCATGCTTCGGAGGCTGTTTTGCAGCAGCATTTCGGTGCAACCACTGCTGCGCTGGGAATTGCCAGTCTGCCTGCCGCCGTCATTGCTGCCGGCACCCTGCTGCAAACCCTTATCACTTTGCAGAAAAACGATCTGGCGCAAATTCGCCATCTGCAATATTACACTACCGGCCGTTTTATGGAGCTGGACATGGATGCCCGCCGGAATCTGGAGCTGACCGAAACCATGCGCTCCAAAGAAAAGAAGGGCTCTCTTCTCTGGGTTCTCGATAAGACCCACACGGCTATGGGCGGGCGAATGATCCGCTCCTGGCTGGAAAAGCCCCTGCTGGATCCCATTGAAATTCAGCGCCGTCAGGGTGCCGTGGAAGAATTGGTGGGTGCCACCATTGCCCGCAATGAACTGGAAGAAGCCCTCAGGGATGTTTCCGATCTGGAGCGTGTGATGACCCGAATCGTCACCGGCACCGTCAACTGCCGGGATCTGCTGGGACTGGCCCGGGGCTTCCGGGCGCTGCCCGATGTAAAGCGGCAGCTGGAACAGATGGAGTCTCCCATGCTGCAAAAGCTGGCGGATGCTATCGACCCCCTCACAGAGTGGGCCGACCGAATTGAAAAGACCATTGTGGAAGATCCTCCCCTCACCATTCGGGAAGGCGGCATGATCCGCCCGGGTGCCAACGAAGAGGCCGACCGGCTTCGGGATATTATGAACGGCGGCAAGGATATTATTTTGGGCATTGAAGCCTCTGAGCGGGAAAAAACCGGTATCCGCACTCTGAAAGTCAGCTATAACCGGGTCTTCGGCTACTATATCGAGGTTTCCAAGTCCTTTATTGACCAGGTCCCCGAAACATACATCCGCAAGCAGACCCTTGTAAACTGTGAGCGTTACATCACGCAGGAGCTCAAAGAACTGGAAAACCAGATTCTCACCGCCAAGGATCGTCTGACGGCTCTGGAATATCAGATTTTTACCCGGCTGCGGGAAGATCTGGCGCAGCAGGCCGCCACGGTGCAGCAGACCGCTGCCGCCGTAGCCGCCGCCGATACCCTCTGCTCTCTGGCAACCGTTGCCGCCCAGCGGGGCTACTGCCGCCCGGATATTTCTCTGGGCAACGAGATTTCCATAACCGACGGCCGCCACCCGGTGGTGGAAGTCATGCTGAAAGATTCCCTCTTTGTCCCCAATGACACCCAGCTGGGCTTTGCCGACAATCAGGTTTCCATTATTACCGGCCCCAACATGGCAGGTAAATCCACTTATATGCGGCAGGTGGCGCTGATTGTCCTTATGGCGCAGATCGGTTCCTTCGTGCCTGCCCGCAGCGCCAAAATCGGCATTGTAGACAGGGTTTTCACCCGAATCGGTGCCAGCGACGATCTGGCCTCCGGCCAGTCCACCTTCATGGTGGAAATGAGTGAGGTGGCTTCCATTTTGAAGTACGCCACCCCCAAGAGTCTGCTCATTCTGGACGAGATCGGCAGAGGCACCTCCACCTATGACGGCATGGCCATTGCCCGGGCGGTGCTGGAATACGCCTCCAATCCCAAGCGTCTGGGTGCGAAAACGCTGTTTGCCACCCACTACCATGAGCTGTCCGCCATGGAAGGAACGCTGCCCAATGTCAAGAACTACAACATTGCTGTGAAAAAGCGCGGCGATCAGATGATTTTCCTGCGAAAAATCATCCCCGGCGCTACCGATGACAGCTACGGCGTGGAGGTCGCCAAGCTGGCAGGTCTTCCCAATGCCGTGATCCACCGTGCCAGAGAGATTCTTCAGGAGCTGGAAAGTGGGGCCGGTGTGGTTCATGCCCCAGCCCCTTCCCGGGATGCCGACGAGCAGGTCAGCATGCTGGATCTGCGCAGTCAGCAGGTGTGCGATGCGCTCTCTCAGATCAGTGTAGAGACGCTCACCCCCATCGAAGCCATGAACGAGCTGTATAGGCTCAAGAAAATGCTGAGCCAATGATGGATCTTACTGCTTTTCGTCAAACAGAGCTGGGCTTGAGAGAAAAGCTTCTGGGCAGCGGCTGGCTTTTGTTTCAGGTAACTGTGTTCCCCCGTCTGCTGGCTATGGGTAACGGTATGCTGCCGGTTCCGCTTCCCGCTTCCACCCTCAATTTTCTCTTTTTCTCGGTGAATGCCGGTGCCATGGCGCTGATTTTCCGCTGCTATCTCAGGGCGATGCTGGCACGGCTCAAGACCGATCTTGCAGGCGTGATTTCTGCCGCTGTTCCCCTGTTTTTTGCCTACTGGCTGGTAAATGTCCTGCTTTTTTACCTTTTTCAGATGGCAGACCCGTCCTTTGCCAACATAAACGACCAAAGCGTTGCGGATTTGTGCGCTGAAAACTACGGTCTTATGTTCATCGGCACCGTGTTTTTTGTCCCCGTCACAGAGGAAGTTTTTCATCGGGGGCTGATTTTCCGTGGACTTTACGACCGCAGCCCCGCCGCTGCATGGATTCTTTCGGTGACCCTGTTCTGCTGCATTCATGTAATGGGTTATCTTGGGCAATGCGGCGGTCTCACATTTTTCCTCTGTTTTTTACAGTATGTTCCCGCCGGAATTGCGCTGGCTGCCGCCTATCGGCTGTCCGGTAATATTCTGGCTCCCATTTTGATCCATACCCTCAGCAATCTTCTGGGTATGCTGGCTTTGAGGTGATATTTATGCCGAAAATTATACAGCTTTCCCCTCATGTGGCGAACCTGATTGCAGCCGGCGAGGTGGTAGAGCGCCCCGCCTCGGTTGTTAAGGAGCTTCTTGAAAATGCCGTGGACGCCGGAGCCTCCAAAATCACCGTGGAGATCAAAGACGGCGGCATGACATTTCTGCGGGTCACGGATGACGGCTGCGGTATTGCGCCGGAGGATGCTCCCTCCGCTTTTCTGCGTCACGCCACTTCCAAGCTCCGCAATGCGGAGGACTTGGCTGCCATAGGCACCATGGGCTTCCGCGGCGAAGCACTGGCGGCCATTGCGTCCGTCAGCCGGATAGATCTGATGACCAAAACCGCCGGTGCGCTCTTCGGCACCAGTCTTCATCTGGAAGGCGGTGTTGTACAGGAAAACACCGAGGTGGGCTGTCCCGGCGGTACCACTATTATCATTCGGGATCTGTTTTTCAACACCCCCGCCAGAATGAAATTTATGAAATCCGACACCGTAGAGGGCGGACGGGTCACCTCCGCCGTCCAGATGCAGGCGCTGGCGCATCCGGAAGTGGCTTTCACCTATCTTCGGGACGGCAAGCAAATTCTTACCACTCCCGGCTCCGGAAAACTTCAGGATGCCGTTTACTGCATTTATGGCAGAGAGTGTGCCCGCATGGTCGCGGTCGAGAGCCGCTGGGATGAATATACGCTTACGGGCTATGTTTCCAAGCCCACCGATGCCCGTCCCAGCCGCAGCCTGCAAACCTTCTTTGTGAATGACCGGCCTGTGAAATCCCGGCTGCTGATTTCTGCCTTGGAGGAAGCCTACCGCAATCAGCTCATGGTGGGAAAATTCCCCGCCTGTGTGCTGCATTTGAAAGTTCCCCCGAAAGCCGTGGATGTCAATGTCCACCCGGCAAAAACCGAAGTCAAATTTCTATCGGAAAAGTCCGTATTTGACTGTGTTCACTATGGGGTTCTGGCTGCTCTCAACAAGCAGTCAGACCGTCCTCAGATTCGTTTTCCGTCTCAGCCCCGGGAAAATGCCCCCGCTGCCCCTTCCTGTCCCCCGCCGGCTGCGCCAAAAGCCCCTCCCAAGCAGGAAAGCTTTTTCCGCACCATGACGACGCAGGAATATAAACAGTTTTCTTCTGTCATAGC
>JAHHRX010000011.1 GCA_020025545.1 Oscillospiraceae bacterium | reverse complement strand
TCCAGTATTCCTTGTTACCAGCCTCAGTGCAGGTAGCTGCCTTTGCGGGAACATGGGTCAGAGTATGATTGATGGAGCCATCCTTATTGAAGCCGCCGGTGACAACGGACTGGTCCATGCCGGCATTGTACTTTTCGTCCATAGCCAGACCCATAGCACGCAGGGGAAGACGGATCTTCTCAGCGACCTGCTGCTCGGTTTCAGCTGCGGGGTAGTCACACCAGATGCAGAACATAGCGCCCACAGGGTTGTCTACATTGCTTCCGGAGAAGGTGTTTCTCTTAAATCTCTCAGCATAGGTAAAACCGTTGTCAAAGTTATCGTTCTTGCCCAGCACATAGTAGAAGTCGCCGTGGGTATTGACCATCTTGAAGCCCTGCTCTGCCAGGAAGGAAGCGGGAGCAAGATTGTAGCCCCACCAACCGGAAGACCAGTAGCAAACAACCAGACTCTTGTCGATAGGATACTGAGTTGTTCTGTTGTAGTAAACGCCGTCGTTAAAGGCCATAGGAGTCATGCCGGAAGCCTTGACGAGAGTGATCATGCTGTTGAGGTAATCTACGAAATTGCGATACTTGCCACGGGATACGAGGTTAGCGAAGCCCATTCCGCCGCTAGTGAAAACATCGTTGGCGTACTCATCAGCGCCGAGGTTAAAGTACTTGCAGCCCTTAGCGCTGAAGTACTTAATGTACTTGTCCACCAGAGCCTGAGTAAAGGAAACGCCCTCGTTGTTGGTCACGTCTACGGTACGGACGGAGCCTTCGTATGCAGCGTTAATACCGACACTCTTCATGGCGTGCAGAATAGCATCCATGTGGCCGGGGGTATTGATCAGGGGAATGATTTCGATGCCGGTCTCCTTAGCAGCATCGAGAATGCGGTCCATGTCTGCCTGAGTGAGTTCATTTACATCACCGAAGTCATGGTATGCCTTGTTACCGGCATTGACACCAGCAGTAACCTGCTGGCTGGTGTAGGTTGTGCCCTCCACTTCCAGAGACATATCGTCCAGCAGGAAGCGCAGACCATCGTTGCCAAGGCCCAGCTGAACATGGGTGTAGCCGCCAGCCTTAGCTTCCTTGATCATTGCGATGATCCAGTCGGGAGTAAAGTACTTACGGCCGCAGTCCAGGAAAGCAATCTTCATGAATTCCTGATCAGCATTGATGGAGCCGTCCTTATTGAAGCCACCAGGGACTACAGACTGATCCATGTCGGCACTGTACTTTTCGTCCATGGCATTGCCCATGGCACGCAGGGGAAGACGAATCTTCTCAGCAACCTGCTGCTCGGTTTCAGCTGCGGGGTAGTCACACCAGATGCAGAACATAGCGCCCACAGGATTGTTTACATTACTTCCGGAGAAGGTGTTTTTCTTAAAGTTTTGTGCAAAGCTGAAATCATTGTCAAATTTATCATTCTTGCCCAGCACATAGTAGAAGTCACCGTGGGTATTGACCATCTTGAAGCCCTGATTTTCCAGGAAGGAAGCGGGAGCAAGATTATAGCCGCTCCAGCCGGAAGACCAGTAGCAAACAACCAGATCCTTATCGATGGGGAAATTAGTGTTGCGGTTGTAGTAAACACCGTCGTTAAAGGCCATAGGAGTCATGCCGGAAGCCTTAACCACAGCGATCATATCATTCAGATACTTAACGAAATCACCATACTTGCCACGGGACACGAGGTTACCGAAGCCCATGCCGCCGTACTGGAAGCGGTCATTTGCGTACTCGTCAGCGCCGATGTTGAAGTACTCGCAGCCCTTATCGCTGAAGTACTTTACATACTTCTCAACCAGAGCCTTAGTAAATGCAACGCCCTGAGGATTGGTGACATCCACAGTACGAACGGAGCCTTCGTATGCAGCGTCAATACCGACACTCTTCATGGCGTGCAGAATAGCATCCATGTGGCCGGGGGTATTGATCAGGGGAATGATTTCGATGCCGGTCTCCTTAGCAGCATCGAGAATGCGGTCCATGTCTGCCTGAGTGAGTTCATTTACATCACCGAAGT
The DNA here is from genome assembly GCA_020025545.1 of Oscillospiraceae bacterium. GTDB lineage: Bacteria > Bacillota > Clostridia > Oscillospirales > Oscillospiraceae > Faecousia. The sequence continues at coordinate 47,894 of JAHHRX010000011.1, read as the reverse complement.
CATGGTATGCCTTGTTACCGGCATTGACACCAGCAGTAACCTGCTGGCTGGTGTAGGTTGTGCCCTCCACTTCCAGAGACATATCGTCCAGCAGGAAGCGCAGACCATCGTTGCCAAGGCCCAGCTGAACATGGGTGTAGCCGCCAGCCTTAGCTTCCTTGATCATTGCAATGATCCAGTCGGGAGTAAAATACTTACGGCCGCAATCCAGGAAAGCAATTTTCATGAAGTCGCCGTTCGTGGTGCTCTCTGCTTCTGCGGCAAATGCCCCAAGCGGCAGAGCAGAAAGAACCAGGCAAAGCAGCAAGAATACTGCAATGCTTTTTTTGAGTTTCATTCGTGTTTCCTCCAAACATAATGTTTTAAGGTCTCTAACCGAGGCCTCCGTTATGTCATTATATTTAAGGACTTTGGAAAAATCAACCTGTGATATTGTACATCTTTAAACATTAATTTTTGTTAGATTTGCAAAAAAGAACATGGTCGAAATCCATTTAAATCAGTGTGCATCTTATCCAGTACCTGTTGAAAAATGCGGAAAAAGAGTATATAATAATTGCTGAATTATTCTTATTTTACATGAAATGAAGGCGTTGGAACAATTCTATGACAAATATAAAAACAGATCTTTTAAAGGGCAATATATTGAAAGTCCTTCTTGCCATGGCATTGCCAATTATGGCAACCTCTCTGCTGCAAATGGCATACAACATGACGGACATGATCTGGATCGGTCGGGTGGGCAGCAATTCCGTTGCCGCCGTCGGTGCAGCGGGTATGTTTGTGAATCTCTCCGGCGGCATCAGTGCTTTCCTGCGGGTGGGCGGCCAGGTCAATGTAGCCCATTGCTGCGGTGCCGGACGGCAGGAGGATGCCGCCCGCTATGCCAGAAATGCTTTACAGATCGGCGTAATTCTGTCGGTAATTTACGGTATCATCGTCTGTGCCCTGCGCAGGCCTTTCATCGGCTTTTTCCGTTTTACCAATGGGCAGGTCATTCACGAAGCAGAAACCTATCTGCTGATCATGGGCTTTTTCATTGTTTTCAATATTATTAACCCCATCTGCACTGCCGTCATCACTGCCACAGGCAACAGTAAGACTCCCTTCAAAATCAGTGCCGTCGGACTGATAACCAACCTTATTCTCGATCCGGTGCTGATTTTCGGTATTGGATTTTTCCCTGCCATGGGCGTTCTGGGTGCCGCTGTGGCCACGGTTTTTGCCCAGTTTATCGTTTTCCTGCTGTACATTCAGTACCTGAAAAACGAACCGAAAATCTTTTCCAAAATGAATTTCCGTCAAATGCCGGATAAAAAATATATTGCCTCCATCACCCGCATCGGCATGCCCGCAACGGTTCAGTCTGTCATGTTTAACGGCATTTCCATGGCCATCGGCAGGATCATTGCCGCATGGGGCGAAGCCGCCATTGCCGTGCAGAAAGTTGGTATTCAGGTGGAAGCTATTTCTTATATGGCCGCTGATGGCTTTGCCGCTGCCACCAATTCTTTCATTGCCCAGAATTACGGTGCGCAGCAGTATGACCGCTCCCGGGCCGGATATTCCACCGCTCTTAAGGTCATGGCAGGCTGGGGGCTGATTACCACCGCCGTGCTGATGCTCTTCCCCTCCCCCATCTTTCGAATTTTCATCAATGAGGAGGATGTGATTCCTCTGGGAATCGACTATCTGCGGATTTTGGGTGCCTCTCAGTGCTTTATGTGCCTCGAAATTCTCACTGCCGGTGCCTTCTCTGCCTATGGCAAAACCCTCCCGCCCTCCATTATCAGCATCATTTTTACCGCCATGCGAATACCCATGGCAATCCTGCTGGGCAAAACTGCTCTGGGGCTCAATGGTGTCTGGGTCAGCATCAGTCTTTCCTCTGTCTTTACCGGTGTGATTCTCGTATTTCTTTTTTCTCTCTTTATGCGCAAATTTAATCCTGAGAAGGATGCAGCCTCTCATGAGGCTGCCGCAAAATCTTCTCTTTAAACAAATCTTTGGGCGTGCTGCAAAAATTGCAGCACGCCCTTTTTCCCTTATTGCGTTTTCGGGGCTTCGTCCGAATAGCTTTCTGCCTGTGCCAATTTTATCAGAGCCTTTGCCGAACCTGTCAGGAATTTCTGGCGGTGCCAGACAATGTAGTTTTCCCGCTCAAAAGACTGATCCGCAATGTTCCTTGTTGCCACAAAGCCGGATGCAATATTTTCCTGCACCAAATGTACCGGCAGAAAGGAAATCCCCAGACCTTCATGGACAGCACGGACAATTGCCTGGGTGCTGACGCTTTCCAGCAACGGATGAAGCGGAATCTTGCGTGCGGCAAACACACGATCAATCAGTGATCTCCCCATACTCCCCTCTTCCCGCAAAAGGAATGGCCCATCTGCCAGATCCCTGATATAAAGATGCTCCCAATCTTTTCTCGGATCCTCTGGCGGCAAAATCAGCACCAGCTTATCTTGGGCAATCCGCTCACGGCGCAGATCACCATTTTCTATATCCCCTTCGATCAGAGCAATATCCAGCTGATTATCCAAAAGCGCCTGCTGAAGCCATCTGCCGTTGGAAATCGTGGCCTGGATCTGCACTCCGGGATGCTCCTGCCGGAAACGCTTCAAAGTCTTGGGCAGGAGCGAATTTCCAAGCGTAATGGTGGATCCCACCCGAATGACTCCCTGCTCATCCCAGCTGCGCAGTCCCATTTCCATCTGGTCAAAGGAATCGATGATATGCAGAGCATATGTATAAAACACTTTTCCCGCCTCGGTGATATGCAGTCTGCGGTTGATTCGCTCAAAGAGACACACGCCGTAGTATTTTTCAATTTCCTGAATGGTGCGGGTCACTGCAGGCTGGGTCAAATTCAACGCCTTTGCCGCCTTTGTGATGTTTTCCATCTGACAGACTGTCACAAATGTTTTCAAATGCCGTAAAGTCATGGTCTCCCTCCTATTATGCGTTTTTTGCATAATTTTGATAATAATATATCATTTTACTTATTATATTTCAAGTATTATAATGGTATCAGTTTGGAAAGGAGTTTGGGAAATGAAAGAAAAAAACGCAAAAGGCAAGACCCTTGTAAAGCTGTTCTTCACGATGCTCTACATCAGCACCTTTACCTTCGGCGGCGGTTTCGTCATCATCACTTTTATGAAGCGCAGATTTGTGGATGAGCTTCACTGGATCGACGAGCAGGAAATGCTGGACATGACCGCTCTGGCGCAGTCCTCCCCCGGTGCCATTGCCGTCAATGCCGCCATTCTGGTTGGCTGGCATGCCGCAGGATTTCCGGGCATGGTGGTTGCGGTGATTGGCACCATTCTTCCGCCCATGATTATCCTGTCGGTGATTTCCTTTTTCTATGCTGCTTTTGCCGCCAACCGCTATGTAGCCCTGACCCTCAAAGGAATGCAGGCGGGCGTTGCTGCCGTCATTTTGGATGTGGTATGCAGCCTTGGCAGTAATGTGTTAAAAATGAAATCCGCAGCACACATGGCAATCATGGTGATCGCCTTCGCTGCCACCTTCTTCTTCGGAGTCAATGTGATCTACATTATTTTGTTTGCAGCTCTCGCGGGGCTGATCCTGGCCATGTTCGAGAAAAAGAAGGAGGCCGGGAAGAAATGATCTATCTGAAACTTTTTGCGAGTTTTATTCAAATCGGTCTGTTCTCCATCGGCGGCGGCTACGCTGCCATGCCTCTCATTCAGGCGCAGGTAGTGGAGCAGAACGCATGGCTCACGATGAACGAATTTATCGATCTCATCACCATTGCGGAAATGACCCCCGGCCCCATTGCCGTGAATTCCGCCACCTTTGTGGGCATCCGCATTGCAGGACTGGGCGGTGCAGTGGTCGCAACATTGGGCTGCATCCTGCCGTCCCTCTTCATCGTATCCTTGTTGTCGTATATCTACACGAAATATAAAAATCTCTCCGCCCTGCAAAGCATTCTCGGCAGCCTCCGTCCTGCGGTGGTTGCGCTGATTGCCTCTGCGGGCATCAGTATCCTTTTGAAGGTAATTTTTTCCGGTGGTGAAATGATCCCTGCAAATTTGGATATCATCGGCATCTGTCTTTTCGCCGCCGCATTTTTTGTACTGCGAAAATTCAAATGGAACCCGATTTTAGTGATGACCCTCTGCGGCGCTGTTGGACTGGCAGCGGGTGTTTTGCTGGAATAAGGGGATAGCCTTGACAGTTTTCGGGAACCTTGGTAGTATATTACCGGATGGAAATCCTTTCCGTTTATTTTTCCGAAAGAAGGTCTTTCTATGATTGATCCTGTTACTATGAATGCGAGGAACCCCCGCAATAACGAATATGGCAACGCTATGCTGGAGCGCATGAATGCGCACCACCAGAGCCTCCACAGCTGGGCGCTGGAGCACATTTCCCTTGCAGGCGTCACTGCAATTTTGGACATCGGTTACGGCGGCGGCCAGAACATTCTGAACCTCACCCGGCTGGCACCGGAAGCCAAAGTCTACGGCATCGACTATTCCGAAGCCAGCTACAAAAAATGCAGCGAGCTTAATCAATCCGGTATCGAAAACGGCACCGTATCCCTCTCCATCGGCTCTGCCGATGCACTTCCCTATGAGCATGACAGCTTTGATGTGGTCACCGCTTTTGAGACCATCTACTACTGGCCAAACATCGAAAAATGTTTTCGCAATATTTTTGACACGCTGAAAGAGGGCGGTTGTTTTCTGGTTTGTAATGAGGATTCTTCTCTGGCAGGCAACGAAGCTCTGGCCGAAGCACTGGACATGACCTTTTACAGCACAGAAGATTTGGAAAAGCTTCTGCATCAGGCAGGCTTCTCCTCTGTCTGTGCTTACGCCATGGAAAACAGCAGCTGGGTCTGCGCCGTAGGCAAAAAGTAAACGCAGTAAAACCGCATAAATTATGGGTGTACCGCATTTTTGCAGTACACCCATTTTTAATACTATTCCGGTCTTTCGGCTGCGTACAGACAAAGGCTGTTTGTTTACACCGCCATTGGGTCACCCCATGGTATCGCACGCCTTTTCCACCTCCTGAATGATCTGCTCTGCCGCATTGGGATTGACATACTTTCTCTGCATATTCACCATATGATCTGCCTTTTCTTTGTTATAGGCCAGCTCCCGCGCATAGCGCACCGCGTCATCATCATTTTTTGCCCAGAGGGAAATATCATGGCTGGAAAAATAAGTAGCATTATATGTCTCACATCCGGGAATTGCACGGATATGCACCAGCGGAATATTCGCCACTGCCGCCTCCGTACTGGAAAGTCCGCCGGACTTGGAGAGCAAAACATCCGCAGCCGCCATATAGCTTGCCACTTCGGTCGTAAAGGCCACGGTACGAAGTTTTCGGCTGCAGGTATACTGTTCATCCAGCATATTTTTGAGTGCTTCGTTTTTACCCGTCATTACAATTACAAGGTCCTGTTCTCCTAAAGCGCCGACAAGTTTTCGGCAAAGTCCCTCCATATTTTCACAGCCCACGCCGCCGGTCATAACGAGAAACACCTTTTTATCTTCCGGAATGCCCAGCATTTTTCTGGCTTCCGCTTTTGGGGGATGATCCCGGAAAACATGGCTCACAGGGATTCCCGTGAGGATAACGCTTTCCGGGGGTCTTCCCTTCTGTATCAACTCCTGCCGCACTTCCTCCGTGGGCACAAACATTCCCGTGAGGTCTGCATCTGCAATAAACGGAATGCAGACATAGTCCGTCAAAACACCAAAACACGGGATTCGGAAGCCTGCATCCTTTCGGATTGCGGTCATAGCCTCCATACCATACAGATGGGTGCAGATCACTGCATCAAAATGATTCTCTTCGATATACTGCCGCAGGATTCCTGCATACTTGGAATTGGCCCAATACACCGGGGACGGCAGTTTGGTGGAAGCATACAGATCTCCCAGCTTATAAACGGCTCCAAAAACCGCAGGAGCCTTTCGGATTGTGTCATTATAGAGGCTGGATACGATATTTTTCATCCACTCGCTCTTGAAAGAAATGGGATCGGCCAGTTCGCATTCAATATTCTGCGTCTTCAGCGCCGCTTCAATGGCCCGTGCGGCGCTGTTGTGACCTTCGCCAGTACTGCAAGTTAAAATCAGCACTTTTTTCATTTTCAGTTCACCTCAGTTAATCCCTGTTAAAGATAGATTTCCTTTTTACAGCTTTATTATAATCTGTCACCTTCCGCTTAAATTCAGCCTGGAATCAACAATTGCAGAATTTTCCGAAAAGAAAACAGCATTAAAATATGTATACCGTCGGTCTTTATGGCATTTTAGGTACAAACCGCAGGCAGATTTCTTTTGCAGTTTCGAAATAGCCACAATGGATGCCCGCCCGAGACTGCCCCAGTTTTCTCCCTGCGCGCAGTTATTTTTCGTCCTTCATCTCGTCTATCATCTTATGATACACGGAAATATACATCAGAAAAGTAATCAGCATCACAGCCATCATAACTGCGATAATACTATTGGCTGCCGCTTTCGGTATCTGATAAAAGAAGAACAGCACGCACAGGCCCGCAAACAGTGTAGCGGTGCAAATCTTGCCAAACCACATAGCACCGTTCAGCATTTTATCCTGTTTCAGAAAATAGATGCCCATAATACCCATAAAGCCTTCCTTTACTGCCATCAGTGCAATCAGCGCCCACATGAAGGGATACCGCACCGCAAGGCACACAGCCAGTGCTGCATGGGTCAGTTTATCCGCCACAGGATCGAGAACTTTTCCAAGTTCTGTAACCTGGTTGAATTTTCTTGCAATCATGCCATCAAAAAGATCTGTAAAGCTGGAAAAGAGTACTACGCCGGTGGCGATCATGTAATCCCGCCCAGAATCTGCCCGAATATAAATCCAGCAAAACACAGGGATCAGCAAAATCCGCAGATAGCCGATCATATTGGGAATGGTAAAAATGTCTTTCTTATTAAACCGTTTCATAATATCCTCCTATTGGCGATTCCAAAGCATCCTGTGCCCGGGTATTTTGATGATAGTATAATTCTCAATTGACAATTCAGCTTCAATTATACATCAATAATTGTTGAGAAACAAAGGGTCGGGCTGCATTTGCCCGGCCCTTGTGTTAATTTTGGAGGTAGACTGAAAATCTGGTGCCTTTTTCCGGGAGATTCGCCACGGTGATGCTGCCGCCGGACTTGCTCAGAATCTGCTTGACCAGTGCAAGGCCCAGGCCATTGCCCTCGGTCTTGCGGGAACTGTCCGCCTGATAGAAACGGTCAAAAATATGCTGCTGATCTTCCTCCGGGATACCGGGGCCTTCGTCGTCAATGGTAAAAATAACAGTATCGTCCCATTCCACCAGCTTAATGGTAATTTTACCCCGCTGAGGGCCGTACTTAATGGCATTTTCGATGAGGTTATTCCAGACATGCATCAATAGATTTTCATTGCCGGTATATTCAATGCGATCCAGATCCACATCAAATTCGTTTTCCTTTTCCATCCACCGCGGTTCCAGCAGCACGATCGATTGGCGAATCTGCTCATCCAGACGATAAGTGGAGGTATTGGACTGGATGCCCTGATTATCCACCTTGGAGAGGAGCAGGATATTCCCAACCAGACTGGAAAGGCGGTTCGTGTTAAAAAGGATTTTCTCAATGTACGCCTGCTGCTCCGGGCTTGCAGACATATCTGTTCCCTGTAAGAGCGTCGCATAGCCCTCGATAGCATTGATGGGTGTTTTAAACTCGTGAGATACGTTGGAAACGAACTCGGTTTTCAGGATCTCTGTAGAGCTGAGCTCTTGGGTCATAGCGTTAAAGTCCTGATTGATCTGCCGGATTTCCGGGAAAACATGTCTGGTGTTCAGCTGCACACTAAAATCCCCATGGGACACCCGGCGCAGAGCCGCACAAAGCTTCGATACCGGGTCAAAAAAGAACTTGGCAAGGAAAGCGCTGAGAGCACTTCCCAGCACAATGCTGAGAAGAAGCAGCCACACAAATTCAGGAATCTGCTGCACAAAGGGAACATAGTCCGCCACCAGCACCAGAAAAGCCGTAGCGATCAAATCGATAATCAAAAGCTCAATAATGATAAACAGAATAAAAATCAGCCGCATAGTATAGCGGGGCTTAGGCTCTCTTTTCATAGCTTTACCACCTTGTACCCAACGCCGCGCATGGTGACGATCTTAAAATCCGTAGAATTGCGGAACCGCTCCCGAAGTCTTCCAATATGGACATCTACTGTGTGGGTATCGCTTTCGCTGTCATAGCCCCAGATTTCATCCATCAGCTGCTGACGGGTAAAAATTCTACCGGGGTAGGATGCCATTTTATAGAGCAGCATAAATTCCTTCTGGGGCAGACTAAAGGATTCTTCCGGTGTGACTACCATGAAAGAATCGCTCTCCATGACCGTGCTGCCCAGTACCAGCCGTCTATCGTTGATCATCTGCGCCCGACGCAGGAGCGCGCCCACCCGCAGCACCATTTCATTCACATTGACCGGCTTTATCATATAATCATCGGTGCCGGAAAGAAAGCCCTGGCGCATATCGTCAAAGGTATCCTTGGCGGTAATCATCAGTACCGGAGTGGAATTTCCGGCCTGCCGCAGCTGACGAACCATTTCAAAGCCGTCCATCACCGGCATCATCACATCTGAGATGATGAGGTCATAGTAACTGCTGTCCATAGCGTCCAGACCTTCCTGTCCGTTGGTAACGCCCTTTACGGTATAGCCATTTTTAATAAGTACATGGGAAAAAAGCTGCCGCAGCTCTCCATCGTCCTCTACAATCAAAATTTTCAGCATAACCTGTCCTCACTTTCCGGGAATGATACTATTTTACCACATTTTCCCCCATATTTCCAGAAGAAATCCGCATTTCAAATCAGGTGTCGAATGGGCCACACCAGATAGCGGAATATTCTCAGGAATTTATCCTTTTTAGCCGGCATGGGTCTTTCCGCATAGTCGCTGCCCGGCACCGCCGTACCGTCAGGCATCATCTGCCGGCTTCTGGCCATATAGTCCCTGCTGATGCTGCGAAGCTGCGCATTAAGCTCCGGGCAATCGATCACCAGCATGGTTTCTGTATCCAAATATGTACTGCGCATATCAAAATTGAAAGAACCCACAATGCTGATATGATCATCGATCAGCACGGTTTTGGTATGACGGGAGCGGTCACCGACAAATTCATACACGTCTGCTCCCAATCCGTACACCTTGGTTCTTTGGTTAACATAATCCATACTGCCGCAGACATTGGCACCGCTTTCCGGGGAATTTGTAATAATCGTCACCTGCCGTCCTTCCGAAAGACTTTCAAGGTCTTTATACATCTGCCTGTTGCAGACCACATAAGGGGTTTCAATTATAATGTTCTCGCCTTTTTTCATGAGTTCCTGCAGCGATGCCCAGACCACAGGCTCCTTGTTCCATGCAGAAATGGGATTGGAAATGAGCATAATCCCGTTCGTCGGCATGGTAATCTCTTCCCAGTCGGTCTTTTCCAGCATAGCAGGGTACCGCTCGCAGGTTCCCTGATAGTGGGCTTCCATAGTCTCTACTACGGCTCCATCGGGTTTTCCCTTCAGCGGATCATAAGGCTTCGTTTCCGGCAGCGCCCATATTTCTTCAAAGTAGGCTTTCACCTGAAGCAATGAGCTGTCCTCACGCTGAGAGCCGTTGTAGACCAGCACATCCCGGTCATAATCCTTAGTATCCTGATAGTCACCCAAGGATATGTTCCGGGTATTTCTTCCGCCCAGAATATAAACCTGCTCATCGGCTACAATATATTTATCGTGCAGCCGGTAATTCAGAGACCACGGGCGCCACAGATCAAAGGGATTATAGATGCGCACCTCGATATTTTCGCAGGCTGCCAAGGTGTTGAAAATCTCATTATCCGCAAGATCCAGCGTGCCGTTCATGCCGTCTATGATCATACGGACATGGACGCCCCGCTTGGCAGCAGCCATAATGGCGCTGAGCACGTCCCTGCCACCGGTATCGGTCTTTAGATTGTAGGTGCTGAAAATCAGCTCTTTTTCAGCAGATTCGATCAGCTGCAAACGGCGCTCCAAGGCTTCCATGTTATCATCCAGACTTGCGACCCGTTCCCACTGTGCACCGGTCTGTGCATTTTGGCCGGGCATTTGCAGATTCAGCGGACGATCCGCCTTCTTCTGGAAGGCCGGGATCAGCAGGCAGCAGGTCACCAAATAAACAATCAGCAGCAATATTGCAAGAAATACGATTTTTACACACTTTTTTACCATAATGGTTTCTCCTTGGGGCAGGGTTTTACGCCAATGTCAGGGTTTTCCTGACACCTTCTGTCGCATTCTACGCTAACAGCATACGCACAAAATGTCAACAAAAATTCTGCGTGCAATCAAAATTTTTCAAAAACCCATCTGTGATTTTCAACAATTGTTGAAGATGGGTTGAGTTTTATTTGACATTCCTGCGTTATAGTAGAAGCGTAAAATAATGACATTGGAGGCTATCTTATGGCTAAGATAAAAGTTACCTGCGACTCCACCTGCGATCTTACCAAGGAACTTTACAATAACTATCATATTGATGTGCTCCCTCTGGGAATCTGTCTGGGCAATGATCTGCGTTTTGACGGCGTAGATGTCACAGCTCGGGAACTTTATGACTACGCTCAGAAAACCGGCACCCTGCCCAAGACTTCTGCCATTTCCGTTGGCGTTTACGCCGACTGTTTCCAGAAGTACATTGACGAGGGCTGTCAGATCGTCCACATCAGCCTTTCCAGCGACATTTCCTCCTGCTACCAGAACGCCTGCATCGCAGCATCCCAGTTCCCGGGAAATGTGTTCGTAGTGGACAGCAAAAGTCTCTCTTCCGGCTCCGGTCATCTGGCGCTGCTGGCTGTAGAGCTGGCGGCCGCAGACTATCCGGCGCAGAAGATTTACGACGCCCTCAACGATATGAAGGACCGCATTGATGTGAGCTTCGTGCTCCAGACACTCGACTACCTCCACAAAGGCGGCCGCTGTTCCAGCATCGCCGCTTTCGGCGCCAATGCGCTGAAACTGCGCCCGGAAATTGTCGTCGAAGACGGCAAAATGCATGTGGGCAAAAAGTTTCGGGGTGACATGGAAAAATCCATTATGGCCTATGTTCGCGCACGGCTTGCGAATCAGGACAACATCCAGCTGGACCGTATCTTTGTCACACACTCCGGTGTTCCCGCTGAATTGATCGCAATGGTCATGCAGCTGGTCCGGGAACTGCAGCCCTTTGAGCAGGTCATTGAGACCAAGGCCGGCAGCACAATTTCCAGCCACTGCGGCCCAAGATGCCTGGGGCTCGCATTCTTCAGAACCAATCGGCACTAATTTTTCGGGAAGCGCAAAGGTATAAAAAGTATGGGTATCATTAAATGCGTAATCTATATTGCCTCCATCGGTGTTGCATCCTTTGTCATCGGTCGGCTAATCCCCAACGCATGGTTCAAAGAAAATCGTTTTCCCTTCAGGAGCTTCCGTTGGGAACGATCCGGTGCGGTCTATCATGGGCTGGGTATACGAAAATGGCAGAAAAAAGTTCCTGATATGAGCAGGCACTTTCCCCAAGTCATGAAAGAAAAGAAACTCAATCACGACTTTCAGAAGGATCTCCCCCTGATGATTAAGGAGACCTGCATTGCAGAGTTTACGCATTGGATGCTTTGCTTTGCCGGACTTTACTGCCTGTGGCTTTGGCCCGGTATCGGCGGTCGGATCTTCACCGCACTCTATATTCTATCAAACATTCCGTTCATCCTGATCCAGCGCTATAACCGCCCTCGATTAACAGCGCTTCAGAAAAGACTGGCCTGCCAGCATAGCTGAAAGGAGCCGGAAAATGGCAACTCTTATTTTAACCTGCAGCACAGGACAGGGGCATAATTCCTGTGCAAAAGCAATCAAAGAATATTATGATCTGCAAGGAGAAGCGTGTGTTGTGGAAGACGCCCTTGCTTTTGTCTCCCCGAATCTATCGAAATTTATCTGTTGGGGGCATGTAACCATATACCGTCACTTCCACGGTCTGTTCCAGATCGGCTACAGCTATTCTGAAAAGCACGGCAATATGTTTCAGGAAAATTCCAGTATCTACAAGCTTCTCACCCGGGGGACGGATCGGATCTTTCAGTACATCAAAGACGGCGGCTTCCATCAAGTGATCTGCACCCATGTTTTTGCCTCCCTTATGGTCACCGAAGTGCAGAAAAAATACCATCTGCCTATTGTCACCGGTCTGGTAGCCACCGACTACACCTGCAATCCGGGCACCAAGGAGAGCGAGGTGGACTTCTATTTTATCCCCGATTCTCCCCTGTCCGTCTATTATGAATGTCCCAAAATCGCCGACGAACAGATACTCTGCAGCGGCATTCCCATCCGCCAGATGTTCTATAACGCCACCCCCATGGCCCGTGCCAAGGCGGATTTTGGCATTCCTCAATCCCACAAGCATCTGCTGATGATGTGTGGCAGCATGGGCTGCGGCCCCATGAAGAAGCTGGCAAAGCAGCTTTCAAAGTGCCTGCCCGCCACAGCAGATGTTACCATCGTCTGCGGCACAAATCGTTCCCTTCAAAAAAAGCTGGCCGCCCAATATGGTAAACATAAAAACATGCATATTCTTGGCTATGTGGAGAATATGTCAACGCTCATGGACAGCGCCGACCTCTACCTCACCAAGCCCGGTGGGATCAGCGTTACCGAAGCGTCCGCCAAAAATCTGCCCATGGTCTTTATCGACGCAGTGGCAGGCTGCGAGGAATACAATAAAATTTATTTTATCCGCAAGGGTGCCGCCCTTACCGGTACCACCGTTAAGGATATTGCCGACATCTGCGTGCATCTTCTGGAAAATCCCAAAAAACTGGATAAAATGCGCTGCTCCCTTGCGAACAGTGAAAAGCAAAATGCAGGCGATGTAATTTTTCGCCAAATGCAGGCAGGAATGGAGGAAAAAGGCTATGCAGCGACCTGTTCCGGCTGTTGATTACCGCAGGCTACGGCTGAATAATATCAATTCTCCAGAATTTCGACACCTGTGGCTGCTGCTTTACTGGCCCATTTACGGACTTGCATTTCTGTTTATGGAACGGTTTTATCCGGTTAGCAGCTACCATGTCATGCATTGTGCTCTGGATGATCTGATTCCCTTTTGTGAGTGGTTCCTGATCCCGTATCTGTTCTGGTTCCTATTCACCGTTGGCATTCTGCTTTACACACTCGCGTATGACACGGATGTTTTTCGGAAATTTATGCGCTTTGTAATCATTACTTACAGCTTTTCCATCTTCATGTACTTCATCTTTCCTACCTGTCAGGAGCTGCGTCCCACAGTATTTACCCGTGACAATCTTTTCACCCGTTTTCTGAAATGGTTCTACGCCTTGGATACCAACACCAATGTATTTCCTTCCGTTCATGTCATTGGCTCTCTGGGTATCATGTTTGCCGGATGGCAAAGCAAGGGGCTTCAGCATCCGGCATGGAAAGCAGGCTTTTTTGTCGTTGCAATGCTCATTATCCTCTCCACCATGTTTATTAAGCAGCATTCCGTTTTGGATGTGACGGGGGGGATCCTTGTGTCCATCATTGCCTATCCCTTCTGCTTCGGCCGCTTCTCCTCCAAAAAGCGCAGCTGAACCGGCTTACATACATCCTTGTGTTGGTAAAAAGGAGCTTCTTACTATCTATGCTTCAACTCAAAAATGTCAGAAAAAAATATGTCACAGGGGATCTGGTGCAGACCGCTCTGGACGGTGTCAGCCTGAATCTGCGAAAAAGCGAACTGGTTGCGATCCTCGGCCCTAGCGGCTCCGGAAAATCGACGCTTTTGAATGTGATCGGCGGTCTTGACCACTATGACAGCGGTGATCTCATCATTGACGGTATTTCCACCAAGAAATACACCGACCGGGACTGGGATTCCTACCGCAATCACACAATCGGCTTCGTATTCCAAAGCTACAATCTGATTCCGCATCAGACGGTGCTGGCCAATGTGGAGCTGGCTCTCACCATTTCCGGCGTTCCCCGCTCCCAGCGGCGCAAGCGTGCCGTGGAAGCTCTGGAAAAGGTGGGGCTCGGAAATCAAATCCATAAAAAACCAAGTCAGATGTCCGGCGGACAAATGCAGCGTGTGGCGATTGCCCGTGCCCTTGTGAACGATCCAAAGATTCTGCTGGCCGATGAGCCTACCGGTGCATTGGATTCCCAGACGAGCATTCAGGTAATGGATCTTCTCAAGGAAGTCTCCAAGGATCGTTTGGTAGTCATGGTCACCCACAACCCGGAGCTTGCAGAGCAGTACGCCGATCGGATTGTCCGTGTCAAAGACGGCAGGATCATGGGAGACAGCAATCCCTACACCGTCGAAGAATCCACGCAGGGAGTCCCTGTACACAAGAACATGGGAAAATCCTCCATGTCCTTATTTTCCTCACTGAGCCTCAGCTTCAATAACCTGAAAAGCAAGAAAGGCCGCACCCTGCTGACCTCTTTTGCCGGTTCCATCGGCATTATAGGCATCGCCCTCATCATGTCTCTTTCCGCCGGCTTCCAAGGCTACATGGACAGCGTGCAGGACGATATTCTGGCCAGCAATCCCCTCACCATTCAGTCCCAAACGGCGGACATTATTTCCGCCCTCTCCCCTGCCAATACGGCCGATCCCAACAGCTCCGCCGGCGGCAGCATCGTAGAAGAATATCCTACGCTATCCAACATTATGAACCACATCGGTGCCAATGATCTCGGTTCTTTCAAGACCCATCTGGAAAACAACTGGGACAAGATTGGTTCGGCACTCAATGCCGTTCAATATGACTATAACATCCAACCCCTCATTTATTCTGCGGAGCCTGATGTACTGCGGCAGATCAATCCTGCCTGTCTCTTCCAGAAAATTACCGGCAACGACCTTATTTCCGCCATTATGGATGTAAACGCTTTTTCGGAAATGGTTCCCAACGAAAAAATGCTGGATTCCCAGTATGAAATGCTTCGGGGGCATTGGCCTCAGAACTATGACGAGCTGGTCTTTGTACTGCCTGCGCCCAATCAGCTTTCTGACCATCTGGCCTATACTCTGGGCATGAAAGAGCTGGACAGTCTGGAAAAAATGATTGCACTTCTGATGAACGGCGAAACCGTCCTGCCGCAGGAAGCACCTCTGGAATGGTCCTATGACGATCTCATGTCCATGAAATTCAAACTGGTTTCCGTCCCCGATCTTTACCGTTTCAACAGTGAATACGGCATCTGGGAGGATATGTCGGAAAATACCGACTATATGAAAGCTCTGGTAGCATCTTCCAAAGAGCTGAAGGTCGTCGGCATTGTATGCCCCAGGGACGGCAGCAGCGCAGCCACACTGAGCCCCGGCCTTGCCTTTCATGCAGATCTTACCCGGCACATTATGGACACCGTAGCTTCTTCCCAGATCGTAAGGGATCAGCTCAGCAACCCGGAAATCAACGTCTTCAGCGGCAAGCCCTTTGACTATCAGGGTGAGGACGGCGCCATTGATCTGGAGGATATGATCAGTGTGGATGCCGATGCCATTTCTACCGCAATCGGCGTAAATATCCATAACGGTGACCTTGAAAAAATGCTGGAAAAGTACCTCAGTGAAATAGCCGATTCCATTCAGGTGGATTCTGCTTCTGCAGAAAAGGATTTTCTGTACACACTGTCCCAGCTGATGCAGCAGATGCTTACAGAATTTGTTTCCAACAATCGGGATGACACCGGTGCCGCAAAGCTGCATTTGAAGGATGCAGCCCCCATGGTGGATGCATTTATGCAATCGGAATTTGCAGGAAATGCCCTGCAAAATCTTTCCGTAAAATATTCCTTCTCTACCGAAACCTTCACCGAGGTCTATAAGCCCCTCATGCTGGGACTGCTCACCGGGCACATTGCCCATGAAAACATCTTGGATCCTCAGGCAACAATCGACAGCCTCACGCCGGCAGCAGATACCACCCCGAAAATCCCAGACACGCTGCCCCCCACTGCCGCACCGACAGATCCTTCTGCACCTTCCGTCCCCGAAGAAACCCTCCCCGGCTACGAAGATCTGTTTGTGACAGTGAAAGCCGAAGATATTCCCGGTCTGGTGAAAACTTTCGAAGCACATCCGGTCACCTTGGGAGCCTGCACTGTCATGGGGAAAAAGATGATGGAACCCGTAGTATTGCAGATTCTCTCCGACAAGGTGGCAGAGTTTGGTAAAAACTTTGCAGAATACATCGGCGATGCCTTCTATATCGATCAAGATAAACTGATGCACGCCTTCAAATTCAATATGAGCGAGGACGAACTCAAGCGTTTACTGGATGCAGTCACTTCCCAGGCCCGGCAGCGCAGCGCCGAAACCAACCTCTCCCTGCTGGGCTACGCTGATCCGGCGCAGCCGGCTGCCATATACTTTTTTATGTCAGACTTCGATGGGAAAGAGAAATTCCTGAATTTTATTCACGATTATAATGAGGCGATGGAAAACTCCGGTCAGGAGGGCAAGGTGATCCGTTTCACGGATTTCACCGGCATTATGATGTCCTCCATCAATACCATTATTGAAACGGTAAGCTATGCACTGATAGCCTTTGTTGCTGTGTCGCTTCTGGTTTCTTCCATTATGATTGGTATTATCACCTATATTTCCGTCATGGAGCGGACAAAGGAAATCGGTGTTCTGCGGGCCATCGGCGCCTCAAGAGGAAACATTTCCCAAGTCTTTAATGCCGAAACCTTTATCATCGGCCTCGGCTCCGGCCTGATGGGCATTGCTTTTTCCCTGATTCTGCTGATCCCCGGAAATTACCTGATCCACACCTATCTCAATGAAGCCATTACCGCACACCTTCCGTTTGTAAGCGGTATGATCCTGATCCTTGTAAGTATGGTGCTGACACTGCTGGGCGGTCTGATTCCCGCCAGACAGGCAGCCAAGAAGGATCCCGTCATTGCCCTGCGTTCTGAGTAATCCCAAAGCGCTGTTTTCACCGGTTGAGGGCGTGGATTCTGCGGGATGTAAATTCTTCTGCAACTTTCTGCCAGGCATGGTGAAAAAACGACGGCAGCCGGGAATTTACAGGCTCCTCTGTCAGCGGCAGCTATCCGCTATTCTCCGCGATGCGCTGCAAGCGCCGCAAAAAGACGCAGCACTGCTGAAATCGCCGCACAAAAAGCCCAAACTTTCGGGTAAAAGCAAGCCGCAACCTATGTTTTATTTATCAGCAGGCGTGCCGCAGGATTGCGGTACGCCTGTTCTTTCCTTTTCGGCTTTATATTCTGTTTGAAAAATATACGCATTTGTTGTTTTGTCTATTTCCAAAGCTGCTTTTCTATGGTAAAATGAACTCTTGAATGGACTTATATAGAAAACAAGGAGATATCGTCTTGGGTCTAACGGAAAAACGCACCGGATGCCCATCCGGAAATTTGGGATTGGCCCATAATGGAGGCAAGTAATTATGAATTTGTTTGATGACGTCTTTCACCCCGCAGGGGAGCACTCCATCAGCTTCCCGGTGCCGGAAGGCATCAAAACTCCGTGGTTTAAAGCTGCCGGGGATATTCCCGTAACCCTTCGCTACTATAATGGCTCTATCGTCGACACCATTGAAGCCACCGCAAATGCCATTCCTAACACCTATGCCTATAATTTCTATGGCAACAAAGTCTCCTATCGGGATTTTATTGCACAGATCCATTTGGCAGCCAGGGCTTTGCGGGCACAGGGCGTCAAGGTCGGTGACCGGGTTACGATTTGCATGCCCAACACCCCCCAGGCAATTATTTTATTCTATGCCATTAACCGCATCGGTGCTGTGGCAAATATGATCCATCCCCTCTCCGGCGAGGAGGAGATCGTTGGCTATATCAATAACTCCAAGAGTGTCATGTGCCTGACTCTCCGACAGTTCTATCCCAAATTCGAGAAAATTTGCAGCCGCCTGAAGATGAAGACTCTGCTGATCTGCGACATTACCGACGGTCTGGCCGGCATCAAGAAGATCGTCTACCCTCTAACGCAGAAAAACGCCGTAAAGCTTCCCAAAAACGGCGAAGTGCTTCTTTGGAAGGATTTCATCCGCTCCGGTGAGAACTACACCGGCTCCTATATCCACCATGGCGACGGTTCCGAAGTAGCCGCTATTCTCTATTCCGGCGGCACCACCGGCACCACCAAGGGCATTTTACTCTCCAATCTCAATTTTAACGCTCTTGCTCTCCAGACCGGCACCGCCGGCAACTGCATCAACCCGGGCAACACCTGCCTTGCCATCATGCCTATTTTCCACGGCTTCGGTCTGGGCGTGTGCATCAACACCATGCTCTACTGGGGTATTACCACCATTCTGATTCCTCAGTTCGACGCAAAGAGCTACTGCAAACTGCTGGCGCAGTATAAGCCCAACTACATTGCCGGTGTTCCCACCCTCTTCGAGGCACTGCTGCGGATGGACGATGCGCAGAATCTGGACATGAGCCAGCTGATGGGTATTTTCTCCGGCGGCGACTCTCTCAGCGTGGAGCTTAAAAATAAAGTAGACGCCTTTCTGAAGGCTCACCGCTCCACCGAGCAGGTCCGTGAAGGCTACGGCACTACCGAAAGCGTTACCGCCTGCTGTCTGACTCCCCGATTCACCCACAAAGTCGGCAGTATCGGCATTCCCTTCCCCGATACCTATTTCAAAATCTGTACTCCCTCCACCCATGACGAGGTCCCCTATGGCACTCTGGGTGAGATTTGCATTACCGGTCCCAGCATTATGCAGGGCTACATGGATAACCCCAAGGAAACCGCCCAGACGCTCCAGCTCCACGCGGATGGTCAAATCTGGCTTCACACCGGCGATCTGGGAACCATGGATGAGGAAGGCTTTGTCTACTTTAAGCAGCGGCTTAAGCGCATGATCATCACCAGCGGTTATAATGTCTACCCTTCTCAGGTAGAAAACATTATCGACGCACATGAATCCGTTCTGATGAGCACCGTCATTGGTGTCAAGGATGATTACAAGATGCAGCGTGTCAAGGCTTTTATCGTGCTGAAGCCCGGCATCGCCGCAACCGAAGAGTTGAAGAAGGCGATTCTGGCGCGTTGTGCCGCACACCTTCCCAAGTATGCTCTGCCGAAGGAAATCGAATTCCGTTCCGAGCTGCCCAAGACTCTGGTAGGCAAGGTTGCCTTTACCGTTCTGGAAAAGGAAGAAGAAGAAAAGCAGCAGACAAAATAAACTGCCCCCCTTCAGCCTGCCTGCGAGCACCTGCGCCTTTCGCTTGGAAATGCGCAGGATCATGTGTTGGGTGTCAAGGATACGCCGGGTACTGCACCAGAACCGCTCTGAAAATTCACAAAGGAGAAACCCATGGCTAATATCATTGAAGTAGAAAATCTGGATATTCCGGAACTGGAAATCTATGCACGCATGACCCAGATCCAGCTGCGTAATCGGCTGGAGCCGAAAAAGGGTCTGTTCATTGCAGAAAGTCCCAAGGTTATCAAGGTGGCGCTGGATGCCGGATACGAGCCGGTTTCCCTGCTGATGGAGCGCAAGCACATTACCGGGCAGGCACAAGCCATTTTGGAGCGCTGCGGCGATATCCCTGTGTACACCGGAGATCGGTCAGTTCTGGCATCTCTTACCGGTTATGAGCTGACACGAGGCATCCTGTGTGCCATGCGCCGCCCCTGTCTTCCGCGCCCGGAAGAAATCTGCAAGGATGCAAAGCGCATAGCTGTGCTGGAAGGTGTGGCCGATGCCACCAATGTGGGCGCTATCTTCCGCTCCGCCGCCGCTCTCAATGTGGATGCCGTTCTGATCACCTCCACCTGCTGTGACCCTTTGTGCCGCCGTGCCGCCCGGGTCAGCATGGGAACGGTGTTTCAGGTTCCCTGGACACGAATCAACGAAACCCTCGACCAATGGCCCGAGGAAGGGCTTTCTCTTCTGAACCGCATGGGATTTCGGACTGCCGCTATGGCTCTCACCGATAACAGCATCAGTATCGACGATCCCAGGCTGATGGAGGAACCCAAGCTCGCAATCATCCTCGGAACCGAGGGCGACGGTCTGTCAGAAAATTCCATTGCCCATTGCGACTACACTGTTAAGATTCCCATGTCTCATCAGGTGGATTCTCTCAATGTAGCCGCCGCCAGTGCCGTAGCATTTTGGCAGCTGCGGGCAAGATAAGGAAATCATATCAGGACTTCAAATCCAATGCTGCAATAAAAAACCGGGGAAGGTTCAGGCAAGAGCCGTCCTCGGTTTTGTTACTGAAGGGATCTCTTTATTGCTTCTTTGCAAGCTGCGTGGATATACTCCGCTTGCGCATGAGATATTTTTATATGTACTGCATGCTTTGTTATCTTTCATATCCTCCCCCGGATGCAATCCATTTGCCCCTCTTTCTTTTTCCTGCGAAGAAATTGCGCAGCATTTCACCTGTTTTTTATGGAAATAATTCTTCCTATTGCGCTGTGATTGTGGTATAATTACTGTGTCCGACCAATAGTCCATATAGATATATTACTGAATGATTTTATGCTGAATGCATCAGGAAAGGACTGAAATTATGCTACCTCTTTCAAAAATCAGCGTCATACTTCCCTCCCTCGATCCCGATATAAAGCTTCTTACGGTAATCGACGGTCTGGTGGAATATGGCTTCGACGATATTATTCTTATAAACGACGGCAGCAAACAGGAAAATCTGCACTACTTTGAAGCTGCCGCTGCCCATCCCCAAGTTACCGTGCTGCACCATCCCGAAAATCGCGGTAAAGGTGCCGCACTCAAAACTGCTTTTACATGGTTTCTGGAGCATCGCCCGGAGCGAAGCGGTGTTGTCACTGTAGACGGTGACAATCAGCACCACCCCGAGGACACCAAAGCCTGCGCGCTCCATATGCTGGAAACCGGCCGTTTAACCTTGGGTGTCCGGGATTTTTCCCAGCCGGATGTTCCCTCCCGCAGCCGATTCGGCAACCGAATCACCTCCGGGGTATTCAAAATTTTTGTTGGAATGCGAATCTCCGATACCCAGACCGGCCTTCGTGCCATACCGGCAAAATATCTTCGGCTGTTTACCCAGATTGAGGGGGATCGGTTTGAGTATGAAACCAATATGCTGCTCAAGATGCAATCGTGCAAAATTCCCTTCGATGAAGTTAAAATCCGCACAGTCTATATTGAGGAAAATGAAAGCTCTCATTTCCGTCCGCTGCAAGATTCCTGGCGGATCTATAAGCTGATTCTCTCGCACTTTTTTAAGTACACAATTTGCTCGCTTTTCAGTTTTTTTGTGGATGAGGGAGCGTTCATGCTGTTTACGCACCTGTTTCAGGGATTTGCTTCCGGCTTTGCCCTCACCGCCCTGCCGGCAGGATGTGCCCGGATTCTCTCTTCCGTCTTTAACTTTACTGTCAATAAGAAGCTGGTATTTCACAGTTCCGCTTCCTCCGGGAAAGCATTGCTGCGGTACTTTGCCCTGGCTGTTCCCATTGCCCTGCTGCAAATCGGACTGACCCACGGTGCCTATTTGCTGCTGCACATTGCGGCGGATCGGATTTTCCTGCGGGGACTGATTCACGCTGTAGTTATGATCGTTCTTTTTATTGTTAGCTACATGGTTCAGCAGCGCTGGGTCTTTGCGGATGACAGCCAACTTTCCGAAAATTGAGGTACAATCCATGAATACAAAGAATACAAAAAGGAATAACCGAAAGGCATCGAAAACTGCTGCCCGCATCGTGGGAAGAGTTTTTCTGGTGCTGTTTACCGTAATATTACTGGCCGTAATGGGACTTTCCATGGTTCTGAATATGATTTTCAACGGCCCCTCTGAAAGTGCCAGAAACATTCTTACCATGTCCCTGCTGGAGGCCAGCGCCACCAAATGGGTCCCCGGGCTTTTCATCGGAAAGGATGCTGTAGATCAAATCCGTGCCGATGTGGGCACGCCAATGCCCGGTGATGTTTCCAGCGGCGAACAGATAATTATTACCAGCGGAATTGCTGCGGATGAATCCGGTGAATGGAAAGATCATCCCGACGGAATTTATATCGAAACCGTCAAGGGCAGCACCTATACCGCCCATGTCATGGTGATCCGTGACCCATCCCAGGTGTATCTTGCAACCTCTGCCAAAAAGTTTTCTCTGGATATTCCCGGCACCCGGATTCAAAACCAAATCGAAACAGAAGGTGCCATTGCCGGCATTAACGCCGGTGCATTCAACGACGATGGTACCGGTCAGTCCTATGTGGGCCGCCTGCCTGTAGGCATGGTAGTCTCCAAAGGTGAAATTGTCTGGGACGACGGCAAAAATTACGAAGGCTTTGTGGGATTCAACGAGGACAATGTGCTGGTCGTTGCCAATTCCATGGATAAGGACCGTGTTAAGGAAATGAAGATCCGGGACGGCTGCTGCTTTGGCCCCGTGCTTTTGATGAACGGCGTTCCCAACCAAATCGAATACAGCAGCAATTCCGGCTACAATCCCCGTACCGCCATCGGTCAGCGTGCCGACGGAGCCGTAATTTTCCTCTGCATTGACGGCAGACAGCCCGGTTCTCTGGGCGCGACCTACTCGGATGTCATTGACATTATGGTGGAGTACGGTGCCGTCAACGCCAGCAATCTGGACGGTGGTTCCTCTACCGTCATGCTCTACCGTGATACTCAGGGTATCTACGGCGAAGCCGGTAAGGTTCAAATGATCAACAATTATTCTCTTCTGCAAAAAGACGCCCGCCGTATGCCCACCTTCTTCATGGTGCGACCGGGCAATAAGGAGTGATTCCCATGTACCGCGGAAAATATACAGCCGGTATACCCGGCAATTCTCAACGGCAGGAAACTGCACAGCAGCAGGCAGATCTGCCGCTGCAGGAAGAAGACCTGCTTCTTAAAGGCGAAAATCTGCCGCTTCCGGAGGAAATTGAGGCACAGCCTGCTCCACACCCTTCAAAGTCAAAAAAGAAGCATCACGCTACCAAAGGAACCCGGATTTTCTACTGTATCTATACAGCCTTTATTCTGGTTTTCTTTATTGCCCTCGCCGTTGTTCTGCCAAAGCTGCAAAACTGGCTTGTAAAATACGAAGCATCCCAGCCTGAAACGAAAAGCAAGGAGGTCTTCACACAGCTTTTCTCTGCGCCGGACTGGCAGGCGCTCTATACCATGGCACAGCAGGCCGATACTTCCTATGAAAACAAAGATATCTATGCCGCTTATATGCAGCAGAAAGTTGGCAGCACGCCGCTGCAATACACGGAGACTTCCGCCGGCCTTTCCGGTGACCATAAATACATGGTCATGCTGGGAGAAGAAAAAATTGCCACCTTTACGCTGACAGACAAATCCGAGCGCCGGGCCGAAATTCCCGACTGGACTTTAGGTAAGGTAGAGCTGTTTTTCGCCCGGAATCAGTCTGTAACCGTAGAAAAGTGGCCGGGACAGACAGTGTTTATCAACGGCGTTGCTCTGGATGACAGCCATACCGTCCGCACCGTTGAGACCAAGGCTGAGGAGTATCTCCCCCAAGGAATTCACGGCTATCGCATGGAGCAGCAGCAGCTTGACGGCCTTATGGCTCCCCCGACAGTAACCATCACAAATGCCGACGGCAGCAATATTCCCGTCAAGCAGGATGCCGAAACCGGTATCTGGTCCCCGGATGTTGAGGCCTTTGCCCCCATGTCTGATGCAGAAAAGGAACTGATTCTGAATGCTGCCAAGGCAGATCTCAAATTTGCTATCCGGGATATCACCAGTCAGGAACTGGCAAAGCATTTCGACTCCCGCTCCAAAATCTTCAAGGATAAGACCAACTCTCTGGCTTTTGTACAGAAGTACCAGAATTACACATTTGATGAAAAGGTAACTGCCGTTAAGGATTTTTACCGTTACAGCGACAAGCTTTTCTCCGCCAATGTGGTTCTCAAAATGAATGTTACCCGCTGGGACGGCTCCATCCGCGCCTTCGATTCCGACACCACTTATTTCTTCACGCAAAAGGATAACGGGAAATTCCTTGTCACGGACATATCCAATGTTTCCGTTCAGGAGCCTCTGGAGCAGGTGCGTCTGACTTTTGTTTCTGAGGGCGCGACACTTGACAGTTTTCTGGTTTCCGGCACCGCTGATTCTTTCAAAGCACCGCAGGTTACCGTGCCGGAAGGCAAGGAATTTGCCGGCTGGGCAGAAAAAACCACTGATGAAAACGGAAAAATTACCATGACCATCCGCTTTGTTCCCGGAGAGGATGGCACTGTGCAACTGGGTTCCGATCCCGGTCTGACCCCCATGGTTCTCCATGCCGCATTTAAAAACAAGTAAGGAGTATTGAAATGGAAGCATTCTTTTCCGCTCTGGCAGAGGGATTTGACTTGCCCATCCTGGATTGGATCGCATCTCACCTCTCCTGCAATTTTCTTGACATTTTTATGCCCGCTGTGACCAGGCTGGGAGATTCCGGCATTTTCTGGATTCTGCTGGCGGTTTTTCTCCTGTTCTTTCCCAAGTACCGCAAGGCAGGCCTCAGCATGGGTGCTGCGCTGCTGATCGGTCTGGTGGTCTGCAATGTTACCCTCAAGCCTCTGGTGGCCCGCATACGACCCTATGACTATCAATTCCAGCATTTCGGCAAGGAAATTCAGCTGTTGGTTCCGGCACTGCATGATTTTTCCTTTCCTTCCGGTCACTCTACCGCCTCTTTTGAGGGTGCAACCGTACTGATGCTCTACAACAAAAAGCTGGGCATTCCCGCCATGATTCTGGCTGCACTGATTGCCTTTTCCCGTCTTTATCTCTATGTCCACTACCCGACCGATGTGATCTTCGGCATTCTCATCGGCGTCGGCATAGGCTTCCTGGGAACTTATCTGGTAAAGAAAGCCTACGGATGCTACGAAAATCGGCATTTGCAGAAATAATATTTCCGCACAAAAATGAGAGCACCGCAAAATTTTGCGGTGCTCTCATTGATTTTTTCCGAACGGCCCTCTATGATGCGGTGGATAAACTCCGCATCCTGCGTCTGCTTGGACTTTTCCTTCCGTATTATGAAAATGCCCGTATGAACTACAAAATCCCTCCCTTGCTTCCGGTAAGGGAGGGATTTTGCAGCATCTGCATTTATCAGGAGGGAAAATGATATTCAGTCATTTTCCGGAATGCCGCTATGACTGCACGTAGATCTCCGCACAAGAAGATCGGAAGTAGTCACATACGTCTGTACCTGCATATTGGGTCTGTGAATAATTTCCAGCAGCATTTTTGCTGCCTGCCGTCCCATGTCACGCACATTGATGTCCACAACCGTCAGCATTGGATCTGTGATCCGGGAATACGGATAATCGTCAAAGGCCATGATCCCCATGTCCTCCGGAATGCGAAGCCCCTCCTCCTGAATGGCACTCATGCATCCCAATGCAATGGTATTATTTGCGCAGACAACAGCATCCGGCAGCGGCTTCACCGTGAGAAGCTGCTTTGTCATGTTATATCCGTCTGCACGGGTAGATTCACCCTGCCAGATATATCGCTCATCAACTGAGATACCGGCATCCTGCAATGCCTGCCGCACTCCCTGCAAACGATCCGTAGAGCCCATATCGTAGTACTGTCCGCCCACAAAAGCAATGCGGCGGTAGCCGGCAGAAAGCAGATATTGACCGGCAACGGTTCCGGAATAAATGTTATTATTATCGATCCAGCAGACCTGGCTTTGAAAATTAGGCGCTCCCAGCACAATATGGGGAAAGCGCAGCTGTGTCAGAAGCCCCGCCAAAGGATAAGCCAAAACAGAAATGTGGATTGCGATGGCATCCACCGCCCGACGGGCAATGAGATCCTTAGCAGTTTCATAAGCCGAAGCCTGATCCACTCCCTGTAACAGCAGACGATATCCTTTTCTTTGGAGCACTTCATCGAGACCCGCAATAATCTCAAACATATGCGGATTTCGGAAGGCGATATCCGTGCCGAGATCTGTCAGCACCGCCACGGTATGCGTCGCTCCTTTTGCAAAGCTCTGAGCGCTTGCGCTGGGGTAATAGTTCAGCTCCTCCATTACCTCCCGCACATGCCGAGCAGTCTTTTCCGAGATACTGTAATGGTGGTTGATTACCTTTGATACCGTCGAAACGGACACCCCTGCGGCTTTCGCCACATCTTTAATGGTAACACGCATACCGTTTTCCTCCCTTCCCTAATTGCTATTTACTATACTCTTATTACCGTAAGCCGTCAATCTTTTATGTGTTTTCCACGAAAACTGCAAAGCCATAACCATTCAGTCTGCCGTTTTCATAGCCTTCTGACCAGTAAGCGGTTCCAAAGTCCTGAAGAATTTCTTCCGCATTTCCTGCATTGATACAGATGCGAACGGTTTGTCCTTCCCAGGTTCTTGTGTAAATCAGCAAACCGGAACCTGCATTTGCCTGCTCCGTCCGGAAATTTCCCCGCCGCAGAGGCATCAGTTCCCGGCGCATGGCAATGGCGCGTTTAAAGAATTTTCTTATTTCCGTATCTCCACCGCCCCATGGCATGGCTTTTCTGAATTCCTCTTCCCGTTCTCCGGTAATCCCCAGCTCATCCCCGTAAAATACCGTTGGCATTCCTACAAAACTCATCTGGAACAGAATTGCCAAACGGTACCGCAGACGGTTGCCCTCGCATAAGGACAAAAAGCGTCCCACATCGTGACTGTCCAGCAGATTCAGCTGGGCTTCGGCTGTCTGCATCCGGTAGCGCATCAGCATATTGGTAATACGGTCGGAAAATTCTTGGGCATCGATGGCTCCCTTTGCAAAAAACAGGTCGCAATGCTTGCGGAAATCGTAATTCATGGTCGAATCAAACATATCTCCCTGGAGCCAATGATTCGCAGTCTCCCAAACCTCGCCAATCAAAATTGCCTGCGGATTTTCAGCCTTAACCGCTTTGCGGAATGCACGCCAAAAATCGTCGTTTACTTCGCTGGCAACATCCAGCCGCCAGCCGTCGATATGGAACTGCCGCACCCAATAGGCACCAACGCGGCAGAAATACTCCTGTACCTCGGGGTTATCTGTGGCAAGCTTCGGCATCATCCGTTCATAGGCAAAACAGGCATAGCCGGGGTAATCTTCCGGATCCTCCGGTCGTACCACAGGGAATGTAAGATTGTAAAACCAATTCTTGTAGCGAGACTTTTCTCCGCGCTTTACAACATCATCAAAGGCAAAGAAATACCAGCCGCAATGATTGAACACCCCGTCAATGATCACCCGGATGCCCTCTTTATGGAGAGCCTCCACCATATTGAGGAATGCCTCATCTCCGCCAAAGCAGGGATCCACATGGAAATAATCCAGCAAATCATATTTGTGGTATTCTCCTGCCGCAAAAATCGGATTCAAATAAATGCAGTTGATGCCGAGATCCTTGAGGTATTCGGCATTTTCTGCTACTCCCTGTAAGGTTCCCCCCAGTTTACTGTTGGTAATGTGCCCTTTATGCATTTTTTGCACCGGCAATCCTGTCAGAAAGCCCTTGCCGCTTGCAAAGCTGTCGGGGAAAATGTTATAGACCACTGCATCCGAAACCCAGTCCGGCTCCCGGACAATATCTGCCCGGTGGTTAAAGGGGAGTTTAAAATACTGGGAACGATCATCCACCAGACGGTCGGTAAATATATCACCGTAGTAATAGCATTGCTCCCTGCCGTCATCCAGTGTGAAATAGTAATAAACCCGGTTATAAAGACTGTCCACTACCACCTGCCAGTAATCGTGCAGTCCGTCTGATGCGACGATCTCCATTTGCACATCGGTAAACAGAATCGGGGTAACACGGCAGGCCGTGTCCCCATAGGAAAGGGTCACGCGCTTTAAGTCTCCCCTGCCGCAGCGCAGACGATAGACTATTTTTTCTTCAGTCAGTCCGTAAGCATATTCCGACATAGGAATATGCAAAATTGCTTCTTTTTTCATCCTTTAACGCCTCCAGCAGTCAATCCTGAGGTCATGTATTTCTGGCAGAGGAAGAAAATCACCAGTACCGGCAGAGACACCGCAATGGATGCCGCTGCAAATACGGGCCAGCTGCCCTGCATTTCTGTAGCCTGCAGTGCATTCAAACCAGCCGCCAGAGTATAGTTTGCTTCTCCCGTCATAAATGTGGTGGCATAAATATATTCATTCCACACATAGATCAGCACCATCAGTCCTGTGACAATGATGCTGGGGCGTGCCAAAGGCAGAACGATTTTCAGCACCACCTGAATATCATTCGCACCGTCGATATGGGCCGCTTCCTCAATTTCCAATGGAACGGTGTCGAAATAACCCTTGGTATTCCAAAGGCTGAACACCATCATGGTACCGGTATAGACCAGTATCAGCCCCAACCGGTGATTCACAAGACCCATAGGCCGCAGCAGGCGGTAAATTGCAAACATGGAAAGAATCGCCGGGAAAGAGTTCAGCAGCACCAAACTCTTCAAAATTGCTTTGCGTCCGGGAAAACGCCGCCGTGAAAAGCAGTAAGCTGCCGGAATCGCCAGAGAAAGAGACAGTGTGACAGTAACAACGGCCAGCAAAACAGTATTCCGGAACCATATACCGATATCTTCGCCAAACAGCACTTCCTTGTAATTATCCCATGTAAAATTTTTAGGAATAAAGGAAAAATCCGAACTCAGGAGGCTGTTTTGTCCGCTGAAAGAAACCGAAACCGCATAAAGAATAGGAATCAGCGTCACAAAGCAGAGAAGTATAAAAAAGAGATTTACCGCAGTGAGCTTTGCAGTCTCTTTTGCTTTTTTACTGCTCATCTTCACTCCTCCTTTAATTCAAATTTTGCAGAAAATACGATGAGCAGCAGGAAAATCAAAATGGAGATTGCCGAGCTGTAACCGTAATTATTGGTGATAAAGGCATTTTCGTAGGCGTATGTCAAAATGGTATGGAAACCGGAACCGGTTTGCGCCCCCGCCTGCTGCGTCAGCAGGTAAACCACATCAAACTGCTTGAATGTGGTAAACACCGTAATAATCACTGCCGGCGCGATAATGCTCTTGATTGCAGGAACGGTAATATAGAAGGTCCGCTCCAGCCAGGAAGCACCGTCCAGCAATGCGCTGTCATAATAGCTCTTGTCAATAGACTGCATGGCGCCATCCATAATCATAATCATAAACGGAAGTGCCAGCCAGAGATTTACGATGCTGCAGCAGATAAAGGCAGAAACATCATTGCTGAGCCACTGAATCGTCTGGGCGCCCAGCTTTTCCATCCATTGATTGAGAAGGCCAAACTGGGAATTAAATATGCCGGTTTTCCACAGCAGAATGGACACATATCCGGGCATAGCCCACGGAAACATCAGCAATGTCTTATAGAGCTTACGCAGCCGCAGTTTTGGCATATTAAGGAGGCTTGCCAGCACAAACGCAATGGTAAGCTGAAGGAACATGCTGATGACCGTCCACAAAATTGTTGCCAGCAACGAGGAAAGGAATCCGGAATCAAACACGAACAGTGCCTGGATATAGTTTTTCGCACCTACAATGGAAAAATTAAACCAGTGGTACACATTCATGTTGGTAAGGCTGATATAGCCTGTATAGAAAATAGGAAATACCACCATCAGCAAAATCAGGATCAGCGACGGTGCCGACCATGAATAGGAGATAAGGGCATCTTTTCTGCGGCTTTTCATAGGCGCCTCCCTTAGTGCATGGCTGCAATCAGATCATTTGCCTTTTTCAGTGCCGCATCAAAGCTGGGATCGATTGCCTTATGAGAAAGGTTTACATCTGTAAGAAGATTTCCAACCACCGTCCACATCACATCCATCTCCGGAATGTTTGGCATGGGGATGGCAATTTCTGCGGTTTTACGCATGGACTGAACAAGCTCATCGTTTCGAATATCTTCATTTTCATAGCAAAGGCTGTTGGCAGGCGCACATCCGCTGGCAACCGCCAGCTTGACACCGATTTCCGGCTGGGAGAGTGCAGTAAACAGCTTCTGTACTGCCTCCGCTTTTTCCTTTGCCGCAAAAGTAAGAACATGAAGTCCCTGTATGCCAGAATAAGGTGCCAGAGGCTTTCCGGTACTGCTTACGACAGGCATAGTTGCAATTCCCAGTTCAATACCGGCGTTACGGGCCGAAGGTACCATCCACGGTCCGCCGATGGTTGCATCCGCCTTGCCCTCCAGGAAGAGGGTATTGACAGTATTGTACTCCGTCTCGCCCGGCATCAGCTCCACAAATTTTTTGTGATAAGTAAGCGCATCCTTTATGGGCTGCCCCTCCGGGAAGGGCTGGCCGTTTTCGTTAATGATCTGACCGCCAAAGCCGTGAATCCAGGCCGCAGAATAATAGGCAGTGCTGTGCTGCTCTACAAACCCATATCGGCCTCTGCCGGTGTTTGCCTGCATATACTCAAAAAGCGCATCTGTGTCTGCGGGCACCTCGTCATCCTGCATATATTTACGGTTGTACATAAAGAGCAGCGTTTCGAAATAAAGGGGAAGCTGATAAAGCGTGTCGTGATAGGTCGCCGCCTGCAAGGTCATAGGCAGGTAGTTTTCCAGAGTCTTTTCATCGAGGAACTGAGAAACAGGCGCTAAAATTCCCATTTCTGCGAATACGCCCACCTTGTCATGGGCAAAAATGAACAAATCCGGTGCTGCAGCCGGGTCATTGCCCACGAGCTTCAGCGAATCCGTAAGACTTGTCTTTTTTTCAAATACTACTTGCAGCTCCGGAGCCGCTTCTTTCAGACAATCAGACAGTGCACTTATAATGCTTTCTTCCTTATCATGCCAGATCACCAGCTCGTTGCTGTTGCTTTGTTTTTTGGTACCGCAGGCTCCAAGACTGAGAACCATAATTGCCGCCAGTATCCACGCAGCAAATCGTTTCATAGGAATTCCTCCTTCTATAATGCAGGAAATTGCGGGTCCACGATTACCGTGAACCCGCAACATTGGGTTCTGAAAATGCTTACTTCTTCTTGCGAACGATCACAGCAACTACTGCCGCCGCCACAACGATGGCAACAACAACTCCGACAATCACACCGGTGTTGCTTCCTCCTTCTGCGGGTGCAGCAGGCTCCGTTGCGGGAGCTGTTTCGGGCTCGGTAGATGCCGGCTCTGCTGCAGGCTCTTCATAAGTAACAACTGCGTTGTCAGGATCTGTTACCACAATCCAAAGATCCTTTCCCTTTTCCACAGACAGATCACCGGTCTGAATCTTGCCCTCGTTGGCATTGATGATAACGGAGTTAATCCAACCGGGAACGGTAATCTCATACCAGTCGCCGTTCTTTGTCAGTGCCTTTCCGGGCCAGCTTTCAAATGCATTGGTGCCGTCCGGTGCAGACCACGCCCAGCAGTTGGGAGCTTCCCAATCTGCGGGAACCTTAGCATGTACAGTCACATCCTCTGCCTTCTTGGCAGGATCTTCGTAACTCAGTTCATAAGTGAGGTCTTCATACACGGTAACCCAGAGTTCCTTGGCTTCAATGGAAATGTCTTTGGTCTGGACGCTTCCTTCGTTACCGTTGATAATAAGAGAATTGACCCAGACAGGAACCTTACCGGTAAACCAGCCGTCCTCGCCTTCCTTCATAGCTGCGCCGGGCCATGCGGCAAAAGCATTGGTGCCATCCGGTGCGGACCATGCCCACATATTAACATTTTTCCAGGAAAGGGGTACATAAGCGTGGACAACAAAAGTTTCTACATACTCAGGGATTTTGCCAGACTGTGCTTCGTAGGAAATCTTGGCGGTCTTGTCCTCAGAAACTTCCACCCAGACAGCCTTGCCGGCTTCTACCGGTACAGCCTCTGTCTGAACAGCGTTGTCGGTGCCGTTGCCGGCGTTCACAATGAGATTCTGAACAAACGCAGGCACATAGGTGTAATACCAGCCGCCATCCATGGCTGTGAGTTCTTCGCCGGGCCATGCAGCAAAGGCGTTGGTGCCGTCATCTGCCCAGGCCCAAAGGCATGGATGTTCCCAGCCTGCCGGGACTTTTACCGCTACCGGAATCATCTGTGTTTTCTCCTCATCGGCAAAAACCGCCACAGAGAAGCAGGCAAAGCACAATGCAGCCGTCAGCAATAATGCAAGTAACTTTTTCATACTTTTTTCCTCCTGTGTTTTTTATTGACATGTTCATGTTATCATTGTAAATTTCCCCTGTCAACGCACATTTGCGAAATTAGTTTCCTATACAAGTTGACTATTATCTACAACTTTAATTCCATAAAAGCAGCATACTGCACAGTTTTCAGATGATTTT
This sequence comes from Oscillospiraceae bacterium, assembly GCA_020025545.1. Lineage (GTDB taxonomy): Bacteria > Bacillota > Clostridia > Oscillospirales > Oscillospiraceae > Faecousia. Next base: position 15,512 of record JAHHRX010000011.1, on the reverse strand, counting down.
TTTATATAACAAAGGCTTAAAAAATGGTCTTAAAACGATATTACGAAAGCAGTTTCTAAAGTTTTCACTTTTAAAATGCAAAGAAGACACCCTGCCAGACATAAGTCCGACAGGGCGCCTTCTGCATTTATGGTTTCCTAGCAAAGGGATAGGAAGTCTTTGATTTTATGACCGTCGGAATAGCCCTTGTGGTAGAACTTTTCCAGCAGTTTGGGATCCCGGGTCAAAGTGGTAACACCGCAGGTATCATCCGGAGCAACAATAATGGCATCGCCTTTGGCTGCATATTCCTTTGCCAGCGCCACGCCTTCATTGTATCGCTGCGCATGGAGCCGCAGGCTCTCGGCCGCTTCCGGGTACTGCCGATGAATAAGCCGTGCAATGCGCTCATCGTCATGGCCGGTGCGAATAAAATCTTCCGGCTTCGTCAACAGCAGCACAATTTTGTCACACCCCAGCTCCATTGCCTTCTTCACAGGAACCGGATCACTGAGAGCCCCGTCAAAATAGGCTTCTCCCGCCACATTGTAAGGGCCGCACACAAAGGGGATGGCGCAGGACGCCTTCATTACATTGTAATCATCCTGGGCGACATCGGATTTATCAAAATAGTGCACCTTTCCTGTCCGGGCACTGGTAGCCACCACATAAAACTCCATGGGATTCCGGGCAAATGCCGGGTAATCCAGCGGATATTCCCCATCTGAATTGCTGAGGGTGCTGTATGCATAGTCGAGGTCGATAAAGGTTTTCTTTGTCAGAAAATTTCTTGCGCCGGCATATTCCTTACGGATGCCGTACTCTGTATAGAAACGCAGGTTTCTCCCTCGCTGTCCTGCCGCATAGGAAATAAGGTTGGCACTTCCTGCGGATACACCGATACCTAAATCAAATTGAATATGTTCATCCATGCAGTAATCGAAAACGCCTGCCGCATAAATTCCGCGGTAGCCGCCGCCTACATCTATGACACCCACCTTCATGTGTCTTTCCTCCGATATCTTATCATTTATGCAGATAGGATATCCTGCCCGCCGCTGCAATACAATAGACAAATCGCCCCCAATGACCAAAAAATCAGTCAAATGCGCCTCTGTGCCTAAATTCTGGGCACAAAGGCTTTTCTTATCCGTAGTAAGTGCGGGCAATCCGTCTTACAATGGTGGCATAAAACAGGAAGGAGGCATATAAGTGCTTACCAATACATTATTTACTCAAAGGGGGAACGGTTATGGAAATCAATAAACGACTGCGGGCCGCAAAATACGGCTACATCGTTCTCTCCATCTTGCTCTGTGCCTTGGGAATTGTCCTCATCGCCGTTCCCGATTTTTCCCTGACCCTGCTGTGCTGGATCGGAGGCATCCTGCTGGTGGCATTTGGCATTGTAAAGATCATGGGCTATCTTGCAAAGGATCTCTACCGGCTGGCCTTTCAGTTTGATCTGGCCTTCGGCATTTTACTGATTGCCCTCGGATTGATTTTGATGCTCCGCGCAGATGCCATGCTCCACATTATCTGCATTCTGCTTGGAATTTTCATTCTTGCAGATTCCCTGCTGAAGGTGCAGATCGCCATTGATTCCAAAGCCTTCGGCATCCGTGGGTGGTGGATGATCCTGACCGTGGCTATTATTGTCGCTGTCATTGGTCTTCTGCTGCTTTTCCGCCCCTATGAAAGCTCCGCAGCTGTGATGGTAGTGCTGGGACTTTCCTTCCTGGGAGAGGGCATTTTAAATCTCACCACCGTTCTCACCGCCGTTAAAATTCTGCAGAAAAAAACTCCCCACGGTTTTTGATACAGATCAACTTCCGACGCAATACAAAATATGAAAGGATCGATGAAAATTATGCGTTTTGCAAAAGCGGTAGTGAAATACCGCATCCCCATTCTCATAATAGCGATTCTGCTGATGATTCCCTCCGTTTTCGGTATGGCTGCCACCCGTATCAACTATGATATGCTTGACTACCTTCCCAGCAGCATGGATACAGTCATCGGACAGAACGAGCTGATGGATGATTTCGGCAAAGGTGCCTTCTCCTTCATCATTGTAGAAGATATGAAGCCCAAAGATGTTTCGGCACTGAAATCCAAAATTCAGGATGTAGAGCATGTGGAAACCGTCCTTTGGTACGATTCCCTGCTGGACATTTCCATTCCCATGGAAATTCTGCCGGAAAACATTTACAAGGAGTTCAACACCGACAATGACACCATGCTGGCGGTTTTCTTTGACACTGCCACCTCTGAAGATGAAACCATGGACGCCATTCGCCAGATTCGCAGCATCTGCGGCAAGCAGTGCTATGTATCCGGTATGTCTGCCCTTGTAACCGACCTGAAAGACCTCTGCGAAAAGGAAGAACCCATTTATGTAGGGCTGGCCGTGCTGCTGGCGCTGGCCGCCATGCTGCTTTTGCTGGATAGTTGGCTGGTCCCCTTCGTGTTCCTGGCATCCATCGGCATGATGATTCTGCTGAACATGGGCACCAACTACTTCCTCGGTGAGATCTCCTACGTCACGAAAGCTCTTTCCGCAGTTCTGCAGCTGGCAGTCACGATGGACTATTCCATTTTTCTGTGGCACAGCTATTCCGAGCAGCGTGAAATTTTTGAAAACCACACCGATGCCATGGCCGTCGCTGTACAGAAAACCCTCACCAGCGTCATCGGCAGTTCCGTTACCACCGTGGCAGGCTTCATTTCCCTGTGCTTTATGACTTTCACCATGGGTCGGGATCTGGGTATTGTCATGGCAAAGGGCGTGCTGCTGGGTGTCATCGGCTGTGTCACCGTTCTGCCTGCTATGATTCTTCTGCTGGATAAGCCTCTGCAAAAGACAAAGCATAAGCCCCTGATCTCCAGTATGAAGCATTTTTCTCACGGCGTTGTAAAGTATTTTGTTGTATTCCTCGTAATTTTTGCCATTGTGCTGATACCTGCCTACATTGGCTATGCCAAGACCAACGACGAAGTTTATTACGACATGGGCGAATGCCTGCCGGAAGACATGGACTATGTCATCGCGAACAAAAAGCTGGCTGATGATTTTAACATTGCTTCCACCCACATGGTGCTCATTGACCGCAATACCGCTCCCCGGGATATCCGGCATATGATCAAGGAAATGGAGCAGGTCGACGGTGTCAAGTATGTTATCAGCATGGAATCCATTATCGGCTGCCGGATTCCGGAGGCCATGATTCCCGAATCCCTTCTGTCCACAGTAAAGAGCGAAAAATGGGAACTGTTGCTCCTGAACTCCGAATACCGTGTAGCCAGCGATGATGTGAATGCACAGATCAATGCACTCAACGACATTCTTAAGAAGTATGACGAGGGCGGCATGCTTATCGGCGAAGCCCCCTGCATGAAGGACATGATCGAAACGACCGCCCACGATTTTCAGGTGGTAAATGCCATTTCCATCATTGCCATTTTCCTCATCATTGCCATTGTTGAAAAGAGCTTTACCCTTCCCATTATCCTCATTGCCGTCATTGAAACTGCCATCTTCATCAATCTGGGACTGCCCCACTATCTGGGTCAGAGCCTCCCCTTCATCGCTCCTATTTGTATCAGTACCATCCAGCTGGGTGCTACCGTTGACTACGCTATTTTGATGACCACCCGGTATAAGGCAGAGCGAATCGGCGGAAATGACAAGAAGCACGCTGTATATGTAGCGCTCGCTTCCTCCCTCCCCTCCATTTTGGTATCCGGCATGGGTCTGTTTGCCGCAACCTTCGGTGTGGCTCTCTATTCCAAAATCGATATCATCCGCTCCATGTGTATGCTGATGGCAAGAGGTGCCATTGTCAGTATGATCTGCGTGGTTCTGATTCTTCCGGCGCTGCTGCTTCTGTGTGATGCTCCCATCCGTGCAACCACGCTGGATATGCGCAAAATTCAAAATAAATGCAAGGAGGATTCTGTAAAATGAAAATCAATCCGAAAAAAGCTACTGCACTGGTTTTGACCGGTGCTCTGATACTGGGCATCACCGCCGGTGCTGTCTCTGCAGGAAATGCCGATGTCAACCACTCCGAAGAAAAAAAGCCCGAAACTTCTGTTGCCGCTGCCAGCACGCCTGTTCCCATGAAAGATGAGACAGTTTATGTGATTGCCGGTGCCGACGGCACTACCCAGCAGGTGATTGTCAGCAACTGGCTGCAAAACACCGGAAAAGCCGATCGAATCGAGGACTTCACCAGCCTCAGCGACATTTCAAATGTGAAAGGCTATGAAGACTTCGTTTCCGGCACCAACGGCAAGCTTACCTGGAATGCCAACGGCAACGATATTTACTATCAGGGCACCACACAAAAGCCTCTCCCTGTCGATCTGAAAATCTCCTACACTCTGGACGGCAAGGAAATTGCACCTGATGCACTGGCAGGTAAAAACGGACGCGTTACCATTCGTTTTGACTACCGCAACAATCAGTTTGAAAATGTAATCATCAACGGCAAGGAAGAAAAGATCTATGTTCCCTTCCTGATGATGACCGGCGTCCTGCTGGACACCGAAGTTTTCCGCAATGTAACCGTCACCAACGGCAAGCTGGAAAACTTGGGCAACCAGATTGCTGTCCTAGGTATTGCGCTGCCCGGTATGCAGGAGACTCTGAATATTTCCGAGGACACTCTTGAGCTTCCTCAGTATATCGAAATTACCGCCGATGCAACCGGTTTTGACATGGGGCCTTCCCTGACAATTGCTACCACCGCTCTGCTCCAGGATTTTACCTCTGAAGATTTCAACACGGGCGATCTCAAGGATCAGGCAGCAAAGCTCACCGATGGCATGAATGCGCTGCTGGACGGTTCCGGAACACTCTATAACGGTCTCAACACCCTGCTGGAGCAGACCAAAAAGCTGGTCAGCGGTATTGATCAGCTGGCAGCAGGTGCTGCCCAGCTGCAGTCCGGTGCACATGCTTTGAACGGCGGTGCCGCTCAGCTGCAGTCCGGTGCCGGTCAGCTGGCACAGGGCCTTGAAACCCTCGACTCCAACAGTGCCGCTCTGAACGGCGGTGCACAGCAGATTTTTGAAACACTTCTTGCCACCGCAAATTCCCAGCTGTCCGCCGCAGGCCTGACCGTTCCCACGCTTACCATTCAGAATTACAGTCAGGTTCTCACCGATGTCATCGCATCTTTGGATTCCGATGCTGTTTACCAGACCGCTCTGAAGCAGGTCACTGACGGTGTAAATGCCCGTCGCGGCGAAATCGAAGCCAAGGTCACCGCTGTTGTCCGTGAGCAGGTTACCGCTCAGGTAAATGCCAAGGTCACAGAGCAGGTACGCAGCCGCGTTCAGCAGGGCGTACAGGCAAAGGAGGATCAGTTCCGTGCTGCCGTGATCCAAAAGGCTACCGGAATGACCGTTGAGCAGTATGATGCCGCTGTTGCAGCCGGCAAGGTAACAGCCCAGCAACAGGAAGCCGTTAAGCAGGCTGTTGCGAAAGCTATGGCCGACGAGGTCAGCAAGCAGATGGAAAGTGCAGAAATGAAAGCCAAGATTGCTGCTCTGACCGAGGAAAATGTCGGTCTCCAGATGGCCACCGATGAAGTAAAGGCCATGATCGCAAACAACACCCAGCTGCAGATTGAAAAGGCTATCAACGACACTATGGCTTCTCCGGAAATTCAGGGCAAGCTCGCTGCCGCTGCAGAGGGTGCCAAGTCTGTCATTGCTCTCAAGACCTCTCTTGACAGCTACAGCACCTTCTATAAGGGGCTCCTCACCTATACTGCCGGAGTTTCTACCGCTTCCGGCGGTGCCAATGCACTGCTGACCGGCCTTGGCACTTTGAATGGCGGCACCAAGGAGCTTACCGCCGGCATTCAGACCCTGAATGCAGGTCTCAAGACCCTGAAAGACAACACCCCCGCCCTGCTGGAGGGCATCACTGCTCTGCGAGACGGTTCCAATGCTCTCAAGGACGGTCTTAACAAGCTCATGGATGAAGGCATCCGGAAAATCGCCGATTTGGCACAGGACGATCTGGCAAATCTTTTTGCACGCATCTCCGCTGCAGTAGATGCCGCAAACCGTTATAAAACCTTTACCGGCATGGATAACAGCGCCGATGGCACTGTGAAATTCATTTACAAAACGGATTCCACTTCCGCTAAAAAAGGAGAATGAAAAAAATGGACGCAGGTACGACTTTAAAAAAACTGGGTATCGAGCAGGCATTCCGCTACCTCTACAAGGATCCTGAAAAAAATCTCCGCAAGCTGATGGACTGGGCAGATAAATTCTGCAAGGGCGAATTTCCCGGTCAGCGCAGGGTTATCCGTGAAATCATCGAAAACCCTGACCACCCCTACCATTCTTATGTGATCGGTCTGATTCAAAATGTGGATCGGGAAGTACTCACCACTACCGCAGTCAATTTCTTTATCAACGCCAACATGATTGGCTGGCCCCGGCAGGAGGAGCTGCGGCAGAAATACGGCTGCAATATCCCCTGGGCAATTCTGCTGGATCCCACCTCTGCCTGCAACCTTCATTGTACCGGCTGCTGGGCAGCCGAATACGGCAACAAGCTGAACCTTACCTATGATGAAATCGATGACATTATCTGTCAGGGCAAGGAAATGGGCGTGTATATGTACATCTACACCGGCGGCGAACCTCTTGTCCGCAAGCACGATCTGATCCGGCTGTGTGAAAAGCACTCCGACTGCATTTTCCTGTGCTTCACCAACGCCACTCTCATCGACGAGGCCTTCGCTAACGATATGCTCCGGGTTAAGAACTTTGTCCCTGCCATTTCTCTGGAAGGCGACGAAGAGGCAACCGACAGCCGCCGTGGCAAGGGAACCTATCAGAAGGTCATCCATGCCATGTCCCTGCTGCGGGAAAAGAAACTGCTGTACGGCATTTCTTCCTGCTACACCAGTGCCAATTACGATTCCATTTCCAGCGAAGAGTACTACGATACCCTCATTTCTCTGGGTGCCTACTTTATCTGGTATTTCCATTATATGCCCGTAGGCAACGATGCCTCCGTGGATCTTCTCCCCACTCCGGAGCAGCGAACCGAAGTTTATCACCGTATCCGCAATCTTCGCCAGACCAAGCCCCTGTTCGCCATGGACTTCCAGAACGATGCCGAATATGTAGGCGGCTGTATTGCCGGTGGCAGACGGTATCTGCACATCAATGCCAACGGCGATGTGGATCCCTGTGTGTTCATCCACTACTCCGATTCCAACATCCGGGAAAAGTCTCTGCTGGATGCCCTTCGGTCCCCCATTTTCATGGCTTACCATGACGGTCAGCCCTTCAATGAAAACATGCTTCAGCCCTGCCCCATGCTGGAAAATCCCGACAAGCTGCGCAAGATCGTTGCTGAGACCGGCGCACACTCTACGGATCTCCAGTCCCCCGAAAGCGCCGAGCATCTTTGCAGCAAGTGCGACCACTATGCCGCCTGCTGGGAAAGTGCTGCAGACGCTCTCTGGAAGGAGCACAAAAAGTAAAAAAAATCGGCAGCATCCGTTTTTGGATGCTGCCGATAATTATTATACGAATTTCATTCAGCGCCTTGCGGTTATGTAAAAATTACAGATCCAGCAGGGACAGAGCTTCTTCGTCTGCAACCAGAGTAAAGTCGGGGTGCAGCTGGAGAATGGAAGCGGGAACCTTGGGGGTCACAGGGCCGGTGAGAGCTGCCTTAACAGCCTCTGCCTTGTTCTTGCCGTTGACGACCATCAGAACACGCTTAGCCTGCATAATGCCCCAGATGCCCATGGTGTAAGCCTGCTTGGGAACATCGTCACGGGTAGCAAAGAAGCGAGCATTCGCATCGATGGTGGAATCCGCCAGCTTTACGCAGTGGGTAGCGGGGAAGAAAGCCTCGTCCGGCTCATTGAAGCCGATATGGCCGTTGGGGCCCATGCCCAGCAGCTGCAGGTCGGTGCCGCCGAGAGAAGCGATCAGCTTATCATATGCAGCGCACTCTGCCTCAGGATCATTGGTAAGGCCGCTGGGGATATTGCAGTTGTTCTGATCGATGTTAACATGATCGAACAGGTTGTTTCTCATAAAGTAAGCATAGCTCTGGTCATGATCCTTGCTCAGGCCCACATACTCATCCAGATTGACGGTCTTGACCTGGGAGAAGTCCAGCTCACCGGCCTCATACTTCTTGATCAGCTCCTTGTAGGTGCCGATGGGGCTGCTGCCGGTAGCCAGGCCCAGCACGCAGTCGGGCTTCAGGTTGATGACAGAAGCGATAATGTTGCCGGCCTTGACGCTGACATCTTCATAGTTCTTTGCTCGAATTAATCTCATAATGGGAAATCTCCTTTCAAGATTGCATTTTCTTTGCATGGCCACTTTATTATAGCATCTTTCGTTTACCCTGTACACCCCTTCGCGTTTTTTTCTGCCATTATTTATAAAGATTTGATTATTTTTTTGCAAATCTTTTCTGGTATTATTTTATATTTCTGTTTTGGCACTATATTTATTACCAGATATTGCTATAATAGGTGCAAAGAAAGATTAGGAGGTCCTATTTATGGCAAAGAAAACCAAAATTCCCGCAATTGTGAGCGCTGTGTTTATGATTCTTGGCATTGTTGCAGCAATCTTCACACGCAGCGCCGCTCTCACCAAAGAAGCACCGTTTACCGATAAACTTCTCTTTTCCTGCAGCCTGCTGCTGATCATGCTGAGCGCCATTATCCTCATCGCCGTCCTGCTCCCCGAGCACAGAAAAGTCAATGCAAAAACCCTCGCAACCGCTGCCATGTTTGCCGCGCTCAGTTACATCGGCTTTGCCTATCTCCGCTTTGACATTCCTGTGGGCACCGAAAAGACCGCATTCCATCTTGGTAATGTATTCTGCGTGCTGGGCGCTCTGTTCCTCGGCGGATTCTGGGGCGGTATGTCCAGCGCCATCGGCCTTACCATTGCAGACCTTACTTCTGCATATGTAACCTCCGCTCCCAAAACCTTTTTTCTGAAGCTCTGCATCGGTCTCATCGCCGGTCTGGTAGCCCACAAGGTTTTCCATCTGAATGAAGATCGTCAGCGCAAAATTCCCCTGCCCATTGCCACCGTTATTTCCTGCGCTGCCGGTATGGCTTTCAATGTGGTTGCCGATCCTCTGGTTGGCTACTTCTATAAGATGTACATTTTGGGTGTTCCGCAGGATATTGCCAACGCCTGGGCAAAGATGGGTGCCGTCACTACAAGTGTCAACGCCATCGTAGCCGTAGCCTTTGCCAGTGTTCTCTATTTGGCTCTGCGCCCGGCACTCAAGCGTGCAAATCTGATGCCTTAACTGAAAAGCCGCCTGCGGGCGGCTTTTTCCTTTTCGTCAGCAATCAAAATTGATGGGGATTTTTGTCGAAATTCCCCTTGTAGTTTCCGGCATGATACAGTATAATACCATGACATACAGAAAGATCCTAGGAGGTATCCATGAAAAAACTTTTATCCGGGTTTTTGGCACTTGTCCTGATATTTACGCTTTCTGCCTGCAAACCCAGCGCAACCCCTGCTGATACGCAAAAGGATTTCCCGGCTTTCTCAGAAGCAACCATTGACACTTCTACAGAAATGCCTACAGAGGATTCTGTCGATGCTTCCACTGCACCAAATGCAGAAGCCCCTACTGAAGAGCCTACGGAAACACCTACGCAAGCGCCTGCTGTCGAGCCTACAAAAGCACCTACGAAAGCGCCTGCTGTCGAGCCTACAAAAGCACCTACGAAAGCGCCTGCTGCTGAGCCTACAGAAGCACCTACAGAGGCGCCTGCTGTGGAGCCTACAGAAGCACCTACGGAAGCGCCTGCTGTGGAGCCTACAGAAGCACCTACAGAGGCACCCACTGAATCGAGGCTGGATCCCAACGGTTCCTACACTACCAAAGAGGATGTGGCGCTTTACATCCACCAGTATGGACATCTTCCTCCCAATTTTATCACGAAGGCTGAGTCGAAACGTCTTGGCGGTACTCCCTCCGGAAAATGTATCGGCGGCGATACATTCCAGAACAGAGAAGGTCTTCTTCCCAAAGCGCCCGGACGCACCTATACAGAGTGCGATATTGATACCCTGTATACTACCTCACGCGGTAAAAAGCGCATCGTTTTTTCCAATGACGGTCTGATTTTTTACACGGGAGATCATTACAAAAGCTTTGAGCAGCTTTATGGAGGAAAATAAGAGATGAGAGAGATCATTGTAAACTGCGAGTCTATTACGGGTCCTCAGCAGCTCCACCATGCCTTAGCGGAGGCACTGAATTTCCCCGACTGGTATGGCATGAATCTGGATGCTCTTTATGACTGTCTGACCGATATTTCGGATGAAACCAATCTCGTTCTCGTGGATTGGGATATGCTGGGAGGCTGGTCCGAACATTTTGCAGATGTTTTTCAGGATGCCGCCGCAGATAATCCCGATTTTACCGTGACAATGGAATCATAACCACCACTGAAAAGGCCGCCTTAGGGGCGGCCTTTTTTATGCCTGCTTATTTCTGCTGCCCGTAAACGGGTCTATTTATTCTTTGAAACTTATATGAATGTGGTCCGGACATGCTTCTGCACCGAAAGCCCCCCACAAACAAATACCCTCTGCAATGCTGAGATACGATCGAATCCGAAAAAGCTTCGCCACACTCCGAAATCAAATTTGGAAATATTACGAATCCATATGGCTGTTTTATGAATACAATTTATTCCGTTGCGGCAAGGTAGGTTCCAATTGCCATAATCGGCAGAGACATCCAAAATGATGCTGTGGGTACTTCCCGGAAAATAATCAAGGATAGTGCAACACCAAAAAACGGCGCTACCGCATAATAAGTACTTGTCTTTGCCGCCCCCAGGAAGCGCTGGGCATAAATATAAAAGAAAATGCTTAATCCATATGCAACAAAGCCCAAAAGCAGTGCCCCGAAAATATATCCGATTTCTGGCAGTTGCTCTCCAATCGCAAAGGCAATCAGCAGAGAGCCAAGCCCAGAGCCGAATCCTTTTGTTATTACAATTTGAAGTGGATCTTTGTCAGAAATTTTGCGGGTGCAGTTATTTTCAAATCCCCAGCAGATACACGCCAGCAGAACAAAGAGTGATCCCATAGAGAAATGGAAACTGCTTCCTTCTTCTACGGTCAGAATGATGCTAGCCAGTGTTACCAGCGAGATGGCCGTCCAGAGTCTCTTTGATATTTTTTCTTTAAAAATGAACAAAGCAATCGTAGAAGTGGCAACGATTTCAAAATTATTCAGCAGCGAAGCATTTTCAGCCGTGGTCATTGTGAGACCAATCATTAAGCAAATCGGTGCTGCAATATCTAAAATGACCATAGCTGCTGTATAGGGTATATCTTTTCCGGAAAGTTTCTTTTCTTCACGGAAGCCCCCCATTTGTTTTTGAAAATGTTTCACAACGGCAAGCCCCATACCGGCACCCAAATAAAGAAGTCCTGCCATGATCGCAGATGAGACTTTTCCAAGCAGCAGTTTTGATAGCGGTGAACTTAAAGAATATAATGCAGCTGCCAATATGGCCATAAAGATAGCGCCTTTTTCTTTTGCTTTCATTTCTTTTCAGCCCTTCGTGGAAGTGACTTGACATTACTCCCTGTTTTCAGTACTATTGATTCGATAACAAACATATTGTTCATTATTATTTTAGGCAGGAAACTGCCATAGTGCAATGTATAATGTTTTGAGTCTGTTTGTTATGGAACATTTTTAATTATTTGTACGAAAAGGAGCCGCTTATGGATCGCAGACAGCAGAAAACAAAAAAGGCAATTTTTGACGCTTTCACAGCGCTGCTGGAACAGAAAAATTACAGCAATATAACCGTTCAAAATATTATCGATGCAGCCAATGTGGGGCGCACTACATTTTACGCACATTTTGAAACCAAAGACGATCTATTGAAGTCCGTGTGCGAAGAACTCTTTGGACACATCATTATCAGTGCAGTAAATTCAGCCCATTCCAATGAATCGCATTCACATAGCAGTGCTTCTCAATCCGTGCTTTGCCACTTACTGCAGCATCTTCAGAAGAATGACAATAATATTCTCGGACTGCTTTCCTGCAGAAGTAATGATCTCTTTTTACAGTATTTTAAGGACAGTATGAATGAACTGGTTCAAAACCTGTTCACGATCCGTAAAACCGAACTCAGTATGGACATTCCTGAGGATTTTCTGATTAATCATGTTACAGGCAGTTTTGTTGAAATGACGAATTGGTGGATCAAAGGGCATATGCAGCAAACACCGGAAGAACTGGACAAATATTTTTGTGCTGTGATTGAGCCCATCGGTATATGCCCAATATGCCCATTGCCGGAGCCAAAGCAAGAGAGCATACGGTAATTGAAAATCGAAGAAAACGGAAATTCAGCATTTGTATTTCGTTGAATATATTTGCGTGGGTGGGGTGGCGTGGCAAAGCGAGCATGATTTATCCAAGGTATTTTTTGTAATTTTCGAAAAACCGAAGCACATTGGACGCAATAAAGCAGAATATGGCTCCGGATATTCGCTGTTTCTGCAAAATTTGAACGGGATACGCTCTGTAAGCGTATCCCGTTCAATATGATGGGGCTGCCTAAAAAACGGGCGCTGCCGTTTCAGACCGCCATTTCCTTTACTTAGCCGGCAGGATCATGGAAATCCCCTGCTGCAAGGTTGCCCTGCTAATGGCTCCCATGGCTTTTGCCACCAATTTTCCCTCCTCATTAATGAAATAAGTGGCCGGCAGCCTTGTGACACCATAGACGCGGGCGGCATCCTGTGCAGTATCGTAGTACACCGGGAAATGGTAGCCCTGTTTCCGGATAAAATCCTTCGCATTGTCCAGTGTTTCCTGATAGCCGTCGGTCATGTTGATGATCAGAAAGGTGACTTCGTCCCCCTGCTCCAGATACGCTTTGTCAAATTCCGGCATCTCTTGTCGGCAGGGTCCGCACCAGCTAGCCCAGAAATTCACCACAATCGGCTTTCCGAAAAAATCGGAAAGCTTTACCGTCTTTCCTTCCGCATCCGTCATGGTAAAGTCCGGAGCAGCGGTCAGCGGAGGCTGACTTTCCTGACTGCTTCCCTGCCCTGCCGGATCGGCAGGAGCCGTGGACAATATTTCCATTTGATAGCGGCTGCTCAGCAGATGATAGAGCCCACCGGCAACTGCGATCAGCGCAATGAAAGCAACAACCGTAATCAATAATTTCTTGTTATTTTTCATGTTTTTCCTCCTTAGCTCAGGAAATTCAGAAGCCAGCCCATCGTTCCGGTAGCCATCAGGATTCCCACCAATACCAGCATTCCGCCGCAAATCAGATTTATCGTCTCATAGTGGCTCTTAATCCAGTTAAATGTGCTTTTCAGCTGATCAATCAGCGCCGCAGAGAGGACAAACGGTATCCCCAGACCCAGTGAATAGGCAAGCAGCATTGCCATTCCCTCCAGTACATGCCCCTGCTGAGAGGCCAGCATCAGCGCCGAGCCGAGGAACGCACCCACGCAAGGGGTCCAGCCCAGCGAAAATACCAGTCCGAACACCAGCGACGAGAAGAACCCCGGTGTCCGCATACCCATCTGCCGCTGAACACCGCGGAACAGGTTCAGCTTAATAAATCCCATAAAATTCAATCCAAAGAAAATGACAATCACGCCGGAAACAATGTTGAACACCGTCTGGTATTCCTTGAGAAAGCTTCCCAGTGTTCCTGCCAGCGCTCCCATTGCCACAAAAACAATCGTAAATCCCAGTACGAATCCGGATGCGCCTATCAGACTTTTCTTCAAGGTGCGTTCCCCGCCGCCTGCAAAATAGGAAATATAAATGGGAATCATAGGCAGCAGACATGGCGAAATAAAGGTTACGATTCCTTCCAAAAATGAAATGATATACTGCATAGGCATTTTCCTTTCTGAGTGCACGGCTGCGTATTCCTCCGCAGTCGAAATTTACAGGACAGCGTTTTGGTATCCGAAGCGAGCCATGGACCGGAGCACGGTTTTCTCTTTCCGGGAAGCCCCCAAATTACCCCCTTACCGGTTGCTCGCTTTTTCATTGTTGAAAATTTTAACATGGATGCATTGAGCTTTCCGTGATAAAATCACTAAAATGCTGCGACAGCAGTATTGCAGCTTGCAAGGCAGCCGCACATCGGACGGTAAATCTGATTCCGGACACGATCCGTCCGGCAATGAAGAAAAAATGAGTGGCGCCGCTGATGGCTACGCCCCATAAGGAAGTTTTTTGAAAGATACGGTATAGTTCCATGCATTGTTTTTCTTTGCCAGCATATAAAGAAAAACCGGCTCATAGCAGCGGACGAAGTCTGCAAGATCACTGATTGCTTCTAAAACAAGCTGTTCAAGCACCATATTGCGGATATAGTGTATGGTACAACTCCCTCTGCCGCTTTTGTAATTGGAACAGCAATAGAATTCCTGATTTGGCTTCAGGCTTTTTGCCGCACAGAAGTAAAGTTTTGCTCCGCAGTCCGGGCAATATACCAGTCCGGAAAACAGACTCTGCCTGCCGGTAGCCGTTGGTCTGCGGCGGTGTTCTCTCAGTTCCTGTACACGCAGCCATTCCTCCTCGGAAATAATAGACTCCTGCTTGTTAGGAATGATCTGATACTCCTCCTTGGGATGCGCAACTCTCCTATGAACCTTATAGTTGACCGTTGTACTTTTGAAATTGACCGAACACCCTGTATACTGGCGATTCTCCAATATCCCAATAATGGTTTTATGATCCCATTTGCAGCTATCAACGAGAGCCTTTGCGCTATGGTTTCTTCCGATGGATTCATAATAAGCAGAAGGAATCAATACGCCCTCTTTTTCCAGCTGTCTTGCAATCTGGGAAGGTCCTCTGCCTGCAAGACAAAGCGCATAGATTTTCCTCACTACCTCTGCGGCTGGCTCATCGATGTGCCAGACCTCTTTATCCGTAGCGTCTTTCACATACCCAAAGGGAACAGTGGATGGTACACGCTTGCCGTGCTCGGCCTTGGACTTCCACACGGCACGAATCTTCTCGGAAGTCTGCTTGGCATACCACTCGTTGAAAATGTTGTAGAACGGCAGCATCTCCATACCGTCACCGGTGGAGCTGTTGATGTTTTCGTGAATGGATATAAAGGTAACCCCCAATGTGGGGTAAATGATTTCCGCAAGGCGATCACCTTCGATATGCTCACGCCCGAATCGGCTCAGGTCCTTCACAATAATAGTGCCTATTTTTCCTTCTTCTGCCATTCGATGCATACGCTGAAAATCACTTCGTTCAAAGCTGGTTCCGGAGATACCGTCATCCACAAAGAACATTGTGTTTTTGTAGCCATTTTTCCTTGCATAGTCCGAGAGGATCTGTTTTTGAGACTACATTTGTCAAGGGTAAATTCTGTAATAGAGTACGAATATAATGACACCAATTTGATTAAAGCCATAAGCTGAAACCCATATAGGCAAGCTCGCTACAATGTAGATTCTAAAAA
>JAHHRX010000010.1 GCA_020025545.1 Oscillospiraceae bacterium | reverse complement strand
ACCGCTCTGGTTGCTGTTTCCGCTCTGGCTGTTCTGGTTATCAACCGCAAGAAGTATCACGTGTAATGGCGTGACCGGCGTTAAAGCTCCGGAAAAATAATTTCGGCGCAGCTCCTTTAGGAGCTGCGCCTTTTGTTTTCCGGAGATTATATTATTCGTCCAGCAGGAAGCTGTCGCCCTGAACCTGCAGGCTGGAGCTGTAGAAAGCCTCCATTGCCTTTTCAAGTCCCACTGCATCTGCCACACCCGCTGTTTCATAGCAGGAGTGCATTGCAAGCTGGGGCAGTCCGATATCCGCCGTAGGCACAGACACATGGGCCAGTGAGATATTGCCCAAGGTGGAGCCGCCGGGGATATCTGCACGGTTGCAATAGGTTTGGACGGGAACCTGCGCCTTAATGCAAATCTTGCGGAAGATCGCTGCGGATACGCCGTCAGTGCTGTAACGGAGATTAGCATTAAATTTCAGCACCACACCGCCGCCCACCACCGGGGCATTGGCGGCATCCGCATATTCGGGATGGTTGGGGTGAACGGCATGGGCGTTGTCCGCAGAAACCATGAAGGAATTTGCCAGCATCACCTGCTCGTCCAGTCCCAGTCCGGCGCAAATCCGGCTGACAGTGCTTTCCAGAAATTTGGAGGCTGCACCCTGCACGGAGGAGGAACCTACCTCTTCGCTGTCGAATACGCACAGCAGCGGAATGGCGCCGCAGTCTTTTGCATTCAGGAAGCCTTGGGTACAGCCCCAGACACATTCCAGATCATCCAGCGCTGCGGAGGAAATATATTCCTCGTCCACGCCCCAGACTGCTGCCTTCTGGCGGACATATAGATAGAGGTCATGTCCCAGAATCTTACCGCCGGCAGCCTCTTCCAGCAGTATTTCCAGTTTGCCTGCCGCATCGCTGCCGCCCAGCAGGGGCAGGGTGTCCACGGCAGGATTCCACACATAACCGTCGTTAGCCTTCCGGTTCATGTGGATAGCCACATTCGGAATAAGCAGCAGATCCCGGTCAATGTTCACAAGGCGGCTCTGCACACCGTTTTCAGTCTCCACCAGTACCCGTCCCGCAATGGACAGGGGGCGGTCCAGCCACGGTGCCATCAGCATTCCGCCATACTTTTCGGTTGCCAAACGGGTATACTTCCCCGTAAGCTCCCCGTTTTCCTTCACCTTGAAGGTAGGCCGGTCAGAGTGACTGGCGCTCATCATAAAGCCCTTGGGCGTTCCCTCCGGCACCCGAAACGCCAGCACAGCCGTGCCGCCCCGGGTGAGAAAATATTTTCCCCCGGGAAGCAGCTTCCAGTTTTCTCCCTCGGAAATCCGGGTATAACCCGCCTTTTGGAGCGTGTCGCAAAGGTATGCCGCCGCATGGTAAACGCTGACAGAGGCATCCAGAAAATCCATCAATTTTCTCGTTCTGGTGTCCATATCTTACGCCTCCACCAGCTGACAGAACAGATCAATCTGATCTGCAATGGTCTGCAATGCGCTGCGCCAGAAATTTCTGTCTGTCAGGTCGATGCCAGCAACCTTTGCGGTATCCTCGGCGGTTGCCACAGTGGTGGTGTACAGGAGCTTCTTATACTTGGGGATGAAATCTGCTCCCTCCTGCTCGTACTGGGCATAGAGTCCCCGGGCAAACAGGCCGCCAAAGGCATAGGGGAAGTTATAGAAGGTGGGGCCGTAGTAGTGGCTCTTGCACACCCACATATAAGGATGGCGGCAATCAGGATCCAGTCCGTCGCCGTAGCACTCTTTCTGCGCCTGCAGCATCAGTTCGCAGAGATTATCCGCATTCATAAACTTCTCCTGCCGGTTTTCAAAGACCATGGACTCAAAGCGATAGCGTGAATAGATATCGCAGATGATCTGCGCAGCATCCTGAAGCTGAGATTCAATAAGCGCCAGCTTCTCCTGAGGATCCGCTGCCTTATTGATCGCAGAAGCCATGACGACGCACTCATTGAAGGTGGATGCAGTCTCTGCAAGGGGCATGGAATAATCCTTGTTGAGCGGCCGGTGATCCCGGATGCAGAAATTGTGGTAAGCGTGACCCAATTCATGGGCAAGGGTCACAACATCGGTAAACATACCGTCGAAATTGGTAAGAATACGGCTTTCGCCCAGACATTCCACTCCGGAGCAGAAAGCACCGCCGGCCTTGCCGTCTCTGGGATAAAAGTCGATCCATGCATTATCGAAGGCCCGGGCAATCATGTCCGCCTCCTCCGGGTTAAAGGATGCAAACTGCTCAACCAAAAATGTCTTGGCATCCTCAGCGGTGAACTTTGTGGAAGATTTCCCCATGGGCGCAAAGAGATCGTACCAGGGCAGGCCGTTTTTATGGCCCAGTGCCTTGCTCTTAACCTTGAGATACTGCCAGAACTTAGGCAGGTACTCGTCCATGGCACCCAGCATAGCATCCAGGGTTTCCCGCTTCATATTGCACTGCTTCAGGGTGCGCTCCAGAGGGGAAGCAAAGCCGCGAAGCTGACAGTCGGAGATTGTTTCCAGCTTGATGGAGTTGAGGGCATAGGCTACCGCATCTTTAATACGGTCGTAGCAGGCAATCTCAGCTTCATAGGCGTCCTTACGGACAGCAGGGTCTGCATCATAGGCAAGGTTGCGAATGGCAGAGAGATTGGTAGTAGTGCCCCGGTAGGCTACCGGCACAGTGCTGGTCAGATACTGCTGCATATCGCTCCATGCGTTGCCGCCGGACAGCTCCATTTTTGCCATGACAGCCTCCCCCGTTCCCGGCAGGATATACCGGCTGGACTCCAGCATACACTGAAAAAGGAAACGGTAATCCGCAAGATCGTTGTCCTGCTCCACCAGTTCCATCAGGTTCGGCAGCTTTGCCGCCCATTCCCGAAATGCCGCAAGCGGCGCAGCCACGGCGCTGTAAGCCGCCATAATCTGTCCCATATAGGATCCTGCCTCGGGATTTTTCGTGTCAGCTGCCTGCCGCAGAGATGCATAGCCAGCCAGCTTGTCCACCAGCTTTGCAAGCTCCTCCTGCAGAGCAATGCCCCTTTTCAGCCCGTCCATAGGCGCAAGATCCGGAAGCTCCTTTGAAAAATCCTCGATTTTTGCCGCCTGCTTTTGCAGCGCTGCAAGGTCGGATGCAAACTTGGGATCGTCAAAGCCGCAGTAAATCGGCTCTAAGTTCCAAACATCATTCATTGGGGTGTACCTCCTTGATAAACTTATGCCTTTATCTTACACCCAAGGGGCGGTTCCGTCAATGAAAAGCTGTATGTGCCTTTAGGATTCTTACTGCCCCGACGCCCGCGTTCCTTCTCCATAATATTCTAAAAAATGTTTTATATATCACATAATATGTCGTATTTTGTCGATTTTACACGAGCGATTGTTTTGATTTTTCCTTGCAAAATATGATGCATTATGCTAAATTATATTTGTCGCACGCGGCAGGAATTGTCGTGATTATCGGGGAGACAAGTTCAAAATGACAGGAGAGGAAATTATGGATAATCGCACAACCGTATTCATCGCAGACAGCACGGAAGAGTTTTGCGGTTCTCTGTCAGCCGCACTGATGCACACAGACGGTTTTCAGGTCGTTGGGACCGCAGGGGATGGAGAGCAAGCCCTTCGTATGATCACAGAAAAGAAACCTGATGTTTTGGTTTTGGATCTTATGCTGGCAAAAAGAGATGGAATCAGCATCATGAAATCACTTTTAGGCATGGAGAAAAGACCCATCATTCTGGCTACATCCGGTTTTGTCACAGATTATGTATCATCGGCCGCCGCCAATCTGGGCGCCCGGTATCTGATGCTGAAGCCCTGTGACATCGCAGCCGTGGTAGAGCGTTTGGAGGAGTTTCGCAGTGGGGAGAGCCTGCGAACCGTTCCCATGCGCCGCCCGGATAAAACCAGCATTGAATCTATGGTCACCAATATCATCCACGAAATCGGTGTCCCGGCCCACATCAAGGGCTACCAGTATCTTCGGGAAGCCATCATCCTTGCTGTAGAGGATATCGATGTGATCAACGCCATCACAAAGGTTCTCTATCCGCAGGTCGCCAAGACTTTTTCCACTACCCCCAGCCGGGTAGAGCGTGCCATCCGGCATGCCATTGAAGTAGCTTGGGATCGCGGAGATCTGGACACCCTCCAGCGCTTCTTCGGCTACACCGTATCCAACACCAAGGGAAAGCCCACCAATTCGGAATTTATTGCTCTGATTGCCGACAAATTGCAGCTGCAGCTCAAGGGAGCAGATGTCGCCCAGCTTTAGCGAAAGATCCCGGGCGGGACAGAGATCTGCCCTGCCCGTTTTGTGCTCCTCTGCCCCTGACGGGGTATAATTTTTTAATTGACAGTATGTAGAAAAAAAGTTATAATCGACTGTATAAAAAGCCGTGTTGGCAGTTTTGCCCCCGAAATTATCCCACATTTTGCCTTTCGGTCAAACACGGTGCAATCGATCAAATTTAAGGAGCAGCAATATGGAAAACGAAGAAATCCAGCAGAACGAAGAGCAGCAAAACATCCTGACCCTCACTGACGAAAACGGCGTAGATACCGATTTTGAGTATCTCGACAGCGTTGACTACAACGGCAAGGAATATCTGGTGCTGATCCCCGTTGAGGCCATTGCCACGGAGATCGTCATTCTGGAGGTGGAACCCGTGGACGAGGAGACCGAAAACTATCTCTCCGTTTCCGACGAGAACACCCTCAACGCCGTATACGATATTTTTAAAGAGCGGTATAAGGATATCCTGACATTCGAAGATTGATGTCAAAATAGCGGACGGTTATGTCCGGTATCGTTAAGGACAGCTTTATGGAACTAAGGTCATGAGCACTGCAAAAGGACAAAGAAATAGCCGAGAAGGACTTGCAAAAGATTCTTCTCGGTTTTCTTTTTATCCGCACATTCGTCTTTTGGTGTAAGGGCTTCATCATCCCCCCGGATAAAACAGCAGCAGGGCACCGGCTGGTGCCCTGCTGCGTGAGCGGATATTTACATTTTGGGGATGCGCCCGCCGTTTTTGACTGCAAAATGCCACGGCATCAGCTCTTCCGGATCTTCACGGGATGGAGAATTTCCCTGATGCGGGTGGCTAATGATTGAATTACCCTTATATGATAAGCTCCGGCAATGGTATTGCGCTTTCATACGATCTTATGCTGTTACTTTTCTGCGGGTAATCGCTAAAGAAATGACTCCCACGAATGAAAGGAAGGAGAGCAGGCTCCAAAACAGAATGCCGCTTTGATCTCCCGTTTTCGGAGGCTCTACTGAACCGCTATGGTTTTGGTAATGATTTTCAAAACGAATTTCCGCACACTTGCCGGCGGCACCATTTTCCACGATAATTTGACTGCCGAACCGGCCATCGGGAGTATTTTCAATATACACCGTAATTGCATAAACGGTTCTGTCGTATGTGTAGCTTTCTGCATCCTCTGTAACTTGCCCGAGGATATAGTGGTATGCCCCAGCCTTACCGGCCGAAAGATTTATCGCAGTACTTGTATTGCTTCCATCAATTAAAAATTCAAAGCGGCCGTTTTTACTTCCTTGGGGCATTGGCGAATCAGAGTCGGGCGAATACAGCTCATATTTTCCAAGCCTTGCAGGTAACGCTGCAGAGTCACTTTGAACATTAAAATCCTGAATCACCGGGATAATAACCTCAACAGGATTGCCGGAGGCATATGCCTTAAATCCGATCATGGGAAAAAGAACCAACAAACTGATTGTCATGACAAGAATTGCTTTTAATTGTTTACTTTTCAAAATTGAGGATCACCTCACTTCACATTTGCTTAATTCGCCCCACGAGGATATATCTTCCGTTAGTGGAATTTGTGGTACAGGTCGAAAGGGAAACATAGTGTTCATTTTGCTCAGGCGGCAAGGCTTTAAAATTGATAGCCTTTTCTTTAATATATTCATAGTAGCTTTTGGCCTGTTCTGAGCCGGTTAGAGCAGCATTGAAAGCGATTGGATCGTAGGCATCTGTATAAAGGAATGCGAAAAAGTCAATTTCGTGCCATTTGTTATCATAAAACAAACGGCCGCCGGGATGCCGGTCAAAGTATGCAGGGTCTTCAAAGTTGGACAGTTCACCAAACATTGCATCTTGCTGCATATGGTGACCATATATCACATTGTTCACATCCGTAAAAGTGCCTGTGTTTCGACAATCTAAGAAAATACTCCCTGACAGAGAGAACTTTCCTTCCACATTGGTATTCACATATTTGGAATTTGTTTGTGCATGCAGCAAAGGGTAATCAATATTGGTGTTGTCAACAGAAATCCAGCCGATCACCTCAGGATTCATTTTCTGCAACGCTTCCAGAGAAGAATCCTCCTCAACCGTTGGACGGTAGGTATGGTATACGGAAGGATCCGCCTGTTTATAAACCTGCTGAGAGTCCCAAATCGCATAAATGCCATATAGCAAAACGGGAATAAAACACAGAATAATGACCAGGTTAATCAGGCCGTCAACAACACGAATTGCCTTTTGCAAATAACGCATTATCGGTCAGTGGCTTTGCGCCGCTTAAGGCCTGCCAACAGTGCAAATGCCAAGACGGCAGAACCGATCAATACAACGAAAGGCATATTGTTGAGGATTACACCGGTAATGGGAACTTCGTGGTATTCGTTTACAAATGTAACCTCGTTTTTACCTTCGCCCACCAGGTTTCCGACTGCGTTTTCCGCAGAAGAATTCAGGTCCTCAGCTTCAGCACCCTGTTTATCCGACAACTGGACTCCATTTTCAATGACGGTCACCTTCGGGGTGTAGCCATCAGCGGCACCCTTTTCTGTAACGATATAACGGGTTCCGACAGGCAAGTTATCAAACACTAATTTTTGACCATGGCGCAACTGGAAAGAAACAGTCTGGCCAACCGGGCAAGATAGGGGTGTTCCATCAATCATACCTGTAAACTCTGTGTCATTGGAGGTTGCGGACTTGGCAAACTGGATCGTGAAGTCAAACTTTTTCGTCTTGTCTGCCAGAGAACCGGTTGTCTGCTTCAGAATCTCCAGAGAGGCAACTTTGCGGTAGGTATTGGTAAAAACAATTTTTGACTGCTTTTCTTTCTTGCTGTTTTCGGCAGTGATACTCTGCACAAACAGGCCGCCATCCTGATCTTCCTTGTTTGCAACATATACCCGCAGGAGATACTCTTCGGCAGAATATTCGATGCCTTCGTAAGCGCCCGCCTTTTCTTTTACCGTGTATTCAAAGACACCTGCATGAGGAAAGGCTTCAAAATGAATGGGGCTTTCCTTTTCAATTTCAAACAGAACAACACCGTCACCTTTTTCTGACTTCTGCGTATCTGCAGCCGTGTAGGAAATCGGCGCAACGGCTGCTGCAGGTGCATCAGCAGTTTTAGGGGTAACCTCGAATTCGAAACTGGTGTCGGGAACCGTAATTCCTTCTGCAAGTGCGAAATTCTTATATACGGATACGGTGGCATTCTCCTGCGCTGTGCCCGTTCCGACTGTAGGAACCTCAGCGGCAAATGCCGCGGCTGCCATGGCAAATACCATAATAAGGGATAATGCAAATGTGGTTAACTTTCGTTTCATAATAAATCTCCTATTCATATTAATTCATACTATAGTATTCAAAACGAGATTCGTTCTGATGTCAATGGTTATATGCCTCTTCGCCTGATAAGCGTAATGACAATTCCTTTGATTTCATCTTGCCTTACAGCACCGTAAATACGGCTATCTGTGGATTGAGGGCGATTGTCTCCCAGCACAAAGTACTCTCCTTCTCCCAATGTGATCGGGAAAGGAATCCCCTCTTCATAAGGCAATGTGTCTGTGAAAATATCGGGTTCCTGCTGGAGATATCCGTTTATTACAAGCCCCTTTTCCGTAATATCTACCACATCTCCGGCTGCAGCGATGACACGCCGTATTTGTCTTTCACCGTCTTTTTCCAGAACAATAACATCGGATGGATGAAAGTTTTCTTCCAGTCGGTAGACAATGGCCAGATCCCCATCCTTACAGGCCGGGCTCATTGCGTGATCATTGCATCTGTAAATTCCAAAGACTACCCCAAATATAAGCAGCAGGAAAAGTACCAGCACCGCAATCTTCGATAGTAAAAAAACGGCATCTTTCAAAATCGGCTTCATTTGCTTCCTTTGTTTATCCTGCTCTTTCATCGATTAAGAAACCTCTTTTTACGCACGATCTCATAGAGCACAGGGATGCAAAGTCCAATGGCAGCAACGCAGAGAAGCACTGTTATACCCGTACTTCCGGCGTCTCTTACGCCTGTTTCAGGAACATATTCTTTCCTGTTTACGACATGTACCTCCTGCGATTCATCCAGTGTGCCGGTCTGCCCGCTTCCATTAAAGCTCGTAGTATATCCGTCCTGATTTGCCTCTGCTTCCGTAATACTGTAATGGGTTCCATACGGTATATCATTGATATGGATTTGCTGATCATGAGACAGGTGTACCGTGGCAGCTCCATCTTGAAAAACAAGCGTTCCGCTTTCTATGTAATCCCCGATCATTTTCTCTCCATTCGACTGCATATCAATAAAATAAGGAAAACTCCCGTTGAGAGGCGCGCCGGCACTGTCCTTAAGCCCGATGGTAAAAGTAAAGCGCTTTGTCTTGTCACCCATTTCGCCTTCTACCGTCTTGCTCAAAAGCAGACTGTTCAGTTTTGTATTTGTAAATAGAACTTCTATTGGATCACCGGACGTAATGGTGCCTTCCGCATTCGTTGCCTCAACCCGGTATCCGTCCGCATCTACTTCCATAATTTTGTAGCTGATACCGACGGGGAGATGCTGAGCAGTGATTGTCTGCGCGTTTTTTAGCGTGAATTCGGCGATGCCATTATGAAATTCCAGATCTCCGTATAAGCCGTTACAGCTTTTATCGGATAGTTCCAGAACAAAATAAAAGGGTTCCTGTTGATTCTGTGAATTACCAATTACGGCCTTAGAAATTTGCAAGCACCCATCTTCTTGGGCGTTGTAGGGAATTACCTTGGCAATACTCTTCTTTTTAATAACAGCACCAATCATATGTTGGAAGTCCTGACTATTCACAGGAGAATACTGTTTCATATCTTTGAGCCAATCGATATGTGCTTTTACAGCAAACTTTGATGTACTCGTCGGTTTCTGACGGGACACTAACTCATAAGGCTCGTTTCCATAAACATAGGTAAGTCCCTCGCAAAGAGCAGTGACTCCTTTCGGCAGCATCAATTCATACAGGCCATTGTAAGAAGGCGGTTCTATAATTTTTAATGTACCGCTGTGCCACAGACCATCCTTGCTATTATAGGTAAAGGTTAAATCCCCTTCAATGCGAATTTCATTCTCGTCAGGTTCCCGGGTGAGTAGATCCCCATGCAGAGAATAAAGCCATAGAATTTGTGCTAATTGATTGCTTTCAAGAGAAGTAATATCATTGTGCTCAATGCCGTAGGCATTCAGAAGTCTCCATACCGCCAGCTGTGTGGCATTATAGGCTTGTTCTTCTGTTACAAAATAGGAGTCGGAATAAATTGCAGAAAAATATTCAAGGACATCTTTCTTTGTTGAATGAACACCGCCATATGTCAGTGCATTGACAGCCTTGTAAAATGGCATCGCAGTAATATCATCGTAGTGTAAGCCATTGGGTGTTTCTTTATCCGGGCGAAGTTTCATTACCTCTCCCATAAACCGAGTAAGAAGTTCAAAATATTGGGGATTGTCAACGTCATCCAAAGTGAACCGATAATGTGCCAGATAAGGGAACGCCGTCTTCAACTGCGGAGGTAAGATCAGCATTTCATTGAATTCCTGCTCGGTTGGCGTGTGTTGCTCTTCCGTGGAAATAATTTTGTACAAGCGTTCTCCGTTATACGGATACCCGGCAAACAAAAGTTTTTTAAGTCTATGAAGGCAGGTCTCATAATCCTCAACAGACTGAAATTTATCAGGCGTCAGATAGCCTTCAGAATAGTCCGGTACATTCGGGTGGTCAGGGGTAGCATGAGGCCACGCCAGTTTATTGTTCATACAGTAGAGTATAATCCGCTCGTTCGGGTAGGCAGGGTCCTCCGCGTAATGTAAGCCATTCTCGAAAATGATCGGAATACTGTTTCCGGCCGATGAAGTGTAATTTATGCTTTCTTCATGACTTTCCGCAGAGCCGGAGGCTGTGATACTGACAATCGTTCTTTCTGCGGTATGCTTTTCGGAATTGCCGGAATAGGCCGTATATTCCACCTGATATATATTGCCTGCGCTGCCTATGGTAATGTTCGGATTACCATCATAAACATAGGATGGATCTGATTTATTGATTACATTGGTCACTTCCACAGGCAGCTGCGCTCCATCTGCATCTGTAGCAGTAACCCCCTGTAAAAGATTGAATACTGTATTTTCCACCACTTGCTTGTCTTCCACGCCTGCAAATAAGCTGCCTGCCGCAAAAGCATTTGGAAGAATGCTGCCGCAGAGCAGAAGCGTCAGTACAAGTAAAAAGGATAACAGTGAAGAAAATGATTTTTTCACTGTGATAGGTCTTTTCATTTAATGCAATCCTTTCACCAAAATATAATTAAAGGTATAGCTTCCCATTAGAATATAGCAGAGGCTTTTTAATTTGTCAATAATATTAGAATATAATCTATGCTCACCCCATGGGGCAAGCAGGTGTGGTGAGCATGTGGCAAACCAAAATACCGTCAGTTCCATGCAATCAATTTTCCGGTTGCAGTCTGAAGGCCCATTGTCTGCAATCGCAATTTGGGTATCGGAAAACGGCACTATGCTAGCGGTGATGAAGCGCAGCAAAAATTGTGCACCCGGAAAAATCCTAACGAAAAGCATAGACAGCGCGAGCAGGAGCGATAAAATCTGCTCCTGCTCGCAATCTTTTATTATACACGTACCATACGATATCCCACACCCACATGGGTTTGGATATACTGCGGAGAATCCGGGGCAGCTTCCAGTTTCTTGCGCAGCGTTGCCATAAATACCCGCAAAGACGATACATCCTTATCCCAGCACCGCCCCCAGATGTGCTGGGTGATATAAGTATGGGTCAACACCCGGCCTACATTTTTTGACAGCAGACAAAGGAGCTTGTACTCAATCGGCGTCAAATGCAGTTCCTTGTCACATAACCATGCACATCCCGCCGAATAATCAATTTTTAATTGTCCGTTTGTAAAAACAGATGACTCAAATTCACCGGGCATCATGCTGAGGCGACGCTGTGTGACCCGCAGCCGTGCCAAAAGCTCCTCCACCGAAAAAGGTTTTGTCAGATAATCATCCGCACCGGCATCCAGTGCCTCAATTTTGTCAGTATCCTCACTGCGGGCGCTGATCACAATAATCGGCATGCTGGACCAGCTTCGGATATTATGAATTACTTCCACGCCATCCATATCCGGCAAGCCCAAATCCAAGAGCACAATATCCGGATTATGAGAAGAAGCTTGCATAATGGCAGACTGAACGTTTCCTGCGGTCAGAAAATGATAATCGTGGGTACGGAGGGTTGTTGTCATTAGGTTTTTAATGGATGAATCATCCTCCACCACTAAAATCGTAGGCTTATTCATAGAGTGTTACCTCCTCGATGGGCAAAGTAAAGGTAAAAATGGTACCATGGGGGCTGTTGTCGGAAACCGTAATGGTTCCTCCATGCGCAGTAATTATTGATTTGCAAAGGGAAAGTCCCAGACCGAGACTCCGCCGGCTATCCGCAATTTGATTTGCACCGCTGTAAAACATATCAAAAATCTTAGGTTTTGCATCATCATCAATTCCGGCGCCGTCATCGGATACCGAAATTACCGCCTTACCGTCTTTCGGTTCCGTGCGGATGGTAATGCTGCTGCCCGCAGGGGTATATTTGATGGCATTGTCCACCAGATTAATGATGACCTGGACAATCAGCTTTGCATCCATCTTTGCCAGCAGGAATTCATCCTCGTGGTGCACTGAGATGTGATAATCTACACTTTTTCTGTTAATATGCTTCAGTGCTTCCTCGATGATATCCGATACAAGCTCTGAACTAAAATGCAAATTCAGGTGATTTTCTTCCAGCCGTGATACCGACAGCAGATTTTCCACCAAATTAATCAGCCACATGGAATCATCGTAAATATCCGTAAACAGCTGGTGCTTGGTCTGGCTGTCCATTTTATCTCCGTTGGAAAGGAAATTACTGGCATTTCCGGAAATAGAGGTGAGCGGTGTGCGCAGATCGTGAGAGATGGCACGCAGCAGATTGGCTCTGAGCTGCTCTTTCTGGGCAAGGATTGCGGCCGCTTCCTTTTCTCTGGCATTTTTCTCATTTTCCAGAGCCAAAGCACATTCACCCAGAATTGACAAGGTCATACCCTTTTCCGAGCTGTCCAGTGGTTCTTTTCCGACGGAAATGCCTACCACACCATACACTTTTTGATTGATTCGTATGGCAAGATACAGGCATTGGGCATCGGAAAGCGTCTGCGTGGTAGCTCCTGCATGTTTGTTGTTTTTCAGAACCCAAAGTGCAACAGTACGCTCGCTGTCAGAAACATAGTCCGTATTGTTTTGTCCGTCGGGATCGATATAAAATATTTCGGCACTCTCAAGCTTTCCGCTCTGCACTGGGTAAATGACAATATCCCTTTGCAGTAATCTGTTCAGATGCTGCGCAGTGGAACGGATAATCTCACCGCGATCCTGTGCCTGCTGGAGCGATTGATTCACATCAAACAGGATCTTATTTCGATAGGCCACCAGAGCAGATTGTCTGGCATGCTCTTTGAGCTTGGCTGCCAGAGAACTTGTGAGGAAAGCCGCAATGAACATAACAAAGAAAGTAACCGGATATCCCTTGTCATAGGCATGCAGGCTGAAACGAGGAACTGTAAACAGAAAATTAAACACAAGAACACTGACAACTGAAGAACAAAGGCTGTAGATGCGGTTTCGTGTCACCACAGATGTGACCAGCACTCCCAGCACATAAACTGTGATAATATTGGCATCTTCAAACCCCAAATGATCGAAAACCCCGCCAATACAGGTGGCCAGAAGTAAAATCAGCACGGTTTTCAAAAAATCTCCCGCGGAAAATTTTTGTCTGCTAACTTGACGAGGACGGTAAGGCGCACTGGATGCGGAATCCGGAATGATATGAATATCCAAATTAGGTGCAGCAGCAATCAGTTTTTCCGTGAGGGTTTGCTTTCCAAACAGCCGGCTTTTTCCGGCAGCACTGCGTCCCATAACGATTTTGGACACACCGGAAAGTCGGGCAAATTCTGCGATCTGGAAGGAAACATCGGCACCGTACACGGTTTCAATTTTGGCCCCCAGCTGTTCAGCGAGCCGGAGATTGCTGCGCAGCCGCTGTAAATTTTCCTTGCTCATAGCAGGAAAATCCGGTGTCTCAACAAACAGAGCGGTAAATGAGCCTTTGAACGCCTGCGCCATTCTGGCCGCAGTGCGGACTATTTTGGCATTGGAAGGAGACGAAGATAAGCACACCAAAATATGTTCTTCCGTGTGATACTCTTCACTTTGCATACCGGCTGATTCACTTCTGCTGTTGACACGGTCTGCACACCGGCGCAATGCGATTTCCCGCAGCGCCGTCAGGTTTTGAACGGTGAAAAAGTTCCCCATTGCTCTTTGTGCCTGATGGGGACGATAAACCTTACCGCTTTGCAGCCGTTCAATCAGTTCCTGCGGCTCAATGTCCACAATTTCCACTTGGTCCGCACTGTCAAATACCGAATCCGGAATACGCTCCCGAACAGCAATTCCGGTAACGGACTCCACCGTATCATTTAAGCTCTCGATGTGCTGTACATTGACAGTCGTATACACATCGATTCCTGCCCGGAGCAGTTCCTCAATATCCTGATATCGCTTTTGGTGACGGCTTCCCGGAGCATTGGTGTGTGCCAGTTCATCCACCAGAATAAGCTCCGGCTTCTGCTCAAGGGCTGCATCCAAGTCAAATTCCTGAAGCTGAATTCCCCCATGCTGCAAAGTTCTGGTGGGCAAACATTCCAGACCCTTTAACAATGCCATTGTTTCAGGGCGGGTATGCGGCTCAATATACCCCGCCAGCACGCAGATTCCCTGCGCCTTGGCGGTATGCGCCGCCTCCAGCATGGCAAAGGTTTTTCCTACTCCGGCCGCATAGCCGAAAAATATTTTCAGCATTCCCCGGGAATGCATCGTTTCTTCCATCTGGATTTGTCTGAGAATCCGGTCCGGATCTCGGCTTTTTATTTCCACAGGGATCGCCTCCTTTTTCTAATCATATCACAATCGGAAGAAAAAGGCACCAAAAACAAATTATTTCTCCTGCCTTCTTTCCCCCCATATGATAAATCATTCCGGATTGGCCTTGTATAAATGTTATGTGGCAGACATTAAGAAAGTATAAAGACTGTGGAAAGGACTTTGTCCTCTCCACAGTCTTCGTTATGATTTCCCTGCTTTTCCATCAGGATTCCCGTCAAATAGTGCGGCTCCGGGGCATTAAAGCGGAGATACATGGTGCAGAAGATTCCCTCTGACACCATTGCACAAATTCAGAAATTCTCTATCTTTTGCACCCGCCAAAAACGGCACCTTACTGCGTAAGCCCCATGGCTTCTGCGATCCCTGCATTCACACCAAGGACATTGACTACCTCCTCGCCGAAGATGCCCAGCAGTTTTCCTGTGGTGTTGTCTTGGACAATCTGCTCCAGAACTTCCATGGAAAGCCCGGAGGCCTCTGCGATTTTCGGCAGCTGGATTGCGGCCGCTTCGGGAGAAATATGGGGATCCAGTCCGGATGCGGATGCAGTCATCAGGTCAGTGGGGATATCCTCCGGTTTTACATCCGGATGTGCAGCCAGAAATTCTGCCATATCCGTTTCAACACGCTCTGCAAGTGCGGGATTGGAGGGACCATAGTTGGACGAACCGGATGCCAATCCTGCAAATTTGCTGCCGTCCAAATAAACCTTCTGACCGTTCTCATTGACGGTATAGGTGTTGTAGTGAACGGAAGACGGACGCCCCTTCATGAAAAAATCCGCTGTAAATTCCTGACCAACATGCTTAGAGCCAATGGGCTTGCCGGCAACTGTGACAAGGTTGCCGTTTGCCTGTTTTGGGAAAAGCATCCCGGAAAGCCCATTCATGAGAAGCGGATAACCGAGTCCGCAAACCAGCATGAAAACAAGCGTAACGGTAAGTGCCGGCCGAAAAGCCTTCAAAAACCTTTTGAATTGTTCCATAGAAGTTCCTCCTTAAAGTCCGATCATGAGAAGGAGCGGACTGATGATAAGGTCAATGATTTTAATTCCGATGAAGGGAGTAATAACGCCGCCCAGACCGTAGATCAGCATATTTCTGGCCAGCATCTTTTCTGAGGACATGGGACGATATTTTACGCCTTTCATTGCCAAAGGAATCAGCGCGGGAATAATGATTGCGTTAAAAATGAGGGCTGATAAAACGGCACTGTTTGCTGATGACAGATGCATGATGTTCAGCACGCCCAGCTGCGGGATTGCAGTCATGAACATGGCGGGAACAATAGCAAAATACTTTGCAATATCGTTTGCAATAGAGAAGGTTGTCAGAGAGCCTCTCGTAATCAGCAGCTGCTTACCGATCTCCACCACCTCCAGAATCTTGGTAGGGTCGCTGTCCAGGTCTACCATGTTGGCAGCTTCCTTGGCGGCAGTTGTGCCGGAATTCATAGCAAGCCCCACATTGGCCTGAGCCAGTGCCGGGGCATCATTGGTGCCGTCGCCGGTCATGGCAACAATCTTGCCGTCTGCCTGTTCTTTTTTGATCACAGCAATTTTGTCTTCCGGTTTGCACTCGGCCACAAAACCGTCTACACCGGCTTCCTCGGCAATGGTGGCGGCAGTCAAAGGATTATCGCCGGTACACATGACTGTCTTAATACCAATGGCGCGCAGGCGCTCAAACCGCTCCCGCATTCCGGGCTTTACTGTATCTTTCAGATAAATTACACCCAGAATCTGATTATTTTTGCATACAACCAGAGGAGTGCCCCCCAGCGAGGAAACCTTTTCCACACGCTCCTGCAAATCCGGCGGAATCTTGCCCCCCTGTTCCCGGGCATAGCGGATCATGGCATCGGAGGCGCCCTTTCGGATGGTAGTTCCGTCAGGAAAATCCAGACCGCTCATGCGGGACTGGGCTGTGAACTCATAAAACCGGCAGTCCATAGGTTCTTCGGCGGTATCCCCCAGCTTTCGTGCAAGCTCCAGTGTGGATTTCCCTTCCGGCGTACTGTCATGGAAACAAGTCAGTGCAGCACAGTGAATCAGTTCCTGTTTGTCGGCTCCCTGTACCGGCAAGAAATCAGCTGCCAGACGATTGCCGAAAGTGATGGTGCCGGTCTTATCGAGGATCATGGTGTCCACATCGCCGCAGGCTTCTACTGCCTTGCCCGACATTGCAATGACATTGAACTGAGTCACACGATCCATGCCTGCAATACCAATGGCAGACAATAACCCGCCGATGGTTGTGGGAATCAGACAGACCATCAGTGCGATCAGCGTGGAGGCGGACAGCTCCACACCGACATAAACGCCAATGGGGTACAGAGTCACAATTACGATCAGAAAAATGATCGTCAGGGACACCAGCAGGGTGTTCAGTGCGATTTCGTTGGGTGTTTTCTTTCGGGAAGCCCCTTCCACCAGAGAGATCATACGGTCCAGAAAGCTATTGCCCGGCTCGGAGGTAATCTCGATTTTCAGCCAGTCGGATACCACCGTTGTACCGCCGGTAACGGAGCAAAAGTCTCCGCCATTTTCCCGAACGACGGGAGCGGACTCACCGGTAATAGCGGATTCGTCCACGGATGCGATCCCCTCAATGACCTCGCCGTCACCGGGAATGATCTCTCCGGCCTTAACCAGTACAATGTCGCCCTTTTTTAACCGGCTGGAAGAAACGGTGCGGATGTTTCCGCCGGCATCCAACACATGGGCTTCGGTATCCTTTTGCGTCTTTTTTAGGCTGGCAGCCTGTGCCTTGCCACGGCCTTCCGCCACAGACTCTGCAAAGTTGGCAAACAGCACGGTCACAAACAGGATCACGGAAACGATAATATTGTAGACCCGAAGGCCTTCGTTACTGCCTCCCAAAAGATTCGGAAAAAATGACAGCAGCAGTGTCACAAAAAATCCGATTTCCACCACGAACATGACCGGGTTTTTCATCATGTATCGGGGATTCAGCTTCTGAAAGCTGCCCTTCAGAGCTTCTCGGAAAATCTCCGGGGTAATGCTCTGTTTTTTAGTATGTTTGCTCATACGGCAATCCTCCTCAGCCCCAAAGCGTTAAATGCTCCGCAATGGGTCCCAGCGCCAGTGCCGGGAAAAATGTAAGTGCAGCAAAGATATAAACAACAAATACCAGAATCACGGAAAAGCTTACGGTGCTCGTCCGGAGCGTACCGGCAGACTCGTTAACATATTTCTTTTTCATTAGCGAACCAACAATGGCCAACTGAATCACAATGGACAAATACCTTCCAAAGAACATTGCAAGACCCGTGGTAACATTCCAAAACAGCGTGTTGTCGGCAAGTCCTTCAAAACCGGAGCCGTTATTGGCGGCAGAAGATGCAAATTCATACAGCACCTGACTGAATCCATGGAAACCCCCATTGGTAATTCCGGCTTGGCCTGCGGCGGTGCCGACGGCAAGAGCGGAAAATCCCAGAATCAGCAGCGGATGAATGATCATGCAAAGTGCAGTCAGTTTCATTTCTCTGCCTTCAATCTTCCTGCCAAGATATTCCGGTGTACGGCCTACCATCAGGCCACAGATGAATACTGCCAGAATCGCATACAGGATCATGTTCATCAGGCCTGCGCCTTTGCCGCCAAATACCACATTGAGCATCATATGAAGCATGGGAACCAGCCCCCCCAAGGGTGTCAGGGTGTCATGCATATTGTTAACGCTTCCGGTGGTGAAGGAAGTCGTTACCGTGGTGAACAGAGAGGATAGTGTTACGCCAAAACGCATCTCTTTTCCTTCCATGCTGCCCATGGACTGGTTAAGACCTACTGCTTCCAGCGCAGGATTTCCCTGACGCTCGGCCCAGCAGCAAAGGCTTAATCCAATCACAAACAGAATGCTCATAGCAAGGAAAATACTGCGTCCTTCCCGACCGAAAAATTTTGCTGTCAGACCCTCCCGGTGTGCCGGAAGGGCATTGCCGGTCATTCGGCGGCTGTATCCGTCTCTTGCCATCTTGCCGAAGGCAATGACACAGGCCCCCGGCAGAAGCATCATGGAGTACATCTCAATGAGATTTGTCAGTACGGTGGGATTTTCAATAGGCGTTGCAGAGTTCGCACCGAGAAAGCCTCCGCCGTTGGTGCCCAAATGCTTGATGATCTCAAGTGCAGCTACAGGACCGGAAGCGATGACTTGCTTGGTACCTTCCAGCGTATCCACCACAATGTTGCCGCTGAGATTCTGGGGCACCCCCTGCCAGACCAGCAGCAGGCCACCGACAACAGAGAACGGAATTAAAATCCGTGTGATGATTCGCACGAAATCCACATAAAAGTTGCCGACAGAAGTCTTGGAATGTCCGGTGATCCCTCGGATAAAAGCGGCACAGGCAGCGTAGCCGCTGCCTGCGGATACAAACATCATAAAGGTAACGACCAGCATCTGGGAGAGATAACTGAGTCCGCTTTCCCCTGCATAGTGCTGCAAATTGGTGTTGGTCATAAAGCTGATCATGGTGTTGAAACTCAAATCCGGCGTCATGGCTCCGATGCCATTCGGATTAAAGAACAGTACATTTTGCAAACGCAGGATCAGATAGCTCAAAATCATCATGACACCGTTGGTCAGAATCAATGCACCGGCGTACTGTTTCCAGTCCATCTGTTTTTCCGGATGGATGCCGGCAACTTTATAAATTGCCCGGTCAACCCGATTCAGCACCGGGTCAGCGAAGGTACGCTTCCCTGCCATAATGTGATACAGGTATGCACCCACCGGAATTACCAGAACCAGATAAATGAGCAGTGTTACAATTAACGCAAGCATATATCTGCGTGCTCCTTTCCGTTAAAATCGTTCCGGGTGAACCAACGCATATACCAGATATCCGCCGATTCCCAGTGCCAGAATCAATAAAACAATCATATAAACATCTCCTTAATTGATATATGCTATTGTGCTGTTTCCACCTGGCAGTCGCACCAGTGCAGCAATAGCCGCACAAGACCGGCAGCACAAAACAGCGTCACCATCATTGCAAAATCAAACATCCCAATCACCTCCAATGTGCACAGTGTAACATTTGAAGTATGAAAAGGGAGTTAACAGGAGCCATGTTATATTAAGAAAGTGCAAAGTTTTATATCCAGTTAAAAAACAACCCTATCGGAAATACCAAAGCAGTCGTGCAGCATATCCCTGCAAATGATCCTCCGCTTGGGAAAACAAGCATTGCAAACAGCGTCCCTCCGAACAGATGCCGCAAAAACCACATGTTAAAACTCTTTTCGATCCTTTCTCCCAAGTTTTATTTTCTGTTTTAATTTTCTGCGCAGTCGTTTCGTGCAGACAGAAAAAAAATCCGACTGTATCACTACAGTCGGATTTTTTCAGGTGTATTCCGTATTCGGCTTACCCTTGGTTCGCTTTGTTTCCCTGCGGGAGTCCGAACCAAGGTAACCTCATGCTCTTAATCTTCAATTCTTCGGATATTGGCACCCAGAGCCGTCAGCTTTTCAATCAGGTGCTCATAGCCACGCTCAACGAAGTGGCTGTTCTTCACGAAGGTGATACCCTCCGCTGCCAGCCCCGCAATCACCAGTGCCGCGCCGGCTCTGAGATCCCGGGCACAAACCGTAGCACCATAAAGCTGATCGCTTCCGGTGACGATAGCGGTCTTGCCGTTGATCTGAATATCAGCGCCCATACTCTCCAGCTCCGAACAGTAGCCAAAGAAGCGGGTCTCGTAGACGCTTTCCGTCAGGCGGCTGACACCGGATGCCAAAGTCATACACACACAGATCTGCGCCTGCATATCCGTAGGAAATCCGGGATAAGGGCGGGTCTTGACCGTAGTATGGCGCAGGCGTCCTTCGCTGCGGATACGGATGGAATCATCATAGTTGATGATCTGTGCGCCCATTTCCATCAGTTTAGAGGTAATGCAATCCATATGCTTGGGGATGACATTCTTAACCAGCACATTGCCGCCGGTGGCTGCCACTGCCGCAAGGTAAGTGCCTGCCTCAATCTGGTCGGGAATAATGGCATAGGTGCCCCCCTGTAAAGACTGAACGCCGCGGATCTTGATGGTATCGGTACCGGCACCGGAAATGTTGGCACCCATGGTATTAAGATAGTTGGCAAGGTCAACGATGTGCGGCTCCTTGGCGGCATTTTCGATCACTGTAGTGCCGGGAAGCAGGGTTGCTGCGATCATAATGTTCACAGTTGCGCCTACGCTCACCACATCCAGACTGACACGATTGCCCCGCAGTCCGTTGGGACCCGGCACCAGCTCCACATATTCGTCGGTCTCGTCCACATCGGCACCCAGCGCCAGAAAGCCTTTGATATGCTGGTCAATGGGGCGGGATGCAAAATTACATCCGCCGGGAAGTGCAACCTTTCCGCGACCGAAGCGGCTCAGCAGCGCACCCATCAGGTAGTAGCTGGCACGCATTTTCTTCACCAGTTCAGGATCCGGGCAGGTGCAGGTCACATTGGAGCAGTCGATCTCCACGACCCCTGCCTCCCCATGCTGCACATCGGCGCCCATTTCTTCCAAAATGGAAAGCAGGATGCGCACATCGGAAATGTCCGGTACATTTTCAATTCTACACTTGCCGTTTACCAGCAAGGTTGCCGGCAAAATGGCCACAGCCGCATTCTTTGCGCCGCTGATAGTCACTTCACCTCTAAGCGGAGTTCCGCCATAAATTTCATATCGAGCCAAGGATAATCCTCTCCTTGCGAATAATTGGAATTTTGTCCAGTCTTTTGATTATAACATAGTTGTTTTGTTCTGTAAAGTAAATTTTACTGCACTCTTCGCAGTCCCTTGGGGTAATGGTTCTTAAGGATCTGTCCGTCTCCCTTGCCCCAGCCCAGAGAAAATCCGTCCACTGTCACAAGGCACCATCCCTTTTGAGGGGACTTGACCACGTTGCCGCTCATGTAATCCCGGATCTGCTGACTGTCCCAGCCGTAGTCCTGCACCGTAGTGCAATCCTTAAGCCAGAGTGCCAACGCATGGGCCGGTTCGAAGCGATCTTTTTTGAGGAGCCCCAGCTCCAGTCCCGGCCGCAGGACCTTGAACCCCCGAAGATCCGGCATATCCACCGGCGCCCAGTAAAGGCTCTGACCGAAGGAAACTGCTTTGCCTTCCGGCAGCTTGATCTCCATTTCTCCGGCAAACTGCTGCCAAAGCGGGCTTAATTTTTCTCCGGCACCGCCGGAGCCCTGAGGTGCTCCCTCCCCTTTTCGGCGAAGAACCGCACCGAAATGCCCCTCGCCCAGCAGCTTGTGGGGCCACATCCGGAACTGTCCGGGTCCTGCCGGGGTAAACCAGGGCGCTGCAACCGTCTCAGGTTCAAAATCCGGATGTTCCTTCAGGAAGCGCTCTATCGTTTCCTCATTTTCCGCCGGAGCAAAGGTACAGGTGGAATACACCAGCCGTCCGCCGGGGCGCACCATGGCTGCGCCGGAATGTAAAATCTCAGCCTGCCGTCTTGCGCACATTTGAACAGTTTCCTCGCTCCAGTCCGTGACGGCGGCTTCCTCCTTGCGGAACATTCCTTCTCCTGAGCACGGGGCATCGATGAGCACACGGTCAAAGTAGCCCGGCAGCCGCTCTGCCAGACGCTGTGGATGCTCATTGGTTACAAGGCTGTTTGCGACTCCCATGCGCTCTATATTGCGAGAGAGAATCTTTGCTCTTTTGGGATTGATCTCATTTGTCAGCAGGAAGCCCTCTCCCCCCATTCTGCCGGCAATCTGGGTGGTTTTTCCGCCGGGGGCAGCACACAGATCGCAGACCCGTTCACCGGGCTGGGGGTCCAGCAGCGCCACGGCAGACATGGCACTGGCTTCCTGTAAATAATATACGCCTGCCTCGTGATAAGGGTGCAGTCCCGGGCGGGAATCCGGGTCATAATACCGTCCCATAGGTTCCCAGGGCACATTTTCCCCCACAAAAGGCAAGTTATCGGGAAATTTCCCCTTCAGCGGATTCAGACGAAGCGCCACCGCTCTGGGCCTCTCAAGGCTTTGCAGGTATGCATTGTATTCTTCACCCAATTGATCCTGCATCCGCTTCAAAAAGTCTTCCGGCAGCATCTCGGTCACATCCTTTCCATGTCATTGTACCATAGCTGTTACCATAATTCTATCGACAAATATCACAAAGCGCAAAAAATACCCGGCGCAGAACTTGTCTGTGCCGGGTATTGAATAGAAATTTACTCCTCTTCCTTCGCCTCTGCGATGATTTTGGCCTGATTTGCCTTAGGCACTTCCTCATAACGGACAAAGTCCAGCGTGAAGGAGCCCCGCGCCTGTGTCATTGCCCGCAGGTCAATGGCATAGCTGCTCATTTCAGCCATGGGAACCTCAGCCTCAACAACGGTATTGCCGTCATTGTCGGGATTCATACCCATAACACGGCCGCGGCGCTTGTTCAGGTCACCGATGACATCGCCCATGTAGCTGTCAGGGATGGTAACGGCCAGAGCGCCGATGGGCTCCAGCAGAGTGGGCATAGCATTGGGCATTGCTTCCTTGAAAGCAAGGATGGCTGCCATCTTAAACGCCATTTCGTTGGAGTCAACAGGGTGATAGGAGCCGTCATAGAGAACAGCCTTCAGATTGACCATGGGATAGCCTGCCAGCGGGCCCTTCTGAACAGCTTCCTGCACGCCCTTTTCAACAGCAGGATAGAAATTCTTGGGAACGCTGCCGCCAAAAACTTCCTCGTCAAAAATCAGCTCATCCTGTTCTTCCTGAGGCTCAAAGCGGATCCACACATCACCAAACTGGCCGGAACCACCGGTCTGCTTCTTGTGGCGGCCGTGTGCTTCGACCTTTTTCTTGATCTTCTCGCGGTAAGCAACCTTGGCGGGACTCAAAACGGTCTCTACGCCGAAGCGGCCTTTGAGCTTGGAAACCAGAACATCCAGATGCTGATCGCCTGCGCCGGAAATGACCAGCTGACGGGTCTCAGCATTGTTGACAATACTGAAGGAGGGGTCCTCTTCATTCAGACGGTTAAGACCCATGCCCACCTTGTCATCCTGACCCTTTACCTTGGGGGCAATGGCCATGGAGTAGCAGGGAGCAGGATAAGGGATACCCTTCAGGGAAACAACCTTACGGGGATCACACAGCGTATCGCCGGTTCTGACCTTTTCCATCTTGCCGAAGGCACCAATGTCGCCGCAGGAAAGTGTCTTGACCTCTGTATTCTTCTTGCCGCACATGATGTACATGCGTCCCAGCTTCTCAGTCTCGCCGGTACGGGAATTTACAAGGGTAGTGTCCTGGGTAATCTCACCGGACAGGACCTTAATATAGGAATACTTGCCGTACTGGTCGGAAACGGTCTTCCATACATAAGCAGAGGGAACACCACGGGGAGAAACCACAAATTCCTCCACCTTACCGTCGGCGGTGGTAGCCTTGTGGTAGTTGCCCTCAACAGGGTTGGGCAGCAGGTCAATGACATGATCCATCAGCATCAGGCTGCCAAGGCAGGTGACGGCAGAGCCGCAGATTACCGGGAACAGGCTCAGCGCAGTAACGCCCTGATGCAGACCGTTGATCATTTCGGCATAAGTAAAATCGTCCCCCTCAAAGAAACGCTCCATCAGTGCTTCATCGGTCTCAGCAACGGACTCCTTCAAAGCATCATGGAACTCTTCCACCACGCTCTGCTTATCCTCGGGGATATCAATTTCCACCCGCTTGAGGTCCCGCATCTCGAAGGCACGCTTATTGAGCACATCGATAATGCCGGTGATCTTCTTGGAGCTGTCCCAAATGGGAACCACCACGGGGGCAATCTTATTGCCGTAGCGCTCACGCAGAGCGTTAAAGGTTGCGTTATAATCAGAGTGATCCTCGTCTACCTTGGAAATATAGACAAAGCGAGGCATATTGCGCTCCTCACAATACTTCCATGCTTTTTCAAAGCCAACGGTTATGCCGTCCTTGGCAGAGCAAACCAGAATGGCAGCATCGGCAGCCCGGAGAGCCTCCATCACAGCGCCGGAAAAATCAAAGGCACCGGGGGTATCCAGCAGATTGATTTTATGGTTATGATATTCCAGAGGAACCACGGAAGTGGAAATAGAGATATTGCGGCGGATTTCCTCGGGATCGTAGTCACATACAGTATTGCCGTCAGCGTTCTTGCCCATACGGTCAATGGCGCCGGTCATATAAAGCAGGCTCTCTGCCAGTGCAGTCTTGCCGCTGCCGCTATGGCCCAGCAAGCAGATATTACGGATTGAGTTGGCTGTGTACATGGTAATTCAAACTCCTTTCGGGAAGGTCTTCCTTCCTTTTGCTTGCGAATGGTGTTATACACCGCAATACGGACATTATACACGAAAGCAGTTTGAATTTCAATGCCAATTTCGTCAAAATGCAAAAAATCAACAAAAATGGTCATGGACGATTGTTCTTCTGTGCAAAACATCCAAAACCGTCCGCTTCAATTTCAACACCCTTCACAAATTGCAGGCGCAAAAAACGGGAGGTTTCCCTCCCGTTTTTTTCAGATTAATCTTGTCCACTCTGTAATGAGCAGTCCGGGGATCATCCAGATCAGTTCATAGAGCAGCATATTGGTGGGAGTCAGCAGTTCGCTGCTTCCCAGCACCGTCAGCGCTGCCATGATCACAAGTCCCAGAATGCCTCCCAGCATATGCACAGTCACACCTGCATAGCTGGCAGACTTTAGTGCTCTTGCGCCGGTAACCGCGTAGGCAGCACTCGCAAGTCCCTCTCGTGTGGTAAGTGCAAGCACCCCGGCTCCCTCATCGGGTTCCCGGTTTGCCAGCTCCTGCCGGACATCTCGATCCGGGAAGGCAATCTGGCGGGTATTGACACCGAATTTTTTACGGATAAAGCCCTCGGTGAGGATAAAGTCACCGGAAGTCAGCACCGGAGTCAGTCCACGGTAGGCACACAGGGTCGTAAGGCCTGCCGCCACAGTTTTGACCTTGTTATAGGTCATGGCGAATACGCCGCAAAGGGCACCGTCAATAGCTACATACACTGCCTGATTCACATGAGTGCCGTTGGGCATATCCACGCCCATCTCCTGCATGAAGGAAAGGGTACCTGCCAGCACCGCTTCCCCTTCCACAATACCGCCGATGCCGCCGTTTCCGTAGGAACGGAGATTTTCGACATCATAGTGGTAGCCGCTGCGGCTTTCCAGAAGCTGGGTAAAGATGGGTGCCATACCGCCGCCGTCCGCAGAAATCACTGCCGCAGCGTAAGCTACCACCTCATCGGGATTTCTGGTGCCGTAGAATTTGACACCGTTCATTTTGACAGAGCCTGCCGGAAAAAGATCCTCAGATTTGAGAGGAAATACCGCAGGCACACTCATACCCTTCACGCCCCGCCAGCCGCAGATGACCGTGCCCAGCTGATGGAGCTTCCGCTCCAGAATCGCCATGGGGCGGCTCAGGGTAATATACGAAGTGGCAGGAACCGACACTAGCAGCGATGCGCTGAAAAACTGGATACCTGTAGCCACAGAATGCAAAAATCCGGCAGTCACACCGATGCCGAGGCTTATCAGCAGTGCCGTCAGGGCATAAATGTTCAGCGTCCGCTCCGCAGAGGAGGTCTGCTGATAATTGTCCATGAAATCTTCTACCTGACCTTCCCCACGCAGGAAGCCGGGACGCCCTTCGTAAAAGTCCTTGGACGACACAACACTGTCCAGATTGATAGCCTTTCGCATGGTATCCATCTGTCCCATTTCAATGTTGCGCTTCTGATAAGTGCTCCAGAGGGACATTGTCATGTTGAAGCTGAACGCCGCACAGCAGGGTATCCGCACCTGCTTCAGGCAGAGCACGCCGTCTGCAAGGCAGGCAATCAGGCTGAATACCAGCAGCGTATTGAGGGAGAATTTTCCCTTAAAGAGGTCGGTAGCGCCCTCCATCAGTTGATAGCTGCCCAGCAGCGCCGACAACAGCAGCGAAAGGAACTGACCGAACACCAAAAAACGCAGCCGGTTATCATGGATCACATCCATGGAGTAGAGTACCGTAAACACCGCAGAAATCAGTGCCACCGCAAAGTTGCAGATAATTGCCATCTGGAGCTTTCCAAGCCCCTGCTCTGCCAGCTCATAGTATCGCTTTTCCGGTCCTGCAACCAGCTTTTTCTTCAGCTCCCACAACCGGGATTTGGGGCGGAAAACAATAGGCTCCGAAGGAATATAATTCCCGATAGGCTGCTCGTATTCCGGCTCCCACGAATCGGAATATGGCTCAACCTCCGGCTCTTGGGCTGCCGGCGCAGCAGGCTCCGCCGGTTGCTCCGGCTGATCTCCCACCGGTGTAAAGGAAATGGTGGCATCGGACACGGTCTGTTTTTTCACAGCCCGGGTGATTTCATCCAGTCGCACCGTGTCTTGAGACAGAGGTTCTTCGGCAGATGCATCATTTTCATTCTCTTCCTCCCGGAGCCGCACATCTTCCGCTTCCTCAGGCTTTTCTGCTTCCTCAGAGCCGTCTTCGCTTTCTTGGGTGCCGAATTCCTTCAGAATGTCTTCCAGGCTGAATTCCGAAATATTGTTATCCCGTTCATCCATTCTGTTTCATACCTCCTCAGCCGAGGCGCTGACGAACTGCCTCGTACAGTAAAATCGATGCCGCAGCCGACGCATTCAGCGAAGAGATCCGCCCACGCATGGGAATATTCACAGTGACATCGCAGTTTTTGCGAACCAGCGGGCTCATGCCGTCGCCCTCGTTGCCGATAACCAGCGCTGCCGGGACGGTCAGATCCGCCTGATACATGGGAATGGAGCCTTCGGCTGCGGTGCCGAAAACCCACACGCCCTTTTTCTTAAGGTCGCTGATGGCGTTATTGATGTTCGTCACTCTCGCCACCTTCATATATTCCACCGCACCTGCCGAAGCCTTGGCAACGGTTGCCGTAAGCCCCACGCTGCGGCGCTTGGGAATAATCACACCGTGGGCACCTGCACACTCCGCAGAACGCATGATCGCGCCCAGATTATGAGGGTCCGTCAGTTCGTCGCAAATGACGATCAGGGCATTTTCCCCTCTTGCTGCGGCTTCTTCCAGAATATCGTCCACCGTGGCATATTCGTGCGCCGCTGCCAGAGCGATGATGCCCTGATGGGCACGGGTTGTGCTCATGGCATCCAGCTTACGACGGTCCACCGGGACTACCACCGCACCTGCCTCTTTGGCATCTGCCGCCAAGCGCTGGAGTGCTCTGTCGGTGTCCCCTGATGCAATGAACACCTTATCAATCGTTCTGCCGCTGCGCAGGGCCTCGGCCAGGGCATTGCGTCCCTC
The DNA here is from genome assembly GCA_020025545.1 of Oscillospiraceae bacterium. Taxonomy (GTDB): domain Bacteria; phylum Bacillota; class Clostridia; order Oscillospirales; family Oscillospiraceae; genus Faecousia. The sequence goes on along the minus strand of JAHHRX010000010.1, from coordinate 30,180 downwards.
CAGCTGTCCCTCTATCTCCTCTACCGGCTCACCGGAGCCTCTGAAACGGCGTTTATCATTCATAGCTTTCATCTCCAAAATGTCAATATCCGCTGCACTCTGATGTTTTCACAGCATACCTATAGATGATAGCATTATATCAGACTTTTCGGCATTTCACAACTGAATTTTTCCTCTTTCCGGAAATATTCTTTTTCCCGGAAATTTACAGAAAATTTACGGCATCGCAGAGGAATATACATTGCGGCAAGGGTAAAAGTATGATATGATGTCCGTTGAAGATAAGCCCGAAGGAGGCAAAGATATGGAACAAAACAACAATCCGCGAAATACTCCGCCAAAGCCGGAGGGAAAGCGCCCCAGGAGCGGCATTGGGGTAACACTCATTATCACGGTGGCCATTGTACTGGTTATCAGCGTTGTATATAATACCATTACCGGCAGTCACTACACCGAAACCAGATACGATGAATTTCTGTCTGCCATGGAAAACGGACAACTGAAGGAAGTCGAGTTTCAGTACGACCAGATCGTATATCTCACCAAGGACGAAGCATCCAAGCCCGCCCAGCAGCAAAAGGCCTGCTTTACGGGACTGCCCCGGGGCGGCGACACCATGGCACTGGCCGAAAAGCTCCATGGTATGGGTGTCACCGTTAAGCAGGAGATCGTGCAGGATAACTCCACAATCATTATGATCCTCTACTATGTGTTCATGTTCGGCATCATTTTCTTCACCATGCGGATGCTGACCAAGCGCATGAGCGGTGATGGCATGATGGGTTCCTTTGGCAACAGCAAAGCCAAGATGTATATGGAAAAGGAAACCGGTGTCACCTTTAAGGATGTAGCCGGTCAGGACGAAGCCAAGGAATCCCTGCAGGAAATTCTGGATTTTCTCAACAATCCCCAGAAATACGCAGACATCGGCGCAAAGCTCCCCAAGGGTGCTCTGCTGGTGGGCCCTCCGGGCACCGGTAAGACTCTGCTGGCCAAGGCCGTTGCCGGTGAGGCCGGTGTTCCCTTCTTCTCCATTTCCGGCTCCGCCTTTGAAGAGGCCTTTGTAGGCGTCGGTGCCAGCCGTGTCCGTGACCTGTTCCAGCAGGCCACCAAGGTGGCTCCCGCCATCATCTTCATTGACGAGATCGATGCCGTGGGTCACTCCCGCGACAACAAGGTGCAGGCCAACGACCAGACCCTCAATCAGCTGCTCAACGAAATTGACGGCTTTGATTCCTCCAAGGGTATCGTGGTGCTGGCAGCTACCAACCGCCCGGAAATTCTGGATAAGGCTCTGCTGCGTCCCGGCCGTTTTGACCGCCGGGTAATCGTGGATCGGCCCAATCTTCAGGGCAGACTGGACACTCTGAAGGTTCACACCCGGAAGATCCGCCTTGCAGAGGATGTGGATCTTTATAAGATTGCCAAAGCAACTGCCGGTGCCGTAGGTGCCGATCTTGCAAACCTCGTAAACGAAGCCGCCCTGCGGGCTGTCCGTCAGAACCGCAAGGCTGTCAATCAGGAAGACCTGCTGCTCTCCTTCGAAACCGTCATTGCCGGTACCGAGAAGAAGAACACCGTGCTGACCGACACCGAAAAGCGGATGGTGTCCTACCATGAGGTAGGTCATGCTCTGGTGTCTGCTCTGATGAAGCGTTCCCAGCCCGTCTCCAAGATCACCATCGTCCCCCACACCACCGGCGCTCTGGGCTACACCATGTATATGCCGGAGGAGGAAAAGTACCTCAGCACCAACGAAGAACTCCACACCGAACTGTGCGGACTGCTGGGTGGCCGTGCTGCCGAGCAGCTGGTATTCGGTGTGAAAACCACCGGTGCCGCCAACGACCTGCAGCGTGCCACCGCTCTTGCCAAAAACATGATTGCGCAGTATGGTATGAGCGATGAGCTGGGTCTTATGGCCCCCGCATCTGTCGGCAGCCAGTATCTGGAGGGGCAGGCATATCTTGACTGCTCTCAGGAAACTTCCGCTAAGGTAGACACTGCCGTGCAGTCCATGCTGGAGCGCTCCTATCGGGAAGCTACCGATCTTCTCAGAGAGAACCGGGAGCTGCTTAACGAGATCTCAGAGTACCTGCTGGCGAAGGAAACCATTACCGGCGAGGAGCTCATGTCCTATGTGAATGCGGCCAAGAAAGAAGCCGAGGCTCAGCAGGCGGCTCAGGAAACCGCTTCTGAAGAAAGCTCTGAAGAGAACGAAACCTCTGAAAATTAAAATTTTCCCCTTGAAGCAAGACTTTTCTCTGCTTCAGGGGGATTTTTCTGCGGAAAAAATCTGCCGCCCGAAGGCGGCAGATTTCTCTTTTTTGTTATCTCAGGAACAGCTGACCGTCCTGTGCATCCACTGTAACAGTCTGCCCCGGCAGCACCTCTCCACGCAGCAGCTTCTTGCTGAGCATGGTTTCCACAGTGTGCTGGACATACCGGCGCAGCGGTCTTGCGCCGTACTGAGGATCGTAGGACGCTTCCACAATGGCCTCCTTGGCAGCATCGCTTACAGCGCAGGTAATCTGCTGCTGTGCCAGACGCTGATTCAGCTTTGCAATCTGCAGGTCAATGATGGCAGTGACATTCTCCCGGGTCAGCGGCTTATAGAATACGATCTCATCCAAACGGTTCAAAAACTCCGGGCGGAAGGAGCGCCGCAGCAGGCTATCCACCTGTGCCTTGGCGTTTTCCTCAATTCTGCCGTCGGCAGTGATGCCGTTAAGCAGATATTCGGAACCCAAATTGGAGGTCAGAATGATGATCGTGTTCTTAAAGTCCACTGTCCTGCCCTGAGAATCTGTGATTCGTCCGTCATCCAGCACCTGCAGAAGTACATTGAACACATCCGGGTGTGCCTTTTCCACTTCGTCAAACAGGACAACGGAATACGGCTTTCTGCGGACAGCTTCGGTCAGCTGACCGCCTTCTTCATAGCCCACATATCCGGGAGGCGCTCCGATAAGCCGGGAGACGGAGTATTTCTCCATATACTCACTCATATCGATCCGCACCAGATTGTCCTCATTGTCAAACAGCGCTCCCGCAAGGGTCTTTGCCAGCTCCGTCTTGCCCACGCCCGTGGGACCCAGAAACAGGAAGGAACCGATGGGGCGATTAGGATCCTGAATCCCTGCACGGCTGCGCTGAATGGCTTCCGTAACAGCCTGCACCGCTTCATCCTGCCCAATCACCCGTTCATGGAGGGTCTCATCCAGATGCAGCAGCTTTTCCCGTTCTCCCTGCACCAGCCGTGACACAGGAATCCCCGTCCAACGCTCTACGATCTTGGCGATCTCCTCGTCAGTGACACGGTCCCGCAGGATGTTGTTTTCCTTGGCATCCTGCGCCTTGCGTTCTTCCTCTTCCAGACGGCGGCGAGCTTCAGGCAGGCGGCCATACTTGAGCTCTGCTGCCTTTTCCAGATCGTAGTTCTGCTCTGCATTTTCGATTTGGCGGCTGAGATCTTCGATCTCCTCCCGCAGCTGGCGCACCCGGTCTATGGCAGTCTTTTCATTTTCCCACTTGGCTTTCATAGAGCGGAAGGAATCCCGTTCCTCTGCCAGTTCCTTGTGGAGTTCTTCCAGACGGGCCTTGGATAGGGGGTCGTCCTCCTTCTTGAGGGCAGCCTCTTCAATTTCCAGCTGAATGATCCGACGGGAAACCGCATCCAGCTCCGTGGGCATGGAATCCATCTCCGTGCGGATCTGCGCACAGGCTTCATCCACAAGGTCGATGGCCTTGTCCGGCAGGAACCGGTCGGTAATATACCGATGGGACAAAGTCGCCGCCGCAATAATGGCGGAATCGGCAATTTTCACGCCATGGAACACCTCGTAGCGCTCCTTGAGGCCACGGAGGATGGCAATGGTGTCCTCAACCGTAGGCTCATCCACCTGTACCGGCTGGAATCGCCGCTCCAGAGCCGGATCTTTTTCAATATACTGCCGGTATTCATCCAAAGTGGTGGCACCGATGCAGTGCAGCTCTCCTCGGGCCAGCATGGGCTTGAGGATATTTCCGGCATCCATAGCGCCGTCAGTCTTGCCTGCTCCCACAATCGTGTGCAGCTCGTCGATAAACAGAATGATCTTTCCCTCGGACTGGCGCACTTCGTTGAGGACAGCCTTCAGTCGCTCTTCAAATTCGCCCCGGTACTTTGCACCGGCAATCAGAGCGCCCATATCGAGGGAAAAAATGGTCTTGTCCTGCAAGCCCTTGGGCACATCTTTCCGGACAATTCGCTGTGCCAGTCCCTCGGCAATGGCAGTCTTGCCAACACCGGGTTCGCCGATCAGCACAGGATTATTCTTGGTCTTTCGGGACAAAATGCGGATCACATTACGGATTTCCTCATCTCTGCCGATGACCGGATCCATCTTTTGCTCGGCGGCACGCTTCACCAGATCCGTGCCGTATTTTTGCAGCGCATCATAGGTTCCCTCCGGATTGTCGGTGGTAACACGCTGGTTGCCCCGAACGCTTTGCAGCGCCTTGAGGCACTCCTCCTTGGTGATGCGGTAGGTATCCATCAGTTCCTTCACATCTCCGGCCGCTGTAGTCAGCAGCCCCAGGAACAGATGCTCCACCGACACAAATTCGTCCTTCATTTCCTTGGCCTGGGCTTCGGCTGCCTGAAACGCCGCATCCAGATCCGCCGAAATATAGAATCTGTCCGCCTCCCGGCTGCCGGTGACTGCCGGGAGCTTTTTCAGCTTTGCAGAAGCTGCCGCTTCGAGGCTCTCCACGGTGACATCCATCCGCTTAAGAAGCTGAGGAATGAGGCCGTCATCCTGCTGCAGCAGCGCCGTCAGCAAATGGATCTGCTCCAACTGCTGATGGTTCTGGGATCTGGCAAGATTTTGTGCGCTCTGGACTGCTTCCAGAGACTTCTGGGTATATTGATTGAAGTTCATAAAAACACCCCTTTTTGTTTTTAGCACTCTTCCATTAGGAGTGCTAATTCTTTTGACTTCACTATACATCGTTTTACCAAAATGTCAAGAAAAAATCCGTCGGATGCCGAAAGTTTACAAATTATCAATATTGTCCCGGAAAAATAATTCTGCAACTTAATACTTCTTTAACAACTACTCTGTTTTTTCCTTAACATTCCCGGGGTATAATGTAATCAAAGTTAGCAAATGTAGCTTTTTCTTTTTCATTGAACCCCTCTTTTCTCTCTAGAAAATCCCCCGATACCGTCCGGTCAACGGTATCGGGGGATTTTCTGTTTTCCATCGGCTTTTTGCATTTCTTTGATGATTTCCCGATAGGGAGATACCACTCGTCGGGAATCCAAAAGCTTGCGGATGGTCATTTTTCGGGTGTCCGCATCCAGACTGCCCCCGCGCAAAATATCCAGAACCCCATCCGGATCCCGAACAAACGCCGTTGCCAGTGCCCATGCCACCGCCATGCGGACATAAAATCCCCGGTGGGGAATTTCCGGCAGAAGCGTCAGAACCTCCGGCAGATAATCCGTGTCCAGATAGTGATCCAGCATGGATACCACTGCAAACCGTACTGTAAATTCCGCCTCGCTCTCAATGGCGCTGCGCACCAGCGGCCAGTAACGGGCGGGTTCTTTTTTCATATCCTTCAGCGAAGCGCAAAAGCTGTCACAAACCGACCAGTTGTCGATCTCCGGCAAAAAATCCCAGATCATCTTTGCCCGTTGCGCAATATCCACCGGTGCTCCGGCAATCACAAAGCCCCGCAGCATCCGCTCTTCAAAATACCGGTCTTCCCCTGCCAGCGCCGCCTGCCAGTGACCCCGGCAGAGAATTTTTGCCATAGCCCGCAAAGCCGGCAGGCGTACCCCCAACATATCGTGGCAGTCCGGAATCAATGCGGCGGCAAAATCCCGATACTTTGGCTCTGCCATGGTTTCCAGTTCCAGTCGTATTCCATATTCCATCTGCTGTTTTTCCTTTCCCGCATCATGCTTATGTTCTCAATCGGAAGAAAGGATTTGGGCAGCCTTTGTAAAATTCCTGCATTCCGCCGCCGCATGGAGCGTTTCAACCTTCCTATCCCGCACAATTTCGCGCCTCCCAATCTGTAAATTTAGTTTATGCTATCAAAATAAATTATAATTTGCATTTATCGTTATATATAGCTATTATTCTAGCTCACAAGCAAGACTCATGCAAGCAAAAGGAGATGGAAAACTAAAATATCTGCGATTCGCATGGGAATGGATGTTCCGGCATTTCTTTTGATCTGAACGCCCTGATTACATTTATCGCCTCGAAGAAATGGTTCTGTGAATTTTGATTTGCTGTTGAAACTCTGTAAATAATCTGGTAATATTATCCTGTTCGATTGAAAGAGCAAAAAATATACAACGAAGGTGAAGTACATGAAAAAGTTATCCGCATTATTGCTGGCTCTGCTGATGACGGTATCTCTGCTGGCTGGCTGTGCAGGGAAATCCGCTGATGCAACCGACTCGCCGGAATCTACCACTGATTCTTCTTACGAGGAGACAAATATTCCTGATGCAACCGGCTCGACGGAATCTACCGCTGATTCTTCTTACGAGGAGACAAATATTCCTGATGTAACAGAAGATGAAGGCGAGGATACACCGGCAGTTTCTACTGACAGCACTAATCCTCAAACGGAGACAGAGGAAACAAACAATTCTCCTGTAAAGCCGAAGCCTCAGTCCAGACCTACACAGACGAAGCCTCAGTCCAGACCTACACAGACGAAGCCTCAACTCAGACCTACACAGCCGAAGCCTCAACTCAGACCTACACAGCCGACGACTCCAAAACCCACTGTAACTCCCAACAAGCCCGAGACAATCTCCGTTATTTCCATTCAGAAAGCCTTGGAGCTTTGCGGTGAAGACGGCAATGTGACCACGGAACGCTATTATATCCGGGGTACCATTGAAACCATCACCAACGCTCAGTACGGTGCCATGGTGATCACAGACGGAACCGGTTCCATTTCTGTCTATGGCACTTACAGTGAGGACGGCTCCGTTGGCTACGCCGACATGAAGGACAAGCCCTACAAGGGCGACGAAGTTCTGCTGTACTGCATCCTGCAAAACTTTAATGGTCAGAAGGAAATCAAAAATGCCCGTCTGATTTCTTTCAAGAAGGCCGAGCTGGATATCAACGAAGCAGACTACACCGCCATGACCATCGCTGAGGCGCGTGAAGCCGCCAAGGGTGCGCTGGTCAAAACCGGGGGTATCGTTGCCCGAATCACCTACGCCAACGGCATGAAGCCCAACGGCTTCTATCTGGTGGACGATACACAGTCTATTTATGTATACGATTCCGACCTGGCCCAGCGCGTAAAAGCTGGCAACAAGATCACAATTCTGGCCTCCAAGACCTACTGGATTCTGGACAAGGAAATAGAAGACGCTCAGAAGTTCGGCTATCAGGGCTGCTGCCAGCTGGAAAACGCATACCTGAAAGACAACGACGAAAAGACCGACAACACCTTCAGCAAGAGCTGGATTCCCGAATCCACTGTGAAGGAAATCATGGACACTCCCCTGTCCACCAACATCACTTCCACGATTTTCAAGGTCAATGCCCTCGTAACACGGGAAGACGGCAAGGGCTTTCTCAACTACTACTTCAAGGACCTGGACGGCACCACCGGTTCCTATACTTATACCCAGTGCAGCGGCAGCGATTTTGAGTGGCTGGATCAGTTTGATGGTAAAATCTGCACCGTTTATCTCTCCGTTCTCAATGCCAAAGCCACCAACAGCAGCTGTGTCTACCGCTTCGTTCCCATTGATGTGGTGGACGAGGGCTACACCTTCGACACCGACAATGCCGCAGAATTTGCAGTAAAATACTACGGTATCGGTCAGTTTGACACCAGTTATTCCGGCGATCCCGCTATGGAAGTAACCACTTCCGTTTCTTCTGAGCTTCTGGGATTCTCCGACGCAAAGCTGAGCTATTTTTCCAGCAATGAAAATGTGGTAAAGTTCACAAGTGAAAACGGAAAGCTGGTCATGCACTGCACTGGATACGGCGAAGCCTCCGTCAAGGTTGTGGGCTCTTACAATGGCAAGGAATACAGCCAGACTGTGGAAATCACCGTGGCACAGGCTGCTGCCCATGATTCCATCACCGTGGAGCAGGCCGCAAATGCTCAGGTAGGCGAAATCGTCACCGTCAAGGGCATCATCGGACCTTCTCTGGTCAACAAGCAGGGCTTCTACCTGATCGACGACACCGGTGTTATCGCCGTGACTCTGGACGATGAAAAAATGGAAGGCCTCGCCATCGGTCAGGAAATCATTTTGCAGGGCAAGCGGGATCGGTTCCTCAAGGACGGTGTAGAATGCTACGGCCACACCGCACTTACAAACTGTGACATTCTCGCTAACTACTACGGCAAAAACGCCTATTCCGACAAGGCTTTCATCACCGGCAAGACCCTTGCAGACTTTGCAAAGCTGAATGTGAACGAAGATCACTCCAGAGATGTCTATGTTCTGAAGGCCACCATCGCCTTTGAGGAAACTCCTTACTATACCTCCGTCAAGCTGACAGACGGCGACACTCAAGTGCAGCTCTATTGCTCCAGCGGCAAACAGTACAGCTGGCTGAAGCAGTACGCCGGCAAGGAAGTCACCGTAGAACTGGCTGCCTGCAACTGGAACAGCAAGCCTCAGTATGCCGGCTGCGTTCTCTCCGTCATTACCGAAGACGGCAAGGTTTGCAACGAACTGAATTTTAAGCATTAATTTAACGGCATAATTTTGGCGGTTGCAGAAGTTTTCTGTAACCGCCATTTTTTGCGCCATTCCGTGATGCAGCCATACCAATGGGTGCCGACTGCCTAAAGAGACACAGAACCCGCCCCCTTTCGAGGGCGGGTTCTTCCGAATTATTTTACTGGAGTTCCTCCGCAAAGCACAGGCGGCGCAGCCCCATCAGCTCCGCGGCACCGGCAATGGTGGTGCCGAAAAACAGGGTCTTATCTGCATAGGGCAGGAAATCCACAATGCTCCCGTTGCACACGGTGCTGCCGGTGCAGAGAATCAGATCCGCCCACCGGCACATATTTTGGTTATCTCTGCTGCCATCCTCAACCAATACGCCGTAGCGGGTATCCCCCACGGTATCCGGATTCAGATCTGACACCCGCAGGTCAAATTCCCTGGAAAGGCACTCCAGCATGGAGGGCTGATAACCGATGAGGGCAATTTTCGGGTTGCCGTAACGGGCTTTGATGCAGGCAGCTGCCCGGGGGGCGCAAACCTCCGGCCCGCTGTTGCGGCAATGAACCGTGCCGCAGGCCCGCCCCAGAAGCCCCATAACCGCATTCAGTGATGCAATGAAAATGCCCCGATTGTGAGAATCGCCGCTTAAATCCAGCTGGCAGACCTGCTGCAGCGTGCCGTTGAAAATGGCAGGGGCGTCGGTAAAGGCCTGTCCCTTAGCCCCGGCGCACTCCGCCTGAACCATAACATCCTTGCCGGTAAGAATGGGGAAATCCTTCCGCTCTGTGATGCCGATGGCTTCCTCCGGCGAAAGCGCCCGTGTCCGCAAATGCACCCGCTTTGCCAGCAGTTCATTTTCCTTCAGCACCTCAAAAAACCGCTGTCTCAGCTGGGCATAAAAAGTTTCCGCTGTCAATTCCATGCGGCTTACCTCCCTAAAAATGTTTCGATTTTTTTGCAATAGTGCTCTTTCATCAATTCCGAGCCCTTGGTGACTGCCAGCAGCTCTCCATCCAGCAAGATACCCACCCGATCCGCCAAGAGCTCTGCTTCGTTAAAATCATGGGTGACAAAGACGATGGTGCATGGGAATTTTCTGTGGATAGACAGCAATTCCTGCTGAAGCCTGCTTCTGGTTGCCGGATCCAGGGCAGAAAAAGGTTCATCCAAAACAAGGAGCTCCGGCTCCAGCGCAAGGGCTCTGGCAAGCGCCGTCCGCTGGCGTTCGCCGCCGGAAAGGGTTGCGGGGTACTGTCTGCGGATGTGAGTGATGTTAAGCAGCTCCAAAAGCGCATCCACCCGCCGCTCTCGCTGCTGTTTGGGTACATGGTGGCAGCGGAGGCCGTAGGAAATGTTGTCCTCCACCCGCATATGCGGAAACAGGCAATGATCCTGTGACACGATCCCCAGCCCACGCTGTCCTACCGGAATCTGAGAAACCTCCACTCCATCGTAAAGGACGGCCCCGGTGTCTCCCGGGAACAGGCCGCAGATAGATTCCAGCAGTATGGTTTTTCCCGAGCCGGTGTAGCCCAGAATGGCAAAGATCTCATTTTTCCGAACAGAAAAGGAAAGCGGCCCCAAAGTAAAATTTCCCCGCCTCACGGAAAAATTTTGAATTTCCAGTGTTTCCATGTAAGCGCCTCCTACCGTAGCTCGTCTTTTTTGCGCCGGCCGGCAAAATGAGACAACACCTGCGCCAGTGCAGAGATTCCCAAAATCAGAACCGCCGTGGACATGGCTGCTTCGTTGTTTCCGGTGGTAATATTGAGGTAAATGCTCCCGGGCAGCGTTTCCGTTTTCATACGGGTGATTCCCACCAGCATCAAGGTTGCGCCGAACTCCCCCATGGCTCTGGACCACACCAGAATCAAAGTGCTTACCAGCTCCACCCGGCAGCCGGGCAGAAGCACGGTGGCAAAAGTCTGAAAGGGTCCTGCCCCCAAAGTCTGGGCGATAAATTCCAAACGGCTGTCCGCCCCCTCAAAGGCATCTCTCACCAGACGGATGGCATAAGGCAGGTTCACCAGCAGGTGCGCCATGATGATCCCCATGGGAGAAAATACCACCCGGAAGCCGTGGCTTTTCAGCCACTTTCCAAAAGGGGAAGAAAACACAATCAGCAGTGCCAATCCCAGCAAAATGTAAGGCAGGGACATGGTAAGCTCCAAAAGGATTTCCGACAGCCGCTTGAAGGGCATCCGGGTCCTTGTGAGGGCATAGGCAGTGGGCAGTGCCAACAGCAGCACCAAGGCACTGGAAATGCCGGCCGTCACCAAGCTGAGCATCAGGGAAAAGTGCACTTCCTTCGTGTTGAGGTTTTCCCACAAATCCGGAAGTCCTGCCACCATAATGGCAGCTACAGCGCTGCCCACAAAGCAAATCACCAGCAGCGCCACCCCAATGGAAATTAGGGAAAAAGCCCCCTGTTTCCAGGGAGCCTTTGGTTTACCGGATAAGTTCATAGCCGTACTTCACCCAAATGTCCCGGGCAGCAGCAGTATCAAGATAACTGTCAAAGGCATCGGCAGCCTCGGCATCCTGAGAGCAGGTAAGCCGGGCAGCAGGAACCGTCATAATATAAGGAATCAGGTCCTCGGTTTCTACGATTTTCACGCCGTCCACATGGGCATTTTCCTTCCATGTGATTGCAGCATCGGCCTCTCCCTTGGCAATCAGCGTTGCGATCTGGGGCGCGGTTGCGGTGGTAGCAGCCACACTGACCTTGTCGAAGATGCCCAAAGCCGTGAGGGCTTTCTTGGTAATCTTACCGATGGGGGTTGCCTCTGCATCGCCCATGATGAAGCTGACGCCGTCCTGTGTCAGAGACTTAAGACCGGTGATCCCACCGGGGTTCGCTTCCGGAACAATCAGTACAGGGATGTGCTTCACAAGGTCCTTATGCTCCTTCACATACTTTTCCACGGGTTTCAGTTCCTGCGCAGAACCTGCGATGAAGAAATCGCCCTCCTCTGCGGTTTTGATCTGGGACTGGATCTGACCGGCATTGGCAAAAGTGACCTCTACCTTGCAGCCGGTTTCTGCCTGAAAAGCATCGGCGATCTCCTGAAATGGCTTGGTCATACCGGCGCCGCAGAAGATCCGCAGGGTGTGTCCTTCCAAGGATTTGGAAGGCACTTCGGTATTGCCGCCGGAGCCGCTGTCAGCAGGCCTGTCGTTCTGCCCACAGCCTGTCATCAGAATACCCAAGGTCAATAAAATCGTCAGCAGTAATGTAAATGTTCTTTTCATGGTATTGCCTCCCAATTTCATATTTCTATAGATCTGTCAGAAGATTTCCTGCTCTTTGATGCAGATTTCCTTCAGATTTTTCACCAGCTGTTCCAGTGCTCCCAGCACATGGGGTCGGATATCGCCGCCAACCAGCACCAGCATCAGATCGTCCCCTACCCCAAGCCGGCCTTCATTTAGCCAGACACGCACATAAGTGATGCCCTCCATCATCCGTGCCTGCTCTTCCGCCGCCGCAACCTTTTCGGAATTCCAGGAAAACAGCATTCCCTTCACCGGGGCAGTATTTTCCGCTCCCGCGCGGACGGCTGCCTTGGCAGTTTCCCGGACGACGCCGTTGTGAAACAGGTACATTCCTGTCTGTCCGGCGTTTTCCTGCGCTTTTGCCTCTTTGAGCCACCGATCCAGAGAAGGGGCGCTTTTCTTAGCCGTCTCCGGCACGGCGCAATCGGCAGAGCCGTCGGATGCCAGCATCTGAATCCCATGCCGGATGGCACCGGACACCGCATCATAGTTTTCTTCTGCGGCTTTTGGGCTGCCGGGGAGGTTCACAATCAGGCTCCGGCCGCGGATGCCCGCAACAGAGCGGGACAAACACCCACGGGGTGTGATGCGCATACTCTCCGCCCGCATGGCCTCAGGGATTCCCGGAGTCAGCCGTTCCACCATCTGCAAGGTGACTTCCGGCGTAATATCTCTGGGAGAAAATCCGGTGCCGCCGGTGGTAAGAATCAGCGCTGCGCCCAATTCATCCGCTCCATGCAGAAGTGCCCGGCGAATACACGCTTCTTCATCCGGCACGGTTTCCGTCCAGACCACCTGCCAGCCGTCCTCCTCCAGCTTTCCGGCAAGCATGGGGCCGCTGGCATCCACCCGCTCCCCCCGGGCGGCCTTATCGCTGACGGTGATCACAACCGCTTTTTCGTTCATAAGCTTTTCTCCTCCCTGTAAAAATCTCCGTGGATGCCGCCGGTTTTGCGGATGAGGCGCAGATCCGTAATCTCCATATCCTTCTGCACCGCCTTGCACATATCATAGACGGTAAGTGCCGCCGCAGCCGCCGCTGTCAATGCTTCCATTTCCACACCGGTTCGCCCCTCGCAGGTAACGGTAGCCTCAATCTCCACACAGCAGCGCTCCTCGTCCAGTTCCAAATGCAGGTCAATGCCGTCCACCGCAACGGGATGACACATGGGAATCAGATCCGGCGTGCGCTTGGCACCCATAACTCCGGCGATCTGGGCAACGGTAAGCACATCGCCCTTTTTCATTCCGCCGGTGCGGATTCCATCGAATGTCTCCCGGTTCACCAGAACCCGGGCGCCTGCGGTAGCCGTCCGCCGGGTAGGGGATTTTTCTCCTACATCCACCATTTTCGCCCGCCCCTGATCGTTGAAATGTGTAAAATCCATATTATCCTCCAATGGTGTACATGGCTCTGCCCGCATGAGAATGTGCACCGGCAGAAAGCAGCGTGTGGCATCTGGGCTTTGCAAGAATCGCCGCTTTGATCTGCTCGGTCATTTCCTCCTGACTCAGCCCCTTGATAGGGATTTCCTGCCCGGAGTGGAGGCAGGGCTTGAGCTTTCCGTCCGCCGTCAGCCGGATGCGGTTGCATTCGGCACAAAAATCGTTGGTAACAGCGCTGATAAGTCCCACATTTCCCAAAGCTCCCGGCAGGCGGTAACACCGGGCCACCCGGCTCTCATCCGCCACCGGCTCCAGCCGGGGCAGGCACTTTAGCACCATGTCGCAGGGAATATATGCATCCGGGCCGAATTCCAATGCACCGGGCATGGGCATATACTCGATAAATCGCACATCCACCGGATAGCGCAGCGTAAGCTCTGCCAGATTCTGAATTTCATCGTCGTTAAAGCCGCCGATCAGCACAGTGTTCATCTTGACTCGTTTGAATCCTGCATCCAGCGCCGCCTGCAGCCCCAGCAGGGCATCTTTCAATGAGCCGATTCTGGTAATATGGCTGTATTTTTGCGGATCCAGCGTGTCAAGGCTCATATTGATCCGATCTACCCCCGCCTCTCGCAGAGGCATTGCCAGCTCCGGCAGCAAAATGCCGTTGGTGGTGATGCAAAGCTCCTCAATTCCCGGAATCCCGGCTGCATTGCGGCAGATGGACAGAATGTTTTTCTTCACCAGCGGTTCGCCTCCGGTAATGCGCAGCTTGCAGATTCCCAGTGAAGCCGCCGCCCGGACTGCCGTCAGCATTTCTTCCTCTGTCAGCATATCCTCATGACGCTTTTTGCAAATTCCCTCTGCGGGCATACAGTAGCGGCACCGCAGATTGCATAGCTCCGTCACGGAAAGCCGCAGATATGTAATTTCTCTTCCAAACCGGTCCTTCATATCAATATCTTCCAAAGGTGCAGTTGGGATAATGGCAGGATTTGCACATTTGGCAAAGACCGCCGTCACCCAAACGGATCAAATCCTGCCTTGTGAAACGATCTCCCGCAAAAATCTGGGGCAGCAAAACATCAAACATGGTCGTAGGCAGGCTGATAGCTGCGCCGGGAACGCCCAAAACTGGCACATCCCCGAGATAGGCCACCAGCGTCATGTTGCCGGGCTGGGCAGGAACACCGTAGGAAATGATTTCCGCACCCAGTGTCCGAATGGCAGTAGGGGTCAGATCGTCAGGGTCCACAGACATTCCGCCGGTGAAGATCAGGAAATCCGCTCCCTGCTCCAAATAGCCCCGGGCAGTCCGGCAAATCATATCCAAATCATCGTCGCAAATGGTGACTCCCAGAATTTCGGCAGGATACTGCTTCATTTTTGCCCGCACCACCGGCTGGAACTTGTCCTGAATCCGCCCTGTGTAGATTTCCGAGCCGGTAATAATCACGCCCACCTTCTTATTCTGATAAGGTCTGAGATCCAGCAGCTTCTGCTCTGCACAGAGCTTTTCCGCTGCAATGATCCGGCTCTCCTGCGTCACCAGCGGCACAATCCGCATAGAGGCCAGTCTTGCCCCGGGTTTCACCGGAAAATGGTCAGGAAGCGTGGTAATCGTAATATCGCCGATGGAATTGATTTTTTCCAGCAGAGCGGTATTTACCCGAAACATCCCCGGCTCATCCGCAATCAGCACAACCTTACCCTCGGAAGGCGCCGTATAGTGGGCACCGGGAACGGGCGCCATGGCAGCCATCCGCAGGGCCGCATCCTCTTCATGGATCTCTCCGGCATTTTCTTCCCAGACAAAAACCGTTCGCTTGCCCAGATCCAGCATAGCCGGAATATCCTCGGGCGTTATCATGTGACCACGCTTGAAAGCGGCGCCCTTAAAGCCGTCCCGCATGGCGGTAATATCGTGGCAAAGTGTTTTTCCGATAGCGTCCTGGACCCTTAGCTTTTTCATTTTTCACCCACCTTTTGATATATTCTCACAAAAACACATCATTCTAAGGACAATATTATATGCGTTTTACACTATAAAGTCAAGGCAATCTCCCTGTTTTGCTTTCTTCCCCATTTTATCGATATACCACTTTCAGCTTTTTTCTCAGCTATTTCCGGTGATTTTCTGAAATGTATATAAACCGTCATCTTCTTTGCAAATCTCCAAAATTTTCGAACCATCCGCAATTTATCGCACAAATTGTTTGGATTTCAGAAATATTACATTCAGCGAGCAGGAGATGCTTTTATAATTTTCGCTGAAATTTCATTGCCTTTGAGCAAATTATATTTTTTTACAACTTGCTTTCCCGGCAAATGTCCCCGCTTCTTCAGAAAAAAAGCCGCAAACCCCATCCCCCCCATGGGCTTGTTCGGCACAAAAAAATCTGGTATATTGGGGAATGATGTCCGGAATTTTGGAATTTCCGGATATCTGCGGGAGTGCGCACCCGAAAGTTGTCCAAAAGAAAGGAGAACCTAAATGAAAAGAATGACAAAATATCTGGCTTTGGTGCTGTGTCTGATTCTCTGTGCAGGCATGGCCGCCTGTGCCAAGACTGATGCACCTGCTAAAAACACTTTAGTCTACGGAAGCGGTGACTACACCCGGATCAATCCCGCTCTCGACGAGCACGGTGAAATCAATGTGCTGATTTTCGACGGTCTCACCGACCACGACAGCGACGGGAAAGTGATTGCCCGTCTGGCAAAGAACTGGGATATTGATAAAGCTACCAACACCTACACCTTCCATCTGGAAGAAAATGTAAAGTGGCACGACGGAAAGCCCTTCACTGCCGAGGATGTAAAGTTCACCTACGAAATCATCATGGATCCGGAGAACGGTTCTGAGAACGCCCCCAACTACGAGGAAATCCAAAAGATTACCGTAGAGGACGAGCACACCGTATCTTTTCAGCTCTCCGCTCCCAACTCCGCATTTCTTGACTACATGACCATGTCCATTCTGCCCAAGCACCTGCTGGAGGGCGAAAATATACAGGAGAGCGCATTCTTCCGTGCTCCTGTCGGCACCGGCCCTTACAAGCTGGACAGCTGGGATGCCGGTCAGGCCATCACTCTGAAGCGGAACGAGGACTATTTTGCAGGCCCTGCCAAGATTGAGACCATCATCTTTAAGATCGTTCCCGATTCCACCGCCCGTGCCCTGCAGCTGCAAACCGGCGAACTGGATCTTGCACAGGTCACCCCCAAGGACGCTGTGAAATTTGAAAAGGACACCGACCGCACGGTTTACAACATGACCACTTCCGACTATCGCGGTATTCTCTACAACTTTGCAAATCCCTTCTGGCAGAAGAATGCGGACATTATCCCCGCCATTTCCTACGCCATTGACAAGCAGTCCATCCTCGACTCCGTGGTGCTGGGGCACGGCATCGTGGCTTACAGCCCCATCCAGAGAAACGAATATAACTACGCCGATGTGGAGCACTATGACTACAACCCCGAAAAGGCCGCTGAGATCCTGACCTCCGTGGGCTGCGAAAAGGACAGCGAGGGCTTTTGGTGCCGCAACGGTGAGCGGATTTGCTTCACCATCAATGCCGACGCCACCGATCAGGTGCGAGTCGACATGGCACAGATTGCCGTGCAGCAGCTGCGGGCCATCGGCCTTGATGTAAAGGCTGCCGTTCCCCCCGAGGGTATCGACTGGGGCGGACAGGAATGCTGCATTATCGGCTGGGGCTCCCCCTTCGACGCCGATGATCATACCTACAAGGTATTCGGCACTGACAAGGGTGCCAACTATTCCGGCTACTCCAACGCTCTTGTTGACAAATACCTGACCGAAGCCCGGGAAACCGATGACCCCGCAAAGCGTGCCGAGGCTTACAAGAACTTCCAGAAGGCTCTGGCTGAAAACCCCGCCTACACCTTCTTCTGCTATATTGATGCCGTTTATGTGGGCAGCAATGCTCTGAAGGGTGTCAGCACCGACACGGTTCTGGGACACCACGGCGTGGGCATTTTCTGGAATGTCTGCGACTGGACGCTGGAATAAATACAACTGTAAAGCTGAGGGATCTTCGGATTCCTCAGCTTGTCAAAGTGTCTGGGCAAACGGACTTTTTGACAAGCTGAAGAAAAAGATCTGTCATGTAAGGAGCTGTGACCCAGCTCCTGATTGTGCTGTTATAGAGGTAAAATATATGTCTCAATTACTGGAAATTAAGAATCTGACCGTAACCGTCCCCGGCTCCGGCGGAACCGTTCACGCCGTGCGGGATGTAAGTCTCACCCTCCGCCCCGGTGAGGTTCTGGCGCTGGTGGGCGAATCCGGATGCGGAAAAAGTATGCTCTGCAAATCCATCATGGGGCTGCTGCCCAAAAGTGCCCGCATCCAGCAGGGCAGCATCACCGTAGACGGCAGGGACATCACCCTTTGCTCCCAGCGGGAAATGCGCCGCCTTCGCGGCACTCTGATGTCCATTATTTTTCAGGACCCCATGACGGTTCTGGACCCCACCATGACCATTGGCGCTCAGATTGAAGAAGCCGTGGCTCATGTGGACAAATCTCTCAGCAAAAAGCAGCGCCATGCCCGGGTCCTGGAGCTGATGGAAATGGTGGGCATTGAGAACCCCGAGGAGCGCTCCCGACTCTACCCCTATAACTTCTCCGGCGGTATGCGCCAGCGCAGCGTTATGGCCATCGCCCTTGCGGGAAATCCACGGATTCTGCTGGCAGACGAGCCCACCACAGCGCTGGATGTGACTATTCAGGCCCAGATCATTGATCTTCTGCGAGATATTCAGCAGCGGCTCGGCACCGCCACCATTTTGGTATCCCACGATTTGGGCGTCGTCGCCCGGGCGGCAGACCGGGTTGCCATCATGTACGCCGGCAAGATTGTGGAGATCGGCACCGCCGAGGAAGTTTACTACGATCCCCGGCACCCCTACACATGGGGACTCATGCAGTCCCTTCCTGCGCTTTCCAAAGGGAAGGAAAGCCTGCACACCATTCCCGGGATGCCCCCCACGCTGGTTGCCCCGCCCAAGGGAGATGCATTCGCCTGCCGGAATGAATATGCCCTTGCCATTGACTACGAACAGGAGCCGCCCATGTTTCAGATCACAGATACGCACTACGCCGCCACATGGCTGTTAGATCCACGGGCGCCCAAAATCCCGTGTCCCATGGGAGGTGGTCTCCATGGCTGATACTTTATTGGAAGTCAGGAATCTGTGCCATCAGTTTAAGCTGGGGCGGAAAGCCGTGATCCGGGCGGTGGATCATGTATCCTTCGACCTGAAGCGCGGGGAAATTTTCGGACTGGTGGGCGAATCCGGTTCCGGAAAATCCACGCTGGCCCGGTGCATTATGAACATCTGTAAACCCCAGTCCGGTCAGATTCTCTACGACGGCATCGACACCACCGACAGACAGGCGTTCCGAAAGAACAAGACCCGATTGCAGCAGGAGCGGCAGCTCATTTTTCAGGACTCTGCCTCGGCTCTCAATCAGAGAATGAAGCTCTGTGACATTGTTTCCGAGCCTATGTCCATCCACCACATCAAGCCCAAGCGAGGTTCTCTGCGAGAAGAAGCCGCTTTCCAGCTTCACTATGTAGGCATGGATCGAAGCTATCTGGATAAGTATCCTTCGGAAATTTCCGGCGGTCAGCGCCAGCGTGTCGCCATTGCCCGGGCAGTCAGCATGGAGCCAAAGCTGCTGGTGGCTGACGAGCCTATCGCCTCTCTGGATGTTTCCATTCAGGCGCAGATCATCAATCTTTTCAAGCATCTGCGGGCAGAGCACAACTTTTCCATCCTTTTTATTGCCCATGACCTTGCCATGGTGGAATATCTGTGTGACCGTGTGGGCGTCATGTACCGCGGAAGCCTCGTGGAAATGGCACCTGCCAAGGAGCTGTTTGCAAATCCCCTGCACCCCTACACCAAAGCGCTTCTTTCTGCCATTCCCCTCCCCGACCCCATTTTAGAGCGAAAGCGCCGGCGCATTGACTTCGATGCTCTGGAATTTTCCCGGGAGGGAACCTTTACAGAGGTGTTGCCGGGTCATTTCCTGCTGCAAAAGGAGGCTGCCGAATGATCAATCACAAAAGCAAACTCCGCTACTACGGCACCAAGCTCCTGATTTTCCTGCTGAGCGTATTTTTGCTGTCGGTGCTGGTATTCTACATTTCCCGGCTGGCTCCCGGCGATCCCCTGCTGTCCTACTACGGTGACCGGGTAGAAAAAATGAGCGTTGCCGAAAAAGAATGGGCACGGGACAAGCTGGGACTTAACGACCCGATTTATGTTCAATACGGACGGTGGCTGCAAGGCGCCTTCCACGGAGATTTCGGCATCTCCTTTAAATACAAACAAAATGTCATGGAAGTGATCTCCCTGCGATTGGGAAACACCCTGATTCTCGGCGGCATCGGATACATTCTTATCTTTGTGTTGGCTCTGGGCCTTGGGATTCTCTGTGCATGGTATGAGGATAAATGGGTGGATCGGGTATTGTGCCGATTCGGAACACTCTCCTGCTGCATTCCGGAATTCTGGTTCTCCATGATCATGATCCTCATTTTCTGTGTTACGCTGCACTGGCTTCCCAGCAGCGGTGCCTATTCCTTCGGGCAGGCCGGGAACATCCCCGACCGAATCCGGCATTTGATTCTTCCCATGTCCGTGGTACTGCTGAATCACCCATGGTACTACGGCTACATGATCCGCAACAAGCTGATGGAGGAAATGCGGGCAGACTATGTGATGCTGGCAAAGGCCAAAGGGCAGAGCAAGGCAACCATCCTGTTTAAGCACTGCCTGCGAAATGTATTTCCCTCTTATATCAGCCTGATGGCTATCTCCGTTCCCCATGTGCTGGGGGGCACTTATATTGTGGAAACCGTCTTTTCCTATCCGGGCATCGGCACGCTTTCCTATGAAAGCGCCCGCTTTGCCGATTACAATATGCTGATGGTTCTGTGTATGCTCACCGGTATCATGGTGATTTTCTGCAATATGCTCGGTCAGATTATCAACGAGCGCATCGATCCCCGGATCCGTGCCAACGAAGTGCTGGAAAGTTCGGAGGTGAGTTCCCTGTGACAGATGAAGAACTCTTTACCGTGGTAGGCATCCTTCCTCAGGAGGAGGCAGCGCCGCCACCGCAAAAGCGCAGGCGGGAGCTTCCCATCATCTCCATGGTGCTGCTGGCCGCCATCACTTTCCTGTGCCTTTTTGCAGAGCTTGTTATGACGAAGGACCCCACCTATCTGGATCTTGCCAATTTTAGCCACGCCCCCAGCAGGGAATTTCTCTTTGGCACGGATACTCTGGGGCGGGACATTTTCTCCTGCATCTGGTACGGCGGACGGATTTCCCTTTTCATTGGCTTTGTTTCCACCGCTGTTTCCACGGTCATCGCCGTAGTTTACGGCTCTGTCAGCGGTATGGCTCCCCAATGGCTGGACAGCCTCCTCATGCGGCTGACGGAAGTCATGCTGAGTATCCCGGAACTTCTGCTGATTATTTTCATTCAGGCAATTCTGGGGCCTGCCAATGTGCTGTCCATTTCTCTTGTCATCGGTCTTACCAGCTGGCTCAGCATCGCCAAGGTCGTCCGCACCGAAGTCCGGCAGCTACGACAAGCGGAATATGTAGTTGCCTCCCACGTCATGGGCGGCGGATTTTTCCATGTCCTGCGGCGGCATCTGGCACCTAATTTCGTGGCATCTATCATGTTCATGGTGGTTATGAATATCCGTGGTGCCATTGTGGCAGAATCCACCCTCAGCTTTATGGGTATGGGTCTGCCGCTGGAGGTCATTTCCTGGGGAAGTATGCTGTCTCTGGCGGAAAAGGCACTGACAACCAAGGCCTGGTGGATCGTAGTGATCCCCGGTGCCTTTCTGGTGTGCCTGCTCATGTGCGTCACCAATGTCGGAAACTACTTCCGCAAAAGCATCAGCCGCAAGGAAAGCCACCTGTAAATGCAAAATGTCCCCTTCGGCAGACTGCCGAAGGGGGCTTTCTTATGTGTCACCATGTTTTCAAAATTGCAAGGATGTCTTCCTCATAGTCTCCGGTAAAATCCTCGCTTCGTCCGCAGGTGCGGACATTACTCTCTGCGCCCCAGTCCGGGTCATTAAATTCCCAGATATGGTAGGATAGTCCCCGGTGGACAAAATCAATACTGCCGCATCCGCCCTCCTTAAAATAGGAAAAAGGCATATTTCTGTCATTCATAAACTTCTGAATTTTTTCCAATCGCATAGATATTTTCCCTCCGGTGCCATGGGCTGTGATTTTCTTCTATTTTATTTGGTTCGGTGGATTTTTTCAAGTGCGGCAGTGGGAAAAACATTGCATATTTTCCCTTGAAATGATAAAATACCACCACAAAGTATAAACGATCGGAGGGATTTTGTTGAATAAATACGAACATATTGCAAAAATGGAGCAAATTATGGCAGATCACGAAGCTCTCATGGGGCAGCTCACCGCTTTGCTGGACACCGTGGAAGCACGGCAGCCCGACTACGCCGCTCTCATCGAGTATTATTACAGCAGTCAGCGCAATCAGGACCTTGAGGACGACAGCGCAGGTCGCATTCCAGCGGATATGAAGCGGGGTGTTCTCTCCGAGGACGAGATTTTTGACCTGATGGGAGATTACCGTGACAACGCCATCCGCATGATGGAACTGGCTCTCAAAATGATCAAGCTGTAATCCGGCCATATGGGGGCACACCTGCGACGGGCTCCGATTTTTTATTGAACGTGTGTCCCGTATGACTTCTGAGGTTCTGTAGATGTGAAGTTGCGGTTTGCACAGGCCATGGAAGATTCAATTACGTCTTCACGCCTAAAGAGGCATTAAATCGTTTGACACCGCATTACACTTACAGGACGCCGCTAAGGCGTCCTGTTTTTATGCCTACTTATTTTCGTAAGTTCGGTTTCCTTGCGCTGGGGGTTCAGGGCACTGCTATTGCCGCAGTGATTCCTCATTAGGCCAGTGTTGTTGCCGCTATCCTTGTTTCCGTAAGGACCCATCAGCCCTTTATCTGCAGTATGAGGGAAATGTTTGCCATAGAGCTGTCTTTCACCAAAAGGTGCCAGGCCGCATCTATTCCCTGATTCTGATTAATGTTCCGTGAACCTGACTCTGCAAAAAAAATCCGATAATCCTACCGATACCTTCCGGCAATATAAAATTTCCAGGACCCATTGCATCTGCTCTTGGGCTCTGGAAAATTTTTTACATTATCCGTGCAAAAGCTGCTGACCGATCGACCGGATCAGGCGATACGCCCCCTCTTTTCCAACGGTATGATCCTGCACCGGAATATGAATCCGATATATAAGCCCGGATTCATCAATAGGGATCGCCTTAGAAACATAACTGCAAACGCTGTCATACGATAGCAGCAGCTTATCCCCGCACCGGGCAATGACATCCTCCGGCTCTGCATACGGATATCTGGATTTTTGATGGGAACATAGATAAGTAGCCGGGTAGTCAAGCCCGGTAAAGAACCCCTCCAGCCCCCTGAGCATATCCACGTCTGCATAGCACACGATTTCCGGGCTTGTGACAGACAGGATGTTTTTTAGCTGCTCCGCAAGCATCTCATACTGCCGGTCATCCTCCATATTCAACGGTTCCATCCCCACAAGCTCCGCCACTGAGGAAAAGAACTGATTTTCTGTCTCCATAGACAGTGCATGAAAACAAATATAAGGTGTGCCGTTTCGCTTTTTTAAAATCTCCGCACCCTTAAGTGCATAATCATTGGTGACAATGTTGATTTGCCCGTAAGGCAGCTTTTCCAACTCCCGGAAGGATGGGCTGTTTTGCACATCTACATTCAGCTTCATGCCAAGCCGACCCATCAGCTCCGCCAGATAATCATGATTGATTCGGTCAGAGTAGCGGTGCCCTCCAAGAATGTTATAAGTAAACGGCAACGGCTCACAGGGGACAGCAAATCCCTGCACAAGGGCTGTGTACAGCGCCTCTGCCCCCTGATAAAAATCTGCATTCAGTTTCGCCTTTACTGTGAAGATATCCACATCTGTCCGCTCCCGGACCTCCGCTGCATATCCCTCAAGGTCGATTCCCATGACCTCAGAAATGGATGAAGGCATCAGGAAAATATGGCGATACCCCCGCTCCATCATCTCATCCACTGCTGAAAACAGCTTTTTGCCGCTGCCCGTAATCAGGTCTGATTCACTGACCTGGGCGGAAAACAGGTTTTCCCCGGAAGGCATCGGATTCGTCCAGCCCAAATGGCCATAGTTGAACACTGCATGTCCCCGGGTAGAAAAATCCAGTATACCCAAATCGGGATATTGAGCAGTCATGTAAAACATCTGCATCCGTGCCGTTGGCATGCAGCCATATTTTTTCAAGCCCATTTTTCATTTGCCTCCCGAAGAAGTTTACATAACGTTTTAAAATTTCCCCATGGGCCATCTGCTGTCAGCTCCAGATTATTCCCCGGCGGCAGCTGCACAGACAAATCAAAGGCTACCTTTAGCTCTTCGCTGGCAATGGCACACTGGGCATACTGGTACCGATCCGCCCCGTCAGTCACCGCATAGGCAACGGGAACATGCTCCTCATTGAGAAAATTCGCCAGATAAATGGCATGTCTGCCCTTTAGATGAAAGACCGCTCCGCTTTCTGCAAATCGACGCACAATGCCCCTCATTTCATCAATGTCACTCTGGTCTATCCCCAAAAGCGCCCCATTCTCCTCATAATAATTCAAGGGATGGAACACTGTTTGGTCAATGACGGTCAGCCCCTGACTTTCAAAATGCCGGACAAAATCCAGAAATTTCCGCTGGTTCACCACATGGATTCCCTGGGTCAGCTTCTGCTGCATCTGCCGGATGCTGTCCACCTGCTCCCAGGTCTGCCCCTGTCCCGGATGGGGCGTCAGGTTTTTTCCGATTTGCAGATAAAGCTCCGACAGGATATCGTCAGGGCTGATCGCCGTGTAATCAGGGGCCTTCACAATCACGCAGTTTTCCATTTCTGCTGTCGGCAGCTCCGGCTCCAGATTCATGATCGATGGGATGCAGGTCATGATACATACCGTCATCATACCGTTATCGGCAATCCGGCGCAGTGCCTGCTCGATCTCAATGGTGTTCCCAAAAACCAGCTCCTGATCGGTCAGCTCGAAGCCCCAGTTCCTGCCGCCGGCAAAGGGCTGCTTGGCTGCGTAGTAAACGCATTCCCCCACCCCGACAACCAGCACGTTCACATCTGGAAATCCGCACAGTTCCTCTATGATCAGATCCATCGGGCAGTGTCCGCAGGCGCTGACGCTGTAAGACTTCACAAGCGGCAGATTCTTGACCCTGTGGGCCGGAATAAACTTATCCATTGGCAATCTCCCTTGCCAGTGCCAGATACCGCTTTGCCATGTCACTGTCTGCAAAAGCATCCACTACGGTCTTGTGCTGCTGCTCGGCTTCCTGAACGATTTTGTCTCTCGGCAGAGTGAATGCCACGGGTACATTCATCTCGGCCGCTGCCTTTGCCACGATTTCTCCCTCATTTTCAATGTTTTTCTCATTGACGATCAGTCCCTTGATTTGCGCATAGCCCTTGTTCTGCTGATTCTTCACCGCCTGCACAATGTTGCTGGCCGCGTACAGGGACATCATCTCCCCGGACGTGACGATATACAGTTGGTCCGAGTACCCATTGCGAATGGGCATGGCAAAGCCTCCGCATACCACATCCCCCAGCACGTCATACAACACAAAATCCGGGCGGTACCGCTCGTAGACCTCCAGCTCCTCCAGCTTTTCAAAGGCCGCAATGATACCCCGGCCCGCGCAGCCTGTCCCGGGCAGCGGCCCCCCAGCCTCCACGCAGTACACGCCAGATTCACTCTGAAATACAAACGCTTCCATATCGTCGGCATCTCCCTGACGCATCACATCTAAAATGGTCGGAATGCGCCGTCCCTGATTGTGGTTCACCGTGGAATCTGACTTTGGGTCGCAGCCGATCTGAAAGACCCGATATCCCAACTTCACCAGTGCAGACGCAATGTTGGAAACCGTCGTGGACTTTCCAATGCCGCCTTTTCCGTAAAACGCTATTTTTCTCACTGTAACTACCTCATTTCAGTCCTGTTCATCGACTTAAACTGCCAGCTCATAGGAATAGCAGACAGGCTTCCCGCTGCGCTCATCCGTTGCGATGCTGCCGTCAACCCCAAAGCAGGTCCTCAGGGTCTGTGCCGTCATGACCTCCTCCGGGGTGCCGTATTTCTCCGTTCTGCCATCCTTCATGGCAAGCAGGTAATCTGAATACTTGGACGCCAGATTCAGGTCATGCAGCACCATAACGATCGTCGTGTTCTGCTCTGCATTCAGTTTTTTCAGCAGCTCCAAAACCTCCAGCTGATGGGCAAGATCCAAATATGTAGTGGGTTCATCCAAAAGGATGATGCCGGTTTGCTGAGCCAGCGCCATAGCGATCCACACACGCTGACGCTGACCGCCGGACAATCCTGCAATCTCTCTGTCACCGAACTGGCTCATATTGGTAACCGAAAGGGCCCATTCGATGATCGTTTTATCCTCGGGCGTAAGCTTCCCCAGTCCCTTTTGGTAGGGAAACCTGCCATAGCTCACCAGTTCCTGGCAGGTGAGTGTTCCCGGTGCTGACGGTGACTGAGGCAAAATCGCCATTTGCTTGGCAACATCGTTGCTGCGCATTTCCATCATGTCCTTGTCATTGATGATCACCACACCGTCCTCAGATTTGATGATTCTGCCGATTGCCTTCAGCACAGTGGATTTTCCACAGCCGTTGGCCCCGATCACAGAGGTGATTTTACCTTTTTTCAGTTCAACATCAAAACATGGAACAATGATGTTTCCATCATAACCGACCTTAAGTTGTTGCGTAATAATACTGTTTTCCATAATTTATGACCTTATCAACAAATATAAAAAATACGGAACAGAAATGACCGATATAACGATGCCTGTCGGGATGTTTGCAAGCATCGCCAACCCCCGGACCAGCATATCTGCCGTCAAAACAATGATTGCCGCCACAATCGCCGAAGCAGGAAGCAGCACCCTGGCATCCGTCCCAACCATTCTACGGGCTATATGGGGCCCAATCAACCCCAAAAAGAAGAAGTTTCCACCGAATGCAACTGCCGACGAGGACAGCGCCACCGCACACACGGACATATAAACGAACTGCCTGCCCACATCGACACCCAGTCCCCGTGCTACATCATAGCCCATGTTGATGACATTGAGGGTGAGACTCTTGCGGTAGGTCAGGAACAGGAATATGACCAGCCAAACGGAAAAAACCGCTATGAACTCCCACTCCGTACCCCATAGCTCGCCTGACTGCCAGCGCTGTAAAAACTCCAGCTTTGTATTATCCAGCAGCAACATGAAAAACATGGAGATCGCCCCAAATGCGCTGTTCATGGCAACGCCTGTCATAATGATTCTGGTGGGTTGGATCCGCTGTCCCTTTTTCATCCCAAGCAGGAATATGATCCCCGCCGAGAGCAAGCCCCCTGCCAGCGCCAGAATGGGCATGAGAAACGGATTGCTGTCGCGCTGCTTGATAAGCGCCACGTAAATTGTGACAAACAGCCCCGACCCAGCACTCACGCCCAGAGTTCCGGGCGAGGCCAGATCATTATGCATCAAATCCTGCATGATAACACCGGATACGCCCATCCCCAGCCCTACCAACACCGACAGCACCAGTCTTGGCAGTCGAATCTCAAACAGAGCCAGTCTGCCATAGTTGTCCCCGCCCCCGGCCAGCACTGCAAGCACCTGCTGCGGACTCATGCGGTATCGCCCTACGCCGCAGCCGATGATAAACACCACCGCCAGCAATGCCGCAAGACATAGGTTGATGTAGATTCCTTTTTTCAAAGGAGTGATATTTCTTGTCTTTTTCATAATTCACACATTAACCTGCAAACGTATCATTTTTCTGTCTGCGAGAGATAAAAATAAAAAACGGCACACCGATCATGGTGACCAGCACTCCGATTGGAAACTCCAGCGGTGCAATCAGCACCCTTGCCAGCAGATCAACTAGAACAACAAAAAGTGCGCCGATCACTGCGCACGAGGGAAGTATCAATCTGTAATCTGTGCCGACAAAGTATCTGACGATGTGAGGAACCATCAGGCCCACATAGCCCACCGGGCCAATGATGATGACTGCCGTGGCAGAAAGCACCAACACAACCATCGTGCTCAAAAACTTGATGATCTTCACATTTGCTCCCAGCCCTCTGGAGACATCCTCCCCCAGATTCAGCACCGTGAGCATCCGCGAGATCAAAATCGATACCAGAAATCCGACAATGAAAAACGGTGCAGCCACCGCCACATCCGACCACAGCGTATTGGCTGAGCTTCCTGCAGAATACTTCATCATCCCCGCACTCAAGCCATCTTTCAGCATGATCGCCGTTGTCACCGAACCAAATAAGGTAGAAATCGCCATGCCTGCAAGCACCATTCGGTCGGAGGTGATGTTCCTCCGACCGAGCATTGCAATTGCATATATCAGCAGTGTTGCTCCCGCAGCCCCCATAAAGGAATAACCAATGCGCTCCAAACGGGTTGCATGGGGAACAAACAGCATCATCAGCAGGATGGCAAACACCGAGCCGGAGCTGATGCCCATCAGCCCGGAGTCTGCCATAGGATTTTTGGTATTGCCCTGCATGACTGCGCCGGCAACTGCCAGCGACACCCCCACAATGATATCCGCCAGCAGCCTCGGCAGGCGGATATCACGGACAACGATGTGGACAAAGGAATCCGGATCATAGCAAAACAACCCCCGGATCACATCCTGTATCCCTGTGGGTTCTGCCCCGAACAGCATGAATGCCGCGGACACACCAATCAACAGGACCGTCCCCACCGTCATCAGCAGGACAAAGCTTAAAAAATGATTCGGTGTCTTTTTTACAGCTGCAAAATCCTGCCTTTTCATCATGCAGCTGCCTGACTGAAGGCGTTCATCAGGCTGGTGTACTGCTCATACAGGTAAAGGACGTCCTTTTCTGCATACAGCAACCCATCAATTGCGCCTACCTTCTGGTTCTTCACCGCATTGAGCATCATCCATCCGGGATTGCTCTGCAATGCTTCCGGGACCTTCGGCTCCCCATCGGTCATCAGGTCCACATAGATCACAATATCCCCTTCAAAGTCCCTGATTTTTTCGTTACTGATAGGCGTGAAGGGATTGACATTGGGGTCGTTTAGAAAATCCTGGGTGGTCTGTGTCATCTTCAGGCCCATGTAGTCATAGACGATTTTATTGAAATACCAATAATCCGTGGGCGGAATGGATACACCGTCCATGTAGTAAAACATAGAAACTGTCTTATCTGAAATATTCAGCTCCTGCAGCTCGGCAACAGCCGTCTCCTGAGTTTTCTTTGCATAATCGATCAGGATCTTCGCATTTTCCTGCATGCCAAAAATTTCACCAATATATCCCAAGCGCTTCTCAAAGTCAAATTCTTCACGGTACAGCGGAATCACAGGCGCAATCTTACGCAGCTTCTCCAGTTCCGGCTCCTCCATCATCTGATACACAAGAATCAATTCCGGCTGATAGGTCATGATTTCCTCTTCATCAAACGGCTGGGTATTTTGCAGGATCTCAACCCCGTCAAAGAAGTCAGCATACCGATTCTTCATCTTCTCTTCCACAATGACCGCATTGGGGCGGAGGCCAAAGGCCGCCAGATCTCCCGCACCGGACAGTGCCAGGATTTTGCGTGTATTCTGGTTATAGGTCACCTCGTCGCCATTCAGATCTGTAAAGGTGACTTCCTTCACCTCAATGGGGCGGGTATCCTTTAAAACAGGAACCTGCTCCAGTTGTGCCGACTGGGTCGGTTGGCTGGTTTCAGGTACAGTATTCTGGGTCTGTCCACCTGTGCTTGCACAGCCTGAAGCAGCCAGCATAGTCACCGCCATGGCTGCAGTCAGCATTTTCTTCCAAAAATTCCGGTACTTCATTTGATCCTCCATAATAAAAATGATTTCTCTTAAAGTAGTTAGCTCAAGCTAACTACCAAAGACAGTAGAGATTATACCACACTTTTTCTAAATATCAATAGCCTTCTTCTGTTTCTGCTAAATAAATTTTTAGGTATTACAATGATGTGTGACAAATGAAAAAAATAGCGAATAGGAGAGGATATGCCGGATCCATCTCAGGTCTGTATCGTGTTCTGCGGCGATTGAACGGCAAACCAGTCAAACTCCCTAACCCAAAATATGTTGCGAAACCATATGAAAAGATGACATATCCGGGGCAAAGAGTCCAAATTGATGTGAAGTACGTACCTTCTGCCTGCCTTGTAGGAGAGGCTCCCGGACAGAAGTACTATCCATACATATTTATTGACGAGTACGGCCGTTTCCGCTATTTGGAAGTATTTGAAGAACACAGCACCTATACTTCAACCCAGTTTGTAAAGCATGTGGTAAAAAAATTTTCCTTTGCCATAGAGTGTGTTCAGACCGACAACGGTGCAGACTTTGCCAAACAGCTTGCTGTCAGGCAAAGACAATATAATAACTTCCCTATGAGACCGCTCAACTGTCGATCTCCGAAAGCTGTCCTTTTTTCTTTTTCTAATCTGTAAACACATCATTGACAAACCTACCCTTCATTTTAGCAAAGTGTCCAATTTGTTATTGAAATTTGAGAATTGGATTTTACCCCGGTAAAAGAAAACC
>JAHHRX010000001.1 GCA_020025545.1 Oscillospiraceae bacterium | reverse complement strand
TATCACCATATTCCAAAAGGAATCAAGATT
Source organism: Oscillospiraceae bacterium (assembly GCA_020025545.1). GTDB lineage: Bacteria > Bacillota > Clostridia > Oscillospirales > Oscillospiraceae > Faecousia. The sequence goes on along the minus strand of JAHHRX010000001.1, from coordinate 113,793 downwards.
CTCATAAGAATTGCAAATGGAATAGCAATTGTAAGTTCGAAAATCATTTTTTTAGGGCTCTGGTACAAAATTAAGATCCCCAGCAAAAGCATCAGGATGTCTAAACCTGAACGAATATCAAGATACCAAATTCCATAAGCAAACGATGTGTTCAACATAAAACCAAGAATTCCCGCAGATATAAGAAGAGAAAGCCATCCTTTTCCTTTTGCGTACCAACATAAAAAAGCTAAAAATGGCGATATCATTGTCAGTATCGTCCATATCATAGCATAACTTTTAGGGAAAAAGCCACCTACATAATAGCTATACAAATAATAACTGGTTGTCATTCCTGTAAAAAAACAAAAGACTTTTATTCCAGCCCAAATCGGGGAGCAACTGTAAACCGCTATGCACACCGCTGCTATAATCCATGGGGAAAAGGTTCCCAAAAAATTGTGTAAATCCAGAAGCTCATCTACCTTCATCAAGAATGGAGGTAGCTCTGCCTGACTGATGTCCAGATACTTTTGGAACACGCCAAGCGAAACTCCCAAAGCCAAAATACCTATGCATAGCAAAAGTTGATTTTGAACTGACTTGCGTTCTGGAACCCTCACACTTTCTAAATATTTCATAACATCCACTTTCCAAGCTAATACTTGTTTATTCGAGTGTTAGAATAATTTTGATTTAGTTAACACTCTACTCTAAATACATTTTAGCAAAAATGGGCAACCTCATCAAGAGATTGCCCATTTGTTAGTTTGAGTTTTTTTATTGCTGCACAAAGTTCGGCATCATTTGATGTAACTTTGATGTATGAAGTCGTTTTCTACGGTTTCCGTGAATTACGGAACATCCCGTTTTGAATAGCAAAACGGTACATCATTAGTACAGCTTAGCACCTGCCGGAATATGAGGATCAACCATCAGGCAATGGAGCTTTTCAACGCCTTCCTCATGATGGACAGCGGAAATAATCATACCGCAGGAATCAATACCCATCATCTTACGAGGAGGCAGGTTGGTGATAGCGATCAGAGTCTTGCCGACCAGTTCTTCCGGCTCATAAGTGTCGTGAATGCCGCTCAAAATGACCCGATCAACGCCTGTACCGTCGTCCAGAACGAACTTTAAGAGCTTCTTGGACTTCTTCACAGCCTCGCATTCCTTAACCTTAACGGCACGGAAGTCGGACTTTGCGAAGGTGTCAAAATCGACGAAATCAGCAAACAGAGGCTCGATTTCAACCTTGGAGAAATCGATAGGCTCATCCGACACAATCGGTGCTTCATTTACATCATTTTTGACTTCGGGAGCAGCTTCAGGAGCCGCATTCTGTACATCATTTTTCTTCTTTACATCATCCAGGGGTTTCATTGTGGGGAACAGCAAAACATCACGGATAGAAGCGGAATCAGTCAGCAGCATGACCAGCCGATCAACACCAAAGCCAAGGCCGCCCGTGGGGGGCAGACCATATTCCAAAGCGGTGATGTAATCGTAATCCACCTGTGCCTGAGATGCGGGATCCAAAGCCTTCCGTTCAGCTACCTGCTTTTCAAAGCGTCCCTTCTGGTCAATGGGATCATTCAGCTCTGAGAATGCGTTACCAAACTCGGTAGCATTGATAAAGTACTCAAAACGCTCGGTGAATGCAGGATCCTCGGGCTTGCGCTTGGCAAGGGGAGAATTTTCCACCGGATAATCGTAAATAAAGGTAGGCTGAATCAGATTTTCTTCCACGAATGCATCGAAGAACTCTGCGAGGATAGCGCCCTTGCTGGGAATCTCCGGCAGTTGCACATTATGCTCCTTGGCAGCAGCCACAGCTTCTGCGTCAGAGTTAATCTGTGCAAAGTCCACACCGGAATACTTCCTGACAGCCTCCACCATGGTCATGCGCTCCCAGTGGCTCAGATCGATCTCCTTGCCCTGATAGGTAATCTGCAAGGTGCCGCAGACATTCATGGCAACGGTCTTCATCATTTCTTCCACCAAATCCATCATGCCGTGGAAATCGGTATACGCCTGATACAGCTCAATGGAAGTAAACTCCGGGTTGTGGGTGGGGTCCATGCCCTCGTTGCGGAAGATACGGCCAACTTCGTAGACACGATCCATACCGCCTACAATCAGACGCTTCAAATACAGCTCTGTTTCGATCCGCAGCACCATATCCATATCCAGGGTATTATGATGGGTATAGAAAGGGCGGGCGGAAGCGCCGATCTCAAAGGGGGTCAGAATGGGAGTATCTACTTCCAGGAAGCCCTTGCTATCCAGGAAACGGCGCAGCTCCCGCAGGATCATGCTGCGCTTCACAAAGGTGTCCTTAACCTCGGGATTCACAATCAGGTCAACATAACGCTGGCGGTAACGGGTTTCCCGGTCGGTCAGTCCATGGAACTTTTCAGGCAGCGGCAGCAGAGACTTTGCCAGCAGGGTGGCTTCGTGGACACGGACCGAGATTTCGCCTCGCTGGGTGCGGAACACATCGCCGCTGATGCCCACAATGTCGCCGATATCATTTTTCTTGAAACGGTTGAAGTCAGCCTCGTCCATTTCGTCAATTTTTACATAGAGCTGGATGCGGCCGGCGTTATCCTGCAAATCGCAGAACAGCACCTTACCCATGCCGCGCTTGCTCATCAGACGGCCTGCCAGACGGACGGTCTGTCCCTCCATCTGCTCAAAAGCATTCTTGATGGTCTGAGAATCGGAGGTTACTTCGTATTTTGTCTGGACAAAGGGATCCAGTCCCTCCTGACGGAGGTTATCCAGCTTTTCATGGCGAATCTTCACCAAATCGGAAAGCGGCATTTCTGCCTGCGGAACAAACTTTGCCATGACTTAGCCCTCACGAGAAACACTGACTACCTTCATCTCATAGGAGCCAGCGGGTGCATTTACCACAAACTTCTCACCTGCGGCCTTGCCAACCACGGAACGGCCAAAGGGGGAGTCATCAGAGAGCTTGCACTCCATGGGGTTGGCTTCCTGAGAGCCGGTGATGCGGTAGGTAGTCTGCTTGCCGGTTTCTACATCCTCCACAACGACGGTACAGCCAAGGCCCACACGGCCGCTGGCTTCGTTTTCGTCCTCGATGATAACGGCATGGGACAGAATATCCTCGATTTCGGCAATGCGGCCATAGAGCTTAGCCTGCTCGTTTTTTGCAGCATCGTATTCGGAGTTTTCAGACAGGTCACCGTAGGAGCGGGCCTCTGCGATCATCGCAGCAACCTCACGCTCACGGGTGGTCTTCAAATAATTAAGTTCCTTTTCGAGGTCCTGCAAACGCAGGCTTGTGATCTTAAATTCTCTTGCCATAATAGAAGCCCTTCCTTAATCAAATTCAATAGCTTTACACATTATAGTTTAAATTTCTCCATCAGTCAAGGTGTTTTGAGAAGTTTTTGGGGCATATCCGTCTGCAAACACAAAAACGAGGGGTTCCCTCGGAACCCCCGTTGGATTTTTTCTATTTCAGTGCTTCCAGCGCTGCCAGCACCTGAGGATCCTGCATAGGCTCCAGCTGCTCAGAATAGATCTGCGCAGCCACATCCTCGCTGACCTCCACGGAAATTTCCGGAGTAATCCCCACTCCTGCAAGGCTCACGCCCTTGGGCGTAAAATATTTGCCCACAGAAATTCCCACGGCAGAGCCGTCCGGCAGGTAAAAAGTGTTCTGGAAATAGCCCTTGCCGCAGGTCTTTTGACCCACTACAGTACCCGCTTCATATTCCTGCAAAGCAGCAGCAAAGAATTCCGCCGCAGAATAGGAACTGTCATTGACCAGCACTGCCATTGGCATATCCAGGAAGGATGCATCGGACTTATCCACGTTTTCGTTTCCGTTATAATCCACAGTCCGGAAAAGCTCTCCCTCCGGCAGCAGGTAATCAAGTACTTTCACAAGTTCAGATGCATATCCGCCGGGATTGAAGCGCACATCAAAAATCAGTTTCTGAGCGCCCTGCTCTTTCAGCTTCTCAATCAGCTCAATGGTTTCCTTAGCGCAGTTATTGTTGAAATTTACAATCTTAATTAGGCCCACACCGTTTTCCAGCATCTGCCCCTTGGCAACCGGGGTGTTGATGTGCATACGCTTTACAGAAAAAGTCTTCTCTTCTGCGTCCCTCAGAACGGTAATCTGCACCTCAGTACCTTCCTCGCCGCGGATCTTATCCTGCACTTCGTTCATATTTTCCGAAGTAAACCGCTCCCCCTCCACGGCAACGATCACATCGTTTGCCTTCAGTCCTGCCTGATCGGCAGGGCCTTCAGGAGTCACATTCAAAATGGTGAGTCCCCCGTTATCCGGGCGGGCAGAAATCGTTACGCCGATTCCCACATAGGCATTTGACATCCGTTCCTCGTAGGCGGCAACCTCCTTTGCAGGGATGTAATAGCTCCAACGGTCACCCAAGGATGCAATCATGGCATGAGCTGCCGCATCCTCCATAGTGGTCTGGTCTTTGTCACCGATAAAACATTTGAGAATCAGATTTTCCAGGCTTTCCAGCTTTGTCGGTACGCTGCCGGGCAGCATGATGCTCACAGTAACGGCCACGGCAATCGCAGCGCCTGCCAGTGCTGTCAGAACGTAGCTCAGAATCCGGATAATTTTGTTGTTCTTCTCCATGCTTTCACCTCATAGCAATTCCCACAGCCCGGCTTGGGCTGTGGGAGGCTGAATATTAAGTAATATATGGCAACGGATTTACCCATTTGCCGTTCTTTGAAATACCGAAGTGCAGGTGATTACCGGTAGAAGCTCCGGTACTGCCTACGCAGCCAATAACCTGTCCTGCAGCAACCACCTCACCCACTTTTACGCTGGGGGATTTGCACATATGCATATAAGTACTGCGGTAACCGTCCAGATGATCGATGGTCACATAGTAACCTGCGGACTGATTATATTGTGCAGCTACCACAACGCCGGCCCGGGAAGCAATGATCTTTGTGGGGCACGGTGCGCCCAGATCCACGCCGTTATGAGGACGCTGAACATGATAAATCGGATGCATACGATTGGGGTCAAACGGGCTGGTAACGGCTCTGTAATTGCAGGGCACCAGCCAGGTGATGCCATCCTTATCCACATTGCTGCCGCCGGGGGCTGCCGTAGTGGGCTGCGTCATGGTTGCCAGCCATTCCTGATACTCACGCTGCTTGGCTTCGTCCAGATCCAGCTTGGCATTGGCGATCTCATCTTCCAGCTTGTTAAGCTCGGCGTCCTGCTCCAGCTCCAGCTTCTCGTACTCTTCGCCTCTGGCAATCAGCTTCTGAATAACGCCGTCCTTCTCCTGCTTTTTCTTTGTCAGCTCTTCCTGTGCTTTGTCCAGGCTGTCCTTGTTTTCTTTCAGCGCTTCTCTTTCCACCAGAAGTTCTGCCTTGGTCTGCTCAATCAGCTGAGCAGTTTCCTGCATTTCCTTCATTCTTTGGCGGTCTGCATCGGCGATTTCGTGAATCATGCTCAGACGATCCAGCAAGTCCGCAAAACTGTTAGCCCGGAAAAGGACAGACCAGTAAGAAAGCTTTCCGTTTTCTTCCATAGCACGAATACGCTCTTTATTCTTCTCGGTCAGCTGGGCGAGGCGCTTTTCTGCCTGATCCATTTCCTCCTGCTTGTCGGCAATCAGAACAGAGTAGGCAGCGATCTGCTCATTAAGCAGATCCATCTGGGATTCCAGCAACGCAGCCTGCTGCTCCAGAAGACTCTTTTCGTTGGCCAGCGCTTTAATTTCGGAGAGATTACTGGATTGCTTCTTTTTAAGATCCGAAATCTGTTTCTCGATTTCTTTTTGCTCTTTCTTCATATCGTTGATCTGACCTTGAATCTCACTGGAAGATGCCGCAGTGGCACGAGTGGGAATCAGACTAATTACCAGACCCGCCAGCATCGTAACAGCCAAAATGCCGGCGATGATAGATATCATTCGCTTTCTGTTCTTCATATGTGTCTCCTTAAACAGTAGGGTTTACGGTCAGAACCCGCATTATACATCCATGAATTTGCGGATGGAGGTCCAGCTGCCGAAAATACCGACAAACAAACCAGCCGCAAAAAATGTTGCAATCATAGGCAGAAGCAGCTGCTTGAACGGCACGAAGGACTGGAACAGCTGCAAAGTATCCAGCGCCTGAATCTTACCGAGTATCCAGTCATAAAGAAGCCATTCTAGGCCAAACGCGGCTCCGGCAGCCACCATGCCAAGGGTAAAGCCCTCAACCACAAAGGGCAGCCGGATAAATCCGTTGGTGGCGCCCACCATTTTCATAATGGAGATTTCCTCCCGACGGTCATACATAGCAAGCTTAACCGTGTTGGAAATAATGATGAGGCTCACGACCAGCAGAATAAGGATGACAGCGCCGGAAGCAATATGCAGCACATTCTGCAAAGTTGTGAAACCTTCTGCCAGTTCAAAGGACGCGGTAATATTGGCAACGCCCTCAATTTTTCCCAGCTCTTCAACGGTCTGCTCCATCATTTTGTTATCTTCCAGCGTCACCACGAAGCGGTGGCGAAGATCGGAAGCTTCCACGCCGGCAAAGGCATCGTCTCCCTCGTGATCAGCCACAAAGCCCTCCAGTGCTTCCTCTCTGGATACAAATTTTGCCTGATAGACATTATCTACAAGGTTAATCACTGTGCCGATGCTCTGGGCCTCGGACTGGGACAGGTCGCTGTTGATATAGACAATGACTTCGTTGGTCTTGTTGAGATCATTTACCATAATGCTGAGGTTATAGGAAAGCGCCGCAAAGCTGCCCACAATCAAAAGGCAGGCTACCGTCACGCAGACAGCGGCAAAGGACATAAAGCCGTGGAGGAAAATACCGCGGATGCCCTCTTTCATCAAGTATCCGAAATTGTTAGTTTTCATAGAAGCTGTACCCATCCATTCCGTCGCTGACGATCTTGCCATCGCTGATGGCGATGACACGCTTGGGGAAGCGCTCCACAAGCTCCTTTTCGTGGGTAACCACCAGCATCGTAGTGCCCAGGTTGTTGATCTCCATCAGCAGGCTCATAATTTCCAAAGATCTGGCCGGGTCCAGATTTCCCGTAGGCTCGTCGGCAATGATCGTAGAGGGATTATTCACCAGCGCCCGGGCAATGGCCAGACGCTGCTGCTCACCGCCGGACAACTCGCCGGGGTGACGACGGCTTTTGGTTTCAAGGCCCACAAGGTTCAGAACATAAGGCACCCGCTCCCGGATTTCCTGTTCCTTTGCGCCGATTGCCCGCATAACAAAAGCCGCATTTTCATAAACGGTTTTATTTTCAATAAGCCGGAAATCCTGAAAAACGACGCCCACCGTACGGCGCATATACGGGATTTCACGCCGACGGATTCGTTCCAGAGAATATCCGTTGACATGAACCGTTCCGGAAGTGGGCCGCAGTTCACCGGTAATCAGTTTGATAATTGTGGACTTTCCCGAACCGGAGGGTCCCACCAAAAAAGCAAATTCGCCATCCTCTATCTGCATGGACACGCCCCGCAGGGCCTGTGTGCCAACGCTGTAGGATTTGACAACATCAGTAAATTCAATCATCTGGTAACCTTCCCCATGATTTATGTAACCAAATTGTAACATATTAAAAATGTTATGTCAATGGAGCCTTGCAAATTTTCTATTTCCTTTTCTTCCGTTTTCTGCAAAAAAAGAGCCGCACAAAATGTGCGGCTCCGGAAAATGCAAATGATTATCGGTTTTCTCTGGAAGACAAATACTTGCGAACCATCAAGGCCACCTTGAACACGATTGCATGGTCAAACTGGCGCAGATCAAGGCCTGTAAGCTTCTTGATCTTCTCCAAACGATAGACCAGAGTATTCCGGTGGACGAACAGCTTCCGGGAAGTCTCGGAAACATTCAGGTTGTTCTCAAAGAACTTATTAATGGTGAACAGAGTCTCCTGATCCAGAGAATCAATGGAGTTCTTCTTAAACACTTCGCTGAGGAAGATCTCACAAAGGGTGGTAGGCAGCTGGTAGATCAGACGGCCGATACCCAGATTTTCATAGTTGATGATGCTCTTTTCGGTGTCGAACACTTTGCCCACATCAATAGCCGTCTGGGCTTCCTTATAGGAGTCTGCCAGAGAACGCAGATGCTCAGCAACGGTGCCGAAGCCGATGACGGTCTTCACGAACAACTCATTCTTGAGGGTTTCCGCCATGCTCTCTGCCAGGCGCTCCAGATCCTCGCCGGTGGTGGTGGGGGTAATCTGCTTGACAACCGCAATGTCCGTTTCATTGATGCTCAGCACAAAGTCCTGTGTCTTTTCCGTAAACATATTGGAAAGCACATCCACCGTGGCCACATCAGCCTGGCTGACCTGGCGAACCAGAAACACCGCTCTGGGCGCATCGGTAGCAAAGTGCAGCTCTTTGGCGCGGATATAGATATCACCGGGGAGAATGTTATCCATAATGATATTTTTTACGAAGGTCCCCCGATCGTGCTTTTCCTCATAGTAGTTCTTGGCATCGTTCAGGGCAATGTATGCCATCAGGCAGCTGTTTTTAGCAACTTCATCGCTGCCGGTGCAGAATACGGCATACTCAAAATAGTTAGCATTGCTCACAATTGCTTTGAAGCACTTCTGTCCGTAGGACACAACACTGTCAGTGCTGCTGCCGACCTTCAGCGCTGCATCAGGCCAACGCTCCCCCAGCAGGGATATGTCGGTACAGGAAACCACACAGCCTTCCGTGTCAATCACACCGAAAACACGATCCGGGATATCCTTAAGTTGAACTATCACACTCTGAAAAACACTGTTAGACATTTTCCAGACCTCCTTAGAAATTTGCATGAATGCGCTTTCCACAAAATTGCTCCATTATTATAAACCTATTTTGCGCATTTTGCAAGTACCTTTTGACATTATATTGCAAAAAATGATTATCTTTTTGTGGGTATTGACTTATTTGACACCGCACTCCACAAATCAAGCGGAAATTAACTGGCAAATTCGCACAAGCGCCGGGGCATTTTATCGCATTTTACCCTTCCTGTTCCAGTTTTTCGATTTCTGTTTCCGTCAGTTCCCGCACTTCCCCTCTGGGCAGATTTTCGAGAGTAAGCATGCCTTCCTGCCTGCGTTCGAGATATGTGACAGTCATATTCCGGGATGCCATCATCCGGCGGACCTGATGATATTTCCCCTCACAGACAGTCACAAGGCTCTCCCCCGGGCCCAGGGGTGTCAGCTCCGCCGGAAGGCACACCGTCCCGTCCCGCAGGGTAAGTCCCTGCGCAAAGGCAGCAATATCTTCCTCCTGTGCCTCTCCTTCGTGCCGGGCATAATAAATCTTTTTGACGCCTTTTCTGGGAGAAATCAACCTGTGGAGCAGATTTCCGTCATTGGTAAAAAGCAGAAGCCCTTCCGTAGCCTTGTCCAGCCGCCCCACAGGACGCACATCCAGCACGAGCATTTCCCTGGGCAGCAGCTCCATTACGGTTTTTTCTTTTTTATCCGCAGTCGCCGTCACATAGCCCGCCGGCTTATTGAGCATCAGCACCACACGGCGCATCCCCCCCAGAGTCTCCCCGTCCACACAGATTCGCTGGGTATCCGGGTCTACCTTTCTGGAATTATCCTTTTCCGGGACACCGTCCACTGTGACCCGCCCGGATTTCAGAATCTGCTTAACCTGCGAGCGGGTGCCAAGCCCGCTGTCACATAAAAATTTGTCCAATCTTTCCATGGTTTTCTCCGTTCTATCCTTTCCTGTTTTCGAATAGGCTGTAATGCCAATTCATTTATGGAGGGATATTGAATGTTAGTAATGACCGCCCGTGTTGATAAAAAGAAAATCGCCATCATCGTGGCTGCCGTCATCCTTGTGATAGGAGGAATCGTCCTGCTTTTCAGCGGTGAAAAAGACTCTGAGCCTACCGCAGCCGTCAGCGTTTCCGGCAACGACGGCAGAGTCGCATTTCTCAGGGATTTCGGCTGGGATGTAACCACTTCCCCCACCGAAACCAGTCAGGTTCGTATTCCCAAAACGGATTCCGCAGTATTTGAGCGCTACAATGCCCTGCAAAAAAGCCAAGGCTATGATCTCAAGTCCTTCTCCGGAAAAACCGTTATGCGCTATGTCTACAAAGTAAACAACTATCCCGGTGCTGTGGAGCCGGTATATGCAACGCTTCTGGTCTATAAAAACCAGATCATCGGCGGTGATATCACTGACACCTCCGCCAAAGGTGTCATCTGCGGCTTCAAAAAAGCCCCAGACAAACCTGCCCAGCTGCCTACGGAAGCGCCAGCCGAAAAACCCACAGAAGCTATGGCGCCTACCAATCCCACACAGCCCACCTGATTTCCGTCATCGCACCATTTTCCAGCTGCGCCGTCAGGCAGGATGCGAAAAGCGACGGACATATATCAGCTGCTTTCTTATTTATTTTATCATAGTCAACAGGACTTGACAACTGTCCGCCGTTGTGGTATGTTGTATTAGAACTTCATAAGGATCTTCAGGGCGGGGTGCAATTCCCCACCGGCGGTAAAGTCCGCGAGCGCATATGCGCAGAATCGGTGTGATTCCGATACCGACAGTATAGTCTGGATGGAAGAAGGTCAGATCTTCGTGATCGTGTTATTTTTATGCCCTGAGTGTTTACTCAGGGCATTTTTTTGGAGGAAAAACAACATGAACAATCTTTGGACTGAATTACAGGAAAACCTATCTTTTGTGCTGGTAAGCGGCGGCATTATCCTTGCTGTGGCGCTGCTATCCCATTTTGCAGAGCGGTTTCTGCCGCAAAAGCGGCAGATTACCTCTGCCCGCCGGGTCAGCATCATCGGCGTCTGTGCCGCCATTGCCACAGTACTGCATATTTTGGATTTTCCGGTTCTTTTTATGGCACCGGGATTTTACAAGCTGGACTTTTCGGAAGTTCCCGTTCTGCTGTGCGGCTTCTACTTAGGACCGTCCGCCACGGTAGCCTGTGAGGGCATCAAAGTTCTGCTGAAGCTGCTTCTGAAGGGCACCAGCACCGCCTTTGTGGGCGACTTCGCAAACCTTATCGTAGGATGCGGCATGGTGCTGCCCGCCGTCATCATTTACCATATAAACAAGAGCCGAAAGAATGCTGTCATCGGTCTCATTGCGGGCACCCTCATCATGACGGTATTCGGCTCCGCCTTCAACGCCTTCTATCTGATCCCCAAATTCTCCCAGCTGTTCCACCTGCCTTTGGAAAACATTCTGGCTATGGGCGCCCAGATTTACCCCGCCGTCAAGGATCTGCCTTCCTTCGTGATGTTCTGCGTCATGCCTTTGAACCTTGTAAAGGGTGTAGTCGTATCGGTTCTGTGTCTTTTGCTCTATAAGAAAACGGAAAAAGTTCTCTTCTCTCTCAGCAAATAAGAATTGCCTGCCTGCGAACATTCGCAGGCAGGCTGTTTTCATATTACAATTCCGGGCCCCGATTGGTACTATTTCGGTCATTGGACTGCCAGCCGGAAGAATCAAAGGACGGCTGCGCGTTTTCTTTTCTGGGCGGCATTCCCAGATCCTTATTGCAGAGCAACATGAGAATAACAGGCACCGAAACATTTATCAGGATACTGAGAATCAAAAGCACCACCGCATTGTCCGGCTGACAGGAGCGGTATACATCATAAAGTGCCATAAACTGGATCACCGTCAGCGCAATGGCGACAGCAGAAAAAATGGCACCCGGTATAATCAGGACTATCCAAAACAACAGGAAGGCGTTTTGAAGCCGGATGTCTCCCAAAGCCAGCTCTACCATAGACGCAAAGAAGGCCAAAGCCACCCAGGAGGCACCAAAGCATGCACGAATGATATTCAGTGTAAGAAGACTCTTGCGTCTATTCTTAACCTTTCTCTGGGATACATACTGGTACTGATCAGAGATACTGCCAAGGATCCAAGCCCTGGCTACCGGTACCCAGGCAATTCCCGGATGCCGGATTCCCCGGCGCTTGGCAATCGTATAATAAGCATAGGATATCGCCAAATACACCAGCAGGCCGCCCCCGGTACATAAGAGCGCATTGATAAGATTAAACGCAAACCCAAAGGTATATTCCAGTTGGTGTTCAAAAAAACTATGCAGCCGCAACAGCATATTGTCCCCTCCTCACTTGTCTTTAGGTACAGTCTACCATGCATAACAGGCAAAAGCAATCCCGCCGAAAACAGCCCGCCGGATCTCCGGCAGGCTGTTTTTTCGTTTAGTTCATCAGCTTGCAGACAAGCTCAGTATAGGCCACCGGGTCTTCCAGAGGAAGGTCTGCCATCAGCTGTGCCTGATGGCACAGGATTTCAGCATATTCCTTGGCCTTTACGGGATCCTCAGTCATGGCCTTCTGCATTGCCTTCACAGCCTCATGCTCCGGATTCAGTTCCAGGATTCTGCCAACAGTATATGCATACTCAGGATTGACCCGCTTCATATACTTTTCCATCTCGAAGCTCATGCCGGAATCCGGGGTCATGCACACAGGGGCGCTGCCCAAATTGGCGGAAATCCTGACTTCCTTCACAGCATCTCCCAGAGATTCCTTCACAAAGGTAAGGAAGCCCTTGAGTTCCTCAGCCTTGCTTTCCAGTTCCTTCTTTTCATCCTCGGACTGGAGATCCAAATCCTCGGTAGTGATATTGCAGAAGGACTTTTCCTCGTACTGCATCAGGGTCTGGGGTACGAACTCATCCACCTCGTCGGTAAAGAGCAGTACATCGTAGCCCTTTTCCTTAAGCGCCTGAACCTGCGGCAGCTTTGCCAGACGGTCCTTGTTTTCGCCGGGAGCATAGTAGATCTTCTCCTGACCTTCCGCCATGGCGTCCACATATTCCTTCAGGGTTATCAGCTTGTTTTCCTTATGGCTCCAGAAGAGCAGCAGATCCTGCGTTGCATCCTTGTGGATGCCGTAATCCGCCACGGCACCGTATTTCAGCTGGCGGCCGAACACATCATAGAACTGCTCGTACTTTTCCCGATCCTTTTCCAGCATCTCCTTCAGCTCGGCACGGATCTTCTTCTCGATGCCGCGGGCGATGATGGAAAGCTGGCGGTTATGCTGGAGCATCTCACGGCTGATATTCAGGGACAGATCCTGACTGTCTACCACGCCGCGGACAAAGCGGAAATGCTCGGGCAGCAGATCTTCGCAGTTCTCCATAATCAGCACGCCGGAGGAATAGAGCTGCAGGCCACGCTTAAAGTCCTTGGAATAGAAATCAAAGGGGGCCTTACCGGGGATATACAGCAGTGCCTTAAAGGAAACGGTACCTTCGCTGTCGATGTGGATGGTTTTGAGAGGCTTATTGTAATCATAGAACTTCTCACGGTAGAAGGACTCATACTCTTCCTCGGTCACATCCTTCCTGTTTCTCTGCCAGATGGGGATCATGGAGTTCAGGGTCTCCATTTCCTTGTAATCCTCATATTCGGGCTTATCCTCGGGGGAATCTTCCTTCTTGCGGGACTTGGTAACTTCCATCTTCACCGGGTAGCGGATGTAATCGGAATATTTCTTGACAAGGCTGCGGATACGGTACTCATCCAGATATTCGGAATACTTTTCCTCCTCGGTGTCCTTCTTGATGGTCATGATCACATCGGTTCCGGGATAATCCCGCTGGGCCTCTTCGATGGTATATCCGTCGGTACCGTCAGAAACCCACTTCCAGGCCTTGTCGGAGCCGTACTTCTTGGAAATCACGGTAACAGAGGATGCTACCATAAAGGCGGAGTAAAAGCCCACGCCAAACTGACCGATGATGTCGATATCTTCCTGCTTTTCCATGGCCTGCTTGAATCCCAGAGAGCCGGACTTGCAGATAGTTCCCAGATTTTCCTCCATTTCCTCACGGCTCATGCCGATGCCGTTATCGGAAACGGTAAGGACACCTGCCTCCGGGGCACGGGTCACGGTGATGGCAAATTCATCCCGGGAGATGCCAACTTTATCGTCAGTAAGGGCGGTATAAGCCAGTTTGTCAATGGCATCGCTGGCGTTGGAGATAATCTCCCGCAGGAAAATCTCCTTGTGCGTATAGATGGAATTGATCATCAGATCCAGAAGGCGCTGAGATTCTGCCTTAAACTGCATTTTTTCCATAATGCTGGTTGCACTTCCTTTATAGTATTAGCACTCTTTCTGTGCGAGTGCTAATATTATAACACCCTCTCCGGAAAATGCAACCCCCCATGAAAAAAGTTCTTTGATTATTCACAAATCTATGGTATTATTTAATCTGTATGAGTATGCGCACAGCGCAATAAGATATATTTTCAGAAATTTTAAATACAAGGAGTATGAAATGATTACAGTCAGCAATCTCGGTATGCAATTCGGCGGTCAATGGCTGTTCCAGCACGTCGACCTGCAATTTCTCCCCGGCAACTGCTACGGCATCATCGGTGCCAACGGTGCAGGCAAATCCACTTTTCTGCGAATTCTTTACGGTGAGCTGGATTCCACAAGCGGAACCGTCACCGTGGAACCGGGCAAGCGTGTCTCTGTTCTGAAGCAGAACCAGAATGCCTATGATGACTACACCATTATGGACACTGTCATTATGGGCAACCAGCATCTTTACAATGTAATGAAGGAAAAGGATGCCATCTACGAAAAGCCTGATTTTTCCGACGAGGATGGTCTGCGTGCCGCTGATCTGGAGGCTGAGTTTGCAGAGATGGGCGGCTGGGAAGCAGAATCCGACGCTTCCCGAATCCTGCAGGGACTGGGCGTTTCCGTAGAAAACCACTACGACATGATGGGTGACACCGACCCCCGGCTTAAGGTTAAGGTACTGCTGGCGCAGGCTTTGTTCGGCAATCCCGACATCGTCATGCTGGACGAACCTACCAACAACCTTGATATTGAATCCATCAACTGGCTGGAAGATTTCCTGCTGGACTTCCCCGGCATGGTCATCGCCGTTTCCCATGACCGCCATTTCCTCAATACCGTCTGCACCCACACTGTAGATATTGACTACGGCAAAATCAAGATGTATGTGGGCAACTACGACTTCTGGTACGAATCCTCCCAGCTGGTGCAGGCCATGCTGCGGAACAAGAACAAGCGAAATCAGGAAAAGATCGAAGAACTGCAGCTCTTCATTCAGCGTTTCTCCGCCAACAAAGCCAAGGCTAAGCAGGCTACCGCCCGCAGAAAGCTGCTGGACAAGCTGACCGTCGAGGAAATGCCCTGCTCCACCCGTCGATATCCCTTCGTGGGCTTTATGCCGGAGCGGGAGCTGGGCAAGGACATTCTGACAGTGAAGGATGTTTCCGTTACCGTAGACGGCGTGAAGCTGTTGGACAATGTATACTTCTCCGTCGGCAAGAATGACAAGATTGCCTTTGTAGGCGAAAATGAGCTGGCACAGACCGCCCTCTTTCAGGTGCTGATGGGCGAGCTGGAACCGGACGAAGGCTCCATCAAATGGGGCGTTTCCACCAGCAGAAGCTATCTTCCCAAGGACAACACCCCCTATTTTGAGGGCAACGAATCCGAGCTTGTGGATTGGCTGCGGCAGTATTCCGCCAAGAAAGACGATGTATATCTGCGTGGTTTCCTCGGTCGGATGCTGTTCGGCGGTGAAGATGTCTTCAAGCATGTAAATGTTCTGTCCGGCGGTGAAAAGGTTCGGTGCATGCTCTCCAAGATGATGCTGAGCGGTGCCAATGTGGTGCTGCTGGATCAGCCCACCAACCATCTGGATATGGAATCCATTCAGGCTGTCAATAAGGGTCTGGAGGCATTTACCGGCGTTGTGCTGCTGGCAAGCCACGACCACGAAATGCTGAGTTCCGTTTGTAACCGTGTCATCGCCTTCCAGCCCGACGGCACCATTATCGACCGCTACGGAACCTACGACGAATATCTCTACTGGATGGATCAGCAGAAGCAGAAGGAGAAATAAAGAATGGAAAAGATCCTGGATATTATCACATCTAAAATGCAGGCGGCCTTTGCCGCCGCAGGATACGATGCTTCCTTCGGACGGGTAACCGTTTCCAACCGCCCGGATCTGTGCGAGTATCAGTGCAACGGTGCCCTTTCTGCCGCAAAGCAGTACCACTGTGCCCCCATTGCCATTGCCAAGGCCGTGGTAGAGCAGCTGGATGCCAACGATTACGACATGGTGGAAGCCGTCATGCCGGGCTTCATCAACCTAAAGCTTTCCGGCAGCTTTCTTGCCGGATATCTGGAAGAAATGCGCAATAGCGATTCCTTCGGCATTGAAAAGTTCGGCACCGGCAAGACCGTCGTAGTGGACTACGGCGGACCCAATGTGGCAAAGCCCCTTCACATCGGACATCTGCGCTCTGCCATCATCGGTGAGAGCCTCAAGCGGCTCTATAAATTTTTCGGCTACAATGCCATCGGCGACATTCATCTGGGCGACTGGGGCCTGCAAATGGGTTTGATTATCGCAGAGCTCAAGGAGCGCCAGCCAGATCTGCCCTATTTTGATCCCGATTTTACCGGAGAGTACCCCGCCGAGCCCCCCTTCACCATCTCCGAGCTGGAGGAGATCTATCCCACCGCATCCGCAAAGAAGAAGGAGGATGCAGCGTTTGCCGAGAAGGCGCACACCGCTACCTTCGAGCTTCAGCAGGGACGCCCCGGCTACCGTGCCATCTGGAAGCACATTATGAATGTTTCCGTTGCAGATCTCAAGAAGAACTACAACAATCTGGATGTACACTTTGAATCCTGGCTGGGCGAATCCGACGCCGATCCCTATATTCCTCCCATGATCGAGGATATGAAGAAGAAAAACCTGCTGGTGCAGAGTGAAGGCGCTCTCGTTATGCCGGTAGCCGAGGAAGGCGACAAGAAGGAAGTTCCCCCCTGCATTCTGGTAAAGTCCGACGGTGCATCCATTTATGCCACCACCGATCTTGCCACCATGGTCCAGCGGATGCAGGACTTTGCGCCCGATAAGATTCTCTATCTCACCGACAAACGGCAGGCACTTCACTTTGAACAGGTATTTCGTGCCGCCAGAAAGGCAGAGATTGTAAAGCCGGAAACCGAGCTGGAGCATCTGGGCTTCGGCACCATGAACGGCACTGACGGCAAACCCTTCAAGACCCGTGACGGCGGCGTTATGCGTCTGGAAACTCTGGTTTCCGACATGACCAGTTTTGTCCGCGCCAAGGTGATAGAAAATAAAATCGTTGCCGAGGATGAGGTGGAGGAGACTACCAAGAAAATCGCCATGGCCGCTCTCAAGTACGGCGACCTCAGCAATCAGCCCACCAAGGACTACATTTTTGATCTGGATCGTTTTGCTGCTTTCGAGGGCAACACCGGTCCCTATATTCTCTACACCATCGTGCGCATCAAGTCTATTCTGGCAAAATACGGCGAATGGGAGCACCTCAGCATTCAGCTTCCTGCCAACGCCTATGCCAAGGATCTGATGCTGGCTGTGACCAAATTCGCGCCCACTGCCGAATCCGCTCTCAAGTCCTCCGCCCCGAACCTTATTTGCGCCTATATTTATGAGCTTTCCGGTGCAGTCAACAAGTTCTACCACGAGACCCGGATTCTCAGCGAGGAGGACGAAACGCTGAAAGCCGGCTACATTGCCCTCATGGGTCTGGCCAAGAACATTCTGGAAACCTGCATCCATTTACTGGGCTTCTCCGCTCCCGACAAGATGTAATCCATGGAGCTTCTTTATTCTGACCGGCAAATTGTCGTGTGCGTTAAGCCCGTAGGCATGGATTCGGAGCAGGATCTCCCGGGGGCTCTGCAAGAGCAGCTGGGCGGAGCGGTTTACGCCATCCACCGTCTGGACAAAAATGTGGGCGGTGTCATGGTCTATGCCCGCACGAAAGCTGCTGCCGCGGCTCTGTCCAAAGCCATTCAGGAAGGGCAAATGGTTAAAGAATATGTCGCCATGGTTCACGGCATCCCGCCGGAAAGCGGTGTTTTAGAGGATTTGCTCTGGAAGGACAGTCGGCAGAACAAGGTGTTCGTGGTAAAGCGGGAGCGCCGGGGTGTAAAAAAAGCAAAGCTTGAATATCAGCGCAAAAGTGCCGGTGATACTTCCCTGCTTCGCATCCGACTTTACACCGGACGCAGTCATCAGATCCGGGTGCAGTTTTCCAGCCGGGGCTTCCCCTTGGTAGGCGACCATAAATACGGTGCCCGGGACGATTTTGCCGTCCCTATGCTTTTTTCCTGCTGTTTGCGGTTCCCTCTCGGAAAGCAAAACATGGAATTTACCCATTTCCCTCCATGGTACACCGCAAATTAACATTCCCAATATGGAAAAAATCCCCGAAGCATTTTCTGCTTCGGGGATTTTTATAACACTTTATACATCGTAATCGGCGCAGACCCGCTCGCTTAGCAGGTGGAAGAAATGCTCCTTGGCAGCAAGATGCAAAGGATGCGTCTGGTAGGCCTTAAGGTCCTCTCGGGATGCAAACTCTGAGTAGAGAGCATAATCCATGCCATTGTAGGCCTGCCGGATCTCCATGTGCAGAAGTCCCGGAATTTTCCCCACCAGCGGCTCCAGCTGCGTGCGGACAACTTCCACCGCCTCCGGCTTGTTGATGCCTTCCTTGAATGTGTACAGCACAATGTGTTTTACCATCTGGCAATTCCTCCTGACAGAAATACCGGGACCGGCAAAGGTCGGTCCCGGTATGTAGGTTAATTACTCGGAAACTTCCTCGTCCTGAGCATCTTCCAACAGAGCGCGGATGGACAGGGAGATACGCTTGTTCTCAGCGTCGATGTCGGTGATCTTCACCTGAACCTCCTGACCCTCGGTCAGAACATCCTCGGGCTTGCCGATGCGGCGATCAGCGATCTGAGAAATGTGGATCAGGCCGTCAACGCTGGGCATGATCTCAGCGAAGGCACCGAAGGTCATCATCTTCACGACCTTAGCAGTAACAACATCGCCGACATTGTACTTGGTCATGAACTGATTCCAGGGATTCATCTCAGGGGTCTTGTAGCCCAGAGAGATCTTGTGCTTCTCAGGGTCAAAGGAGATAACATAAACATCGATCTCGTCGCCGACCTTGACAACATCAGCAGGAGTCTTGATGCGGTTCCAGCTCAGCTCGGAAACATGAACCATGCCGTCCACGCCGCCGATGTCGACGAAAGCACCGTAAGAAGTCAGAGACTTAACAACGCCGTGATACTTCTTGCCGTTCTCGATCTCGCTCCAGATCTTCTCCTGAGCAGCCTTACGCTCCTCGGAGCTGACAGCACGGATGGAACCGATCACACGATGACGGTTGCGGTTAACCTCGGTAATCTTCATCTTAACGGTCTGGCCAACCAGAACGGACATATCGCCGCCCTTGGCAATACCGGACTGAGAAGCAGGGATAAATACGCGGATGCCCTTGTAGTTAGCAACCAGGCCGCCCTTGTTCTCTTCGGTAACGGTAGCTTCGACAGTGGCCTTGTCCTCAACGAAAGCAGCCATGTCGTCCCAAATCTTCATGCCTTCCAGCTTCTTTCTGGACAGCTGAACAGTACCTTCCTGATCGTTCACACGAACAACAAAGACCTCGATCTCGTCGCCCACATGCAGGATGTCCTCAGGCTTTACAGAAGGATCGGCGCTTACTTCGTCATAGGGAATGTAGCCGGCATGCTTGGTACCCAGATCAACCTGAACTTCAGTGTTGCTGACACCGGTGACAACACCGGTAACCTTGTCTCCTGTATTTAAAGTCTTGATGGACTGTTCCAGAAGCTCTGCAAAGTTCTCCTCCTGTACAGCATCAACATTGATAATTTCGCTCATTGTGTTATTGACCTCCTTTATTATCCACGCTGGCGTGGACGCGCCAGCCGTGATTCCAACATCAGTTACACCGCAGAAATCCCCGGGAACCAGTTCCGATGCGTTATCCACCAGAACAACCCGGCCGCAGTGTTCTCGGCAAATCATTGCAAGCCGTCCGGTGTTGGAACTTTTCGCATCCCCAACCACTACCATAGCTTGACTGACAGCACTCAGTTGGGCCGCCTCAGTCTGACGAGATTCCGTTGCTCTACATATTGTATCAAAGATTTTCAAGTTAGTAAACTCTTTTTTTGCAATTTGGGTGCTTTTTTTCCACAAACATTCTGTGGAAGTTGTTTGAGAGACCATGCAGATGGGCAAATCCCGGTCAGGGTTCTCATTTTTAATCCATTTTTCCAGCTCTTCCGGATTTTCAAAGATCCTGCAATTCCTGCACCAGCCTGCAATTCCCTCGATTTCCGGGTGGGAACGGGTACCGATAATGATCGGGAGCCGCCCCTCCGCCTCTGCATTGGCGACAATTCCGTGGATTCGTTTCACAAAAGGGCAGGTTGCATCAATAATTTCACACCCCTGATTCTGAAGGGTTTTCATCACTGCTTCGGCCACGCCGTGGGATCGGATAATCACCGTCATGTCCGGCTGCGCCTCCTGCGGTGTATCGATCACCCGGATACCCATGCGGTCAAATTTATCCACCACATGGCGGTTATGAATGATGGGTCCCAGAGTAACTACCCTGCGGCCCTCTGCCGCAGCCTTCTCCACCATATCCACCGCACGGCTCACACCAAAGCAAAAGCCTGCGCTTTTTGCGACGATTACACTCATGATCCGATCTTCTCCAATACAATTTTACGTATGCTCTCTACCACCTGCTCCAGAGTCATGTCAGAAGTATCCAGTTTAATGGAATCCCGGCACATTTTCAGGGGCGCCACATCCCGGTGGGTATCCTGATAATCCCGCTGCTGGATTTCCTTCAGCACGGCATTGAAGCTGGCTTTCTGTCCCTTGGCCTTCAGTTCCTCCATGCGGCGGTTGGCGCGAACCTCTGCCGAAGCAGTCAAAAAAATCTTCACATCCGCCTTAGGCAGCACCACGGAGCCGATATCCCGGCCGTCCATAATGACATTGTGTGCTTTTGCCACATCCCGCTGCATATCCAGCAGCACATCTCGCACAACAGCATGGGCAGACACGAGGGAGGCCTTCTGGCCGATCTCCTGACTGCGGATGTCATCGGTCACATCCATTCCGTTCATAATCATGTGCTGCGCGCCTTCTTCGTCATAGCGGATCTCGATGGTGAGTTCATCAATATAACGCTGCACACCGTCAATATCTTTGGGGCTTACGCCCAAAATATCCATAAAATATGCTACAGTCCGGTAAATGGCACCGGTATCCAGATAGTAATAACCCAATTCCTTTGCAAGACTCCGGGCAATTGTGCTTTTCCCTGCGCCTGCAGGACCGTCAATCGCAATTGAATATGTTTTTGCCATGGTCATCAATCCTCTTTCTTTTATCCTTGCTGGCGCAGTCTTGCCAGGGCAGCCGCCTCTTTTTCAATGACTTCCTTGGGGGTAAGGCCCAGCTTCCGTCCGGTTTCCTCCGGACTCATAGGCAGGCCGCCGTCCAAGCCGAAGCGCATGGAAAGCAGCGTAGCATCCCGTTTGTCTAAGGTATCCAGCAGTTCCTCGATTCGCTGGCGCATATGGAAATAGGCAGTATCCTCCACTGCCTGATCGTCCTCCTGTTCTTCCTGCTTCGGCTGCGTGGCAGCTTCGGCCCGGTGGAGCATTCTGGCAGATTCCAGCATTTCCTCTACGGCAGAGGCTTCGTCCATGGTCATATTCAGCGCCTGAGCGACTTCCTCCATGGTGGGATTCCGCCCAAGCTGTGTCAGCAAGCGCTTGTCCGCAGTCTGATAGTCTTCCATAGCCTTGCGCATTTTGTGACCCACACCGTTTTCTCTTGCCTGCAGCACCAGTGTTTTGGCAAGGGTTCTGCGAACGGCACGGTCGCAATGGTCGTAAATGTCGCCGCCCTGATAATTCAGGATTGCCTGCCAAAGGCCGAGACTGCCCTCCTGAATGAGATCCACCAGCAGTACGCCCTGACCGGCCAGTGCATAGGCCGCTTCAATGGCCCTTCCCAAAAGCACATTATTAAGCAGCCGGGCAGCATTGTCATCACCGGCAAGATATTTTTCTGCCAGAAGTTCCGCATCGCCGCAGGCGGGAATGGATGCGATCTCTTCCAGAAAAATCCGCAGAGTATCCCCTTCGGGGAGTCCTCCGGGGAGTTCCTTCGTGTCCACCAGCTGCTTTTCCATCCGCAGACGCACAGCCGTCTCCCCAGCCGATTCCCATTTGGGGAGGTCGGCAATATTGAGTTCAATCTCTTTTTCGTCCAAATCCGAAAAAGCGCTTTCCACTTCTTCCTCCGTCAGGTCTTCCAGCAGATTCAGAAAGCGGGAAGCCGAAAAGCTGCTGCCCCGGCGCAGTCCGTTCAGTGCCAGTTCCCAGCCGGAAGGCTCAAATGCAAATTCCAATTGGTTCATTCCAAAAAATCCTCCAATCCCATGCTCGCTCCCATTTCCCGGAGCTTGCCCATGGCCTGCCGCTCAATCTGGCGAACCCGTTCCTTCGAGATTCCCAGTCCGGCGCCGATTTCTTCCAAAGAATGGCATACGCCGTCTTCCATTCCGAAATGCAGACGCAGCACCCGCTGCTGGCGATCATCCAGCAGGCCCAGTAAATGTTCCAGTGTCTGGTTCAGCTCGTCACGCACCAGTTCTTCATAGGGCTGGGGGGATTGCAGATCTTCCAGCAGTACGCCCATGGTGCCGCTGTCTTCCTCCCCCACCGGTGCCTCCAGAGAGGACACCTCCGGGCGTTTTTGCAAGAGCTGACGCACCTTGTCTGGCGTCATACCGCATTCTCCGGCTACCGCTTCGTCGGTAGGTTCACTGCCTGTGCGCTGCAAAAGCGCATTACGGGTTGTGGTCACCTTCCGAATCTGCTCCGCCGTATAGGCAGGTACCCGGATGAGGCCTGCATGGTTTGTGATATAGCGTGTAATTCCCTGCCGGATCCATTTGGTTGCATAAGTAGAAAAGCGGTAATTTAGGGTATAATCAAATTTCTTAGCCGCCGTCAGCAGGCCGATACTCCCCTCCTGAATCAGATCCAGCAGCGGAACGCCCCGTCCGGCATATTCTCTTGCTACGGAAACCACCAGACGCAGATTGGAATTGACCATCTCACGAATGGCATCCTCGTCTCCGGCCGCACAGCGCTGAGCCAATTGGCGTTCCTGCTCTGCTGTCAGTCTGGGATAGCGGCAGATCTCATCCAAATACTGCCGCACATCATCCTCACCGCCCTTAGCTGCGGTCGGTTTTGTCAGCGATTCTGTCATTTGTTGATTCCTTTTCTTTCCTTTAACTGATTGCGGAAGGCCATCAGATCATCCGCAGAACTGATCTCCGAAGCCATATGCTCACTGCGGATGGTTCGGATGCAATCCTCAAAGGCCTGCTCGTTGACAAGGGACTCGCGGTGGTGGTAAACACCGGCAATATGGGAAACTTCCTCCGGAGTCAAATCCTCCAGCACGCTGATGCTCACTTCCAGCCCCTCCCGGTAGCGACGCTGAAGCTGGCCATAGACCTTTCCCAGCAGCGGCGACGAAAATTCCTCCGGCCGCAGTCCTTTGGCCTGATCAAAGAGCGCCGGTTCCCGCAGTACCTGCGCCAGCACACTTTCTTCCGCCACAGCGGATTTCATATTATCATAATGAATGGTGCGGCTCTTGGGCTGCAATGCCCGTGCCGGCGCCATATCAATTTTTTCCTGTTTCTTTTTCTCGACATATTTGCGGCGTTTTCCGGCCCGCTCCAGCTCCATTTTCATGGATTCCATACTGATTCCCGCCTTTTCCGCCACACGACCCGCATAAACCTCCTGCTGCACAGGGCTGTGGAGGGTCACGATCAGTTCAGCAGATTCCTGCACGAACTTGATTTTCTGCTCATCTTCCCCCAGATCATACTTTTTGAGGATTGCGTTGAGCTGATATTCCACACGGTTGGAGGATTCCTCCAGCAGGAGTTTAAAACGATCCGCGCCGAATTTCTTTAAGAATTCGTCCGGGTCCTTGGCATCCCGCATTTGCAGGACCTTCACCTGCAATCCCGCCTTCTCCAGAATCGGGATTGCCCGTCTGGTAGCGTTCTGTCCGGCCTGGTCGCCGTCATAAATCAGTACCACCTGATCGGTGTAACGGCTGAGAAGGTTGGCGCTGTCCTCCGTCAGCGCCGTGCCCAGAGAGGCAACTGCGCAGTCGAAGCCATACTGATGCAGGGCGATGGCATCCATGTAGCCCTCCACCAGAATCATATAACCCAGCTTGCTCTTCTTGGCAAAATTCAGGGCGAACAGATTTTTTCGCTTATTAAAAATGATCGTTTCCGGAGAATTGAGGTACTTTGCCTCATTTTTATCTCCGCTCAGTATCCGCCCGCCGAATCCGATCACATTGCCCCGCACATCGATAATGGGGAACATGAGACGATTGCGGAACCTGTCCATCAGATTCCCGTTTTTCTTGGAAACAGACACAAGTCCGGATTCCTTCAGCTCTTCATCGGTATAGCCCTTGGCTCTCATAGCCTTCACCATATCATCCCAGCTGTCGGGCGCATAGCCAATGCCGAAAGCTGTTAAAATGGACTTGGGCATACCTCTCCCCTGCGCATACTGCAAGGCATTGCGCCCCACGGGCTCATAAAGCTTTCGGTTAAAATACCGGGCAGCTTCCTTGTGAAGTGCCCACAGCCGTTCCTGCTGACGGTAGCGGCTCTGATACTGCTCATCCTCCGGCACCTGCATTCCCACACGCTTTGCCAGCGCACGGACGGCATCCGGATAGCTCAGGCCCTCAATTTCCATTTCAAAATTGATAACGCCGCCGCCTTTATGACAGCCGAAGCAGTAATAGATTCCCTTATCCGGTGCAACTGAGAAGGAAGCAGTCTTTTCTCCGTGGAAAGGGCAGAGGCCAAACATATTCGAACCTGAGCGTTTCAGATTCACATACTGTCCCACCACATCCTCAATCGGATTGCGCGCAACCAGTTCATCAATAAATGACGGTGGAAATGCCATAATCTGTCCCCTCCCTAATTTGTTATTGTATCACATCATCCCCGAACATTCCACCCTGCGGGGATAAAAATTTCCGTGTATTTATCGACTGCATAGTTATCCGTCATGCCTGCAATATAATCGCAGACTGTCTGCTCCATCCCCCCGAAAGAAAGCTGGGGCTGAAAATCCATCGGGATGGCATCGGGATGGGAAAAATAGTATTCGTAAAGCTGTTTCAGCATATCCTTCGCTTTGTTTTCCTGTCCCTTGGCAATGGGATTGCGGTAGACATTTTCAAACATAAAGCTGCGCAGCTCCTGCAGGGCTTTGTCCACCGTCGGAGACAGCAGAATCTCCCCTGCCTCCCGGGAGGTTTCAATGGCATCCAGCACCAGCCTGTCGATTCTCTGACCGTGGGTGTGTCCCAGGATGGCGCAGATGCTCTGGGGGATATCGTCTTCCGAAAGGATCCCCGCCCGGATGGCATCATCAATATCGTGATTGACATAGGCGATCTGGTCGCTGCGGCGGACAACTTTCCCCTCCAATGTCTCCGGCCAATCCTTCCCGGTGTGCTGCAGAATGCCCATGCGCACCTCCCAGGTAAGGTTCAATCCCCTGCCGTCCTGCTCCAGAATATCCACCACACGAAGGCTCTGCTCGTTATGGCGGAAGGGTTTTCCCGTCACATCGGAAAGGGCCGCTTCTCCGGCGTGGCCGAAAGGCGTATGCCCCAGATCATGTCCCAGAGCAATGGCCTCCGCAAGATCCTCATTGAGTCCCAGTGCCCGGGTGATGGTTCTGGCAATGCGGGCCACTTCAAGGGTATGGGTCATGCGGGTTCGGTAATGGTCACCTTCCGGCCGCAAAAACACCTGTGTCTTGTGCATCAGACGGCGGAAAGCCTTGCTGTGGACAATCCGATCTGCATCCCGCTGGTAGCAGGTACGGATGTCCCCTTCCTGATCTTCCTCCGAAACGGGCCTGCCTCTGCTTTCATCGGCAAAAGCTGCCTTGGGATTGAGGCGGCGATGTTCCAGATATTCCAGTTCCGAGCGAATTGTCATAGAAAGCCCTCCTGTTCAGTCGATGGGAAATGCGCGGTATTCTTTTCCGGTTTCCAATGCTTCTATGGTAGCCGCCGAAAGATCCGTCAGCCGGGTTATAAACGGCTGGCTCTGGCTTTCCGGCAGCATAATTTCAAGATCCACTTCCACGCCGAAATCTGTATTGCGGATGACACCGCCGAAGGCTGCCACCTCCAGCTTCACCCGCTCATAGTATGGGTATGGGCAGGGCACATACAGCACATCCCACACCCGTTTCACAGATTTTCCTGCCGCATCCACGGCAATCTTTGCACCCTTTGTATAGGCACGCACCAGTCCCCCGGCGCCAAGAAGAATGCCGCCGAAATACCGGGTCACCACACACACCACATTGTTGAGTCCCTCCCGCTGCAGCACTTGCAGCATAGGCATTCCCGCGGTGCCCCCCGGCTCCCCGTCATCGGAAAAGCGGACTGCGCCGTCTTTTATGATGTAAGCCCAGCAATTGTGGGTGGCATCATAGTGCTGCTTTTTCATAGCAGCAATTTTTTCCAGTGCCTCTTCCTCGGATTCTGCCGGCCAAACCCTGCCGATGAAGCGGGATTTTTTCTCTGTAAATTCATCTTCACCGAATTGGGTCGGAACCAGATATTCTTCCAATGTTCAGCACTCCTTTGTAATATATTCTCTGAGCTTTCCGTAGAGAATGGGGTCCAGCACCGCTTCAATGGCAATGCCCTCCCCGGTGTACTCCACGCCCAGAACCTGTGCTCCGTCGTGAAGGGTCTGCACCATACCGCCCATGGAATAGGGTACCGTGACAATCACATGGTGGCGGCTGTGGCCAAAGGCATCTTCAATGGCTTTCAGGAGGTTTTCCATGCCTACGCCGCTCTTGGCGGAAATTGCCACCACATCCTCCCCCACCGGAATATCTTCCTTGGGGACGAGATCTGCTTTATTATAGCAGCGCAGCACCGGTGTGCCGGGCTTTGCAAGTTTCGCCACCAGCCGATCTACCACCGCAATATGGTCTTCCCTGTTTTCGTCTGACGAATCGATAACATGCAGCAAAAGGTCGGCGTATTCCAGTTCCTCCAGCGTTGCGTGGAAGGCGTTCACCAGATGATGGGGCAGCTTGGCAATGAAGCCAACCGTATCTGTCAGCACCACATCCAGATTATCCGACACCTTCAACTGCCGGGAAGTTGTGTCCAGTGTGTCGAAAAGCCGATTGTTTGCAGGAATATCCGCCCCGGTCAGCTGATTCAGAAGCGTGGATTTTCCGGCGTTGGTATATCCCACAATGGCCACCACAGGCACGGAATTTTTCATCCGCCGTTCCCGCTGAACCGCCCGCACCTGCCGCACCTGCTCCAGCTCTGCCTGCAGCCGGGAAATTCTCTCCCGAATATGCCGCCGATCCGTTTCCAGCTTGGACTCGCCGGGGCCTCTGGTGCCGATGCCGCCTCCCTGCCGGGACAGGCTGGTGCCCATACCGGAAAGCCGGGGCAAAAGATATTTATACTGTGCCAGCTCTACCTGAAGCCGTCCTTCTCTTGTCTTTGCCCGCTGCGCAAAAATATCCAAAATAAGTGCGCTGCGGTCCAGCACTGTCACGCCGATGATTTCCTCCAGCGCGCGGATATTGCCGGGAGACAGCTCGTTATCAAAAATCACCATGGTAGACTCGGTGACCTCCGCCAGCATTTTGACCTCCAGTGCCTTGCCCTCACCGATAAAACTGTGGGCATCGGGAGTATGGCGGTTTTGCAGAATCTTGCCGGTGCAAAAGCCGCCTGCCGTTTCCAGCAGCGCTTCCAGTTCCTCCAGCGTTTCGTCCGTGGCGGTCTGTTCTTTTGTAAAACAATCTGCATTGAGCCCCACAAGCACAGCCCGTTCCTGCATTTTCCGATCCGGTTGATTTTCCATGTTATTCCTCCGTAAGTGCCCAGGCACCCGATCAATCTTCTGTATACTGTAGCATAACCCCACCAAGATGGTAACATTCCGCCGTTTTCCAGTGCCGTCATCCGGCGGGGGAAAAGCGGCAGCGAATATGTATAACAGCAGCTTTTGCGGCTATTATACCATATTCTTGGGGGTTCAGGCAATCTTTTCCCAAAAAATATATAAAAAGTCCGCACTACGAAATCGCAGTGCGGACTTTACGATTACTTAATACCAAATCTCTTGTTGAAACGATCAACGCGTCCACCGGTGTCAACCAGCTTCTGCTTGCCGGTATAGAAAGGGTGGCACTTGGAGCAGATTTCAACCTTAATGTCCTTCTTGGTAGAACCAGTGGTAAAGACATTGCCGCAAGCGCAGCGAATCGTAGTCTGTTCGTAATTGGGATGGATACCTTCCTTCATGTTGTTCACCTCTTTCTTATCATGTAAAAGGGGCATAGTGCCCCGAGCAATCTTAAATCGCCCGAGTATCATACCACATTCGGTCAAAGATTGCAAGTGTTTTTTGTTTATTTTCTGTTTTTTCCTTAAAATGCCCAGTTGCCATTCCGGAAAATGGGAATCACACGGCCATCGGCACAGGTTGCATCGATGTTCATGGTGTCGCAGCCGATCATGAAGTCCTCATGAATCATGGAATCATTGATGCCGAGGTCACGGCACTCAGCCAGCGTCTTGTTGTGATGATCCTCGATCGTATCGGCAAAGCCCATGCCCACAGCCAAATGGCAGGCGGCATTTTCGTCGAAGAGAGTATTATAGAAGAGCAGCCCGCTTTCGGCAATGGGGCTGTGCTGAGGCACCAGCGCACACTCGCCCAGATAGGCGGCACCCTCGTCCATGGCGAGCATGGTATTGAGCAGTTCTTCCCCTTTTTCTGCGTGAGCCTCTACTACCTTGCCGTTTTCAAACCGCATGGAAAAGTTTTCAATCAGCTGACCCTCGTAGGACAGAGGCTTTGTGGAATACACGATGCCCTCCGCCACGCCGCGCTTGGGAGAGATGAAGCACTCCTCAGTGGGGATGTTGGGGTTAAAGTAAACGCCGGAACGCGTGGTTTCTCCGCCGCCGCAGAAGCGAGCCTCCGGAATCATGCCCACGGTAAAATCGGTGCCGTTTTCGGCTGTATAGTGGAGAGAATCAATGTGCAGGCTGTTGAGGTAGTCGCAGCGGGCTTTCAGCTGCGCATTGTGCTCTTCCCATGCCTTAATGGGATCGTCATTGACTCGAGATGTGAAGAGAATTGCCTCCCACAGCTTTTCCATGGCCTGATGCTTGGAAAGGCCGGGGAAAACCTTCTTTGCCCAGGCTGCGCCGGGAACTGCGGCAATGCACCACTGCTGGCAGCCTTCCCGCTGGTCAATATAGGGCTTCATAATGGGATAGGACAGCTGTCTGGCCGCAGCCACCTTGTCCATCCGCACGCCCTTGAGGCCATCGGGGTCTTCGGAAATCAGATGGATCCGTGCAGGCATGACATCGCAGAAATGCTGCTGACGAGCTTCCTGCCAGCGCTCCACGGTGCCCATGGTTTTAACCGTCTGATAGCGGGCATGGGTTTTCAGCATCGGATCGTAAGACCATTCCACAATAACCTGCTTGGCTTTGGCCTTGTAGGCCTCCTCCGCCACCATCTGTACAAATTCAGGCTGGTCGAGTCCGGCGTAGATCAGAACCTCCTGACCCTTCTGGACATTCACACCGCAGCGAACAATAAGCTTTGCATATTCTCTGAGAATCGTTTTTTTCATATTTTATCTCCTTTTCCGAATATATCCACATAATAGCAAATCTCATCTTCACCGTCAATCCTTCTTGCAAACATTCAGGAAATAGGCTATACTATTTTCAGTTTTTACTGTGTGGTGGAGAATATGCTGACAAAAAGTGAATTTTCAGAGAAAGTAAAGGACGGGCTGCGGTATCTGGACGGAGCCACCGGCTCCAATCTGCAGAAAGCCGGAATGCCAAAGGGCTGCTGCACAGAGGAATGGGTTCTGGCAAATCCGGAAGTGCTGGTGCAGCTTCAGCGGCGCTATGCCGAAGCCGGAGCACAGATCGTCTACGCTCCCACTTTTCAGGCGCAGCCCATTGCCCTTGAGCGGGTGAACCTGCATCGGCAAACCGAGACCATCAACGCACAGCTGGCAGCCCTCAGCCGTGCCGCCGCCCCGGGGTGTCTCATTGCAGGGGATCTTACCACTCTGGCAGCCTATACAGAAAGCGCCGATCCCCAAAATTTTTCCCTGCTGCTGGACAACTACCGCCGGCAGATTTGTGGGCTTTTGGAAGGCGGCGTGGATCTTCTGGCAGCGGAAACGCTTCTCTACCCGCAGGAGGCAGAAGCCATTCTCACCGCCGCTGAGCTGGAGGGCGCCGGTGCCGTCATGTACAGCTTTGTGATGACCCCGGACGGCGCTCTGCTATCCGGCATGGATGCCGTCCCGGTGCTGAAAGATCTGACAGATGCCGGTGCTGCCGCCGTAGGCTTTAACTGTGTCAGCGCCGACAGCATGACACCGCTGCTGGTAGAAAAGCTGCGCCGCCGGCTGGATGCCCCTTTGATCTGCAAGCCCAACGCAGGCGTTCCTGTGATCAATTCCGCCGGCATACCGGAATACGCCATGGCGCCCGATTCTTTTGCCGATATCATGGCTGCCTGCAAAAAAGTCGGTGCAACGCTTCTGGGTGGCTGCTGCGGCACAACGCCGGAGCACATTGCCGCCGTAATCAATACAATCGGCTGAAAAAGAGGACACCAAAAGGTGTCCTCTTTATTGATTACGCCGTTGCAAATTCTAAAGAATTGAGTATAATTATATTGTTATGGAAAGAAGATTACACTTTTATGTCAGCCGAAAAAACGCGCTGACATGGCTGATGGCACTTTGCCTTGTCGGCTCGGCAGTGACCCGCATTGCCATTCCCTGCGTGAAAGGAGTATGGGATAGCATTGAGGTGTGGAGTCAAATTGTTCTGCCAATCGGAGCTACTTTGCTGTTTGTGTCCATCCTTTTGCTTGCCGGTCAGGAATATTTTTATAAAACCACCATCCCCATGCTGCTGATGGCGGTTTTCTACGGTTTTCAGCCTCTGTTTTGTCTCGGAAACGGTCTCCTGCTGAAGCTGCTTTACCGGGTAATTCTGGTATTTTATTTTCTGCTCTATATGCTCATTACCTCCGGCAGATTTCACGGCATCTGGATTCTCTATCTTTTGCTGGCCTCCCCCCTGGCCATCGGCATAACCATCTGCTATTGGTCCGGCTTTGACACGGCGGTGATGCTGTATCTGGCGCCGGAACTGCTGTTCTTTCTGGGGCTTTTCCTGCTTTGCTTTGCCGTGCGGGTTCACCCCCACAATGAATGGCATCCCAACTGGGGTGATCGCAGCGACGGCCGTCGGATTCGCACTCTGCCCCCTATGGATCAGGTATCCCCCTACATTATGGTTACCCGCAATACTGCCTCCAATCATTTCCCCGTTTCTTTGGAGATCAGCCACATTGACCGTTACATCCGCAAAAAACGCAAGGAGGGTCTGACGAGCTTTGGTCTCACCCATGTGCTGCTGGCAGCTTATGTACGGGCACTCTGTAAGTATCCGGCGGTCAACCGTTTTATCTCCGGGCAGAAGGTCTATTCCCGGGGAGAAGACATCCAATTCTGTATGGTGGTTAAAAAGGAGATGGCCTCTGACGCTCCGGATACTGTTATGAAAGTACATCTCTCTCCAAGAGACACCGCAGACGATGTTTACCGCAAGCTCCACGAAGCTGTGGAAGAAATCAAAAGCACTCCGCTCAATTCCAGCTTTGATAATCTGGCCCACTGCTTCACGCTGCTTCCCGGCGTGCTGCTGAAATTTGCCGTATGGGTACTGCGGACAATGGACTATTTCGGGCTCATTCCGAAAGCCCTCACGGAGTTAAGTCCCTTCCACGGAAGTGTGTTCTTCACCTCCATGGGAAGCCTCGGAATCCCGCCGGTGTACCATCATCTCTATGATTTCGGCAACCTGCCAGTCTTTGTATCCTTCGGCTGCAAGCGAAAAGCCGTTGAATTGCAGGAAGACGGCAGTCTGGTCCAGCGTAAATATGTGGATATGAAGTTTGTCATGGACGAACGGATCGTAGACGGATACTACTACGCCACTTTCTTCAAGCACTTCCGGCGGCTGCTTCAGCATCCCGAAGTTCTGGACAATCCCCCCGAAGAAATCGCAAAGGACATTGATTGAGTATGTATTCAGAAATTCTCTCGCAGCTGGGCAGCCGGAATCCATGGCGCAGTCAAATTCATTATTTTGATACCATTGATTCCACCAACACGAAAGCCAAGGAAATGGCCCTTCAGGGCGCACCGCATGGGTCCGTTTTGATCGCTGACCGGCAAACCGGCGGCCGCGGACGCATGGGACGCAGCTTCTACTCCCCCGGCGGAATGGGTATCTATATGAGCGTGATATTGCGCCCTCAATATCCTGCTGCCCAATTGATGCATCTGACCTGCGCAGCCGCAGTTGCCATGTGCGACGCTGTGGAAAAAACCACAGGGCTGCGCCCCGGAATCAAGTGGACAAACGATCTGGTAATCGGCCGAAAAAAAGTCGCCGGAATTCTGACGGAGCTGGGGCTGAACGGCGAAAACGGCAATATAGATCATGCCGTTATCGGCATCGGCATAAACTGCCGTCAGGCAGAGCAGGACTTTCCTGATGACATCCGCAGCACCGCTACATCGCTTTCTCTTGCTGCCGGAAAGCCCGTAGACCGGGCAGCACTGGCAGCCAACATGATCACCGCCTTTGAAGAAATGTCCCGGAATCTTATCCATAAGGATGCTGTTTTAGACCGGTATCGGGCAGACTGCATCACTCTGGGTCAGGAGGTTTCCATTCTCTCGAACCAGCAGGTGCGTCACGGAAAAGCACTGGACATTGACAGCGACGGCGGTCTGATCGTCCGTTTTCCCGACGGCCATTTAGAGGCCATAGGCGCCGGAGAAGTCAGCGTCCGGGGGATGTACGGGTATATTTAATCTGATTTCTGCCCAAAATATCTATTGCAATTTTGTCGCTATTTGGGTATACTGAAAGGGACAACAAACGAAACGGAGGAAATTCCTATGAAAGCTTTTAATGTTGTAGTCAAAGTTCTGGTGGTATTGGCTGCTGTTGCCGGTGCTGTATATATTGCCGCCACCTATGGTGACAAGATCGTTGCATGGGCAAAGAGAACACTGCGCTCCTGCAAGTGCCGTGACTGTGTAACTTATGCGGATTTCGCCGATGAGACTGTAGGTGAAACCGAAGCATTTGCTGCTGATGAAGATTGTGCCGAAGAGGCTGCTGCAGAAGTCGCTTCCGAGGAAGAAGCTTCCGCCGATACTATTGTAGCCGGCGAAGATGATTTTGAAGGCTGATACAAAGAAATCCGGGTTGCTGAGTCAGCAACCCGGTTTTTTTATGCGGTTTTTTATTCGGTCATGGTAAGAATTCCTACCAGCATATCCACACACTGCTCCATATCCTCTACGGGGATATATTCAAAGCGTCCGTGGTAATTTTCGCCGCCTGTGCAAAGGTTGGGGCAAGGCAGACCCTCGTAGGAAAGCCGTGCGCCGTCCGTACCGCCCCGGATGGGAACCTCTCTCGGCTCCATACCCGCAGCAGCCATAGCGCTCTTGGCGCGCTCGACTACATACATGCAGGGCTCGATGCATTTTTTCATATTGAAGTAGCTATCCTTAACCGTCAGCTCCACGGTTCCCTCGCCGTACTTTTCATTGAGGAAGCGGGCTGCAGAAGCCATGATTGCCTTCTTCTCGGCAAACTTCGCAAGATCATGATCCCGGATAATATAGCGCAGAGTGGTCTTTTCCACTTCTCCGGCCATATCTGTCAGATGAATGAAGCCCTCGTACCCGTCGGTGGATTCAGGGCGCTGGTGCACCGGCAGAAGGCTCTGGAATTCCATGGCAATGAGCTGGGAATTTACCATCTTGTCCTTGGCGGAGCCGGGATGGATGTTAAGACCGTGGAATTCTACGGTGGCACCTGCGGCGTTGAAGTTTTCGTATTCGATTTCTCCTACCGTGCCGCCGTCAGCGGTATAGGCGTAGTCCGCCCCAAATCCCTTCACATCAAAGCGATCGGCACCTCTGCCGATCTCCTCGTCGGGGGTAAAGCCGATCTTCAGGGTTGCATGGTTCATCCGCATGGTCAGCAGTCTTTCCGCTGTGGCCATGATTTCCGCCACACCAGCCTTATCATCCGCTCCCAGCAGCGTAGTGCCGTCAGTGACGATCAGGTGCTTGCCCCGGTTTCGGGTCAGGCTGGCATAGTCCGACTCCCGCAGCCAAATATTTTCCTGCTCATTCAGGCAGATATCGCCGCCCTCATAGGGAACGATTCTGGCTTTGATATTGGCGCCGGATGCATCGGGAGCCGTATCCATGTGGGCAATGAGGCCAATGGCAGGCAGCCGGGGATCTCCGGGAACGGTACCATAGACGTATCCATTTTCGTCCATACGGGCATCGGCAATGCCCATCTGCTTCATTTCCTCTACCAGTGCCTTGCCCAGCACCCTCTGTCCCGGTGTAGATGGACAGGTGGGGTTATCCTCGCAGGAGGTAGTTTCCATGCTTACATAGCGCAGGAAGCGCTCAACAACTGATTCCATATTGATCCTCCTATTTAAACAGGGGCGGAGAAATTCTCCGCCCCGTTGGTTTATTTTCTTACTTTCTGGCAGCGTTTACCAGCTCCGCAGTGTCCTGCGCAATCATCAGTTCCTCATTGGTGGGGATGACCCAAACCTGAACAGCGGAATCCTCGGTGGAAATCTTCATTTCCTTGCCGCGGATCTTGTTCTTTTCGGGGTCGATCTTAACGCCCAGGAAGCCCAGATAGTCACAGATAGCCTGACGGGTCTCGGGGCCGTTCTCACCGACACCGGCGGTGAATGTCAGCAGGTCGATGCCGTTAAGCGCAGCAGTGTAAGCGCCGATATACTTGGCAACTTCGTAGAAGAACTTCTGCAAAGCCAGAATGCAGTCCTCGTTGCCTTCCTTCTCGCCGTTCTCAAGGTCACGGAAGTCGGAGGAAACACCGGACAGAGCCAGCACGCCGGACTTCTTGTTCAGCATGGTAAGGCAGTCATCCACGCTCATGCCGTACTTGTTGCAGATGAACTGCACCACGCAGGCATCGATGTCGCCGCAGCGGGTACCCATAGGAACGCCTGCCAGAGGAGACAGACCCATGGAGGTATCTACGCACTTGCCGTCCTTGATGGCAGCCAGAGAAGAACCGTTGCCCAGATGGCAGTTGATCATCTTGAAATTCTTGGTGCCCATCAGCTCTGCAGCACGGCGGGCAATGTACTTATGAGAAGTACCGTGGAAGCCGTAGCGGCGGATGTCGTCGTTCTCATAGTACTCAGTGGGGATCGCATAGCGGTAAGCCTTGGGGGGCATGGTCATGTGGAAAGCGGTGTCGAACACAGCGACCTGAGGTGTGTTGGGCATAACCGCCTGGCAGGCACGAATACCCATCAGGTTAGCAGGGTTATGAAGGGGTCCCAGAGGGATGCACTCTTCGATGGCCTTGATGCAGGCATCGTCAATGATGCAGGAATCGCTGAACTTCATGCCGCCGTGCAGGACACGGTGACCGACAGCATCGATTTCATCGGTGGTCTTGATCACGCCATAGGTGGGATCCTGCAGGATCTCCAGAACAGCCTGAATGGCCTCGGAGTGGGTGGGCATCGGAATATCCTTAACGACTTTGCTGTCGCCGACCTTGTGAGTCAGACGGCCGTCAATATAGATACGCTCACACAGACCTTTAGCGGATACATCGCCGGTTTCGGGGTTCATCAGCTGATACTTAAGAGAAGAGCTGCCGGCGTTGATAACCAGAACATTCATGGAAATAGCCTCCTAAAAAATTTGATTTTCATTTTTGCTATATTGTGGTATGATATTCACAGCTTTTAATATTCTAGCTCATAAAGGGAAATTTCTCAAGCCCTTGCATGGAATTTTTTTGGAAAAGGAGGGGTTTTTTGAAAATCATCGGCATTATCTGTGAGTATAATCCCCTGCACCTGGGGCATCAGAAGCAAATGCGTGCCATTCGCTCCCAATTGGGGGAGGACTGCGCTTTGGTCTGCCTGATGAGCGGCAATTTTGTACAGCGAGGCGCACCGGCTGTATTTCACAAATCTGTCCGTGCCGAAGCAGCCCTTGCCTGCGGTGCAGATCTGGTGCTGGAGCTGCCGGTCAGCTGTGCCCTTTCCTCGGCAGAGAGCTTTGCAGCGGGAGCCGTGAAAATTCTCTCCGGTTTTTGTGACGGTCTTTCCTTTGGCACCGAAAGCGGCACGGCGCAATCCCTTATGGAAACCGCCGAAGCCCTTCTCTCCCCCCGCTTTTCCCTTCTGCTGCGGAAAAAGCTGAATACAGGTATCTCTTTCCCTGCTGCCCGTCAATCCGCTTTGGAAGGCATGGGCTTAGAAACCGATCTGACCCGGCTGCCCAATGATATATTAGCTGTAGAATACTGCAAGGCCATATTAAGCCAAGGCAGTTTCATGGAAATCCTGCCCATTCGGCGTGAAGGCGGCTACCATGATCCCCTCCCCCATCAGGAAAATCCTTCTGCCACCGCTCTGCGGCGGCTGATCACTAACGCAGACCAATGGGAAAGCTATGTGCCCCCCTGCTGCCGAAAAATTATGGGTTCTGCCGCCATACACACCTTGCAGACCGGCGAAATTGCCATGCTGGCAAAGCTCCGCACCATGACGGATGCCGAGTTTGAAAGCCTGCCCTACGGATCCGAAGGGCTATGGAGAAAGCTGATGCACGCTGTGCGGCAGGAAAGCACCTTGGAGCAAATACTCGGAAGTACAAAATCCAAGCGCTACACCCGCAGCCGTCTGGATCGGATGGTCATGTGCGCATTTCTGGGGCTCACCGCACAGGATCTTGGCACCCCCGCCCCCTATACCCGGGTTCTGGGCTTCAGCGAAGTCGGCAGAACCATTCTCAAAAAGGCCCGATCTTCGGGAGTGTTTCTCCACACCGGAGAAGCCGCCGACCACCCCTATTGGGAACTGGAGCAGCGCTGCAGCGATCTCTACGGTCTGTTCTGCGTAAAGGGCCCGGAGCCGGCGGGGCAGGAACGCCGCCAGCGGGTTATCTTTCATAAATAGTGTAACAGCGGCGTGACCGAGATCACGCCGCTGATTTTTTACTTTTTGATTCGGCCCAAAAGCCAGCCCAGCACCAGCGTCACCAGTGCCACACTGACCCAGCCAAAGCCCAGCTCGTAAAACGGCAGGTAGCTGACTGCCCCGCCCAAAAATCCCATGGGTATTTTCGCACTTTCCAGCGCATGGATCACACTGACAACGCCAACGCCGGTAATGGTAACCGGATAGATATACCGATTGTTTCCCAGCCAGCGGTGGGAGAG
Source organism: Oscillospiraceae bacterium (assembly GCA_020025545.1). GTDB lineage: Bacteria > Bacillota > Clostridia > Oscillospirales > Oscillospiraceae > Faecousia. Next base: position 76,324 of record JAHHRX010000001.1, on the reverse strand, counting down.
TCCCAGCAGAATCAGCACGATGGATATGGGATAGATAGCATTCAGCACGGGGACAGAAATGCTGAGGATGGTATTCAGCCCCTGATTGCAGATCACGAAGGAAAATCCCGTAATAATGAGCACCAGCATCCGATAGCTGACTTTCGGAAAAAGTCCGGTAAAGAACTGAGAAATGGATGTAATCAGCCCCACGCAGGTGGTAAGGCAGGCCAATGTAAAGATCGTTGCCAGCAAAATGGCGCCTGGCTGACCAAAGATCTGCTTTACGATGCACCGCAGTGTCCAAGCGCCGTTGCCCATAATGGGATACACGCCGGAGCTTGCCATTCCCATATAGGTGAGCATCAGATAAACACCGGCGAGAATAGTTCCGGCAAAAATGCCGGCCTTCACGGTGTAGCGAACCACGCCTTCCTTCTGCTCAATGCCGAAGGAGCGCAGCGTCACGGCAATGACCAAGCCGAAATTCAGGGCGGCAATGGTGTCCATGGTCTGATAGCCCTCGCAGAAGCCCTTCATAAATGGGCTGTCCTCGTAGGCCGGCTGTGCCGCTGTTATGTTCGCCTCGCCCCGGAAAAGGAACGAAACAAAGAGAAATACCAGCAAAATCAGGAGACTGGGCGTCAGAATGTGACCGATCCGATTCACCAGCTTATTGGGGGTCATCGCCAGCCAGCAGGCCGTCAGAAAAAACACCAGCGAATAAATCAGCATAAACAGCTGCTGATTGGCTCCCTCTGGGAGGTAGGGCGCAACTGCCATTTCAAACGGCACGGATGCAGCTCTGGGGATTCCCAGTCCCGGGCCGATGGAGAGGTAAATCAGAATGGTGAACACAAGAGAAAAACGCTTCCCCACCTGATTGGCCAGCTGATCCAAACCGTCAAATTTTGAAACCACAATTACGCCCAACACAGGCAGGATCACCGCCGTTGCCAAAAAGCCGATCAGCGCCGGAGCGGTCTTGGTTCCGGCGTTCTGTCCCAGAAAAGGCGGGAAGATGAGATTGCCCGCACCGAAGAACAGGGAAAACAGCATAAAGCTGATAAGTAGCATATTTCTCTTGCTTAATTTCATATCTATCTACAACTCCTCAAATACATTTGCACATAGTGCAAATACAATTGAGCATATCTTACCATACATTTGTAGCCGATGCAAGTACTTTTGTCCACAATATTCCATTTTGGCAAAAGAAAAAACCACCTAAAAAGGTGGTTTATCTGGCAGGGGCACAAGGACTTGAACCCTGAGCCTACGGTTTTGGAGACCGCCGCTCTACCAATTGAGCTATACCCCTATATATGAAAGGCTGAAGCCTTAATTCACTGGTGGGCCTTCAGGGATTTGAACCCGGGACGATCCGGTTATGAGCCGGAGGCTCTGACCAACTGAGCTAAAGGCCCATAATTGTCACGGGGAATCATTTCCCACCGCTCTGCACATTTTACCACTTTATACGGATTCTGTCAAGAACTTTATTTTGCAAAACCCCGGGGAAATGCTCCCCGGGGTTCCGTTTTTTTATTCCGTTACGGCCGTTTCCGAAGCCGCAGCGCGGCGGCGTCTGCGGCGGCGGGGCTTTCTCTGCTCCTCCGGCTCCGCCTTCTCCGCTCTGCGCTCATAGGCCGCAGCTGCTTCAGAGGTAGCCTCGTAGGTCAGGCGGCTGACCCGTATCAGCCCGTTGGGCTGCTCCGACAATCTCACCCGAATCAAAAAATCCCCATGCTCCGGGCAGGATGCCAGATCCATGTATCGGTGTCCCGGCTGGGAGAACCAGCGGGAGCCCAGCATCTGTCTGCCGCAAACGGGACACTTGTTCTGTTCCCCTGCCATGGCGGTCAGTGCCGCACGCTTATCTGCAAAGTCATAGAACACCTTTCTTGCGATACAGCCGGGAAGCTCTGCCCCATGGAAGCCATTGACATGGCTTTTGAGAGCTTCTTCATACTCCGCCGTTCCCCGCCTGAGATCCAGCATGGCGCAGATCAGCGCCGTGTGGTAGGCATCCCCCAGGGCATCGTGAGCCGGGCGGCTGGGTTCGATCTTAAAGATCTCCATAGCCGTTTTCAGAGCCTTCTGGGAGGTGGAACCGTCGGTCTGGGCATTAAAAATCATCTGGGCATTATACCAGCGGCCTGTCCAGTTTTCGTCCATGCCAAAAATCCGCAGGTTTTCCCTCAGAATACCGATATCGTCAAAACCCCATGTGAGGAAGATTGCATTCTCTCCGCACCAATCACGGAACTTTGCCGCTGCCTCCGGAAAGGGGATTCCCTCATGGCGGAGCTGCTGCTCCTTGATGCCGGTGAGCTTGCTGACCCGTCGGTTGAGATGCCGATAGAATCTGGGCTTTATCATCACTTGGAACTCATCCGCAACCGTCTGGTCCTCGGTAATCCGCACGGCGCCAATTTGAATGATCTCACCACGGAGCTGCACCGGCAGCACCTTCTTTGCGGAGGGCGAACCGGGCCACGGCTGGTTCCATTCCATATCCAAAACAATATAATCCATCTGTGCAACCTCTGCTTACATTTTTCCTAAGGATTATCATACCACAAATCGACCGCACCTGTAAACAGCTATTGCACAAATACTTACTTTTTCCCGGGTAAATCCTTCCGATTCAGGATTCCTTCCTGCCAAGATGCGTCTTTCCCGCAAACCGGGCAAACGGCACTGGCCGATGTGGACTCATAGGTATAGCCGCAGTTAAGGCACCGCCACATAACCGGCGCATCCTTTTGGGTCAGCGTACCGCCGGTCAGCTGTTCCTTGAGGGATGTGAAATTATTGTGATGCACCCCTTCGATCATCGCGATGTTTTCCCACAGCTGGGCAGCCTCTCCAACCCCCTCCTGCCGTGCGGTTTCCGCAAAAGCCGGATACACATCCGAAAATTCCTGTTCTTCTCCCTCAGCAGCCGACTGAAGGTTCTGGGCGGTATTGCCCAGGGGATAAGGATAGCCTCCGCTGATGTCAATGTTCTCCGCTTCTGCCCCCAGTTTCTTCAGCAGGCGCAGAAAGGCCTGGGCGTGGGCCATTTCATTTTTGGCGGTTTCCTCAAAAACCCGAGCGATCCACTCCTGCTTTTCCTGCCGAGCCACAGCTGCATAAATATCGTAGCGCATTCTCGCCTGGGATTCTCCTGCGAAGGAACGTGCCAGATTGGTAACGGTTTGAGATGCTTTTTGATCCATAGAAATACCTCCTTTGATAATAGGAGGATGGACAGTTTCCCGGGCTTTTATACCTGCAGTGTCCGATGGCTCTGAGGGATTCTTTGCCAGCATTATGGTATCTGCAATGATCTGAGCACTGTTCCTTGAAAAGCCCTTGCGCAAAGTTTCCTTCATCTCCCCGCGGCGCTGCGCATCCCCCGCAAGTGCTGCCGTCAGTGCAACGACTTTTTCCGGATCGGCACTGCCCACCGCATAGCCACGGTTCAAAAAGAAGTCAAAATTCCGGCTTTCGCAGCCGCCTACCGCATTGATAAACACCATCGGCAGGTGCTTGTTGCCCGCCTCTGTGGAGCTGAGGCCGCCGGGCTTCGTGACAATGAGATCCGCCGCATCCATGTAGGTCTGCATTTGGTGGCAGTAGCCCAGCACACGCATTCTGGGCGCTGCCAGATCAGACAGAGTCTCGTAGAGCTTTTCGTTTTTTCCGCAGACTGCCACCACAAAAGCATCTTCCGGCAGCTGTTCCATAAGCTCCCTGGCAATTTTTCGCATAGGCCCGCAGCCCATACTGCCGCACATCAGCAAAACGCAGACTCCATTTTCCGGCAGTTGCAGCGCTCTGCGGGCTTGCGCCGTATCACCGGCGCTGTAAAAGCACTGCCGCACAGGGATACCGCTGGGAATCAGCTTATCCTGCGGCAGTTTTACTGCCGTAAATTCTCCTGCAAGCCCCGCCGCAGGGATAAAATACCCGTCCATTCGGCACTCATCCGCATAGGGCGTGCAGGTATAATCCGTAGCCACAAAGTAACTGGGAATGCGGTAGTCCAGCTCTTCCCGCACTGTTGTCATCATCATGCCGGAAAAAACATGAACGCAGACAGCTGCATCATATTTTCCTGCAATAAGCCGATCCCGCAGCTTGGGTGCGCCGAAAGCCAGCAGATTCGCCAAAAGATCCCGGTCCTCATTGCCCAGTTCCACATTTTCAAAGGCTCGGTAACCGGCATCCCACAGCTTAGGCGCATATTTATAGAGGCCGGCGTGGCCGGCGCAGACAATTTTGGAAAATACCGGCGAAAGGCAGGACAGCACATCAATTATTTCACATTCTGCTCCTCTGGCGGAAAGCACTTCCTCAATAGCCTTGGCGGTGGAGTTGTGCCCCTCTCCGGTATTGCACGACAGCATAACGATTCGCATGGAAACACAGCCTTTCTTGGTTATCGTTTTTTTCATTATAGCCCATGGTTCGCTCTGCTGCAAGAGGTAAAAAGGCCGTTTCCGACAGGATAGTCAGAAACGGCTTAAATATTTGGCTGTAGAGAAAGCAGTTCCTATAATATAAGCCCCATGAGCCAGTAGATCAGTCCGTAGACCACACTGGCAGCGGTGCCGTAGACAATAACAGGCCCTGCGATGGTAAACATTTTCGCGCCCACACCCAGAATGAAGCCCTCGGTCTTAAATTCCACCGCCGGCGCCGTGATCGCATTGGCAAATCCCGTAATCGGGACCAGCGTTCCCGCTCCTGCTACCTTGGCAATATCGTCATAAACACTCAGTCCCGTCAAAAGAGCAGACAGCGCCACAAGGCTCATAGAACCTGCTGCGCTGGCATTTTGTTTGCTGAGCCCTAGCGCCAGATATCCGTTTATTGCCAGCTGGCCCAAAGCGCAGATCAGCCCGCCGATAACAAATGCACCGAGGCAATCTTTCCACATAGGGGATTTGGGTGCCATGCTGCTGACAAGTGCATCGTACTGTTTTTCCGTCATATGCATCCCTCCGAAGGAAGTTTGCCCCAAAATTTTCCGTTTATGTAAAAAACGCAGGCGTGCCGCTTTCCCGGCACACCTGCATGTCGTTTATTTTCCTTTTGGGAACAATTTTTCCAGAGCCGCATGGGCTGCATCCTGCTCAGCGCGTTTTTTACTGCTGCCGGAGCCAATGCCCACCACAGATCCGTTGAGAGACAGTTCCACCTCGAAATGCTTATCGTGATCCGGGCCGCTCTCGCCCACCAGACGGTAGGAAAGGGTCTGATTTTTCTTCTGCTGCACTCGCTCCTGCAGAGCAGTCTTATAGTCGGCATTGTGCATCTTCGTCAACGGCACATTCACCAGAATGAACTGCTGGATGAACTGAATCGCCGCATCCATGCCCCCGTCCAGGTAGCAGGCCGCAATAACGGATTCTACAGCATCGGCCAGAATAGACTCCCGGTTTCGGCCGCCTCCCTGCTCCTCGCCTTTTCCCAGCATCAGATGCCTGCCCAAATCCAGCCGATGGGCCACCTCTGCCAAAGTCTTTTCGCAGACCATGTCCGCCCGCATCCGGGTCAGTTCGCCTTCGGGGCGGTTGGGGAAATTTCGGTAGAGATATTCCGCCACCAGCATACCCAGCACGGAATCTCCCAGAAATTCCAGCCGCTCGTTGCTCATTAGGCTGTTATGCCAGCGCTCGTTTGCATAGGAAGAGTGCGCCAGCGCATTTTGCAGCAACGTAATATTATGGAAGCGATAGCCTATGGCTTCCTCCAAATCCTTAATCATCTTGTCTCTCCTTTGCCTCTGCCAGCTGACGCAGCCCCTGCTCCAGCTCTGCGGTCATATCATTTTGGGCTGCCAGCTCCGCCTGATGGATGGCGTTGCGGAACGCAAGCGCATCGGAGGCGCCGTGTGCCTTAATGACCGGCTTCTTGATGCCAAGGAATTGGGTGCCGCCGATTTCCCGATAGTCCATCATCTTCTTGAGGTTATCGATGCCGGACTTGCAGCACAGGGCTCCCAGCATGGTAATTGCATTTTTCTTGAACATGTGGCTCACAAGGCTTCCCATGAACATGGCTGTGCCTTCAATCGACTTAAGAAGCACATTGCCGGAGAAGCCGTCGCAGACGATTACATCCACAGCACCCAACGGCACATCTCTTGCCTCCACATTGCCAACGAAGTTGATGATTCCCTGCTCCCCCGCATTCTTCAGAAGCTCATACGCCTCCTTCTGCAGGGGGGTGCCCTTGGAATCCTCGGTACCGATATTGAGAAGACCCACTCTGGGGTTTTCGATTCCGTATGTATGCTTGGCGTGGAGAGAACCCACAAGGCCAAACTGGAGCAGGAACTCCGGCGTACACTCGGCATTGGCACCGCAGTCCAGAATCACGGTCTTGCCGCCTGCCTTGTTGGGCATGGCAGGACCCATTGCGGCCCGGCGGATACCCTTGACACGCTTCACGATCAAAGTCGCTCCCGTAAGCAGTGCGCCTGTGCTGCCTGCGGAGACAAAGGCGTTGCCCTCTCCGTCTGCCAGCATTTTAAGACCCACCACCATGGAAGAATCCTTCCGCTTGTGGATCACGGAGGCGGGGTCGTCATGCATATCCACCACGCCGTCGGCGTTGGCGATCTCAATGCCTGCCGGCAAATCCGCAATACCGTGGTTCTTCATCACCTTGAGGATTTCTTCGCCGCGGCCTACCAGCGTAATCTGACTTCCGTATATCTTTGCGGCCTCCACCGCACCCAGCACAGGAGCTTCCGGTGCCATATCGCCGCCCATTGCATCCAGAATAATCTTCATATCCCTAACTCCTTCTCTACAACTCTTGGGCAATCAGCTGATCAATAACCTCCAGGGATCGATTGGCAATTGCCAGATTCTTTTCGGCTTTTTTTCGAATTCTCTGCTCCAGAGGAGCAATGATGCTGAAATTAATATTCATTGGCTGGAAATGCTCCACAGATTCGTCGCTCACATAGTACCCCAGAGCACCGATGGCAGTGGTCTTTGGAAAATCCGGCAGGGCTTTTCCCTGCACCTTTGCCGCCATGGCAACGCCGGACAAAAATCCGGAGGCCGCAGATTCCACATACCCTTCCACGCCGGTCATCTGCCCGGCAAAGGCAACCATTGCGTTCCGCCGGTCGGCAAAATAGCGATCCAGCAGCTTGGGGCTTTGCAGGAAGGTATTGCGGTGCATAACGCCGTAGCGGACGAATTCCGCATTCCGCAGAGCCGGGATCATGGAAAATACCCGCTTCTGCTCACCGAATTTCAGATGGGTCTGGAAGCCCACCAGATTAAAGATGCTGCCGCTCGCATTGTCCTGCCGCAGCTGCACCACCGCATAGGGCTCACGGCCGGTATTGGGATCCTTCAGTCCCACAGGCTTCAGCGGGCCATAGCGCAGAGTATCAAATCCCCGGCGTGCCATAACCTCAACCGGCATGCAGCCTTCAAATACATTGGCATCCTCAAACCCGTGCACCGGCGCTTCCTCTGCCGCCACCAGCTCCTTGATGAATGCTTCGTACTGCTCCCTGTCCATGGCGCAGTTTACATAATCCGGCGTTCCTCGGTCATAGCGACTCTGCCACCATGCCTGTTCCATGTCGATGGACTCTGCCGTTACCAGCGGTGCCGCCGCATCAAAAAAGTGGAGATAGTCAGTGCCGAAATACTTGCCGATGGACTCCGAGAGCGCATCGGAAGTCAGCGGCCCGGTGGCAATAATCACCGGTCCCTCGGGAACGGATGTTACCTCCTGAGACACCACCGTGATGTTGGGATGGCTGCGGATCTTCTCCGTCACCATTTTGGAAAAACCACCCCGATCCACCGCAAGGCATCCGCCGGCCTCCACACGGGTGGCCTCGGCACATTGGAGGATCAGGCTGCCGCAGCGGCGCAGCTCTTCCTTCAGCAGTCCCACCGCATTTTCCAGCCGGTCTCCCCGAAGCGAGTTAGAGCATACCAGCTCCGCAAAATCTTCGCTATGGTGGGCAGGCGACATTTTTTCCGGCTTCATTTCATACAGCGTCACCGGGATTTCTCTCTCGGCCAGCTGCCACGCCGCTTCGGAGCCTGCAAGGCCGGCACCGATTACTTTCACGGAAGTCATTGGGCAGTCTCCTTCTTTTTCGTGGTCTTTGCAGCGGTCTTTTTGGACGCTGCAGTTTTCTTGGCTGCGGACTTCTTAGCCGCCGGCTTCTTGGTCTCAGACTTTTCTTCGGCTGCTGTTTCTTCTGTCTCGGCAGTTTTCTTCTTGTAGTAGCCCCGCTGATCTTCCGGCAGGAAGTTGAGACATTTTTCATTGATACAGAAAGGCTTCATCCGTCCCTTGCCGGAACGCTTGAACATGGTCTGACCACACTCAGGGCAGTCCTGATCTGTGGGAACATCCCAAGTCATAAAGCCGCACTCATTGCCCTTTTCACAGGCATAATAAGCAAATCCGCGCTTGGATTTGCGCTTGAGCAGACCGCTGCCGCAGAGCGGGCACCGTCCCGGCATTCGCTCCACAAGGGGCTTGGCATTCTTACATTCCGGCCAGCCGGGGCAGGCAAGGAATTTTCCGAATCTGCCCATTTTAATGACCATTTTCCGTCCGCAAAGCTCACAGACTTCGTCGGTCTCTTCCTCGGGAACTTTCAGGCGGACACCGTCCAAGGCTTTTTCGGCATCCTCCATTTCCTGATGGAATTTACTGTAGAATTCTGCCAGAAGCTCTTTCCACCGGCGCTTTCCGGCCTCCACATCGTCCAGCTGATTTTCCATATTGGCGGTGAATTCCACATCGATGATGTCGTTAAAGCGCTCCATCATCAGGCCGTTCACCACTTCCCCCAGGGGGGTCGGTGCCAGACGCTTGTCGGTTTTAGTTACATATTCACGATCCTGAATGGTAGAAACAATGGAGGCATAGGTGGAAGGACGGCCAACGCCCTTTTCTTCCATAGCCTTGACCAGCGTGGCTTCCGTATATCGTGCCGGCGGCTGTGTGAAGTGCTGCTCCTTACGGATGTCACCGGCTTCTGCCCGGTCACCCACCTGCAAATCCGGCAGCGGAGAACCAACCGCTTCCGTCTCATCGTCCCTGCCTTCTTCATAAACCGCAATAAAGCCTGCAAATTTCATGCTCTGGTGGCTGCTGCGGAACAGGTGACCTGCACACTCCGTATCGATGGACACGGTATCATAGACGGCATTTGCCATCTGAGATGCCAGAAAACGGCTCCAAATCAGCTTATAGAGCTTATACTGTTCCTTAGTAAGGCTCTGTTCAATCCGCTCGGGGTCCAGTTCCACATGGGTGGGACGGATCGCCTCGTGGGCATCCTGCGCTCCGGCCTTGGTCTTAAAGGTGTGGAAGCTGCCATAGTAATATGCTTCGCCGTAGCGGTTCTTAATAAAGCCTGCTGCCGCAGCCATGGCTTCGTCGGAAAGCCGCAGGGAGTCGGTACGCATATAAGTGATAAGACCCAGAGTGCCTTCTCCTGCCACATCCACGCCCTCATAGAGCTGCTGTGCAACCGCCATGGTGCGCTTGGGGGTCATATTGAGCTTTCTGGACGCCTCCTGCTGCAAGGTAGAGGTGGTGAAGGGAGGCGCAGCAGTGCGCTTCTTTTCCGCCTTCTTCACATTGGTAACGGTAAATTCCTTACCGGTAATATCGTCAAGGATCTGCTGCACCTGTGCTTCGCTTTCCAGCTCCCGTTTCTTGTCCTCCCCGTGATAATGGGCGGCAAAAGAGCCGGCCTTGCCGATGCGGCTGAGCATTACATCGAGGGACCAGTATTCCTTCGGAACGAACGCACGGATCTCATTTTCCCGATCCACCACCAGACGGGTGGCAACGCTCTGGACACGGCCGGCAGAGAGGCCTCTGCGAATCTTCTTCCACAGCAGCGGCGACAGCTGATAACCTACAATTCGGTCCAGAATCCGTCGGGCCTGCTGGGCATCCACCAGATCCGTGTCGATATCTCTGGGGTTTGCGATGGATTCTTTGATTACCTTTTCCGTAATTTCGTTAAAGGTCACACGGTGGGTTTTTTCATCCGGCAAATCCAGCAGCTCCTTGAGATGCCAGGAAATTGCCTCACCTTCACGGTCCGGGTCGGTTGCGAGATAGACGGTATCTGCTTCTGCGGCCGCTTTTTTGAGTTCCTTAATCAGATCTTTTTTCCCGGCCACCGGGATATATTTCGGAGTAAAGTCGTGTTCCAAATCTACCCCCATAGTGCTTTTGGGCAGATCCCGCAAATGGCCCATGCTGGCCTTTACAAGATAATCAGGTCCCAGATATTTTCCTATGGTTTTAGCCTTGGAAGGCGACTCTACAATCACAAGATTGGACGGTTTTCCCATAGATTTTCTCCATTCTTAATTCTTAAAAGAAATTCGGTTGCCCGGAAGACGGACAACGATGCCCTTGATTTCCAGCAGTGTCAGCATGGAAAGAACCTTTCCCGCAGGAAGATTGCTTTGGGCCATCAGCTCATCCACCAGACACGCCCCCTGCAAAAGGGGCTTCAGCAGGAGCTGCTCCTGCTCCGTGAGGGAAGAATAATGCTTTCTCCCGTCACTATACGGCGCTTCTTTGTCGTTGTCAACGGTGTTATTCACCATTTCAGGGGATTTATCGGACATTTTTCGCGGTATTATGGGCTTTTGAGCAACTTGCGGCACGGTTTTTCTCTTTGTCGGCACATTTTCTTCCTGCGTCTGTCCGCAGATCTTCAGATGCACCGGGCGGTCATCCCTCTGAATTCTGTCCGGGTAAAGCCACTGGTATTCGCTTAGAATATCCCACCCGGAGCCTACCGCCATTGCGCCGTCCCGCAGCAATGCATTGCTTCCCTTGCTGGTAGCCACATCAATATTGCCGGGAACCACAAAAAGATCCCGCCCCTGATCTGCCGCCTGCCGCGCAGTAATAAGTGCGCCGCTTTTTTCCGGAGCTTCCACAACCAGAACACCGTTGCTCAGGCCGCTGATGATCCGGTTTCGTTTCGGAAAATTCCACTTGGAGGGCGGTGTCCCCGGAGGAAACTCCGAAATCAGGCAGCCGTTTTTCTCCGTATCGGCATAGAGCCCCCGATTGGATGCCGGGTACACGATATCCGGCCCACAGCCCAAAACGCCGATCACATTGCCTCCCGCGGTAAGGGCGCCCTTCATAGCGGTGCCGTCAATGCCGGCAGCGAGGCCGGATACAACGATTCCGCCGCATTTTGCAATCTGATACCCCATGCGGGCCGCGGTATTCATGCCGTAGGCCGAAGCTTTTCTCGTTCCGACTACGGCGATCACCGGCCGGTGATCCACCTCCAGAAGGCTGCCCTTATAGTACAGGATCAAGGGCGGGTCTGCAATGTTTTTGAGCTTCACCGGATAGGCCGCATCAAAATAGGTACAAATATGGATGTCTTTTTCGATACATTGGTCCAGAATTTTTTCTGCCTGACAAAGGTTTTTGTCGCAAAGTGCCTCCACAGCCTCCTGGGTCATGCCTTCCTTCTTCCGATAGATTGCAGGATCCCCATAATAAAGATCCTCCGGGTCACGAAACATATTCAGCATTTCCAATTTCCGGCGGTCATTTATGCCGGGGAGCATTGACAGCCATATCCAATGTATCAGCATACTTTTTTCTCTATTCTCTGTCTATATTTTTTGCATCTGCCACATGACGATGGCTGCTGCCACAGCAGCATTCAAGGATTCACAGTGACCCGTCATGGGGATGATGAGCTCCGCGTCAGCGCTGTCCAGAATTTCCTTGCGAACGCCCTGACCCTCGCTGCCGATAACCACCGCCATATTGCCGACGCCGGCCTGCCGCAGGTCCCTGGCCCGGTCACTCAAAGCCGTCACTGCCAACGGGATCTTATGCTCTGAACAAATCAGGCGAGCCGTTTCCCAAGTAGTCTGCACCGGCTGGGTACGGAACACTGCGCCCATAGATGCCCGGACGGTTTTGTGGTTATATGGGTCGGCACAGCCCTCCAGCAGTGCCACCGGCACATTCAGCGCATCGGCAGTCCGCAAAATGGTTCCGAGATTGCCCGGATCCTGAATACCGTCCAGAAGGAGCATTCCCTCCTTTGGAACAAATTCCATTTTCTCCGGCAGGCGGCAGAGAAACAGCGCCCCCTGCGGGGTCTCCATAGGAGAAATATAGGCCATTATATCCTCCGGCACACGAACCAGACGCACCTGCTCCGGCAGTTCTGCCGCAATCCCATCGGACAGTATCACCGTATCCAGCCCCGGAAAATAGCGCACAGCCTCTTCCAGCAGCTTTGTTCCGTCTGCCACAAAAAGCCCCGCCTTTTCCCGCTCACGCCGGGAGGTCAGTAAACGCCGTACCTGCTGGATCAGCGGATTTTTCCGACCGGTGATCCTTACTTCCATCATAGCTTCTGCACCGCACGCAAAGCCTTATTGTCGCCCACAGCCACCAAAATATCGCCCTGCTCCATGCGGAAATCAGCGCCGGGTGCCACACTGACCTTTCCCGCTCTGCGGATGGCAATGATGTTGACGCCCAGTTTGGCACGAACATGGAGTTCCACCAAAGTCTTGCCGCTCCAGTTATCCGGAGCGGGCACTTCGATAATACCGTAATCCTTGGAAAGCTCGATGTAATCAAGCACATTGGTGCAGGCAAGGCTCCTCGACAGTCTGGAAGCAATTTCCTGCTCCGGAATCAGCACCCGGTCAGCCCCCAGCTTCTCAAGAACCCGGCGATGGGTCTCGTCAAATGCCTTGCAGACCACATGGGCTACGCCCAGCTCCTTGAGATTCATGGTAGTCAGCACCGAAGCCGCCAGATTTTCGCCAATGGCCACAATGGCACAGTCAAAGTTTCTTGCGCCCAGAGAACGCAGGACTTCCTTGTCCTGTCCGTCGCCCACGACTGCGTGGGTTACACTGTTTGCCACCTGCTGCACCAAATCGCTGCGCACATCCATAGCAAGCACTTCGCAGCCCTGCTCGTACAGCTTTCGGGCAACCTCGTTGCCGAATCTTCCCAAACCAATTACAATGTAGGATTTCATATAGCTCCTCCTAGCCAATCAATAGACTTGTATGTGCATACCGGAACCGCTCCTCCGCCTGATTGCCCATCAGGAAACCAAGACTCAGAGTCAGTACGCCTACACGACCAAAATACATATAAATAATAATCAGGATCTGCGCGGGGATGCTGAGGTATCCGGTAGCGCCAGCGGTCAGTCCCACGGTAGCCAGTGCCGACACTGCTTCAAAAAGTCCCTCCGTAAAGCCAATGGGAGAGGTGGCACAAATGAAGATGCCGCCGAATATGGCAAGACCGCCCATAATGGCACAAATGGTCATAGCATTCATCACCTGTCCCTCGGGAATGGTGCGCTTAAAGGCACAGACCGACGCCTTGCCTCTTGCCCGGGAACACATAAAGAGCAAAAGCACCACCACCGTTACCGTCTTGACACCGCCGGCTGTGGAACCGGAGGAACCACCGATGAGCATCAATACGCCGGTAACAGCCTTGCCTGCATCCGTCATGGCCGCCTGATCAATGGCTGCGAAGCCCGCCGTTCGGGAAGTCACCGACTGGAAAAAGCCATTGAGTATTTTTTGGCTTACCGGCATGGAACCAAGTGTCGCAGGGTTGCTCCATTCCACGGCACAAATGCTAGCAGCGCCGCCGATAATCAGTGCCCCTGTGGTCAGCAGCACCAGCTTTGTGTAGACACTGAATTTCTTCCAGCTGTGGACCCGCACGACTTCTTCCCACACGAAGAAGCCAAGGCCGCCCAGAGCAATCAGCATCATCAGTGTGATGCACACCACCGGATCGTTGTTGAACGGGATCATACTGGCTCCCGGTGCAAAACAGCCCACAATATCGAATCCTGCATTGCAGAATGCGGAAACGGAATGGAAAACGCCCCAATGGATTGCTTTACGCATACCCACCATCGGCAGGAATCGGGCAAAGAGCACCAGCGCTCCGATCAGCTGAATCCCAAGGCTTCCGCAGAGCACCCATTTTTGCAGGCGGACGATGCCTGCCATATCATTGACGCTGAGTGCCTGAGCCATGACCATTCGCTGCTTCAGTCCGATTTTCCGCCGCAGCAGAAAAATCACAAAGGAAGCCGCCGTCATAAACCCAAGGCCGCCGATTTCAATGAGGCCCAGAATCACCACCTGTCCGAAGGCGCTCCACTGTGTCCATGTATCGAACAGCACCAGACCTGTAACGCAGGTTGCAGAGGTCGCTGTAAAGAGCGCCGGTCGGAAGCCGCAAGATACGCCATCTCGGGAGGCTGCCGGCAGAGTCAGCAAAAGGCTGCCCGTCAAAATAATCAGCGCAAATGCAACGGCGATGGTCTGAGTCGGTGAAAACCGTGTTTTTCTTTTGCCCGACAACACGGCCGATTTATGCCACTTCAAAAGCAAACAAAACCCCTCCTCCGCCTGAAGGCAGCACTCTGTCAGCAGGCGATACTTCGAAATTTACTATTCATTATACCAATATTCCACTTTTTTGCAAGTATTGTTTTATAATGTATCACTAACCCGCCAAAAAAGCAAAAGTATCCGCCGCAGGATAGTATTCCCGCGGCGGATATGTTTGATTTTTACGATGCTTCCCTGCTTTATTCCCCTTGCAGGGTCCTGACAAATGCAGCCTTGTCCGGGGCACCAAAGTAGGCAGAACCGGCTACAAATACCTCTGCTCCGTTTTCCCGGCAAACCCGGAAGGTGTTGGCATCGATGCCGCCGTCCACCTCCAAAATGCACCCGGGATTTTCGGCATCCAGCATTTTACGCAGGGTGCGAAGCTTCGGCATCATGTCCTCCATGAATTTCTGTCCGCCAAATCCCGGCTCCACCGTCATCACAAGGATCATGTCGCATTTTTTGAGGAAGGGCTTCACCGCCTCAGCAGGGGTTTTGGGCTTTAGGGATACTGCGGCTTTGCACCCCAAAGCGTGGATCTGATCCAGCGCCGCCAGTGTATTTTCCTCCGTATCCGCCTCCACATGAACGGTAAGCCAGTCGGCTCCCGCCTTTACAAACTGCTCCACATAGCGGATAGGGCGCTCCACCATCAAATGGACATCCAGCGTAAGATCTGTAGCCTTGCGGATGGATTTCAGCACCGGAATCCCCATGGAAATATTCGGAACGAACATGCCGTCCATTACATCATAATGAAGCCACTCACAGCCGTTTTCCTTGGCCTGCTCCATATCCCGCTGCAAATTTGCAAAATCCGCCGACAAAAGGGACGGTGCCAGCTTTGTCATAATTCTTTCCTCCCAAATGCTTTTTAAGGGATTTTAAAAGGCCTTAGCCACCTCTGCGATATGCTCTGCGCACAGACCGAACTGCTTCAGCAGCTGATCGGCAGGGCCGGAATGGCCGAATTCGTCGTTAACGCCAATGCGCTTTACCGGGGTAGGCAGCTTCTCACTGAGGCAGCTGCAAACAGCCTCGCCCAGGCCGCCGATCACAGAGTGCTCCTCGCAGGTAATGACCTTGCCGCACTTTTGGGCAGCCGCAATCACCAGCTCCTCATCCAGAGGCTTGATGGTGGCCATGTTAATGACCATAGCATGGATGCCGTCAGCAGTCAGAGCCTCGGCAGCCTGCAGGGCTTCATAAACCATAAGGCCATTGGCAATGATGGCAACATCCGTACCGTCTTTCAGGATCTCGCCCTTGCCGATCCGGAAATCCATGCCTTCCTCGTGGAAAACAGGGACTGCAGCACGGCCAAAACGCATATAGACAGGACCCTCATACTCATAGGCGGCACGCACCATGGCCCTTGCCTCCACATCGTCGGCAGGGCTCATAACAACCATGCCGGGAATGGTGCGCATTACAGCAAAGTCCTCACAGCACTGATGGCTCGCACCGTCCTCGCCTACGGAAATACCGCCGTGAGTAGCGCCGATCTTCACATTAAGATGGGGGTAGCCAATGGAATTGCGAACCTGCTCGAAAGCTCTTCCGGCTGCAAACATGGCAAAGGAAGAGGCAAAGGGTACCAGTCCGGTAGTAGACATACCGGCAGCCGTGCAGATCATGTTGCACTCTGCAATGCCGCAGTCAAAATGGCGCTGGGGAAATGCCTTCTTAAAGGTAGCGGTCTTGGTAGCACCTGCCAGGTCGGCATCCAGCACCACCAAATTCTCATGCTCTGCGCCCAGTTCTGCCAGAGCCTTACCGTAGCTTTCACGGGTTGCGATTTTCTTCATTTCAGCCATCTTACTTGCCCTCCAGTTCTGCCATAACTGCATTCAGCTCGTTCATGGCCTGCTCATACTCTGCATCATTGGGCGCCTTACCATGCCAGCCGGCCTGATTTTCCATGTAGGAAACACCCTTGCCCTTGGTCGTCTTCATAACCACAGCGGTAGGCTTCCCCTTGGTTTCCCGGGCCGCATTCATGGCCTTTTCGATCTGGTCGAAGTCGTGGCCATCAATAGCCTCCACATGGAATCCGAAGGCCTCCAGCTTGTCCACGATGGGGTAGGGGCTCATAACATCGGCAATGTTGCCATCGATCTGCAGACCGTTATTGTCCACGATCAGGCAGAAATTGTCCAGCTTGTAGTGGGCAGCAAGCATACATGCCTCCCAAACCTGACCTTCCTGAATTTCGCCGTCGCCCAGCAGGGTGTAAACTCTCTGAGACTTACCCTGATGCTTGAATCCCAGAGCCATACCTGCTGCGCAGGAAACGCCCTGTCCCAGGCTGCCGGTGGACATATCCACACCGGGGACAGTGTTCATATTGGGGTGACCCTGCAAATAGCTCCCCACATGGCGGAAAGTAACCAGATCCTCCACCGGGAAGAATCCCCGGTTTGCCAGAGCGGCATAGAGGCCGGGGGTGTTGTGGCCCTTGCTCAGGACAAAACGATCCCGATCCTCCCACTTGGGGTTCTTGGGGTCGATATTGAGCTCCTTAAAATACAGATAGGTGAACATATCGGCAGCAGACAGGCTTCCGCCGGGGTGGCCTGAATTTGCGCCGTGGGTCGCATCCATCACGCCCATACGGATTTTGCAGGCAGTTTTCTGCAGCTGCAGCTTTTCATTTTCTATCATGTCAAATCTCCTTAAACATTTATTGTGTGGTTCATCTATTTTGTCACGCCATGCATTTTTCCAAGGCGCAGTGATCCTCGAATCGTTCAGAAGAATCGCTCTGCCACCTCTTGAATGGCATCATGATTGTTGTCACGCTGTGTAATATAGTCAGCGGCAGCCTTCACTTCCCCGGTGCCGTTGGCCATGGCAACGCCTACGCCCGCAGCCCGGATCATGGAAATGTCATTGGCTGCATCGCCTACGGCGACGGCATTTTCAAGTCCCACATGCATCCGTCCGCACAGCATTCTGACTGCGTTGCCTTTATTTATGCCCGCAGGCACGATTTCCAGATATTCGTTGCAGGAAAAGAAGGCATCTGCCCGATTCCCCATGGTTTCATCCACCCATTTGCGCAAGTCTTGGAGTTTTTCCGGATGCTCCAAATCAATGGCCAGACATTTCACCGGCGGCTCCCGCAAGTCCCTGCGGACATCGCCGATAACCCGATGTTCCATCAGGATCCGGCTGCAATACAGCCGCACAATGCTGTCGTCCCATCTGGGCTCCACCAGCACATTGGTGGCATCGTATGTCTGCACATGGATATTTTTCTCTGTGCAGCGGCGGAAGATCCGGTAAACATCCTCCATCTCCAAGGTTTGGGAACAGACAATTTTCCGGCATCCCCAATCGTAGATCTGCGCACCGTTATAAGCAATCAGATAGCAGCCGGGGGTATCCAGCCCCATGCGTCTTGCCTGCTCCATGGCGCTCATCAGCGGACGCCCCGTGGTGATCACCACGCCGTTCCCCTTTTTTATGATCTCGGTTAAGGTGCTCCGGTTTCCGTCCGTAATTTCCTTGCGGTCATCCAGCAGCGTCCCGTCCAGATCCAAAAAAAGCAATTTTCCCAACATTTTCACCTCAGATATTGATATCATCCAGTCCTACCTGAAAAACCTCCACGCCGGACTCCCGCAGACTTTTCACGGTCTTGGCATCCGCCTTTTCGTCGGTAATCAGGGTCACTCTCCTGTCATAGGAGCAGCTGCCGTAATGCGGGCGCTGCTTTTCCAGATCCAGAATTTTGGTGTGATCTGCAAGGATGTAGACATCTTTGGTTGTTCTTGCAATCATGGTTTCGTTAATGCCGATTTCCATGGGAATCTCGTAGCTGAATTCTCCTATGGGAGATACACCGGCACATCCTACAAAGGTTTTATCAGCTGTTTCATTCAGCAGGCAGCGCATTACATTTTCGCCCACCATAACATGCTCCCGCAGCTCGCCGCCGGTAACGGTGACCGTAACGCCATTGGGGCAGTTCTTTCCCACAACTTTTCCGTTGTTGGTAACGACCCGCACATTCTGCGCAGTGATATAATCCAGCATCCCCAGTGCAGACTGGCTTCCGTTAATAAAGATGGTGTCGCCGTCGCAGACCTTGGTTGCTGCATATCTGCCCAGCAAACGCCGGTAGAGCCTCAGCTCATCCTCCGGGGTCATGCACTGATAGGCAGGATTCACCATAGCGCCGCCGTAAAAACGGATCACCATGCCCCGATCCTCCAGATATTGCAGATCCCGGCGAACCGTCATAGCGGAAAGGCCGAATTCCTCTGCAAGATCTTCCACCTTCACCGATTCCTGCTCACGGATCTTTTGCAGGATCTCCGTCCTGCGGCGCTCTACGATAATACGATCTCGTTTCATTCTACTTGCTCCTCTCCGAAACAAGGTGACATTCTATTTCTGTCCCAATCAGCCGGCGGCGCAGGGCATTCCCAAACGGCTCTCCGGCGCATGGATATTTTCCTCACGGCAGCGGATAAATTCTTCCCGCTCCAAGCGCAGATGCTCTTTTGCGTAACAGCAAAGTGCTTCCCAAGCCCGGGCGTGGCAGGCATCGCAGTCATATAGAGTACTATCGAGGTCAAAAATAACCGCTTTGTACATAACCGTCTCCCTTGCCCAAGAAAGTGTAAAAGCCGGGCAGCAGCCTTGCTCGCAGCAAAGCAGACACCCGGATCTCCCTTTTGGCCATGATCTGTCATTCAGGTCCGTCCACCTGCGATATACTTTCTATTATAACAATAAAAAGGATATCTTGCAAGCGGACTTCGGCGTATTTTCCCACATCTTCCCCGACATATGGCGCTGAGTGATGCCGGGGCTGCAGCATATGGCAGGCGGATGCTGCGTCCCCGAGCCTGCCCCCCGAGCTTAGGGGGCAGGTACGGAAACCTGTCTGATAGTTCTGTATAGAATTTTAAGGCTTATATCAGGGAAGATTGCTTATTCTTCCTCAACCGGATGGGCAGCCTCAGCAGCCAGAATATCTTCCGGCGTATTGGCCTCCATCAGCGCATCCAAAAGTTCTTCGTTGCAGAAGATACCCATGAGCTGCTGGATATTGTCCAGATGCTCATCGGGATTGCAGGCAGCCAGCGTGAAGAACAGCTTTGCCACCTTCTCCTCGCCGTCCTCATCCTTGCCGAAGCTCACCTCATTTTTGACGCGCATAAAGCCGATGCCGGTCTTATGTACGCCGGAGGCGTTCTCCTGAGAGTGGGGCATTGCCACATAGTGATCAAACACCACATAAGGGCCGAACTTCTTGATGCAGCCAATAATCTGCTGGTAATAGTCAGCATCCACGCTGCCGTCAGCTACCAGACTCTCCGCAGACAGGCGAATGGCCTCTTCCCAGGAGTCCACGCTGTCTACGAACTTGTAATGCTGCTTTTCAACAATGGTCTGCAAAACACTTGCCATGATGATATCTCCTTTTTACTGGGCCTTACAGGCAGGACCGGTAGGGAATGTTCTGGGGATGCTCGAAGCAATCCTCAAAGCCGCGGCGGTGATGATAATAGATCTTGTCTTTATCCTGTGGATAGACATACTTGCCGCCCACCTGCCAGAAGAACGGATGGAACTTATATTCGTTGCGGTCCTTCTTAAAGTCATAAAGAACCTTGATTTCGTCGCAATCTGCCTGGAAGTTGGTCCACACATCCCAGTGGATGGGTACCACAACCTTGCAGCGCAGATTTTCGGCCATGCGCAGGATGTCCACGGAAGTCATCTTGTCCTGCATACCGATGGGGTTCTCACCGAAGGAGCCGAAAGCTACATCGATATCGTAATCTTTGCCATGCTTGGCAAAGTAGATGGAGAAATGGGAGTCGCCGGAGTGGTAAATATTACCGCCGGGCGTCTTCACCAGATAGTTAACGGCCTTGTCGTCCATATCGGTGGGGCAGACACCGGTCAGCTCTTCACGGGTCTCGTCGGTGGCATCGGTGGTAACAATGCAGGTGCGGTCAAAGCTGTCCAGAGCCACGATTTCCAGATCCTTGATTTTAATGACATCACCGGGCTTTACGGTGATACAGCGATCCTCGGGAACACCCCACTTAACCCATGTCTCAACGCTCTTCTTAGGTCCGATGAAGGGAACGGGGATTTCATTTCCCTTGTCGTCCGTGGTGGTCATGCCGCTTTGCAGAACATGTGCAGCCCACTCAGCAGACATATGGTCCTGATGATAGTGGGTGGCGAGAACCGCGTCCACATGCTTAAAGGCGAAGGGATCGAACACAAAAGGAACATTTCGCAGATTCGGCTGCATCAGGCGGCCGCCGCACATATTGGCCATCTGGTGACCGACCTTCATCTTGTTGTCACCGTGGGTGCGCTTACCGTTGCCGCACCAGAGATCAATGGTGATGTTGGCATTTTCCGGGGTCTTGAACCACACACCGGTGCAGCCCAGCCACCACATTGCCACATTGCCGGGAGCAACCACTTCGTTTTCAATGTCCTCCACCAGCCAGGTTCCCCACTCAGGGAAAGTGCTGTTGATCCACTTGTCACGAGTCATTTCGGAAATTTTACTCATATTAAGTTTCCTCCTTAATCATGGGTGAGACAGTTTTGTCTTTTCGTTCTTACAGGTTCACTATATCCTAAAATGAAACTATTTGCAAGCATTTTAAATGTTCGTTTATGGTTTTATATGTTTGTTTAGCGTTTTCAGCTTTTTGCCCAGTTGCCGATGCATCCGGCTCAGATTGCAACCGGTTTCACACAGCATTTTTACAAAAATCCCTTGCCCATTTTCAGGATTCCTTTGAGTTCTTACCAAAATGCATTGCTTTTATACACATTTTTCATTATTTTCACGGTAACAGATGGAAAGTTATTTCAAAAAATCTCTTCAAATTATTTTTGTTTCCCTCTTGAAATATCCGGAACTGTAGAGTATAATCTGAATTAAGCAAGGTAAATCACTTTTATTTTATATGTTCGTTTTTCCTTTATTGTTTGTTTTAGCCCATTTCCCCTTTCCGCCGCTGCGGCTCTTTGAATTTGTGAAACCAACACTAACGGGAGGTTTTTGTTTGAAAAAATACGCTATCGGCTTGTATGAAAAAGCCATGCCCAAGTCCATGGACTGGCGGGCCATGCTCCAATGTGCCAGGGACTGCGGCTACGATTTTGTAGAAATCAGCATTGACGAAACCGATGCCCGGCTGGCTCGGTTGGATTGGAGCAAGCAAGAGCGTTCGGAGCTGGTTGCTCTGATGCAGGAAATCGGCCTGCCCATTCGCAGTATGTGTCTGTCCGGTCATCGGAAATACCCCTTTGGTGCTTCCGACCCCGCTGTTCGTGCCAGAGGCATGGAGATCATGGAGAAGGCTATCGAGCTGGCGGACGATTTGGGCATCCGCATCATCCAGCTGGCAGGATACGATGTTTATTATGAAGAAGGCACTCCCGAGAGTGAGCGCCTCTTTCGTGAAAATCTGGCAAAAGCCGTCCACATGGCAGAAGTCCGGGGCATTGTCATGGGCTTTGAGACCATGGAGACCGAGTTTATGAACACCGTCCGTAAGAGTATGAAGTATGTGGATCTCATCAGAAGCCCTTATCTGGGTGTCTACCCCGATTCCGGCAACCTCACCAACGCCGCCAAGACCTATGGCACCGATGTGCTGGAGGATCTGGAATCCGGCAGAGGTCACATTGTAGCCATGCACCTCAAGGAAACCGTTCCCGGCAAGTTCCGGGAGATTCCCTTCCTCACCGGTCATGTGGATTTCCCCGCCGTAATTGCCAAGGCGTGGGATCTGGGCGTACGGCGCTTTGTTACAGAGATGTGGGATGTGGGCAATGCAAGCTGGAAAGAAGACATTCAGTTCGCAAACCGGAGTATGTCCGAAATTCTCGACCGATTTGATTAACTGCATACAGGAGGATTTACCGTGAATATTCAAAAGAAGATAATCGCAAACCTCAATAAGTGCTATTCCATCAGCCTGCTGGAGCGCAACGGCAAGCCCTGCTTTCTGGTAGCTGCCGAAAAGCACGATCCCTGCTATCTCTTCTCCGAGGATGGCACCAAACTGGAAACAGTATGGCAGGAGCCCGGCGGAGTTATGACCATGACCCCGGTTCCCAACGGAAACGGTGCATTCCTCGCCACGCATCAGTTTTACTCCCCTAACGATTCTGCCAATGCGCGGATCGTCATTGCCACTCCCGTCGCAGAAAACAACTGGCAGATCCGTACGCTGGCTGAAGCTCCCTTTGTTCATCGCTTTGGTATTCTGAACCGCAACGGTGTCAACTATCTGATCGTCTGCTGCCTCAAGAGCGGCCACGAATATAAGGATGACTGGCGCACTCCCGGCGCCTGCTACGGCGCCGTTCTGCCTGAGGATCTTTCCGCATTCAACGAAAACAATCAGCTGGAGCTGAAGCTCATCAAGGGCGACATGCTGAAAAACCACGGCTACTCCGTGACCCGCAGGGAAGGCTACGACACTGCCGTTGTGGCTTGCGAAGAGGGTGTATTCCAGTTCACACCTCCCGCCGCTGCCGGTGAAGATTGGACTGTGGAGCAGCTTCTCAGCATCCCCACCAGCGATGCCGTTCTTATGGACTTCGACGGCGACGGAAAGCTTGAGCTGGGCTGCATCTCCCCCTTCCACGGAGCATCCCTCGTCATTTATCATCTGGATGTACACGGCAACTATGTTCCTCAGTGGAAATATAACCGTCCGGAAGCCGAAACCGAGATGATCCACGCCACCTGGGCCTGCGATCTTCTGGGCAAGCCCACTTGGATTGTAGGCTGGCGCAAAGGTACGAAGGACACCATTGCCATTTCCTGGGGCGATGGCGACTATGTAACCGAATTCATCGACCGCAATACCGGCTGTGCCAACGCGCTGCACTTTGTGAACAGCGAGGGCAAGGATGTAATCATCGGCGCCAACCGGGAAATTGACGAAATCGCTATGTACACCGTGACAGAATAAGGAGAAAACAAATTATGCTGGAAGAACTGAAACAAAAGGTTTATGAAGCCAATATGGAACTCCCCCGCCGGAATCTTGTCACCTACACATGGGGCAATGTCAGCGGTATTGACCGCGAAAAGGGACTTTTCGTCATCAAGCCCTCCGGTGTAGAGTATGATGCTCTGAAGCCTGAGGATCTGGTGGTTATGGATCTGGACGGCAACAAAGTAGAGGGCAAGCTGAATCCTTCCTCCGACACCCAGACCCATCTGGAGCTTTACAAAGCTTTCCCGGAGCTGGGCGGCATTGTCCACACACACAGCCCTTACGCCGTTTCCTGGGCGCAGGCCCGCCGTGACATTCCCTGCTACGGCACCACCCACGCGGACTATTTCTACGGAAGTGTCCCCTGCTGCCGGAATCTGACCCCCGAAGAGATCGAGGAGGCCTACGAAACCAACACCGGCAAGGTCATTGTGGAAACCTTCCGTGAGCGGGGCATTAACCCCGTCCATGTGCCTGCCGTAATCTGTGCCAACCACGGCCCCTTCACCTGGGGCAAGGATGCCGCACAGGCCGTTTATCACGCCGTCGTTCTGGAAGAAGTCGCCAAAATGGCCATCTTCACAGAGCTCAACTGTCCCACCATCGGTGCAGCGCCCCAGTGCATTCAGGACAAGCATTTCCTGCGCAAGCACGGCCCCAACGCCTACTACGGTCAGAAGTAATTTTCCTTACCGAAAATTCTCATTGATTCGCTTTTCCTCCTTTCTCAGCTGACGAAGGTTATTGCCTTACCGTCTCCTCGGTAGACCCTGCAGAAAGCAGGGCTAACAGCAGTCAAGTACTCCTTTGACACAACCTTTGATCGGCGCATGGCCCCACCTGCCCCACCGTGTATTCGGTGGGGCAGGTATTGTTTTCAGCAGGCCGCAAAATACCGCCTCTTTCGGCACAGGTCAAAAGAGGCGGTATTTGTTTTATTCTTCAGGATTCAGTCCCAGCCGCGCGTACTGTTCCGCAGGGGCATCGTTGTGCTTCATGGCACGAACCATAGCCTTGCACATTCGTGCCTCCGTTTGAGGATCGTCCAAAGGATGTTGCTGTTCAGGATCCGTCTGCAGATCATACAGTCGGGTGCCGAAGCGTCCCACATTGTATTTATCCCTGCTCTTAATCTTGAGAACCGGGCACTCCTTTGTAAACGAAAACGGTTTTACCAATTCAGCATCCTTCAGTTCCGCCGGAGAGAAGCGGGCATTCATATGGGTGGGCATCAGGGTATAATTGTACACCTCGTCCCCTTTTTCCGGCAGAGGTGCCCGCATATAGGTGTAGCGCCCGTCGGTGATGTTCACATGGCCGCTGAACACGCCGTACATGGCGTATTCCCGGTTGGGGATATCATTTTCAATGACGCCGTCCAAAATACTGCCCTGCACATCCTTGGGTATGGGGGTATTGAAGTAATTGAGCAAGGTCGGCATCCAGTCAATCATCTGCACCAGCGACTGCCGGTGTTCTCCCTTCTTGCCATACCGGGGATCCCAGATAAAGAGGGGCGTATTTGCCACTTCGTTATAATAGGGCATAATGTTCTTGCCCCAGTAGCCATGCTCTGCCAGCAGGAAGCCGTGGTCTGTGCCCACAATCAGCATGGTATCCTTCCACATATCGTACTTGTCCATCATGTCGAGTATACGACCCAAGCTGTGGTCACACATGGTAACCAGAGCCTGATACTGCCGACGACAATGGGCAATTTCGCTGCTTTCCTCGGTAGCTTCTCCTCTGGGCCAGTCAAAATGCTTGCCATGATAGTCTTCCGGGTACATATCCAAATATTTCTGAGGCACAAAGAAAGGTTCGTGCGGATCAAATGTTTCCAGATGCAAAAGCCAGTTATCCTGATCGTGGTTTTTCTCCAGAAATTCGCAGCCCCGGTCAAAGCACTGGGTCTGCGGGAAATCCTCCTCGTCCCGAATATATTTTCGGTTCACCCAATCATAGCGCCATAGCCCCGTGTTGCCGGTTCCCTGCATTTTCTGAGGGATCTTCACTACAGGCGGGATTTCAGGATCTTCTGCTTCAGCCTTCCAATGGTCACCCTCCTGTCCCCGGACAATCTCCCAAGAGCTGTAACGGGTGTGGTAATCGCAGCCGCCGTCCTCCCAGTAGTGGAGATGGTCGGAAATAAGGTGGGTATAAACGCCGTTCTTTTTCAGAATTTCCGGCATGGAATCATCAAACGGCTCCAGCGGCCCCCATTCCCTGTGAAGGAAATTGTGACGGCCGGTGTGCAGTTCCCGTCTGGCGGGGATGCAGGGCATAGATCCCACGTAGCTGTTGTCAAACTGAATGCTCTGCTGAGAAAGTCTCGTAAAGTTCGGCGCAATCGTATTGGTATCGGGATTATAGCAGGGCAGATACCGCCGGTTCAGGGTGTCATAAAAAACAATGATTGCTCTCATAGGCTCAGCCCTTTGCTTCCGGGAAATGTGCCTCTACAATTTCATTGATCTGCGCAGTGATGCCCTTGCTGTCCATGATATTGACGACAGGAATGAAATACTCCCCGTCCTTAACATCCACATCCCGGAACAGGTTCTTGAGAATCACGATGATGTCGGCCCAGTCACGCAGGGACTGCATCTGTCCCAAAGAAGTATGCTGCATTTCTGCCTTGATACTGTATTTATTCAGGTTGTTTCGAACCCCCAGCTCTGCCATGGTGCTGGTGCCCATACCGTTGCCACACACAAAAAGAATGTGAATCTTGCCTTTTTCCATTTGAAAATGCTCCTTTCAGATGTTACACATTGAGATATACAAGAACCGGGCCGCCCTCGGCGAGCGGTCCGGTTTTGACGGTTCAGATCGTGATACCGAAGATGCTGCCGATCCAGCGCAGAGCCTGAATAACCGCAGGCCATACAGTGGAGAGGTCGAACATACCGGACCAGCCAACAGCTTCCGGATAGTTAAGCTGGGTAATTGCCCATACCGTGCCAAAGGTCTGGATCATGCCCAGCAGCACACAGCAGATGATAACCGCGCGCAGGCCGCCCTTCTTATTGGCAACTACACCGATGGGACCGCCGGAGAAAAACAGAGGAATAAAGCCGGGCAGCACCATGATGGGGCTATGGAACAGGAGCAGCAATCCCATGGAAAGAACCGTTCCCAGAGTGCAGAATAGGAAGCCCAGCGTTGCAGCGTTGGGAGAGAACGGCAGCAGAGCTGCTACATCGATTGCAGGGATTGCATTGGGAACCAGCTTCTGCTGGATACCCTGGAAGGAAGCAGTCAGCTCGGAGCAGAGCATACGCACACCCTGAAGCAGAATGACCATATACATAGAGAATTGAATACCCACCATGATGAGGTAGATAAGCCAATGCTGATCCCCTGCCAGCTTCTGGATACCGGAAATACCCAGAGGTGCGCAGAAGGCAGAGACAAACACAAACATCAGAATACATACGGAGGTCACATTGTTGTTAAAAATTGCCAGCCATCCGGGGAGCTTCATATCTTCGCAGTCGACCTTTTTCTTGCCGCTGAGCTTAGGAGCCAGACGCCCGAAGAACCAGATACCGATCTGCTGATTATGTCCCACGGTAAAGCCGCCGCCCTCAGTAACTTCATCCACAACGCCTGCGGCGAGAGTAGTGGAGTACGCCCAGTAGATACCGGTCAGAACACCGGCAACAATCACCGTAAGCGCATTGTTGGGCAGTGCAAAGTTTGCGATGACCAGCCACAGCATGGCCTGTGCGTGTGCAGTGCCGGCATTACCGGTCAGGAACACACCCTTTGCCTTGGTGTACTTTCCAAAGAAAACCATCAAAATATTGACTGCAAACGCAATCAGAAATACATACGCCATCCAGCCGAAGCGAATGCCCAGCGCTTCCTGACTGGCTGCCTTCATAGCATAGGAGTCCATAATATAGCCCTGGATGCCGGTGGCATCGCAGACAGCCTTTGTGATGGGCTTAAAAACGCCGGCGAACTGACCGCCGCCGAAAATGATCAGCTGCAGGCCGACCATTGCACCGATGGTTCCGGTTATAGTCTTAACCGCGCCGGATTTCTGAAGCATGTATCCGATCATAACAAGGATACCGATCAGAATTGTCGGAGTGACCAGCAAGTCACCGACAAGGAAATCAATAACACTTTGCATCCGTGAGATCCTCCTCAAAATATATCTTTTAGTAGCCGGCTAAAAGCGGGATCAGTTTCGCTTGCACAACTGCTTCCCTCTCACGGGTTTACTATAAAACAATTGTCGAATATAGTCAATCGCAAAGTGTCATATTCGCTCATTTTCAGCCATTCGACGAAGCAAAAAGATTACTTTTCGCTCAGTCCTGCCAATGTACCTACCCTTCCGATGCAGCCGCCGTCCATACTGCGCCAGCCACGGCTCCGTCCATCCTCTTGATCCGTAATGATCAGCACCTCCCTGGCCAGCTCCGTGGGGATGGAATAGTAAGCTGTCCGGTTGAATTTATCGTGGGATGCCAGTAAATACACGCTCTTTGAATTCTTGATGCACAGGGTTTTGATGGTATCCTCGTATGTATCCGCGGAAAGCGGACTGTACTGGTCATCGATGCCGTAAGCGCCCACAAAAGACCTGTCAAACTTATAGCCGCGAAGCATTTCCACTGTTTCTTTTCCAACAACTGAGTGGGAATATTCCTTATAAAAGCCGCAAAGCAGCAATGCTTCAATATTTTTTCGATTCAAAGCCTCCAGCTGGGGAATGCCGTTGGTAATGACATGTATATTCTTGCGCTCGATAAAAGGGATCATCGCCAAAGTGGTCATGCCGGAGCCGATAAAAATCAGCTCATTATCCTGCAGCTGCTCAGCAGCGATCCGTCCGATCCGCTCCAGGCAGTCCGGGGTTTTCTGGTACTTGAGCCCGGTCTTCCGAATAGTTTCCGGCGTATCCACTTTCTTGATACCGCCCCAGTAGCGCTCCAAAAGTCCCTGTTCCTCCATCATTGTTACATCCCTGCGAATGGTTGCAACAGAGCTTCCTAACTGTTCCACCAATTGATGCAGCGTGAGCGAATCATTGATATCCAGTAGATTTAGAATCCTGTCTTTTCGATCATTATACGCCATAATTGCCACATTCTTTCTATAGATTTGCATATTCAGTATAGCATATTCACAAAATAATAGCAATAAGAATATTGCTTTGATTCTTTTGCTATCTTGTTGCGCAATTCAGAAGCATTTACGCTCACATTCTGCTCATAGTCCCCTCTCGTTTCAGTCCCCCTTGCAGCAAAAAGAACAGCCCGTTCCCCCCTCTTATTTCCCATGAAGCAAAAAGGCGATGGCTTTCGCCACCGCCTTTTTATATACCTAATTATCTCGCGCAGCCTTGTCTTCTTTTGTCCAGAAGGAGCAAAGTCGCCCCGCCGAAGGAAACAAAACAAACCAAGGTCCACAGCACCACATTGCCCGCTTCACCAGTTTGCGGAATATGATCCGGGTTCACAGGCTTCACCGGGTCTACGGGCTTCTCCGGGTCTACGGGCTTCTCCGGATCTACGGGCTTCTCCGGGTCTACAGGCTTCTCCGGGTCTACAGGCTTCTCCGGGTCTACGGGCTTCTCCGGGTCTACGGGCTTCTCCGGGTCTACGGGCTTCTCCGGATCCGGCGTGGGGCTTACCATGTAGGAAACGGTGGGTCTGGCAAACAGCTCGGGAACCCCCTGTCCGCCATCGGAATCTACCGGATAGAGAACCGCTTCCTGATTGGTATACAGGGCAGCCAGCTTTTCACTGCCGTCCGCATCGTATTGGCCATAGGTCCCGACAACAGTCTGCGGGTCTGTCAGCGCAACCGTATAGGTCAGCTGAACAGGTGCAAAGTTGCTTACCGGAACATTGATTTCCCAGACAAAGCACTCATCCGATTTGCCGTCTATACCTTTTTCGTAGTAGTGCAGAACAAAATCGTAGTTGGCATTTTCGTGGCTGCCAAAGCCAAAGCGGCGGGTCTCAAAGGCACTTCCGTCAAAGCCGGGGTCTACAATTACAATCTCTGTCACATCAAGAGTCTCGTCGCCAACGGTCAATTTAAGCTCAGAGACATCAGGGATAAAGTCCATATTGTAATCATTGCCCTTATCGTCCTTGCCAAAACCAATGGTGTCAACAACCTTAGAACCGGCATCCAGCAAATAGAACACATCTTTCTGAATCTGGTCAAAGGAGACCGTCTTTCCATCAGCCAGGTAGTTCATAAAGGAAGGTCCATAAGGATATATCTCCATCTCGCTTTGCACGCCGCTCATCACTACACTGACATGGTACTTGGAAGCAATCCTGCGATATGCCTGCAAGGATTTATAGAGTGCAATATCTACAGTGGAAGCATAGTTTTCCTGCTCGTTGGGATTGACATAGGGATTGTTAGTGATGTCGGTATACCGTTTATATACGCTGCTCTTTTCCTGTATTGTCTTTTGGATCATATCCGCATCGAAGTGCGTATTCCAGTCCTCAGGGACATATTTGGCACCGTACTTGACATCCCATCCATCCGGGCTGGCAAGGAAAGGTCTTTCCGGGACATCAACATTACTGAAGTTGACACCCAGATTTTCCTGCTCCGGTGTGGCTTCATCATCCCAGATATAGGCAATGCCGTCGCTAACCAAAATCAGGTGTTTCCGCTCGTCGTTTGTATCGCTGGCATCCAACATATTCTCGCCTGCTAACAGGCCCATACTCATATTAGATCCGCCCACCCAAGGACGCTTGCCCATAAACTTCGTCAGCTCTTCTGCGGTTTCTTCCGTCAGCGGTTTCAGCGAAAACTCTGTGACTTTCCCTCGGAACTGTACTGCACCGATGTTAACGGTGGCCCCAGTTTTTTTCACCTGCGCATACAGCTCGTCCATCATCTTCCGAACCTCAGCCTTGACCGGGTCGCTGCAGCTGGACTCGTCGAACACGAAAACCACATCGCTTACCAACGATTGCTCAGCAGAGGGCAGCGACAAAGTTACCTTGGACTGGTGGTTTTCGTCCAGATTGGTTGCGGTCTTGGACTTGGAGTGTGACCATTTATTCGCAGGCTTGGTGGGATCCACCGGAATCAGACCGTGCGCCGCCTTCAGAGCCAGAGGCCCTGCAGCAGTGGACAATCCCTGCTCAAACTCAGCATCGCTGTACTCTGCAACACAGACCGGCCTCTTGTGTGCATTCCAATGGGCGTCCTCCGTATCGTAGTACCAGCCATCGATCTTATCGCCGCACCGAACGGCCTCCGTACGGTACTTGTTCTCACTGTTGTCCAGCTTCCAGTCGGAGCCGACTTTCCCAAAGGTAATGGTTGCCTCCTCCGCACAGTAAATATCATCGCCGGCCAGCTCAGCATGATTATTGTAGATCTTGGCGTTGGAAGGCAGTGTCAGCTTGCTGCCCGTTTCCAATCGGACACCGCCGCCAAGTCCCCGGCCGCCGCCGTTGATATAGCCGGCGTTGTTCTGGGTAATGGTAACATCTGCACCCTCCGCAATTTCAACAACGCTCTTGCTTCCCTGTACCCGCAAACCGGTGTTGGGGCTTCCCTTAATCGTCAGCGCCGAAGCTGCATCCATTTTAGCAATGGTATTTTTCAATGTAACGCCCGGCCATATGTCGTTATCCTTCCAGTAGCCATTATCCAGAAACTCCATGTGGGTGTTGACAGCGTCAAAGGTACTCGGATTGCTGGCAAAGGACTCGGAATGAGCCGTCCGAAGCCCCTCATACCCGTTGCTGTTGGCCTGAATACGGGTATCGCCCTTACAGTTTTCAAATTTGATACGGTTGGCAACGATGCCCCATCTGCCGTTGTCATTTGCCGTAATGGATGTATTTACAGCCTCCAGATGATTGGCAGACAGGCCGTGAGCACCGTTACGGCTGAAGTTCACAGCACTATCGGTGAAATAGAAATTAGAGCCGTTGGAGCCATTGCCTCTGCTGTCGATGACATCCACCTTGGACCTGGTCGCCCTCACATTGAATGTCCCGGCGAACCCGGAGCGGTTGCCGTCAGCCAGATAGGTAGAGTCGATCATCTCTACATTGTACTCAAAAACACCGCCGTTCCACTCCAGTGCATCATCGCCGTAATCACGGATGACCAGATTGGACCGCTCCATATAGATGCGCATACCATTGTCCGCATAGATGGCGTGCTTCTTGCCCATCTTCTGCCCATCCATGGTCATATCAACATTGATGAGATTCAGTCCGGAGCCAGCCTGGCCGCATACGCTCATCCAGTTCCATTCCTGATAATAAGGTGTCGAGCCGACGCCGTTCATAACAACATCGCAGTCTTTGAACGTCACGGATTTGCCCCAAAGCGCAATTCCGTACTTCGTAAAGGTGACGGTGGGCTTGTTCTCCAAGCCGGCCGCGGCCTGAATGGTTAAGTTCTTGTGCAGATTCAAGCCTGCCTCAGTGGTGCAGTCCCCCAGCAGCTCAATCACTGCTCCATCCGATGCCGCAGCAACAGCTTCATCCAGTGTTTTGTACGGAACCGCTCCAATCTGCGCAACATGGCTCAACGCAGCATTCGGTTTCTGCTGAGTTTCGACCATGTTCCCTTCTGCCTGCGGCAAAACGGTCTGCCCTGCCCTTCTGTTTTCTTCGGTAAGCTGTGCCTGCAAAGAAGACGGAGCTTCTGCGTTCCGGTCCTCGCCGTGCATTTGCCCATCGGGACCGTTGCCTGTTTCTAGTGCGGTCGTTCTGTCAATGAGGCCCATTTCTGTGGCAAATGTCGTTGTAGAGAACAACGAAAAGCACATCGCCAAACACAGAAGCAGACTTAACGCTCTTTTCTTACTAACTCGTTTCATTTCCTCTCCTCTTTTCCGATTTAGATTCATTCTGTTTGGATATACCGGCTTAAACGGTGCCCCTCTTAATGTTTCTCTATGTATGTTTTAAATATATCGTAAATATCCGTTATTTTCAAGTTTTTTGTAAGATTATTATTCGATAATTTTCGATGTTTTTCGTCGTTTATGCATATATTTAAAGGCTGCTTGTATTCTTTCGGCATACAGTAATCGTCGTCATAATGCTGCTATGCACGCACGGCAGACAGGCGCAAATTACACATCCGGATTCCTGCAGCAAACGAAGCAGGGCAAATCAAAATAATAGCCGAGAAGAACCTTTTACCGTCCTTCTCGGCCATTTCTTCGTTCCGTTGCAATGCCCGTCACCGTCATTACATAAAACTGTCCTTACCAATACCGCCCATCTGGGTGGCTTTTTTCGGATAAGACAGTGCTTTTATGCTTAATTTTCCCGCGGGAGAAAAGCAGCTATACATACGCAAATCAGCTCTTTTGCAGCTATGATATCATCCAGCCAAAAAATGCCATCCTTTTTCCGTCTTGCTCCGAAGAAAAAACAGTGCTATACTATCCCCAAAAGAAAGGACGGATGCATTCATGACAGATGAAGAAATCCGGCAGTACGCCTTGCAGGAAAATTTTGCCGCTGCCGAAATCATCGACACCGCAGATATTGTCTTTGATTCCGGTTTTCGCGCCTATTGCCAAGAGAACCTCTGCGGGCAGTACGATGCCAACTACTCCTGCCCGCCGGAATGCGGCTCTCCGGAGGCTATGAAGCGGAAGATTCTTGCCCACAAAAAGGCGCTGGTGCTGCAAACCATCTGGGAAATTTCGGATTATTCCGATAAGCCCGCCATCAAAGCCGCCAAGGGAAGTCATAATGCCGCCGCTATCCGCCTTATGAAACGGCTGCGTCAGGAGGGGTGTGACGGTTTTCTGGTCGGTGTCAGCGGATGCACGCTCTGCACGCCCTGTGCCATTCAGGAAGGAAAGCCCTGCCGCTTCCCGGACCTGCGCTACTCCTGTATGTCCGCCTACTGTATTTTTGTCAAAAAGCTTGCCGATACCTGCGGCATAGAATATGACTGCGGTCCCGGTCTTCTGGCGTTTTTCGGGATGTATGTATTTAATTAAAATAAATAACGGCGTGCTGACAGCACGCCGTTATGTTTTTTCCTTTGAGAATCAATTTTTCCTTTGAGAATCAATCGTTCTGGTGGTGGTCTTTGACATAGTAGTATCTGGCAAGCCATGTAGAAAGGCCGTCCAGCCCGGGATAGACCATGCGCTCGCTGATATTAAGCTGATCCAGCATATCCCGGATCCGCCACCGCATTTCTTTTTTGATGACATATTTCACCGTGTTTTCCGTATATCGGTCAAGAAAATCCTCAATGCTTTCCATTCCCAGAGGAACAACCGTAAAAAAGGAATACTGATTGACAATTCTGGGGTCAATGGAAGGCGGCTCCAAAACCACCATGGCATTGCCCTGCATATCCTCGTCGTATTTTTCAAGGGTAGGCGCCTCTTCGCTGAGCATATCCACCGTGAATACATCGGTTTTTCCGTTGCGCTGCCTATCACGATATTTCTGCGGGAGCAGGGCCCGAAGTTCCGCCACATCCAGCCGCCAGACAACGCAGTCCCGTGTTTCCATTTTTGCAAGGTTTGTTTCTGTCACCGCAAAATTAAGGGCAATCAGCGGAGACTGAGACCAATCCAGCAGTCTTGTAGGAAGTCCATGGTGCTGTCCCAAAATCATCTGGCGCCAAACGGATTTGGAAATGGTGGGATCTTCAATAGCAGCGTATTTCGTAAAATTGCGCAAAATGGACGGTTCCAAATTCTTTGCAAGATGCTTGCAGTTGCGTTTGATGCTGGTGATCAGGCCAAACTCCGCATTCGGCAATCCCCGATAGAGGTAGGGATTGCGGTAACGGTCAATCGCTTCGTTATGTTTCTGCTCCGTAAGCAGGGGCAGAAGATCCTCCAGCCTGCGGATTTCAACGGTCTTTATCATATATGTGCCTCCCGTCTTTGCGTTTGTGTATCTATTTTAATCCGGGTATTTTCCCGCGTCAATAGCCACTTTCCCCCATCAAAGGGTCCGCCCATGCTCAGGCTCCACAGTTTTTATCACAGGAAGTACTTTCCGCCGGCACCCGTATTTTTATACGCTGCCCCTCCGGTTTCAAAAACAGGGGCAGTCTTTCAACCGCCCCAACAGTTTCAGCATACCACGCTTCATCCGGAATTGTCAACTAATTTTCCGTTTCTGCCGGCTTATTCTGCGTTTTGCATTATTTTTCAGAATCTTTTTCATCCAATCTGACCTATTGCAAAAAGGCCGGAGCTGTGGTAATCTTAAAGTGCAAAGAGGTGATACCAATGCAGATGTAAAGCCTTAGATGACCCCTTTTCAGAGCAAACTTTCAAGTTATTTCCGTCAGGCAGATAACCGATAATTTACAGAAGGTGTATTTGAATTTCGTCTTTGAAAAATCAATCAAAATCTGCAGAAAGAGAGGTTAACCAATGATGTTAGATATCAAGAGTGAGCAGAAATGACCCCCGGCCGGAAGCACGAAGCAGATTCGTGGGTCGGGGGTCATTTCTTTTTACTCTTCCGAGTTGGAAAGAAGCAAATTTTTTAATTGCCTTTGCGGTGGGTATATTGACTTTTTTCTCGGTGTATGGTAAAATTTTTACACTTGTTAGGAACAAATTGTTCCCAATCGCTTGCAAAAAGCAAATATCTTTATAGATCGGAGATTTTAATTATGGAAAAGATCAAGACTCTCAAGACCCGCAACCTGTGCCAGAGCGCTAAAAACGGCGGCTGCGGTGAGTGCCAGACTTCTTGCCAGTCCGCCTGCAAGACCAGCTGCGGCGTTGCTAACCAGAAGTGCGAGAACACCGAAAAGTAAGCATTTGAATCCATTAAGTGCCATCGGTTTCCGGTGGCACTTTATTTTTGCTGACAGGAGGTACTTTCTATGGTACATCAATATAAACTCAACGGCTACAATATCGTCCTGGACGGCTGTTCCGGCTCCATCCATGTGGTGGACGAAGTGGGCTACGATATTATCGCCATGTTTGAAGATCATACCCCCGACCAGATCGTTGCCGCAATCATGGAAAAATACGGCAGCCGCCCGGATGTTACCGAGCCGGAAGTACGGGAGTACATTGACGATGTGCAGGCTCTCAAGGAGGAAGGCAAGCTCTTCACCCCGGATACTTTTGCAGACATGGCCGGCACCTTTAAAGAGCGCTCCGGTGATGTTGTAAAGGCGCTTTGCCTGCATGTGGCTCACACCTGCAACCTCAACTGCTCCTACTGCTTCGCAAGTCAGGGTAAATACCATGGTGAGCGTGCCATTATGAGCTTTGAAGTGGGCAAGCAGGCCCTGGATTTCCTCATGGAGCACTCCGGCCATCGGAAAAATCTGGAAGTGGACTTCTTCGGCGGCGAGCCGCTTATGAACTGGGATGTTGTCAAGCAGCTGGTAGCCTACGCCCGCAGCGTCGAAAAGGAGCGGGGTAAGAATTTCCGTTTTACCCTCACCACCAACGGTATGCTCATTGATGAC
Organism: Oscillospiraceae bacterium; assembly: GCA_020025545.1. Classification (GTDB taxonomy): domain Bacteria; phylum Bacillota; class Clostridia; order Oscillospirales; family Oscillospiraceae; genus Faecousia. Next base: position 40,440 of record JAHHRX010000001.1, on the reverse strand, counting down.
GATGTGATTGAATTTGCCAACAGGGAGATGAGCAATGTCGTGCTTTCTCTGGACGGCCGCAAGGAAATCCATGACCGTACCCGTGTGGACTACGCCGGTCACGGCAGCTATGACCGCATTGTCCCCAAATTCCAGAAGCTGGTCGCCGCCAGAGGCGACAGGGAATACTACATGCGCGGCACCTTTACCCACGCCAACCCCGATTTTACCAAGGATCTGTTCCACATGGCAGATCTGGGCTTTACTCAGCTCAGCATGGAACCCGTGGTCTGCGCCCCCGACGATCCTGCTGCCCTCACGCCTGAGGATCTTGAGATTGTAAAGGAGCAGTATGAAATCCTTGCCGAGGATATGCTGCGCCGCAAAAAAGAGGGCAAGCCCATTACCTTCTACCACTATATGCTGGATCTTACCGGCGGTCCCTGCATCTACAAGCGCATCTCCGGCTGCGGTTCGGGAACCGAGTACATGGCTGTTACTCCCTGGGGTGACCTCTACCCCTGCCACCAGTTCGTAGGCGAAGAATCCTACAAGCTGGGCGATGTCTGGAACGGCGTCACAAACACCAAACTTCGTGACGAATTCCGCAGCTGCAATGCCTACGCCCGTCCCGAGTGTGCCGACTGCTGGGCGAAGCTCTACTGCTCCGGCGGCTGCGCTGCCAACGCATACCATGCCACCGGCACCATCCGCGGTGTCTATCAGCCCGGCTGTGAGCTGTTCCGCAAGCGTATCGAATGTGCCATTATGATGAAGGTGGCAGAAGAAAATCTGTAATGAACACCCCCATCTGTGATTTTTTGACCGCCTATCAGCGCAAGGGCACCACCCGGCTCCATATGCCGGGCCACAAGGGCGTTTCCTTTTTGGGCTGCGAGGGACTGGATCTTACTGAGGTTGCCGGTGCCGATTCTCTCTACGAAGCAGAGGGAATCATTGCCGAAAGCGAGGAAAACGCCACTAAGCTCTTTGGCTCCCGGCGCACCGTCTATTCCACAGAGGGCTCCAGCCAGTGCATCCGGGCCATGCTGTACCTTGCTCTGCAAAATTGCAGGTCGGGCACGCCCCCGGTGATCGTCGCCGCCAGAAATGTCCACAAAGCCTTTGTGTATGCAGCAGCGCTGCTGGATTTTGAGGTTGTCTGGCTCTGGCCCGAAGCGAAATACCAGTCTCTGTGCGGTTGCCCCATCTCTTCTGAGGGGCTTCAGAAGGTACTTTCTTCCCTGTCCGCTCCCCCGGCGGCGGTGTATATCACCAGCCCCGACTATCTGGGTGCCACGGCAGATATTGCCTCTCTGGCAGAAATCTGCCACCGCTATGGGACAATTCTGGCAGTAGACAACGCCCACGGAGCCTATCTGCACTTTTTGAGCCCTTCTAGGCATCCTCTGGATTTGGGTGCGGATATCTGCTGTGATTCCGCCCATAAAACGCTGCCGGTACTCACAGGGGGCGCATACCTCCATGTTGCAAAAAATGCACCGCCCCAAATGGAAGCAGGCATGAAAAGTGCCATGGCACTTTTCGGATCCACCAGTCCCTCGTATTTGACGCTGGCCTCTTTGGATCGGTGTAATCGGTATCTGGCAGAGGACTATGACCTGCGTTTGGCGCAAACCATCGCTGCCATTGATCGCACCAAGGCCTGTCTGAAAGAAAACGGCTGGGATATTCTCCCTACCGATCCCCTGCGGATCACCATAAACGCCCCGGCAGGATGCACAGGTTTTGCCTTGGCGGACAGACTGCGGCAAAACAACATGGAATGTGAGTATGCCGACCCGGATTCTCTGGTGCTGATGCTGACCCCGGAAAACTCCCAACATGAGCTTTTCCGGCTGGCAGAGGTCATGGGACAAAATACACTTCCCGCTGCCTGTCAGCGAAATCTTCCTCTGGCGGACGGAAAACGGATTTGCTCCATTCGAAAGGCGCTCTTTGCTCCTCACGAAACCATCCCCGTCCGGGATGCACCGGGACGCATCTGCGGCGCCCCCACCGTTTCCTGCCCGCCGGCTATTCCCATTGCAGTATCCGGCGAACAGATTGAAGACGCCGCCCTCCGGCTCTTTGCCTACTATGGCGTAGAAACTGTGGATGTCTTAAAGGAATCTGCAATCCAATAACATCAGCGCCCCCGAGGCATTTGTCCCGGGGGCGCTTTTCCTGTTAAAAAGGGAGCTGCCAAACGGCAGCTCAACAAATTTATTTTACCAAGGCCAGCAGCAGTTTGTCAATGATTTCTTTGTAATTTCCGAAATAATCTGCATATTATATAACTTTCACAGCAAAATTTTATCAGTTCCGTTTCTTGTAATTTTCCTTTTTCCATGTTATATTATAGGCACAAGAGGGAAGCCGCTGCAGAGGTTATTCCCCACGGGTATCAGCTTTCCGCCCCTGATCTTCCATTTCATATACATGCGGATTTTTAAGTCAGGAAAGGTTTGTTGTGAAGTAAAGAAATCAGTAGTTCAGAAAAAGATTTTTAAGTATGTGGAAGAAAATGGAAAGCGCAAACCGCAGAAACGGAGGTTAATCAATGATGGAACCCTACCAGTTAGGGAAATAACCCTTGATGACATCGTGGTTAGATGATTCGTCAGGGGTTATTTCTTTTTTGCATTTTTTAAAAATACCTCTTTACAAACTGACATCTTTCTGCTATAATCATCTCCGTTCTATTCTATATCAATTCGGCCCGGTGGTGCAGTCGGTTAGCACGCCAGCCTGTCACGCTGGAGGTCGACGGTTCGAGTCCGTTCCGGGTCGCCAAGCAGCACATCACGCAAGTGATGTGCTGCTTTTTTATATTTGCACCAAAAATAAATTCCAGTCTTGGTTTATTTTTCCGAAATGTGGTAATACTGAGCTACGGAGGTGCTTGATATGAGCAAAAGAAAAAATCTCGGCATCAGCTTTTCCGGTAAGGGCTACTACATAGCCCTTGCGCTGTGTGCCGCCGCCATCGGAATTTCCGGCTATCTGTATTACCGAAATGCAAACACTGCGGATCCCCAGCTGAATGCTCCCAGCGATGCAGTTCTCCAAAACGGAGATCTGGCCGTGGTAGCCCCCCAGCCCAATTCCGGCAAACCCGCAGTTGACCCCGCTCCCACAGAAAAGCCCGCCCCGAAGCCTCTGAAAACCGCCATGCCGCTGGAGGGCAAAACTGTGGCAGACTACGCCATGGACTGCCTGAGCTACAACGAAACCACCCGGGACTGGCGTGTTCACAACGGCATCGACATTGCCGCCGAGGCCGGGACGAAGGTCACTGCCGCTGCCGACGGCACGGTTTACACGGTCTATGAGGACGATTCCATGGGCACTACCGTGGTAATCCGCCATCAGGATGGCTATGTGACCAAATATGCAAGCCTTGACAAAGAGGTTTCCGTCTCCGCCGGAGACACTGTAAAACTGGGACAGCCCATCGGAACCGTCGGTAACACCGCACTTTTGGAAACCGCTATGGGGAATCACCTGCATTTCAGCGTCACACACAAGGACGCACCCATGAATCCCCTGAATTTCATCAATTTGAAGTAATTCATCATTTCCTCTTTGCTTGAGCCGCCCGAAAGGCGGCTCTCTTTTTATGCAGAAAGCCCGGATGCCAAATGGCATCCGGGCTTTTCACATCGATTATTCCTCGTCCAGAATGGCAATGTGGACGGTGTCCAGCTGACTCTTATCCACAGCAGTGGGCGCATCCATCATCAGATCCTGTGCATTCTTATTCATGGGGAAGGTAATGACCTCACGGATGGACTCCTCACCGGTCAGCAGCATGATCAGGCGGTCAACACCGGGAGCTGCACCTGCATGAGGGGGCGCACCGTAGGTGAAGGCATTGTACATAGCGGGGAACTTTGCCTTAACATCCTCTTCACCAAGGCCGACCATTTCGAAAGCCTTGACCATGATCTCGGGATCGTGGTTCCGAACGGCACCGGAAGCAGACTCATAGCCGTTGCAGACCAGATCATACTGGTTGGCGTTGATGGCCAGCAGCTTTTGGGTATCACCCTCGGCATCCAGCAGTGCCTGCATACCGCCCTGGGGCATAGAGAAGGGGTTGTGGCAGAATTCCAGCTTGCCGGACTCCTCGCCGATTTCATACATGGGGAAATCCACGATCCAGCAAAGAGCGTACTGTTCCTCGTCAAAATGTCCGGGGACACGCTTTCCAAGCATGGTACGGATGACACCTGCGGTCTTCTGGGCCACCGCTTTCTTGCCGGCTGCCATGCAGACGAAGCTGCCGGGCTTCAAGCTCAGCTTTTCTATGAAGGCGTCCTTACAGTCACCAAGGAACTTGGAAATGCCGCCGGCAAGCTCGCCGTTCTCATCCACCTTGACCCAGCAGGCCTTGTTGCCGGTCTGGACTTCCACATCAGCAATCAGCTTGTCAATCCACTTGCGGGCCTGTGTAAAGTCGCTGACCGCCACAGCCTTGACGGTTGCTCCCTCGAAGGGGCCGAAGCCGCAGCCCTGCACCACTTCGGAAATATCGGTAATTTCCAGATCAATACGCAGATCGGGCTTATCCGAGCCATAGCGCTCCATTGCCTCATTATAAGGAATATGACGGAAGGGAGCCTGTGCAACTCTCTTATATTTGCCGTATTTCTCGAACACCGGAACCAGCACATCCTCCAGCGTGCTGAGGACATCCTCCTGAGAAGCGAAAGCCATTTCCATATCCAGCTGATAGAACTCTCCGGGAGTCCGGTCAGCACGGGCATCCTCATCGCGGAAGCAGGGGGCAATCTGGAAATAGCGGTCAAAGCCGGAGGTCATCAGCAGCTGCTTAAACTGCTGCGGTGCCTGAGGCAGCGCATAGAACTTTCCGGGGTGATTTCTGGCAGGCACCAGATAGTCACGGGCGCCCTCGGGAGAGGAAGCGGTCAGAATGGGAGTGGTGATTTCCAGGAAGCCCTTCTCCGTCATAAGACGGCGCAGCTCAGCAACCACCTGGCAGCGCAGAACGATGTTGCTCTTGACTGCCGGATTCCGCAGATCCAGATAACGGTACTTGAGGCGAACATTCTCGTCTGCATCTCTGGACTTGTTGATTTCAAAGGGCAGCTGGTTATGACAGCACTTACCCAGCACGCAGATGTCTTCCGGCACCACTTCGATCTCGCCGGTGGGAATTTTGGTATTCTTGCTCTCACGCTCACGGACGATACCGGTAACGCTGATGGTGGATTCCTTATTGATGGGCTTTACAAGGCGCATCATTTCCTCGGTCTCCACAACGATCTGAGTCGTGCCGTAGAAGTCCCGCAGCACAAGGAATGCAAAGTTTGCGCCGACTTCCCGGACATTCTCCAGCCAGCCGACAAGCGTAACACGCTTGCCTGCATCGCTCAGCCGCAGTTCGCCGCAGTTATGGGTTCTGGATTGAGTCATTTTGACATATCCCCTTACAATATAAATTCATCGACTTATTATTTCACAAAAGCAAGGAATTGTCAATCTTTCGGGGTCGAATTTTCAAATACAGGCGGCACTTTCCGCTTTTACCCATAAGTCAATTCCAAAAAGGCAGTTTTATACGGTTCGAACCCTTTTACGGGAGACCGGAAAGCGCCCTGATTCCTGAACCCGGCGTTTCTTCCAAAAAAATGCGCATTTTTCAAAAACCTGTTTTTCCTAAGCGGCGCAAATTCCTCTCCGGCGGAAGATTTGCCGTATTTTTGTGTCATCGTCAGAAAATGATTTTCCCGCAGTTGCATGATAAATATTTACCGTTTCACAGCATAACACAGGAAAATACCCCGGTTTTTCTGAGAAATGCGAACCTCTGCATGAAATCAAGCCCGCATTTTTCACAAATTTGCGGCACTTTCCGCATTTTTTATGTCCATACTATGAAAAGTTGGAAATTTTGTGATTTTTGGATTGATTTTATCGTTCATTTGGCATACAATAGGGGAGCAAACAAAAGGCGTAGAAAAGGTGCGCAGAAAGGGTGGTTTTGTGCTGAATATCGTTCTGGTGGAACCTGAAATCCCCCAAAACTGCGGCAATATCGCCCGAACCTGTGCGGCGACCGGCACCGTGCTGCATCTGATTCGTCCGCTGGGCTTTGACATTTCCGAAAAAGCCGTCCGGCGGGCAGGACTTGACTACTGGCACATGGTAAAGGTTTTGGAATACGACAATCTCGGGGATTTTTTTGCCAAGAATGATGTCCGGCAGATGTGGTGTCTCTCCACCAAGGCTCCCAGGAGCTATACGGAAGCTCACTACGAAGACGGCTGCTATCTGTTTTTCGGCAAAGAGACAAAAGGTCTCCCGGAAGACTTCCTGAATCAGCACTATGACGAATGCGTCCGCATTCCCATGCTGCCCGATACACGCAGCCTGAATCTCAGCAACGCCGTCGCCATTACGGTCTATGAAGCCCTGCGGCAGCTTTCCTTCCCCGGTTTGCAGGATTTTGGAAAAATGCGGGGTTGATCCCCGAGAGTTTGGAGGAAATCAGCATGAATTATAACAAGAAATCCATCGAAGATATTGATGTTTCCGGCAAGCGTGTGCTCTGCCGCTGCGACTTCAATGTCCCCACCAAGGACGGCAAGATCACTTCCGATAAGCGTATCGTTGCCGCCATGCCCACCATCAAGTATCTGGTGGAGCACAACGCAAAGGTAATCCTCTGCTCCCACATGGGCAAGCCCAAGGGCGAGTGGAAGCCCGAGCTGAGCCTGAAGGTCGTTGCAGAGCGCATTTCCCAGCTGCTGGGCAAGGAAGTCATCATGGCAAACGATGTTGCCGGTGAGGACTCCAAGGCCAAGGCTGCCGCTCTTAAGGACGGCGATGTGATGCTGCTGGAGAACACCCGCTATATCAAGGGTGAGACCAAGAACGATCCCGAGCTGAGCAAGGCTCTGGCCGATCTGGCTGACATCTTCGTAAACGACGCTTTCGGCACCGCTCACCGTGCCCACTCCTCTACCGCAGGTGTGGCCGAGTATCTGCCCGCCGTTTCCGGCTTCCTGGTTCAGAAGGAAGTTTCCATCATGGGCAAGGCTCTGGCAAATCCCGAGCGTCCCTTTGTTGCAATCCTCGGCGGTGCCAAGGTTTCCGACAAGCTGAATGTTATCAATAACCTTCTGGAGAAGGTCGACACCCTGATCATCGGCGGCGGCATGGCCTTCACCTTCCTGGCTGCCAAGGGCTACAGCGTAGGTGCCTCTCTGGTGGACAACGAGAAGATCGACTACTGCAAGGAAATGATGGCTAAGGCAGAAGCCAAGGGCGTTAAGCTGCTGCTGCCTGTCGACACCGTGGTTGCAGATTCCTTCCCCTCCCCCATCGACGCAGAGATCCCCGTAGCTACCGTAGATTCCACCGCTATCCCCGAGGGCAAGATGGGCCTCGATATCGGTGAGAAGGCTCAGGCTGAGTTTGCTGCTGCTGTTAAGAACGCCAAGACCGTTGTTTGGAACGGACCCATGGGCGTGTTCGAGAACCCCATCCTCAGCAGAGGCACCAAGGCCGTTGCTCAGGCTCTGGCTGACTCCGAGGCCGTCACCATCGTCGGCGGCGGCGACAGCGCTGCTGCTTGCGAGCAGCTGGGCTTTGCTGACAAAATCACCCATATTTCCACCGGCGGCGGCGCTTCTCTGGAATTCCTGGAAGGCCTTGAGCTGCCCGGTATTGCCTGCCTGCAGGATAAGTAATCATTTCTGATTTCACTTAAGGGAGGCGGCTTGCCGCCTCCCTTCCCCAAGCTTTTCACCTTACATTAAATCGGTAAATCTCATCGTTTGTTACGATGCATATATATTAAGGAGAATAAACCATGAACAGAAAATATCGCAAGACCGTCATTGCCGGCAACTGGAAGATGAACAAAACTCCCTCCGAGACCAAGGAGTTTATGACCCAGCTGAAGTCCATCATGCCCAAGGGCCGCTGGTGTGATGTTGCCCTGTGTGTTCCCGCTGTCTGCATCCCCGCTGCTGTCCGTGCTATGCGGGAGACCCGCGTTGGCATCGGTGCTGAGAACTGCAACGCTAACGCTTCCGGTGCTTACACCGGCGAAATTGCCACCAATATGCTGGTAGATGCCGGCTGCAAGTATGTTATCATCGGCCATTCCGAGCGCCGTGCTATGGGCGAGACCGATGCTGATGTCAATGCAAAGGTTCTGGCCGCTCTGGAAGCAGGCCTCATTCCCATTATGTGCTGCGGTGAGACTCTGGAGCAGCGTGAAGCCGGTATTACCACCGAGTGGATCACCATGCAGATCAAGCTGGGTCTTAAGGGTGTCAGCGAAGACAAGATCCGCAAGGTCATCATTGCTTACGAGCCCATCTGGGCTATCGGCACCGGCCGTACCGCTACCCCCGAGCAGGCTGAGGAAGTCTGCGAAGGCATCCGTACCGTGGTCCGCAAGCTGTACTCCTCCAAGAACGCCCGTGCTATCTCCATTCTGTACGGCGGTTCTATGAACGATAAGAACTCTTTCGAGCTGCTGGCTCAGCCCGACATCGACGGCGGCCTCATCGGCGGCGCTTCCCTGGTTCCCGAGAAGTTTGTAAAGATCATCGAAGCTGCTAACCAGCCCACTGTCTAATCGATAACACCACATAGGGGAGCAGCTGCGTCTTTGCAGCTGCTCTCTTGGTTCTATGGAGGCATTTCTATGGAAACTCTATATTTATCTGCCGAAAATCCCGATACTGCGGTCATTGCGGGAAAAATTATTCAGCAGGGCGGTCTGGTGGCAATTCCCACCGAAACCGTCTACGGTCTCGGTGCCAACGGTCTGGATGAAGCCGCTGTCGCCAAAATTTTCGAAGCCAAGGGCCGCCCGCAGGACAACCCTTTAATTCTCCATGTGTCGGAAACTGCGGAAATTGAAAAATTCTGCCATTCTATTCCGGAAGCAGCCTATACCCTGGCGGAAAAATTCTGGCCCGGCCCTCTTACCATTGTGCTGCCTGCCAGAGATACCGTGCCTAAACGCACCACCGGGGGACTTTCCACCGTGGCAGTGCGGTGCCCGGACTGTCAGGTAACCCGGGAAATTATCCGCTGCGCCGGCGTCCCCATCGCCGCCCCCTCTGCCAATATTTCCGGCAAGCCCTCCACCACCACCGCCCAGCATGTTCGCCACGATCACGACGGCAGGATTGACGCCATTGTGGACGGCGGCCCCTGCCGGGTCGGTGTGGAATCCACCATTGTAGATCTCACCGAATCCCGCCCACGGCTTCTGCGGCCGGGCGGAATCACCCCGGAGCAGCTGCGCTCCGTTCTGGGGGATCTGGTGATTGATAAGGCGGTCACCGCTCAGATCGACAAGGATGCCGTGGTGAAAGCCCCCGGCATGAAGTACAAGCACTACGCCCCTGCCTGCGATGTGGTGATCGTATCCGGCAGCCGGGAGAAAGCAGCTGCCTACATCCATTCCCATTTTGAAGCATCCGACCGGGTGCTGTGCTTTGAAGAGGAGCTTCCTCTTTATAAAGACTGCGCTCCCCTTGCCTACGGTAAGGAATCCGATGTATCCACCTTATCTGCGGGACTTTTCAGTGCTCTGCGGATTTTGGACGATCCCGGCATTCACAGAGTTTACGCCCGCTGCCCCATCGGCGAGGGTGTCGCCTTTGCTGTGCAGAACCGTCTGAAAAAGGCCGCCGCTTTTCACATCATCGATGCGGAGGCAGAGGTATGATCATCGGCATCACCGGCGGCACCGGCTGCGGCAAAACTACGCTGCTGGAGCTGATTAAAGCGCAGGGCGGCGTCGTTTTGGATTGCGATGCCATTTATCACCGTCTGCTTGCCGAGGATCCAAGCCTTACAAAAGCCATAGAATCCCGTTTTCCCGGCACCGTAACGGGCGGCGTTCTGGACCGCAAAAAGTTGGGGAATATCGTATTTTCCGATAAAAAAGCCCTTTCTGATCTGAATGCCATTACGCACAGCGCCGTTAAACAAGAGGTAGAGCGTCAGCTTGCCCGGCAGCCCGCCCTTGCCGCTATTGATGCCATCGCCCTTTTTGAAGGCCAGCTGGCACCGCTGTGCCATGTGACCGTCGGAATCACCGCTCCTTTAGAAGATCGTGTAAAGCGCCTCATGGCCCGGGATGGTATCAGTGAAGACTATGCCCGAGCCCGGATTGCCGCCCAGCATGACAGCAGCTGGTTTGCCGAACGCTGCGACAGGATGCTGGAGAATGCTCGGGATTTACAGGCATTTGAGAGGATATGTCTTGATTTTTTACAGAGCTTAGATATAATAAAAGCAAAATAATGTAAAGGAGTGTTACTAATATGACTACTGAAGAACTCCGTGCGTCTCTGCTCAGCACTTCCAAGAACGGCTACGCCCTTCTGGATGCCCGGCAGAAAGACGAAATGGAAGCATACTGCAAGCGCTACGCCGCTTTTATGGACGCCTGCAAAACCGAGCGGGAAGCTACCGCCTGGACTGTAAAAGAGGCTGAAAGCCGTGGTTTTAAAGCTCTGGTGCCCGGCATGGAGCTGAAGCCCGGTGATAAGGTATACCACAACAACCGGGGCAAGAGCATCCTGCTGGCAGTGATCGGTAAGGAAAGTCTGAATCAGGGCGTCAATATCTGCGCTGCACATATCGACTCTCCCCGTCTGGACATCAAGCCCAATCCCCTGTATGAGGATTCCGAGATCGCCTATCTGAAGACCCACTACTACGGCGGCATCAAGAAGTACCAGTGGCTCACCATTCCTCTGGCTCTGCACGGTGTCGTCTACCGCAAGGACGGCGAAGTTGTCACCGTCACCATCGGTGAGGATGCCTCTGATCCCATTCTCGTGGTTTCCGATCTTCTGCCTCATCTGGCAGGCGATCAGATGCAGAAAACCGCTTCCCAGCTGATTGCCGGTGAGCAGATGAATGTCATTCTGGGTTCTGAGCCTCTGGAGGGCGACGGCGAAAACCTCACCAAGCTGCACATTATGAAGCTGCTGAACGAAAAGTACGGTCTGGTGGAATCCGATTTCCTGTCCGCAGAGCTTACCATCGTCCCCGCCGGCAAGTGCCGCGAGGTAGGTCTGGATCGGAGCCTGCTGGGCTGTTACGGTCACGACGACCGGGTCTGCGCATACGCAGAGCTGGAAGCCCTGTTCAATCTGGAAGTTCCCACCAAGACCGCCGTCTGCATCCTTGCTGACAAGGAAGAAATCGGTTCCGTGGGCATTTCCGGCATGAAGAGCTTCTGCTTTGAGACCTTTATCCACGATCTGTGCCATTGCACCGGCGCAAGCCTCTGCCGCTGCTTCGAAAACAGCTTCTGCCTGTCCGCTGATGTTTCCAATGCTTTTGACCCCAACTTTGCCGACACCTGCGACAAGCTGAACAACTCCCGTCTCAACTATGGTGTTGCCATCTGCAAGTACACCGGCTCCCGCGGCAAGAGCGGCGCTTCCGACGCTTCCGCCGAGGCCATGGGGCATGTCCGCACCACCCTCGACAATGCCGGTGTTGTCTGGCAAATCGCTACCTTGGGTAAGGTAGACCAGGGCGGCGGCGGCACGGTTGCTGCATACATGGCTGACCGCAACATCGTCACCGTGGATGCAGGCGTTCCCGTTCTCGCCATGCACGCACCTCTGGAAATCGTTTCCAAGCTGGACTGCTACGAGACCATGCTGGCCTGTAAGGCAATCTATCTGGCCTGAATTTTCCAATTTATCCCACAGGGCACGCCCCTGTGGGATTTTTGCTACTGCCCGGATGTCCTCTATTTACTTTTGGGCAGAATAATGGTAGAATAATAAAATTGAACAGCAATCTTGAAAGGAGGCGGCTGCGTGCGCGAATTTTTCCGGGAGCTGAAAGAATTTTTCCATAAAGGCGACATGGTGCTCCTCACTTTGTGTCTCGCCACATCCGCTTTCGGGTGTCTCGTCATTGCCAGTACCACCAACGCTGATAAATTCGGCGGTTCTGCGCGCTATATTCTTATTCAGGTGGCTGCAACCATCATCGGTGTCATGTTCTTCGCCATCACATCATCCATCGATGCGGATCTCTATTCCGAGCATCGGAGACTGATCGTAATGTTCGATGTCTGCGTTCTGCTGCTTCTGGTTCCCTTTGGCACCGACCACAATACCGGCAACAAGAGCTGGCTGGACTTTGCATTCCTGCCCTTCGATATTCAGCCCGCAGAAATATGTAAGATTTTCTTTATTCTTACCATAGCATCGGTTATGGCTTCCCACCAAAATCGTCTGTCCAGTCTCCCGTCTATTATCCATATGGCTTTCCACGTTCTGCTGATCGTGGGTCTTAATATGGTGATTTCCAAAGACGCCGGTGTTTCTTTGATTTTCGTGTTTATCTTCATCGGCATGGCCTTTGCCGGCGGTATCCACATCTTCTGGTTCCTGCTGGGCGGCGGTTCTCTGGCTGCCATCGCCCCCATCATCTGGACAAAGATTATGAGTCAGAAGCAGAAAAACAGAATTTTGTACCTGATCTTTCCGGAATCCATCGATCCGCAAGGCACCGGCGTTGGCTGGCACACCAAGCAAAGTCTTCTGTCCCTCACCGGCGGCGGTATGCTGGGTCAGGGCCTTTTCAACGGCAACCGTACCCAGGGCGGTCAGCTTTTCGCCCAGCACACGGACTATGTTTTCTCCTCCATTGGAGAGGAAATGGGATTTGTTGGCTGTATGCTGGTAATTGTGATGCTGGCGGCAGTGATCGCCCGATGCATCTGGGTGGGCAAGCAGAGTCAGGACTACGCCCGACGGATGATCTGCTTCGGCGCTGCAGCTGCACTGATTTTTCAGGTTTGCAGTAATATCGGCATGTGTATCGGCATTACGCCGGTTATTGGTCTGACCCTGCCCCTCATCAGTTACGGCGGCAGCTCCATCGTTACCATTTACGCCATGCTGGGGCTGGTATCCGGCGTTTACGCCCGCCCCACCCCCCGCAGTCACGAGCGTTATATCCGTCCGCCTCTGTAAAAAACTGCCGGTGTCTGTTGGATTTTGTTGTCATGTCCCGTTTTCGGACACATCCGGTCGTAAAATAATCGAAAAAAACTATTGATTTTTCGTAGAAACTGTGTTACAATGCTGAGTGTGTCCGACGGTGGGCGCCGTTTCACATTGGGATGTCGCCAAGCGGTAAGGCACCAGACTTTGACTCTGGCATTCGTCGGTTCAAATCCGGCCATCCCAGCCATCCGATCCGCTAGCTCAGTCGGTAGAGCAACTGCCTTTTAAGCAGTGGGTCCGGGGTTCGAATCCCCGGCGGGTCACCAAGAGACAGGTACGGTTGGTATCTGTCTCTTTTTTTATGCTTTTCCTACACAATTCGTGCAATCTGCAAAGGAGTCCCCATATTATGAATTCATTGGCAGAAAAACCGATCCTGCAAAAGCTTGCCGATTTTCTGTACACCCCTGCTTATGTTGCTCTGATCGGTGTCTTGACTGTTATATCCAACATTTTTTCCGCTGAGCTTCCCGTATACACCTGCATTGTGCTGATTGGGCTTTTTATCTGCTTCCGCGGCAGAGATTTTCTCCCCTTCATCCCCATCGCTGTCGGGTGCTATATTGCTCCCTCCACCGGAAATAACCCCGGCCGGAACGAGAATTCCATTTTTGCCCCCGGCCATGGCGGCATCTACCTGCTGACCATTGCCGCAATTCTCATCGGCTGTATTATTTGGCGGCTCATCAAGGATCCCAAAATTGGCGGCAAGCATTTCCTGCGCACCAAGCGCTGCCTGACCTCCGGTTTTCTCGCTTTGGGGGGCGCCTATATGCTGGCAGGCCTCGGAAGTCCCTATTTCTTTTCCTACGGCTTTCGCAACGCCCTTTTCGGACTGATGCAGTTCGTGTCCCTCTTTGGCATTTACTATTTGCTCTGCGGCAGCGTTCAGTGGGACAAAGCCCCCAAGGATTATTTGGCTTGGGTGGGTGTCACTATGGGTTTCGTACTGATCTGTGAGCTTTTGGGGATATATCTTACCGGCAATGTTATCCGTGACGGTGAGATATACCGCAAGGCCATCATCGCCGGCTGGGGACACTACAATAACATCGGCAGTCTGATGGTCATCATGCTTCCCTTCCCCTTTGCTCTGGCTCGCAAAAGCCGCCGCAGCAGCCTTTTTTACCTCTGCGGCACGCTTTTCTTTGTAGGTATCCTCTTTACCTGCTCCCGCACTTCCATTCTCTTCGGGGTGCCGGTGTACCTTACATCCTACATCACTGCAGTAGTTACCTCACACCAGAGCCGTATGGATAAAGCCACCCACATTCTGACAATCGCAGCTGCTGCAGCCGTTGCACTGTTCCTCCATGATCAGGTGCTGAAGCTGTTCCAGATCCTTGTAGAGCGGGGCATTAAACCCGCTGACCGGGATCTCGTTTATAAAGCCGGCTTGGAGCAGTTCCTGCACGACCCGGTTTTCGGCGGTACTTTCTTCCCCGTGGCGTGGCCGGATATCATCTGGTCCACCTCGGAAGCTTTTGTATCCGTTTTTCCGGCACGCTGGCACAATACCATTATTCAGCTTTTGGCCTCCTGCGGCATTGTAGGTTTGGCCGCTTACGCTTTCCACCGGTATCAGACCGTCCGTCTCTTTCTCAAAAACTGCAGCCCGGACAAGGTCTTTGTGGGCATTTCCATTCTGGCTCTGCTGCTGACCAGTCTGCTGGACTGCCACTTCTTCAATCTGGGGCCTGCACTGTTCTACTCAGCCACTCTTGCCTTTATGGAAAAGCGGCTGACTCCGACCTCTGCGGAATCTCGGGGTGAAAAAGCAGCCGTAACCGTATAACAGCCAAACGCCCGGAAGCAATCCGGGCGTTTTTCTTGCATTTATTCACTAATATTCATTCTTTTATGCATAGAAAAATTTTCATTTTCCATGTTTCATTCTAATTATTGTGCTATTCGCCATGTATCACGCATTATTTATCATATACTTTGTGTTATTTGTCAGTTGATTTTGTATAATATTCATACTATAATTCATTCATCAACAACAGCCATCAGGCCGAAAAGGAGACAACGAAAATGAAAAAGATAATTTCCCTGTTACTGCTAACCGTAACTGCACTGAGTATGTTTGCTGGCTGTAGCAACCGAACCGAAAACGATCTGGGCACCATTTACAACGGAAAGCTCATTATGTCCACCAATGCCGAATTTCCTCCCTATGAAATGACCGATGATAAGCGTCAGGTAATCGGCATTGATGCCGATATTGCCGCCGCCATCGCCGAGAAACTCGGCCTTGAGCTGGAGATCGACAACATGGACTTCGATGCCGCTCTTCTGGCTGTCCAGCAGGGCAAGAGCGACATTGTTCTGGCCGGTGTCACTGCCGACGAAAAACGGAAGAAGGTCATGGACTTCTCCGACAGCTATGCTACCGGCATTCAGGTCATCATCACAAAAGAGGATTCCGATGTCACCCTTGAAAATCTGGGTGAGAAGATGATCGGCACGCAAAAGGGCACCACCAGTGCCATCTACTGCTCCGATGATTACGGTGCAAACCATGTGACCACCTACGACAGCAGCATCACCGCCATTCAGGCTCTCAAAAACGGTCAGATTGACTGTGTCGTTGTGGATAGCGCCCCTGCAAAGGAGCTGGTAGCCGCCAACCCCGGCCTCAAGATTCTCGATACCGAGTATACCGTTGAGCATTACGCCATTGGCTTCCAGAAGGGCAACACAAAGCTGCAGACTGCCGTCAACAACGCCCTCTCCGAACTGACAGCAGACGGCACGATTCAGAAGATCCTCGACAAGTACATCAAGGTCGATTAACAAAGAAGGAATCAAGGGTGGCTGTGAGCCGCCCTTTTCCCGGGATTGAAAGAGGTATTGCAATTGGCATATTACTATGAATTATGGGGAGCCATGATGGCTTCCGGGAAAGATCTTGCCTTCTGGCAGGAATTCTTTGTAAAGTTTTATCAGGCATTTATTGAAAACAGCCGCTGGCTGCAATATTTACAGGGCGTAGCCACCACATTATGGGTTACGGTAATCGCTCTGGGAATCGGCATTGTGCTGGGCATTCTCTTGGCAGTCATCCGTACATCCCACGATCAGCAGCGTCCCGGCCACCGCAATCTGCTGCTGGGCTTTCTCAACGGAATCAGCAAAGTTTATATTACCGTCATCCGCGGCACCCCTATGATGGTTCAGCTGCTCATTATGAGCCTTGTGATCTTCAAGAGCAGCCGCAACTATACCATGGTCGGTGCGCTCACTCTGGGCCTCAACTCCGGCGCCTATGTGGCAGAAATCATTCGTGGCGGCCTCATGTCTCTGGATCCCGGTCAGATGGAGGCCGGACGCTCTCTGGGCCTGGGCTACATCGACACTATGCGCTTCATCGTGATCCCTCAGGCTTTCAAAACCGTCCTTCCCGCTCTGGGCAATGAATTTATCATGCTGCTGAAGGACACATCCCTCATCACCATCATCGGCGGTAAAGAGCTGGTGGATGCGGCGCAGGGTATTTACAACCGTACCTACGAGCAAATGTTCCCTCTCATGGGCGTCGCGCTCATTTATTTGGTGCTGGTCATGTTCCTGACATGGCTTCTCGGAATTTTGGAAAGGAGGCTCCACCAAGGTGATAGACATTAAACATTTGAGCAAATCCTTCGGCGATCACATGGTGCTCAACGACATCAGCGAGCACATTTACCCCGGTGAAAAGGCAGTCATTCTAGGGCCCTCCGGCTCCGGCAAATCCACCTTCCTCAGAACTCTGAATCTGATGGAATATCCCACATCCGGCAGCATCGTCTTCGACGGCAGGGACATTACCGACCCCGGCGCAGACATCGACAGCATTCGTCGGCAGATGGGCATGGTGTTCCAGCATTTTAATCTTTTCCCCAACATGACCATCCGGAAAAATATTACCCTTGCACCTGTGCGCACCAAACTTATGTCCAAGGAAGCCGCTGACGATCTTGCCAGCCAGCTCCTGCAAAGAGTAGGACTTTCCGATAAAGCCGATGCCTACCCCAATCAGCTTTCCGGCGGACAGAAGCAGCGTATTGCCATCGTCCGGGCTCTGGCCATGAACCCCAAGGTCATGCTCTTTGACGAACCGACCTCCGCTTTGGACCCGGAAATGGTCGGCGAAGTACTTTCCGTTATGAAAGAGCTGGCCGACACCGGCATGACCATGGTGGTCGTCACTCACGAAATGGCATTTGCCAGAGAAGTAGGCAGCCGGATTCTCTTTATGGACGAGGGTCAAATCAAGGAGCAAGGCACTCCCGATCAGATCTTCAACCATCCCCAGAATCCCAGATTGCAGGATTTTCTTTCCAAAGTATTATAAAAAAATGCGTACAGCTATTGGCTGTACGCATTTTCTGCTTTCACTGTCTGCACTGCCACTACCTTAGTAATTCCCTCCGGCACATGATAAACAGGCCGCCATTGGGACCCCTTAGGTTCCAGACTGTACATATGGGCGCTGTAGCAGACACCCCCTAAATAAAAATCTCCCTGCTGCACATACATTTTATAGTAAACCGCCACATGGTCATAGGTATGGTATGTCCGGTTTTTCACAGTCACCCCCCAGTCTGTCAGGGCAACGGCCATTTCCATCGATTCCGGTGTCATATCCCCCCAGCGTGTAATAAGTCCTCTGCACTTTTGGATAGGCTCCACGCTATAATCTGCCCGGTGCTTTTCCAGAACCAGACACCGGCTGTTGGGAGGCAGGCAGTAGACAAAAAAGAACTCTGTCCCGCCGGCGTGTTCCAGAGCAATGCCCGCAAATTCCACCATGCGGTCGGTAGGGTTGAAGATCATCAGTGCTGCCACACCTGTCACATCTTCATCGGAACCATCCTCCCAGTAGGTGCCGCTGTAACTGAAGCGCCTCTCAGCGATCAGCCCGTTTTCCTCCAGCTTAAAAGGCAGCTCCAAATTTCTTTGCCCCCAGAAAATGTCCTCTGTCTTTTCCGTCGGCTTTGCAAAGCCCGGCATGGATGCCGATGGCGTAATCGTCAGATTCCGCCCCATTCGTCCGAAGGCGATGAGTATCACCGCACTCAGTGCGATATAGCACAATTTCCTTTGAATTACAACCACCTCATTCTTTTGTGACGCTCTGGTGGCATTATAAAAAAAGGGCGGTAGGTCTTTCAAGGGAAACACCGTGATTTCTGGAACGCCCCCGGAGAAACTCCTCGACAAAAAAGCACCCGGCCTGTGCCGAGTGCTTTCTGTTACTCCAATACGTGCTCCAGTCCGGTCTGCAAAATAGTCCGAACATGGTCGTCTGCCAGCGAATATAATATATTTTTGCCCTCTCTGCGAAATTTGATAAGATGCATCTGCTTCAAAATTCGCAGCTGGTGAGAAATCCCGCTCTGGGAAATATTCACCGCTTCGGCAATATCACCGACACATAGCTCCTGCCCCAGTAATAGCGACAAAATCTGGACCCGGGTAGGATCTCCGAATGCCTTAAAAAGCTCTGCAATCTGCGTAATTGTCTCTTTTGACGGCACCATATATTTGATTTCCCTCCTTACCGCAAATTTTCAGAACAATTCTGTCTGCAAAGAACCTGTAGGATAAAAATTATTTCCCTGCATCGGTGGGATCTTCCAGAACATGAATCCCCCAGCTGCGCAGGGTGTTCTGCGCTTCCGAAATATCCATTTCCCGAAGCATATCCGGGCTGTGGGCATCCACGCCCACCACCGCTGTCACATTTTCCTCCGCAGCAATTTGCCAGAAGTCCCGGCTGGGATATCCGACGCACCCGTCCTCGGTTCCCCGGTAAATGCCCATGAGATTGTATTCCATCGGCATACGAAGCCGGTTTGCCTCCCGGCACAGCTCCCTGGAAACCTGTGCCGCCGTTTCATCAAACCCAGGATACCGCCGCAGCATCAGATCCGGATGCGCCAGATACAGGAAAAGCCCCGTTTCCATGCCCTTCACCGCTGTTTCCAAATAGTGCCACAGCTGACTCCGCTCCGTCATATTACCGAAAAAGTTTTCAAATTCCTTATCCCCGTGGTTTCCGAGGATCAGGTAATCCATTCTCTGGCGGACGGACTGCAAAAACGGGAAAAACCGCTCCACCGCCTCACATTCCAGGCCCAGCAGTATTTCGATTTTGCCGCGGTACTTTTCCCGAAGACCTTCCACGGAAGAAATATAGTCCTCCAGCTGGTCAATCTCCATTTTGTCCCCGTTAAAAAATCCGCTGTCATAAGGAAAAGGGGTATGATCGGAAAAACCCAGCTTTTGGTATCCCGCAGCGATTGCCGCTTCCACATATTCCTCATCGGTTCCTTTGGCGTGGTAGCAGCGAAAGGTATGGGTGTGTAAATTAACTTTCAAAACGCCTTCTCTTTTCTGTCATCCAATAGAAGCGAGGCAAACGCCCCTCTGATTAGATGTTACTGCACTGATTATAACATATTCTTTCCAGTTTTGCCACCAGAAAAATTCCCCGTACATCGAAACTTCCTTACTTTGCCCGCCCGGAGCGTGCTTTTAATCACTTCCCCGGCGCAGGTGCATAAACTGTCCTGTAAGCGTATTGCTTATTCCTACAAATTACTAGGAGGTATCCATATGTCTGACCAACGAAAGGACACCCTGTGCTGCAATCCGCAGGATCTCAGGCAGGCCATGTCTATTCACACCAGAAAAATCACGGACAGCTGCAAAGATAAGGATTGCATCGAGGATCTGCGGGTTTACCTTACCAAAGGTTCGCAGGCTCTGCTGGAAAATGCCACCGGTGTGCGTGTGCGCTCCGCTGAACTGCTCTACACACACATTGATGTAGAGCCTGTGGCCTTCGATCGGTACCACTATTGCATCGATGTCACATTCTATTACCGCATCCTTGCCGATGCCACCGTGGGCTGCAATCATCCCGCCACCCTCTACGGTCTTGCTGTCTTCAATAAGCGGGCTGTTCTCTGCGGCGAGGACAGCAAAGCCCATGTTTACTCCTCCGACACCAGAATGCACTCCCCCGACGGTATCTCCCACTACCACGCCAACTACCCCACCGCTGTGGTGGAAGTGCTGGATCCCATGGTTCTGGGTTCCAAGGTCAAGGATGTCTGCGAGTGCAAGTACCGGGACGATATGGCAGTCACCGTGCCGGAAATTATCTGCAGACTGTTTGACGAGGAACTGATCTGCTGCGACGAGCATCGTCGGCTTTTCGTCACCTTGGGGCAGTTCTCCATTATCCGCATGGAGCGGGATGCCCAGCTGGTGGTTCCTGTGCTGGATTACGCCATTCCCACCAAGGACTGCTGTGACACGCCCGGCGGATGTGAGGATCCGTGTGAAATGTTCAGCAAGATTCCCTTCCCCGAACAGCAATTTGCTCCCTGCGAATGCGACAGGGAAAGGGATCGGGAGCATGGCTCCGGCTGCCACCCCGACAATTGCAGAACCCGCTGACCCGACAATTTCAAAAAGCGCCCGGACTTTCGTCCGGGCGCTGCTTTTATTTTCCCCGCATGATGCGCTTTCTGGCAATGTTGATGGGACCTTCCTGCATATGGTTGATCCACGCAAGACTCTTGCCGCAGCCGTAGGCCACGCAGCAGTCGGCGCTGTCAGACAGGGTGCAAAGAATTCCCGTCCGCTCTGTCAGCAGCTTATCCATGCCCCAGATCTGGCTGCCGCCGCCGGTAAGCGTAATGCCGTTCTCCGAAATATCGCCGACCAGCTCCGGAGAAGTCTCCTCCAGCACAGACAGCACTTCGTCTGCGATCTGGCGGGCAGGCCGATGAAGCACCGTATAGATCTCGGAGGACAGCAGTGTGACCTCCCTGGGCATACCGGTCTTGGCATCCCTGCCCTTTACGCTGACGCTGACATTTTCCTGTCTGGGATAGACACAGCCGATTTGGATTTTCACATCCTCTGCTGTGGCCTGTCCGATAACAATGCCGTGTTTCCGGCGGACATAGCGGCCGATTGCTTCGTCAAATGCATCGCCTGCCACCTTGATAGAAGAAGAAACCGCCACGCCGTTGAGGCTCATTACAGCCACATCCGTAGTGCCGCAGCCGATATCCACAATCATGTGACCTCTGGGCTCGCTGATATCCAGTCCTGCCCCCAGTGCAGCCGCCAAAGGTTCTTCAATCAGATATACCCGGCGGGCACCGGCTTCAATGGCAGCATTGATCACCGTCCGCTCCTCCACCTCTGTCACGCCGCTGGGGACGCTGATCACCACACGGGGCTTAGGCGTAAAGAGCGAGGACTTGGACGCCTCCCGGAAAAGTTCCTGCAGCATCCGCACAGTCATTTCGTGATCCGAAATGACGCCATCCTTCAGCGGATGCATGGCCACAACATTGCCGGGTGTTCTGCCCAGCATATTTCTGGCAGCTGCGCCTACCTGAAGGATTTTGCCGGTGTTTTTATCCACGGCAACCACCGACGGTTCCCGGACCACGATGCCCTGTCCGTCTACAAAAATCAGCACATTGGCTGTACCCAGGTCAATTCCCAGGTCATGAGAAAAAAGTTGCATAACCTTCACCTACTTGTCTTGGCTTGGCGCCGGGCAGATGCCACGGCACCGAAATGGACTTCCGCTGCTCCGGCTGTCAGCAGCACTCTCGCCACTTCTCCCGCCGTTGCACCGGTCGTAATAATATCATCCAGCAGCAATATCCGCTTTCCTGCCAGTTCTGTGCCTTTCTTCACCCGATACACGCCCAAAACATTGGCTTTTCTCTGGGGATAGGCACTGATGCCCGACTGGGGCGGATTGTTGCGGATTTTCTTCACCAGCGGGACAGGCTCCATCCCCAGCTCCCGTCCCACGGCTTCTGCCAGCAGCTTCACCTGATCGTAGCCTCGCTTCAGCTTACGAAGCCGTCCTGTGGGGACCCATGTCAGCAGGTCGAAG
The DNA here is from genome assembly GCA_020025545.1 of Oscillospiraceae bacterium. Lineage (GTDB taxonomy): Bacteria > Bacillota > Clostridia > Oscillospirales > Oscillospiraceae > Faecousia. The sequence continues at coordinate 18,498 of JAHHRX010000001.1, read as the reverse complement.
CCCTGCGGGTGTTCCCGCTGAATCTTCATTGCCAGCAGCCTGCCGTAACCTTTGGCATAGCTTCGCTGTCCGCCGAATTTGTAGCGCAGAATGCTCCGGCGCACATTGCCTTCATAATGCCACACCGCCACCCAGCTGTCAAGAAATTGCGGCTTTTGTCCGGACACCGGACATTCCGGGGTATCCATGCGGCACCCATGGCACAAATCCAACTCTCCCGGCTCCAAAATCTTCCCGCAAAGCAGGCACTTGGGCGGGAAGATCAGCCGCTCGATTCCATCCGGAAGCCTCATTGGCCTTTCCCCTGCAAGCGCAGCTTAAGGCCGGTGTACCGGCGGCCACGACGGGCATTTTCCGTCATGGCGGTCACGGTTTCCGCTCTGCCGACGATAATCAGCAGATCCCGCGCCCGGGTAATGGCAGTATAAAGGACACTGCGGGTCAGCAGATACGGTGAGCCGTTCCATGCGCACAGGATCACCGCCCGATATTCGCTGCCCTGACTTTTATGTACCGTCATGGCATAGGCCGGCTCCAATTCCCCCAGCTGGCTGAATTCATAATCCACTTCCCGATCGTCAAACACTACCGTTACGGTCTCCATATGAGGATCAATGCAGGTAATGGTGCCAATGTCACCGTTGAAAATGCCGCTGCCGACGCTGCTGCCATCCTGCTTTTTCCACATTATATCATAGTTGTTGCGGATTTGCATTACCCGATCTCCTTCTCGGAAGGAAAAATCTCCCAGCTGGCGCTCTTTTTTCCGGGGAGAGGCGGGATTCAGCGCAGCCTGCAATATTTTATTGAGGGACGCCGTGCCCACGCCACCCTTGCGGGTAGGAGAAAGCACTTGGATCTGGTCTGCCGGAATTCCCATTTTGTCGGGAAGCCGGTGGGTACATAGCCCTGCTACCGTACGGCAAAGCTCATCTTCCGTATTGCACGGCAGAAAGAAAAAGTCGCTCCTGCGGTTTTTGAGATCCGGCGCAAGGCCCTGATTGACCCGGTGGGCATTCATAACGATCAGGCTCTGCCGGGCCTGCCGAAAGATCTCCGTAAGATGTGCCATGGGCAGTGCTGCACTGCGGATCATATCCCCGAACGGGAATCCCGGCCCTACCGGAGGCAGCTGATCCGGATCGCCCACCAAAATGAGCCGTTTCCCCGGAGCCACCGCCTTCAAAAGGCTGTGGAGCAGCAGCACATCCACCATGGACATCTCGTCTACAATGACTGCATCTGCCTTGATCGGGTTGCTTTCGTCCCGCACGAACACCAGTTCGCCGGTGGCAGGATCAATCCCCGCTTCCAAAAGCCGATGGATCGTGGAAGCTTCCTGCCCCGTCACCTCTGTGAGCCGCTTGGCAGCCCGCCCCGTAGGGGCAGCCAGAACACATTTTAACTGCATCTGTCCCAGCAGGGACAAAATGCCCTTCACCAGCGTGGATTTGCCGGTACCGGGGCCGCCGGTAATCAGCAGCACGCCTGCGGTGGCCGCTTGGGCAATGGTATCCTTCTGCTGCTGAGAATAAGCGATACCGCTCTCCTGCTCCGCCGTGCAGACCATTTTTTCCAAATGCCTTGGCTTTGGAAAATGGGTCGCGGCGCTTTGCAGCAGCCGTTGGGTGATGCTGCATTCCGCTTCGTAAAGCTGGGGCAGATAGCAGACCGTTATCCCCGCCAAAGCAGTTTTTACGATCTGCTCTCCTTCCTCCAATTCCCTGATGCCCTGTTGGATTCTGTCCGGCTCCACGGAAAGCAGCTGAGCCGTAGCCGGTACCAGCTTATCCTCCGGAAGAAAGCTGTGGCCTGCGGACAGGTTATAGCGCATTTCAAACAGAATCCCCGCCCGAATACGGCGGGGGTCGTCTCCGTCAACTCCCAGTTCGATGGCAAACCGGTCTACTGCTCCGAAGGGCGCCTCCAGGCCGTCGTCCATCAGTAAATACGGATCGTCGTAGAGAAGCTCCGTGGCACTTTCTCCATAGAGCTTATAGACCCGCACCGCCAGCTCTGCCGGGAGCTGGTGCGCCGCAAAAAATTCCATCAGCTGGCGCATTCCCACCCGGCGCTGAAACTCCTGTCCGATGCTTCTGGCCTTCTGGGGGGTAATTCCGGAAACCTCCGCAAGCCGCTCCGGCTCCCGCTCCATAATCTCCAGAGTACGGTCTCCAAAATGGCCCACAATCCGGGCCGCCGTCTTGGGGCCGATCCCCTTGATGACGCGCCCCGAAAGATAATTCAGGATCTCATGGCTGGTCTGTGGCATGAGCCGCTCCAGAAATTCTGCTTCAAACTGGCGTCCATAGCTGGAATGGCTGCTCCACCTGCCTGTAACCATCAGCCGTTCCCCCACGGCGGGCAGCGGGATGGTTCCCACCACCGTGACGGTCTCGCCGCCTGTGGCAAGGCGCAGCACAGCATATCCGTTGTCATAATTTTGGAATATAACCGCACTGACGGTGCCCTGCAGGATCTCTAATTCTTCCGCCGTCATCCTTGACGCCTGCCTTTCTCTGCATTTTTTCTTTGTTTGTTTTTATATAGTTTACAATATTTTTCGCCGCTTGAAAAGGGCTTTTCAAAAATCTTTTCCGCCCGTTCTGCTATTTTTCCACTATGTACGGAGTTTCCGGTATTTTCCATGGGTTTCTTAAGAAAAAGCGCCAGTGTTTTCTGTTATTTCATCATCCGTTTTCACTTTATTCATAATTGTTACTTGCAACTTACCGGGGAATGCGGTATACTATGGGCGTAATATTTACGGTTTGAATCAGGAGCGAAGTATGAAAGATCTTTCTTTGCTGGTCTGGGTGACTCAGCTGGGTCTCTCGGTAGGCATCCCTCTTGCCGGATTTATTTTGCTGGCTGTTTGGCTGAAAAACCGCTTGGATCTAGGCAGCTGGATTATTTGGTGTGGCATTATACTGGGGCTTTTGTCTGCTGTCAAAGGGCTTTACGCCACTTTACGGACACTGTCCCGGCTCTCTCAGGGAAAAGAAGGAAAGGATCCCCCTCCCGTTTCGTTCAACGACCATATCTGATTGGGGGTTATCTATGGACTATCGTAAATACGTTTTGAAGGAAACCGGCATCGTCGCCCTTGGACAGGCAGCCGGTGTCGGGGCAATGCTGCTCATCTTCACCCTGCTGGATCAATTCAGCAAGAGCGTTTTGCTGGGCGGCATCGTAGGCGGGTTGGTTGCCACCGCCAATTTCTTTTTTATGGCAATGTTCGCCATGCTGGCGGCGGATAAAGCAGAGGCGCAGGATGTGGCCGGCGGTCAGAAAATCATCAAGCTGTCGCAGCTTGGAAGGCTGATGGTGATGATCGTGGTTTTCTTTGCCTTTGCAAAAAGCGGTCTGTGCAATGTTTTTGCCATGATGATTCCGCTGCTGTTTGTGCGTCCAACCCTGTATATCGGGGAATTTTTCCGAAAGTCAGGTGAAAAACAGGCATGAATGTAAATGTTACCGGCCCGTATGTTCATTTCTCCATTCCTATTTTTGGAGATTTCAGCATCGGCATTTCCCAGACCTTTGTGTCTCTGCTCATTGTCACCACGCTGCTATGTATTGCATGCGTGCAGCTGGGAAAGGGGCTTTCCAAACGCCCGGGTAAGAAACAGGTATTGGTTGAAAAAGGCATCCTGATGATGCGCAATATGGTTATGGAAACCATGGGTGCTCATAATGCCTACTGGACGCCTTACATTTTGACCATCTTCCTGTCCTCTATCTGCGGCAGTCTGATCGGTCTGACCGGATTCTTCCGCTCCACCACCGCCGACCTCAGCGTTCCGCTGACCTGGGGCGTAATGACCAGCGTTATTATCTGGTACAATACCATCAAGCGAAACGGCTTCCTCGGCTGGCTCAAGGGCTTTGCGGAACCCGTGGCGGTTATGACCCCTATGAATATCATTTCCGAGATCGCACAGCCTATTTCCATGGCTTTCCGTCACTTCGGCAATGTTGCCGGCGGCGGCGTAATCACCAGCATCCTCTATACCGCATTGGGCATGGCCTCTGCCGCCCTGCTGGGGTTCCTGTCTAAAACTGTGGCGATCCCCGTGATTGTGCTGGTTCTCGGAGCGTACCTGTTTTATATGGGCAGAAAGAACAAAAAAACTGCCCGCTGGATCACAGGTGTCGTATTTGGCGTTCTGGGTCTGCTGGGAATCCTCCAGTATACCGGTCTCGTCCAAAACATTCCCATTTTGCAATTGGGTATCCCCGCCGTTTTGTCGGTCTATTTTGACCTTTTCTCCGGATTTGTTCAGGCCTTCGTGTTCAGCCTGCTGAGTATGGTCTACATTTCCGGCTCCTGCCCTCCCCCTGAGGAGCAGGCGTAACCCATTTTGACAAACCATAAAATAAAAATAACATAACTTTTAGGAGGAATTTTTTTATGGGTACTGAATTCAACATTTATTTTCTGAAGGCTTGCTGCGCCATCGGTGCAGGTCTGTGTATGGGTATCGGCGCTATCGGCCCCGCTATCGGCGAAGGTAATGCTGTCAGCAAGGCTCTGGAGGGCATGGCCCGTCAGCCCGAGGCTGCCGGTAATCTGCGTACCAACATGATTTTGGGCTGCGCCATTACCGAGACCACCGGTATCTATTCTCTGCTGATCTCCTTCCTGATTCTGTTCGCAGTGAATGTCTAAGCTCTTTGTGCGATACGAAGGGAGCTGAGCAAGTGGAAAGATATTTTGAAGAACTGCTTGGTGTCAATCCCGTAACCGCTTTGTTTACTCTGGCAAATACGCTGGTGCTGTTCTATGTTCTGAAAAAGTACCTCTACGCCCCGGTCATGAAAATGATTGAGGATCGTCAGAAGGAAATTGATGATATGTACAGCGATGCCGATTCCGCCCGCAATCAGGCTCAGGTTCTGGAAAGCGAATATAAAGAGAAGCTTTCCGTCGCCACAGAGACCGGCGAGCGAATTGTCAAGGAAGCTGTTGCCCGCGGGCAAAGCCGTGAAGAGGAAATTATTCGTCAGGCAAATCAGGACGCCTCCGCCATTATGGATAAGGCCGCCGCTGATATTGCCATGGAGAAAAAGAAAGCGATCAACGATGCCAAGGACGAAATTTCCGGAATTGCTGTTGCCATTGCGGAAAAGGTCGTCGCCCGGGAGCTGAATGCTGCCGATCAGGCCGATCTTGTGGATCATTTCATCAACGAATTGGGTGACGAGCTATGACAGAAGTCGGTAATGTCTACGGCGGTGCGCTGTATGAACTGGCCGCTGCAGAAAATCTCTCCCGGGAAATCCTCGGAGAGCTTTCCGCTCTGGAAAAGAGCTTTGCCGAGGAACCGGAGTTTATCCGCCTTCTCTCTGCCCCCAACCTGCCCAAGCAGGAACGCTGCCGGATTCTGGATGACAGTTTTTCCGGCAAAGTCCATCAGTATGTGCTGAATTTCTTAAAGATTCTCACAGAAAAGGGCTATCCCCGCCATTTTTCCGACTGCTGCGCCGCCTATCGGGAGCGCTACAATCTGGATAACGGCATACTACCGGTCACCGCTGTGACAGCTGTGCCTCTTACTGAGGAGCAGTCTGCCCGGCTGACCGATAAACTGAATGGGATCACCGGCAAGTCAGTGGAACTGACCAATACCGTAGACCCCGATTGTCTGGGCGGTGTTCGTCTGGACTTTGACGGTAAACGGCTGGACGACACCGTGGCCCACCGGCTCGAGGCAGTCCGCAGTCTGCTGAAAAACACCGTACTCTGATTTTAGAAAGCAGGGACAGTATGGAATTAAGACCCGAAGAAATTACGAAAATCATCCGCAGCCAAATCAAAAACTACGAAAACAAGCTGGAACAGAGCGAGACCGGCGTAGTTATTCTGGTTGGCGACGGTATTGCCAAGGTTTCCGGCCTTGACAAGTGCATGGCAGGAGAGTTGGTGGAGTTCCCCAACGGCTCCTACGGCATGGCACAGAATCTGGAAGAGGATACTGTGTCCATCGTCATTCTGGGTACCGACAACGGTATTAAGGAAGGCGATACGGTAAAGCGTACCGGTCGTGTTGTTTCTGTTCCCGTAGGCGAACAGCTCATCGGTCGTGTTGTGAACGCTCTGGGCGCTCCGATTGACGGCAAAGGCACCATTGAAGCCAGCGAGTACCGCCCCATTGAGATGCCCGCTCCCGGCATTATCGGCCGTAAGCACGTGTGCGTACCTCTGCAAACCGGCATTAAAGCCATTGACTCCATGATCCCCATCGGCCGTGGTCAGCGTGAGCTTATCATCGGTGACCGTCAGACCGGTAAGACCACCATTGCAACGGATACCATTCTGAACCAGAAAGGCAAAAATGTAATCTGCATTTATGTGGCCATTGGTCAGAAGCGTTCCACGGTGGCACAGGTTGTGGAAAGCCTCACTGTCGGCGGCGCTATGGACTACTCCATCGTGGTATCCGCCAGTGCATCGGAGCTTGCTCCTATGCAGTATATCGCCCCCTATGCAGGCTGCTCCATGGGTGAGTATTTCATGCATCAGGGCAAGGACGTTCTAATTATCTATGATGACCTCAGCAAGCACGCAGTTGCTTACCGTGCAATTTCTCTGCTGATCCGTCGTCCCCCCGGACGCGAAGCTTACCCCGGCGACGTCTTCTACCTCCACTCCAGACTTCTGGAGCGTGCAGCCCAGCTCTCCGATGCCAACGGCGGCGGCAGCCTGACGGCTCTGCCCATCATCGAAACGCAGGCTGGTGACGTTTCCGCTTATATCCCCACAAACGTTATTTCCATTACCGACGGCCAGATCTTCCTGGAATCCGAGCTGTTCAACTCCGGCGTTATGCCCGCTGTGAACCCCGGTATCTCCGTGTCCCGTGTCGGCGGCGACGCACAGATCAAGGCCATGAAGAAGGTTTCCGGTTCTCTCAGAATGCTCTACTCCCAGTACCGTGAGCTCCAGAGCTTTGCTCAGTTCGGCTCCGATCTGGATGCCGATACCAAGGCTAGACTGGCTCTCGGCGAGCGGATTGTGGAAGTTCTCAAGCAGAAGAACAGCGCCCCCGTGGAGGTCGCCCATCAGGTGTGCATCCTCTACGCCGTTGTCAACGGCTACCTTAACAAGGTAGATGTGAATAAGATCCCCGAATTTGAAACTCGGCTGTATGAATTCATGGACAACCGCCACAGCAATGTGCTGGAGGCAATCCGCACCAGCGGCAAGCTGGAGCCGGAGACTGAGGAAGCCCTCAAGGCTGCCCTGAGCGAGCTGCTGACCGAATTCGTCGCACCTGAATAAGGAGGGAGGTACCCCATGGCTGGCGTTTCCACCAAGGAAATCAAAAACCGTATCCGCAGCATGGAAAGCACAAAGCAGATCACCAAGGCCATGGAAATGGTGGCCGCTTCCAAGCTTCGCCATGCCCAGGCACGGGTGCAGAACTCCCGTCCTTATTTTGAGATCCTATACTCTGCCATCAGCGATATTGTAAGCTCCAACAGCGATTTTTCTTCCCCCTACCTCACCCGGCGGCCCGTCAAAAAGTCCTGCTATATCGTCATTGCAGGTGACCGCGGCCTTGCCGGCGGCTACAACAGCAATATCATCAAGCTGGTGCAGTCCCAGATGGAGGGCAAGGATGTAACCGTGCTGCCCATCGGCAAGAAGGCCGTAGACCATTTCAAGTCCCACGGCTTTTCCCTGCTGACGGATCGCTACATGGAGGCCGCCGATGTTACCGTCGGTGACTGCTTCTCCATTGCAAAGCAGCTGTGCAAAGCTTATCTCAGCGGAGAATTCGATGAAATCATCATCGGCTATACCGATTTTGTCTCCGTTCTTTCCCAAACTCCCTCCACGCTGTCCATGCTGCCTGTCCTCACCGAAGCCAAGGAAGGCCGCAGCTGCGACATTGTCTACGAGCCGGACAGCATCACGGTTTTCGATGCAATCATCCCTGAATATCTCAGCGGCATTCTTTATGGCGCACTTTGCGAAAGCAGAGCCGCCGAGCAGGCCGCAAGACGAACCGCCATGGACTCCGCCACTCAGAATGCGGACGAAATGATTGCGGATCTCAGCCTCAAGTTTAATCAGGCACGGCAGGCTGCCATTACTCAGGAGATCACCGAAATCGTCGCAGGCTCCTAAGAGCCTATTTCAACAAAAGGAGTTGAATCCAATGGTCAAATCAACCGGAACCGTGATCCAGATTATGGGTCCTGTTCTTGATATCCGCTTTGCCGATAACCAGCTGCCTCAGCTACTCAGCGCCATCGAGATTCCTCACGGTGACAGAACCATCGTTGCCGAGGTTGCACAGCACATCGGTGACAATGTGGTTCGCTGCATCGCCATGAGCTCTACTGACGGCCTGCAGCGCGGTACCGAGGCTGTGGATACCGGATCCCCCATCAGCGTGCCCGTCGGCGAAGACTGCTTAGGTCGTGTGTTTAACCTGTTGGGCGAGCCCATCGACGAGGGCGCTCCCCTGCCCGAAACCGAGCATTGGCCCATCCACCGTCCCGCCCCCTCCTACGAGGAGCAGCAGCCCGCCACCGAGATTCTCGAAACCGGCATCAAGGTCGTTGACCTGATCTGCCCCTACGCAAAAGGCGGTAAGATCGGCCTTTTCGGCGGCGCAGGTGTGGGCAAAACCGTTCTGATACAGGAGCTCATCTACAACATCGCCACTGCCCACAACGGCTACTCCGTTTTCACCGGCGTCGGCGAGCGTACCCGTGAGGGTAACGACCTGTACAACGAAATGACCGAATCCGGCGTTATCAAAAAGACTGCCATGGTCTTCGGTCAGATGAACGAGCCCCCCGGAGCGCGTATGCGTGTTGCGCTGTCCGGCCTTACTATGGCAGAGTATTTCCGTGATATAAAGCATCAGGATGTGCTTCTCTTCATCGATAATATCTTCCGCTTCACGCAGGCCGGCTCCGAGGTTTCCGCTCTGCTTGGCCGTATGCCTTCCGCCGTTGGCTATCAGCCTACGCTGGCAACGGAAATGGGCGCTCTGCAGGAGCGTATTACCTCCACCAAGAACGGCTCCATTACCTCCGTGCAGGCAGTTTATGTCCCCGCCGATGACTACACCGACCCGGCACCTGCCACCACCTTCGCCCATCTGGACGCCACCACCGCTCTGGACCGTGGCATTGCATCTCTGGGCATCTACCCCGCCGTTGATCCTCTGAACTCTTCCTCCCGTATCCTGACGCCGGCTATTCTGGGTAAGGAACACTATGAGACCGCAAGAGCCGTCCAGAGAATTCTGCAGCGCTACAAGGAATTGCAGGACATCATCGCCATCATGGGTATGGACGAGCTTTCCGAAGAGGATAAGCTGACCGTTAACCGTGCCCGTAAGGTGCAGCGCTTCCTGTCCCAGCCCTTCCATGTTGCCGAGCAGTTTACCGGCTATCAGGGCAAGTATGTTCCCCTGAAGGAAACCGTCCGTGGCTTTAAGGAGATCATCGAAGGCAAGCACGACGATATCCCCGAATCCTACTTCCTTTTTGCAGGCGGCATCGACGATGTAGTTGAAAAATGGAAGGGTGATCAGAAGTGACCAGCTTTTCTTTGAAGATCGTCACCCCCGACGGTCTGGTCTATGACGGACAGGCAGAAGAACTGATCGTCCGAAGCATCAGCGGCGACATCGGCGTGCTGGCAGGCCATATTAATTGCGTGGCTCCCCTCGGCATGGGCCGTGCCACCGTGGTTACGGACGGCAAGAAGCGTTATGCAGCCTGTATCGGCGGTATGCTCAGCGTGGTAAACGGTGCAGTGACTCTGGTGCCCACCACTTTTGAGTGGGCAGACCAGATCGACACCCGCCGTGTGGATGCATCCTACGAAAAGGCTCAGCAGGTTTTAAACGACAAGACTTCTTCCGATACGGATCTTCGTCTGGCCGAGGCCCGGCTCCACAGAGCCCTGGTTCGCAGGAATGTAGCTTCCAATAAATAAACGAAACCCTCCGACCGAAAATCGGAGGGTTTTTCCATGGGTATTTCGGGAATTTCCTGTATTTCGGGGAAAACTTATGGGAAAAACACGCCTTGCCCCTTGTAAATTGCCGCGGTTTGGCGTATAATCTAGCTATATTTCCAAGCAGTAAGAGAGGTATAGATTATGCAACTGATTTCTGTCCGTGATCTTTTCAAGCACACCGAACAGTATGCCGGTCAAGAGGTGCAGGTTGGCGGCTGGGTCCGCTCCATCCGTGCCGGCAAGCAGTTTGGTTTTATCGTTCTGAACGACGGCACTTACTTCAATCCCGTTCAGATCGTTTACCATGATACCATGGAAAATTTTCAGGAGATTTCCAAGACCAATGTAGGCGCCGCCCTGATCGTCAAGGGCACTCTTGTGCTGACCCCCGAGGCAAAGCAGCCCTTCGAAATTCAGGCAGCCTCCGTCACCGTAGAGGGTCCCTCCAGCGGAGACTATCCCCTGCAGAAGAAGCGCCACTCCATGGAGTTCCTGCGCACCATAAACCACCTGCGCCCCAGAACCAACACCTTTCAGGCTGTGTTCCGTGTCCGCAGCTTGATTGCCTACGCTGTCCACCAGTTCTTTCAGGAGCGGGACTTTGTGTATGTCCACACGCCCCTCATCACGGGTTCCGATTGCGAGGGTGCAGGCGAAATGTTCCAGGTAACCACCATGGATCTCAACAACATCCCCAAGACCGAGGACGGCAAGGTGGATTACTCCAAGGATTTCTTCGGCAAGCCCACTAACCTCACCGTTTCCGGCCAGCTCAACGGCGAAACCTTCGCCATGGCCTTCCGCAATATCTATACCTTCGGCCCCACCTTCCGTGCCGAAAACTCCAACACCACCCGCCATGCCGCCGAGTTCTGGATGATAGAGCCGGAAATTGCTTTTGCCGATCTGGAAGATGATATGGCACTGGCTGAGGATATGATCAAATATATCATTTCCTATGTGCTGGAGCACGCTCCCGAGGAGATGAACTTCTTCAATTCCTTCGTGGATAAGGGATTGCTGGACCGGCTGCACAATGTGCTGAATTCCGACTTCGGTCATGTGACCTACACCGAGGCCATTGCGCTCCTCGAAAAGCAAAACGACCGTTTCGATTACCCCGTCCATTGGGGCAGCGACCTGCAAACCGAGCACGAGCGTTACCTCACCGAGGAGGTTTTCAAGCGCCCTGTATTTGTCACCGACTACCCCAAGGAAATCAAGGCTTTCTACATGAAGCTGAACCCCGACGGAAAGACCGTTGCCGCTATGGACTGTCTGGTTCCCGGCATCGGCGAGATCATCGGCGGCAGCCAGCGTGAGGATAACTATGATATCCTCAAGAACCGCATTGAAGAGCTGGGCATGAATCCTGAGGATTACGACTTCTACATGGATCTACGGAAGTACGGCTCCGCCCGTCACGCAGGCTTCGGTCTGGGCTTTGAGCGCTGCGTCATGTATCTGACCGGTATGGGCAACATCCGGGATGTGCTGCCTTTCCCCAGAACCGTGGGCAACTGCGATCTGTAATACAGTCCCTTTCCCCGGCAAAATGAATTTACCGAAAACAGCAGCTGCATGGTCTTTTGCTTTGCAACTGCTGTTTTTTTGTATAGAATCTGAAAATATACGATTTTTTAAAAATAAATCTTGACTTGGCACCTTGTGCATAGTGTATCCTCAGGGTATCCAAAGGACACAAGGAGGTAAAATATGAACGCAAAACAAGCTGAAAAGGCTACCGGGATTTCCCGGCGCAACATACGGTTCTACGAACAGCAGGGGCTGATTCATCCGGAGAGAAATCCCGAAAATGACTACAGAGAGTATTCACAGCAGGACATCGAAGCGCTGAAGCTGATTCGTGCCCTGCGGATGCTGGATGCACCTCTTGAAGACATTGCCGCCTGTCTGCGCAGCGAAATGACCGTTGCCCAGCTTTCCAAGGCACAGGAGCTGCGGCTTCAGCAGCGGCAAAAAGAACTGGAAATCTCAATTCAATTTTGCAGGCAGCTGCAAAATGCGCCGGCACCGGACGCTTCCTATATCGATTGGCTGCTTGCAAAGATGGATGCTCCGGAGGTTAAGCAGAAGCTTTCTGATGACTGGAAAAAGGACTACCGAAAAATTGTTGGTGCCGAGCGCAAAAAATCATTCGTGTTCACGCCGGACGATGCCATTACGACACCGCAGGAATTTACGACAGTGCTGTGCAAATACGCAAATGAAAACAACCTCAATCTGGTCATTACAAAAGAAGGTCTGATGCCTGAATTTGAAATTGACGGAATCGAATATACCGCACAGCGTATTTACCGGCGGATGGGGCCTGCCCCGGTCATGGTTGTCAGATGCACCGCACTGCATCCGGAAGATCTGGAGGCTGATGTTCCGGGTACAAAGGGAAAGTTTATGAAATTTTTCCATCATTCGTGGCTCATACTGCTGTTAATCGTCATTTGGCTGCCGAGAGTTTTTCAGGCAGAAGCCGGTAAACGCTGGGAGGTCTTTCTGGCCGGCGGCGTCTTGATCGTGGCATTCGGATCCATGTACTGGGTATTCAAAAATTACCGAGATTAGCAAGAAACACCCCTCTGATTCCGGATCAGAGGGGTGTTATTTATTCGATTTCCACCAGTTCTTCCTTCATTTCCTTGGGTCTGATCAGGAACCGCCGAATGGCAAACAGCGCACCAATGCAAATCACCCCCACCAACAGTGTCCAATGGCTGTTGTGATTGAGGATGATATACCGTGCTGTTGCCATGATAAGCACCTCCATGGTGGTGGCCGGGGTCATATCGACCAGCATCCGCACAAATTCCAGTCCCACCACAATGTTCAGAATATTATGCAAAAAGCCGGTCAGATTCACAAAATATCCGTCAACGGTCACCATCCGATACCCCTCAAGGCAAAGCGACACAATCAGCACCAACAGGGTAAACCCGGCAATCACCAGCTCAAGCCAGTGCAGCATTCGCCGATAAAATTTTTCTACTTTTATGCTGTAATCCTGTCTTTCCGGTTTCATGCGCTTTCCTCCTGCCTAAATATGGATTTATTGTAACGGAAACATTGGAAAATGCAAGTAAAATTTTATATTTTCGCAAAATTTACCGGATTCCACATTTGATATTTTTCACTTCCCTGCATAACCTATCTGCAAGGCGGTGGAAATAGTGAAAAAACAAAGGCAGTTTTTGAAGGTTTTCGGAGTTGTACTTCCAGTACTTATCGTGCTTTGCGGCTGTATGCCTCAGCAGCCGCAAAGATCGCATATTCGCTTCGTAACGGAAATCACGGTTTTTTCTCAGGGGGAGCGGCCTCTGCGCTTCGACAGTACCGATACCATGCAGCCGATTCTGGATCACCTGCGGCTTCTGGTTCCCTCCGGGGGCCCCTCTCAGGAGCCAGAGCCGGCAGCAGGCGAGGAATTTCAAATTGTGTTACATTACTCAGATAACACAAAAAAGCAGTACACGCTGCGCTGCAACCGCTTCCTGAAGGTAGACAGCAATGGATGGCAGCAGATTGATCCCAGAAAAGCCTCAGCGCTGGAGAAAATTCTGGATGAGCTGAAAGATCCCCTCTTCCCTTTTACGACGGCAGCTTCTGGAGCCACCGGAAGCCTTCTGCTTGCACCGCCGGTGGTTTTCATGATATAAAAAAAGTCACAGCTTAAGCTGTGACTTTTTTATGGTGCCGGTGGCCGGACTCGAACCGGCACGGTGTCGCCACCGGTGGATTTTGAGTCCACTACGTCTACCATTCCATCACACCGGCAAGGTGCTTTCATAGTATAGTACAGTTTCCCGGAAAATGCAAGATAAATTTTTACATTTGGGGGAAGTGATCCCCCAAATGACACGGGAAGCCTTACTTTTGTGGCAGAGGATGCCGGGCAATGTAATTTTCCAGAATCTCCGCCGCCAGATACACACAGTCAGCGCAGGGGCGTTTCTGATAGAATTCCTCCGTGCGGGGTGTGGGGTTCGGGTCGGATTTGGGATTTGTCAGCAGTTCCCGGCAGATGATACTGCCTGTCTCTGCCCGGAACGCCCCTGCCATTTCCTGAACACGGGCATAGTGCTCCTTCTTAGCGGAACCGTCCTCAGGGTCATCGTAGCCGTATAGGATACCGGCCACCAGGCACATGCCGCTGACGGCACCGCAAATCTCCCGCATTCGGCCCAGACCGCCGCCGAAGGAGGATGCCATGCGTGCGGAAGCTTCCACAGGAATTTCCGTCAGATCTGCAAAGGCAACGGCTATTGCCTGAGAGCAATTGTAGCCCTGCTGAAAGAGTTCTTTTGCTTTTTCTGCGTGGGTCATGGCAAATTCTCCTATCGGTCAGTTGATTTTAACTTCTTCCCACAGGGTATTCAGGTAAGTCTGCATTTCCTGACTCAGATTGCGGAAGGCATACTGATTATAAAGCTTGGAGAAATCCTCCATTTCAGGGTAAAGAATTTCCATGGTTTCCTCGCCCATATCCTCGATATACTGAGGGTTCTCATAGACCAGAGAATTCGGGGATGCGTAGTAGGTAAACTCCGCATTGGCCAATGCTGCTTCCTCGGAAAGCATATAGTTGATAAAAATTTCCGCCAGTTCCTTGTTCTGGGCACACTCAGGAATGCACATGGCATCCACATAGTAATTCGTGCGCTCGGGATAGTAGAACTTCAAATCCACATTCTCTGCCTGATTGTCTACCATGGTAAAGTAGTCACCGGCATAATAGGAGCCAATGGCATACTCGCCAGACTGCAGATAGTTGAAGATTTCGTCCATCACGAGTCCACCAAGAACAGCTCTCTGCTTCACGAGAACATCTCTGGCTCTGTCCCACTCAGCCTTATCCTCGGTGTTTACATCAATACCCATCATATACATGGCAGTTCCGAATGCATCACGGGGGTTGTTGTACTGGAGAATTTTATCGGCATACTTTTCATTCCAAAGAAGCTCCCAGCCTCCCACATCTTCCGGTGCTACCACATTGGAATCATAAATCACACCGACAATGCCATAGGTATAAGGAACAGAGTAGCGGTTTTCCGGGTCATAGTAAAGGCCCTTGAAAGAATCATCAATGTATTTGGCATTGGGAATGTTGTCGAAATTCAGAGGAGCCAGCATGCCCTCTTCTGCCATCCGGGCAATCATATAGTCGGAGGGCACAATCACATCATAGCTTACGGCACCGTTGGCAATCTTACTGTACATATCCTCGTTGGAGGCGTAGGTAGTGTAGTTGACCTTGATCTTCTGGCCGTAGTTCTCCTCGTACCATTTTTCAAATTCCCGGATGGTATCGAAGCTGCCTTCGCTGCCGTCGGAAATGTACTCGCCCCAGTTATAAACATTGAGGGTCAGCGTGTTGTCTTTTGCGCAGCCGGGCAGGAGCATTGCTGCCAGCAGCGTCAGTGCCAGAAATAGTGCAAGGGTTCTTTTTTTCATTTTTTAGTTTCTTCCTTTCTTTTCTTTTCTGCGTTGACGGAGCTTTCGGCTGTCGTCATTATCCACCAGATTACTCAGCATCAGCATGCCCAAAGTTACAAAGAAAATAATGGTTGCCAACGCATACATCTTGGGGGTCACAGTTTTTTTGGTCATGCTGTAAATGTGGATGGGCAGGGTCTGAAAATCGTTACCCACATTAAAATAGCTGATCACAAAATCGTCCATACTAAGGGTAAAAGCCATGATCGCTCCGGTGATGATACCCGGCAGCATTTCCGGCAGTTCCACCTTGAAAAAAGCCCGCAAAGGGGTGCAGCCCAAATCCATAGCCGCCTCCGGCAGGGCACGATCCATCTGCTGAAGTTTCGGCAGTACCTGCAAAATCACATAGGGCAGACAAAACGTCACATGGGCCGCCAGCATAGTCCAGAAGCTGAGACTGGTAGCTGCGCCGAACATCCGACCCACAAACACAAACATCAGCATCAGAGAAATGCCGGTGATGATGTCAGGATTGATCATAGGAATATCCGTGACGGTGCTCAGCACACGCCGATACCAGTTTGAACGAATCCGGTCGATGCCCCATGCGGCGGCAGTGCCCATCACCGTAGCGATCAAAGTAGCGCTAACCGCCAGCACCAGAGAGTTTCGCACTGCATTCAGGGTATTGCGGTCATTGAAAAGCTCCACATACCACTTGAAGGAAAATCCCGACATAACGGACAGACTCTTTGCCTCGTTAAAGGAAAACAGAAGTAAAACCGCAATGGGGGCAAAGAGAAACAAAAATATGATTGCGCTGTATATTTTTGCAGATGTTTTCATTTTCATATTATCTGCCTCCATTCATCCGGCGGGAAGTAAGGTACTTAAAGATTGCCATAAATACCAGCAATGCAACCATCAGCACCATGGCAATGGCGGCAGCAAAATGGAAGTTGTTTGCCACATACTGTCCCTCGATCACATCGCCAATCAGCAGGAACTTGCCGCTGCCCAGCTTCTGAGAAATGTAGAAGGTGCTGACCGCAGGAACCAGAACCATGGTCACACCTGACACCACACCGGGCATACTGAGGGGCAGTACCACTCTGCGCAGCACGGAAGCGCTGTTGCAGCCCAGGTCTCTGGCAGCCTCCAGCAGCCTGTCGTCCATCTTCGCCATAATGGAATAGAGCGGTAAGATCATATAGGGCAGGAAGTCATACACCATGCCAACGATCACCGCGCCCTCTGTGCCGATCATTTTGATTCGATTCAGCCCCAGAGCTGCCAGCGCATTGTTGATAATGCCGTTATCCTGCATAATGGTCATCCATGCATAAGTGCGGATCAGGAAATTCGTCCACATGGGAATCATCAGGAGCGTCATCATGGTCTTTTGCGTCCGCTCCTTCGCCCGGGACATGATATAGGCAATGGGATAACCCAGCAGCAGACAGATCAGGGTGGAAATCACCGCCAGCTTCAGACTTCTGAACGCAATGAGTATATAGGTATGGACTTCCCGGCTGGTACCGTCGCCATTCTGAATATTGCTGGTTGCGGTGAAGAATTTTTCCACATTTTCCAGAGTAAAATTAAAATTGTTATCCGTAAAGGCGTAGTACACCACAAAAAGCAGGGGCACCAATATGAAAATCATTGCCCACAGGGAGTAGGGGGCCAGCGCCGCACGGCCCGTGGTCCGGATCCCTTTGGAATTATTCTTTTTCATTCCTCGTTCTCTCCTTCCGGATTGGAAAGCTCGTCCAGTTCGTTGGAGAAGGAGGAATAGTCACCGAACATTCCGGAATACTTGGACTTCTTCATAATGTGGATGGCGTCCGGCTCCAAATAGATGCCGATATGCTCTCCCTCGTCCACGAAATCCGTGGTCTGAATCATCCACTTGAAGCCCTTGATGTCCACGATGATTTCATAGTGAACGCCCATGAAGGTAACAGAGTTAACTACACCGTCCAGCATACCCTTTTCTACGGGAACAATGTCCACATCCTCGGGACGCACCACCACATCCACAGGCTCTCTGGGGCCGAAGCCGGCATCCAGACACGGGAAGGTCTGACCGGCAAAGTGCACGGAGTAGTCTTCCAGCATGATTCCGTCCAGAATGTTGCTTTCGCCGATGAAGTCCGCCACGAAGGCATTTTTCGGCTCGTTATAAATATCCGTGGGCGTACCGATCTGCTGGATGATGCCCTCATTCATGACCACAATGGTATCGGACATGGAAAGCGCTTCTTCCTGATCGTGCGTAACAAAAATAAAGGTGATACCGGTGCTCTGCTGAATCTTTTTCAGCTCCACCTGCATATCCTTGCGCAGCTTGAGATCCAGTGCACCCAGAGGCTCATCCAGCAGCAGCACCTTGGGGCGGCTGATAAGTGCCCGGGCAATGGCAACACGCTGCTGCTGACCGCCGGAAAGGCTGGCGACACTGCGGTTTGCAAATGCGGACATCATTACGATGGAGAGCATTTCCTTTACCTTTGCATCGATTTCTTTCTTGGGGAGCTTCTTTTCCCGGAGAGGAAAGGCCACATTTTCGTAGACATTCAGATGCGGAAACAGTGCATACTTCTGAAACACCGTGTTGATGTTGCGCTTGTGAGGCGGCACATCGTTGATCCGCTCCCCCATGAAGATCACATCGCCCTCGTCAGGCTGAGTAAAGCCGCCGATCATCCGCAATGTAGTTGTCTTGCCGCAGCCAGAGGGGCCCAGCAGAGTGATAAACTCATCCTCACAGACATAGAGGCTGATATTATCCAAAACCTTCTCTCCGTCAAAGGATTTAGAGATATTTTTCAGTTCGATCAGTTTTTTACTCATATTTCTTTCCCCCAAATGATTCAGCAGGCTGTAAGCCCGCCGCAGGATATAAAAAAAGCAGTATGCCGCTAGCAGCATACCGCTTGTAGAGTTTGATATATCGACCTTTTTCGCACAGGGACAGGCTGCCCCCGACGAATGTCCATCAAATCACAATGGGATCAGAGTCTATATAGCAAAGATTACTTTTACTACTC